>CAYWVO010000003.1:0-119917 GCA_964461835.1 uncultured Ignavibacteria bacterium | reverse complement strand
CACTAGGTCATTTACGACGCGGATGATGCCGAACCGGCGCGTGTCGTAAAACAGCAAATGTCCATCATCGAGTGTGAATCGTGCGCGCAGTTGGCGTCGCCCGGCAAGTTCCGCCTTGGAAGACCAGATGAGTCTGCCGGTCATGCGCAGATGAATGCACAACCACAGCGGTTTTTGATGAGAACCCTTTAATGAGACATCGATTACGATTTCTTTGCCGATACGGCTGACCGAATGGATGACTCGCCCACGGGGGATCGATTTTGGGGTGATAGACAATTTTGGATCAAACACTTCAACCTTACGGATTCGCTTACCAGACAAGACTGGTCGCAGCTCACGAACGATGGTCTCAACTTCTGGGAGTTCAGGCATGATTGGTTATGGATGACGGCCAGAGAGATTCCACTGTCAATGCCGCTTCAAGATCGGCCAGGAGTTGTGCGGTGGAGGTAACTGCAGGGTTTTCGACAAGGGAAAAGAGAAAATCTCTGTGCGCGCGCCCGGCTCGATACTGCGGTGCACGAGGGGGATGTTTCAAATATCGCTCGATGGCTGCCATATCCGGCTCGACCAGCAGTGAAGCCGTGTAATAAAGCAGGCCCTTGGTTCGAAAGACACTGGCTCCCGCGATCTTCCGATTTCGCAACGTCAGATCATATTTTCCTTTTTGCCCCACGCCGGTAACGTCAACTACCTCCAAGCCCTGAATAAGCCAGTGTGACACCCGGGAGAAATAAACATGGGTATGATTAATTCCGGGAAGTGGGAGACCAACCGAGATAATGATATTTCCTGGATCCAGCACCACCGCGCACCCACCGCCGGCACGGCGAAAAATCGGGACATTGTCCGCAAGACAGGCCGCTATGTTAAGTTCGATAACGGGGTCACTCCCTTTTCCCAGCACAACACAAATGGTAAGTGGAGAATAGACCTGCACAGCTGGCTGGCCAGTTTCTTTGACCGATGCCACTAAATCATGATCTGTGGGATAGTCGGCGATGGCCAGGTTCTGGGTACGTTCGGCGTCCTGTGGGGGCATAGTTTACTTGCGCGGAGGATTGATATGTACCGGCGAACCGGCGGCGACTTCCGCGGCCTCCATAATTGCCTCGGAGAGGGTCGGATGCGGGTGGATTGTTACCATCAGATCCTCGAGCGTCGCACCCATCTCCAGCGCGAGGGTGCCTTCGGCAATCAATTCTGACACATGCGGCCCGACCATACCGACACCGAGTATCAATCCACTTTGCTTATCAGAAATTATTTTAACCATTCCTTCGGTACGACCCAATGTACGTGCGCGACCCAGGGCCGTAAGTGGGAATTTACCGACTGCGATTCCCTTGCCCTGTTCTTTGGCCTCGGCTTCGGTGAGGCCTGTCCAGGCGAGCTCCGGATCGGTGAAGACGACCGCAGGGATCGCGCGATTATCAAAAGCAGATTTCTGATTGGCGATAACCTCGGCGGCGACTTTTGCTTCACGACTGGCCTTATGCGCCAGCATCGGGCCGGGGGCAATGTCACCGATGGCGAAGATATGGGAAACCTTCGTACGATTCTCATCATTCACTGCAATCCGGCCATCGTCACCGGGGGTAATACCGAGGGTATCAAGACCAATATCTTCGGTGTTGGGCCGACGGCCTACCGCGACCAGCACCTGTTCGAATTCGTGTTTGGCAGTTTCGCCGCCATGTTCAATCGAAGCGGCATAACCGTTTGATGTCTGTTCCAGGCCGACGACCTTTGATTCCACCATAATGGATTCAAATTTCTTCTTGCAGTTTTTGACCACGACTTCCACTAAGTCCTGATCCGCACCCATCAGCAAATTGGGGAAGAACTCCACCATGGTCACTTTGGAACCCAGGCCAGCGTAGACCAAGCCCATTTCCAGCCCGATGTAGCCGCCACCAACCACCAGGAGGCTCTCCGGAATGTTCGGCAGCGTAAGGGCTTCGGCGGAAGACCATACCGGGAGATCGTAGGCGGCCGGTAATTCATTGATCCGCGAACCGGTAGCGATGATTGCGTTCTGGAATTTAATGGAGGCTGACTCTTCTCCTTCGACCGCAAGATCATTGGCGCTGGTGAAGCGGGCGCGGCCGCGAATAACCTCCACACCCCGTCGCTTCAGTAATCCATCCACACCTTTAGTGAGAGTCTTGACCACCGATCCGCTCCATTTGCGGAGGCTGTCGAGATCGGTTTGCACCTCGCCGAAATTCAAGCCGAATCGCTTCGCCCGTTGAGCAGTGTCGATCAATTCGACGGCGTTAATCAACGCTTTGGAGGGGATACAGCCTTCAATCAGACATACGCCACCCAGTTGCTCCCGTTCTTCAACCAGGATGACTTCTTTGCCCAGATCGGCTGCACGAATTGCGGCAACATAGCCGCCGGGACCGCCACCGATGACCGCAATCTCGGCTTCTTGTGAGATACTGCCCATGACCATGGCTTAGGTCTCCAGCAGGAGGAGGTTGGGATCGGAGAGATGGCGTACCAGCTCCGAGACGAACCGAGCGGCGTCGGCCCCGTCGGCCACGCGATGATCAAACGACATCGTCAACGGCAACATCCGGCGAATAACGATCTTGCCGTCCCGCACCACGGGTTTTTCCTGTACCCCACCCATGCCTAAGATGGCGACTTCCGGATAATTAATCGCCGGGAGCATACCGGTTCCCCCGAAAACGCCAATGTTAGTAATCGTAAAGGTGCCGCCGCGCATCTCGGAGACATCCAGTGACCCTTCGCGTCCGCGTTTGGCCAGATCATTGATATCGTTGGCGATTTCCATGATGCTTTTCTGATCGGTATTCTTGATGACCGGGACAATCAAACCATGCCCGGAGTCGACCGCGATACCAATATTGTAATACTTCTTGTAGATGATCTCTTCGTTAAATGGATCGAGACTGGCGTTAAACCGTGGCGCGGCCCGCAATCCGGCGGTCACGGCTTTCACCACAAAGGCTAAAAGGGTTAACTTTCCACCATTGGTTTTTTCCCGCCGCTCCTTTTCCTGCTTGCGGAAATCCTCGAGCGCAGTGACATCCGCCTCATCCATATGCGCCACATGTGGCACGAGCACCAGCGAGGTGACCATTTTTCGAGCGACTTTGCGTCGAATCGAGCGGAGAGGTTCTTTCTCTACTGTGCCCCATTCGGAGAAATCCGGCAAGGGTTCAATATCGAGAAACGGAATTGCGGATGCGGCATGAGCGGCAAACTTGGCTTCGGCTGCCGCTGGTTTCGGTTCGGCCTTTTCCGGAGCTTCCTTGCTTTCGGCAAAGGCGCGCACGTCCTCATCGGTGACTCGGCCGGCCGGACCGGTCGGAGGCACCTGGTTGATATTCACACCAAGTTCACGGGCCAGACGGCGGGTGGCCGGTGCAGCCGGAACGGGACCGGTTGCCGGACGCTCACGCGTAACAGCCGGTTCTCCTCGTGGTTCCGTTTTGGGTTTTTCTTCAGCCGGCGAAGGAGCCGGTTTTTCTTCGGGTTTCTCTTCTGGCTTCGGCTCCTCTGCAGGTTTTGGCTCTTCGACCGCTTCTCCGGTGCCGTCGTCAATCACGGCAACCACGTCACCGACGTTAATCACGTCGCCAACCTTGCCGTTGATCGAGGAAACCTTTCCGCCCTTGGGTGACGGAATCGTCACCGCCGCCTTATCCGTTTCTACTTCAACAAGAGGGTCGTCTTCGGCGATAGTTTGTCCGGGCTTGACATGCCAGGTGAGAATTTCACCCTCGTGGATGCCTTCACCCAAATCCGGCAGCTTGAATTCGAACACGGACCCTCCTAAAAGTCGAGCGTTTCCTCACAGCCCCGGATGATACGGGTTTCATCCGGAATATACATCATTTCCCGGCCAAAGTATGGAGTGGTTACATCATAGTTGGTAATTCTTTTTACCGGTGCTTCCAGATACAACAGCGCCTCGTCGTTGATGCGGGCCAAGATTTCCGAAGAAACTCCAAACGAGCGCGGCGCTTCCTGTACCACAACGCAGCGACCGGTCTTTTTGATCGACTCAATGATGGTATCGCTGTCCATCGGGGCAATGGTCAGCAGGTCAACGATTTCAATGGAGATATTGTGTTGTTCCTGGACTTTTTTGGCTGCCTGCTCCACAACGCGCAGCATCCCTCCCCAAGCAACCATGGTCAGGGCATCACCCTCTTGCACGATACGGGACTTGCCAATTTCCAGCGTCTCTTCGTCGTCGGGCACCTCTTCCCGAAACGCCCGATAGACTCGCTTGGGTTCCATGAATATGACGGGGTCCGGATCGCGAATCGCGGCAACCATGAGCGCCCGGGCATTGCGTGGTGTAGAGGGGATCACCGTTTTCAAACCGGGGATTGTCGCGTACAGCGCCTCCCGGCTCTCGGAATGATGTTCCAAGGCTCGTACGGCTCCGCCGTACGGCATCCGAACCACCATGGGGCAAGTCCATCGCCCCTGCGAACGGGAACGGTACCGGGATGCGTTCCCTTCCAACTGCGGAACTGATAGATAGGAGAATCCGGAAAATTGCATTTCGGCGACCGGCCGTAGTCCCGCCATGGCCATCCCAATTGAGGTACCGGCAATTGCGGACTCCGCGAGCGGTGTATCGATGACCCGCTTCTCGCCGTACTCCTCGATCAGACCATCTGTTACGCGAAAAACACCGCCATCGACTCCGACGTCTTCTCCGAGGACAATAACACTGTCGTCTCTGGCCATTTCCTGACGCAAAGCCAAGTTGATCGCCTGCACCATATTCAATTTAGCCATCGCTGTCTCCTCGCTTGAGGTTAGCGAGGAACTCATCGCGCTGACGCTCGATGTAGGAGTGCTCGGTGCCGAAGATGTGATCGAATGGTGCATCGGGTTTGTAGTCATCGATTTCCTCGAACGCTTTTACTTGTTCGTCGATGTGCTCTCGAATTTCGACCTCAAATGCATTCTCTTTCTCTTCATCGAGGATGCCCTTTTCGGTCAAATAGGAACGGAAGCGGATGAGCGGATCTTTTTTCCACCACTCCTGCTCTTCCTCTTCGGTACGATACTTTTTCGGGTCGTCGGCGGTCGTATGCATCATCAGGCGATAGGTCATTGCTTCAATAAGTGTCGGTCCTTCCCCGGCATGGGCTCGGTCGAGCGCGTCCTTGGAAGCTTGATACATAGCCAACACATCATTGCCGTCGACTTGGATCCCCGGCATATCATAGGCAATCGCCCGCTGAGCCAGTGTTTTTGAGTACGCCTGCTTTTTAGTCGGCGTGGAGATCGCCCAGAGATTATTTTGGATGACGAAGACAACCGGCGATCGCCAGACCGAGGCGAAGTTTAGTGCTTCGTGGAAATCTCCCTCAGAGGTGCCACCGTCCCCGACAAAACACACGACCGCCGAGTCTTTCTCGCCGCGATACTGCATGGCATACGCTAGTCCCACGGCGTGCGGGGCCTGCGACGCCACGATGACGGCGATTGGTGTGGTCCGCGTGGCCGGATCAAGCGAGTTCCCCTCTTCGAATCCATTCCAGTATTGAAGCGATTGAATGACGGATTCGCCACGCATCAAACGGGCGGTCGGTTCGCGAAAGGCGCCGACCATCCAGTCCTTCTCGCCCATCGCCAGCGCCGGACCACACACGGCCGCTTCCTGACCGGTCCCGGGACCAAACGTTCCCAACCGTCCCTGGCGCTGCAACTTGAGCATCCGCTGGTCAGATTCACGACCCAGTTTCATTGCCCGATACGCGCGCAGTAGTTGCTCGTCCGAGAGCGACGGTTCAAGTTTTGAGTCGACAGTCCCTTTGTCGTCTAATATTTGTAGAGAGGAGACGCTAAAGCTCGCGATTTTTTTCTGTGGCATAGATGTCCCTTCGTTTCCCCGCCCGGTTGCGGCCCCGTGCATTACGAATTAATACGCCTGTAGGCAGCTACGGGTTTGGCGGTTACCCCTCATCATCGTTCAAACAAATCGACGAGTATCCCGATTCCCAGCGCACAGCTCACTCGAGTTTCGCTGCGTACACGAACGCATGCCGGGAATAGTAAAAGACTACTCTTTTCCCCGGCATGCGCAGGATAACCGTTGAGCTATTGATTTTCTTCGGTGTCTAGCACTGCCTGAATCGTAATCTCAATGTCGACTTCATCGCCGATGACCAAATCACCGGTCTGCTGCAAGAGGTTCCCTTTGCCGTAAGACACGCCGAAGTCATGACGGTTGATCGTGGTTTCGGCTTCTGCCGCGATCCGTTGTTCACCGCGCATACCTTCGATCGGACCAAAAACCTCGAACGGGAGCGAAATCTCCTTGGAGACGCCACGAATGGTGAGCGTGCCATGCGCGACCATGCCGTCCTCGGTTTTTTCAATCTTCTTGCTGACAAAGGTCATCTCCGGATATTTTTCAACGAGCAAAAAATCATCGGTGCGGAGATGTTTGTCGCGCTCATCGTTGTCGGTATCCACACTGGCTGTTTTAATCGTAACATTCACTGACGAATTCGCCATGTTTTCCGGATCGTAAACAATGACGCCATTGAAGTCTGCGAAGTCACCATTGACCTTCGCCAACCCCAGGTGCCGGACTGAAAAATCGATCGATGAGTGCGCCAGATCGATTTTGTACGTGTCCGCCGCTGAGGCCGTGACTGCAACCAGCAGTACCAGGCCGAGTGCGACGGCAGAGATTTTTGTACGCATTACTCCTCCCCAACAGAGCGCTGCGCCTCGGACCCTCATAGCGCGCAGCAGATTATTTGACCTCACGATGCGTGAGCGGCAAACCACTTCTTGGATTCCTCGGTATCTTCGGCCATCGTTTCAGTACCCGGAGTCCAGTTGGCCGGACAGACTTCGCCGGTTTCCCGGGTCTTCTGAATCGCCTGGAGGACACGCAGTACTTCTTCGACGTTTCGGCCGATGCCCAGATCGTGAACAACTTCGTATGCCACATTTCCTTCCGGATCAATGATAAACAACCCGCGCAAAGTGACGCCGTTACTCAAGAGCACACCATAGTCCCGACCAATTTCCTTGGTCAGATCAGCCAGTAAGGGATACTTGATCTCTCCCACGCCACCCTCTTTGCGTGGCGTGTTCACCCAGGCGAGATGAGAAAATTTGCTGTCGACTGAGCAGCCCAAGACCTCGGCACCGGCTTTCTTAAATTTCTCGTAATTGTCGGAAAACGCGGTAATCTCGGTCGGGCAGACAAAGGTAAAGTCGAGCGGGTAGAAAAACAACACGACCCACTTGCCTTTGTAATCGTCGAGAGACAGTTCCTGAAAATCTTTCCCAACCACTGCTTCAGTTGAAAATTTTGGTGCTGGATGCTTTACTAAACTCATAATTGGTTACCCTTTCACCTACCGCTGGTGGGTTTTACTCAATACCTCTGTTTCGCTCTTTTACGAAGGTTCACCAGCAACGATTGTGCCGTTCTGCGCTGATACCGCTAATCAGTTGGTTAATAACGGATTACGCTTCCTTTCCCGCCGCAATCCGTCGTAACAGATTGTATCATCAATTTGAGACAGCAAGAAGACGGGTGAATGATGTGACGGACCTCAACTCAATCCCACTTGTCGGCAGTCTTGTGTTTTTCACACTCTTCTTCGACCAAATGACGGAGCCGGTAGGCCATGTCCCGCAGAATCCCATAGAGGATTCCGCAGGAGACATCGTCACGATCGCGGTCTCCCTCATCCGCCAGTGCCAACATCTCCTGGGTGAGGCGCAGGACTTTTCGCAAATTTACATTATTGGGCGATGACATACACACACCGTCCTTTTGAGACAAGTGTGTTAATGAGCAATGAGTATGCCGGGTGTTGGATTCAGGCCGGATTTTGTTGAGAATTCAGAAATCTATATAATGTGGCGCGCCCGACCCCGAGGAGTTTGGCTGCTTTCAGCTTGTTTCCCCCGGTTTGCTCCAGGGCGGAAGCGACAGCACTCGCCGTCAGCTTCTTGCGGCCTTTTTTCGTGGCTGAAAACTCTCTTGCAGAGGTGCGCTGAGTGCGGGTAATCGCGGGACGTTTCACAACTCTGTTTTGTGGAGCGGAAGCAATAATTTCGGGCGGTAAGTGCCGCACCCGTATTGTATTGCCCTCACAGCGGATGGCGGCGAATCGCATCGCGTTAATTAATTCCCGGATATTTCCCGGCCATTCATAGGCCAGCAGGATATCCAGAACTGAATCGTGAATCGTCAAATCTTCGCGACTAATTTCCTTACGAACATCCTGCATAATGTGTTCTATCAGCGGAGGGATATCATCAATTCGTTTTCGCAATGGCGGCAGGTGAATGGGGACGACTGCGAGACGGTAGAAAAGATCATCACGGAATGTCTCCTCATTGACTAATTGGCGCAAATCACGGTTGGTTGCGGCGATAAGCCGTACATCGACGGAGATTTGCTTTTCGCCACCAACGCGTTCAAATCGTCCTTCCTGCAGAACACGCAACAGCTTCACCTGGAACGCCGGGGTGAGTTCACCAACTTCATCGAGGAACAATGTGCCGCGATCCGCCAGTTCAAAGCGGCCCTTTTTATCCCGAATCGCCCCGGTGAACGCCCCGCGGACATGTCCAAAAAGTTCACTTTCCAAAATGTTTTCGGGGAGGGCGCCACAATTAACCGGAACGAACGCCGCCCCTTTACGGCGGCTCTCGCGATGGATGGCGTTGGCGACCAGTTCCTTGCCGGTCCCGCTCTCACCGGAGATGAGTACCGGGTAATCGGCGCTCACCACGCGACGGATCGTCTGAAAGACCTCTTGCATAGCATCGGAGACGCCGATCATGCCATGAAAACTGCGCTGCCGACGCAAGGTCCAACGCATTTCCTCTTCCTCGGTAATATCATGAATAGCAGCGATCACTCCGCCATCACTTAAGCCGGGCGTATTGGCAGGCACGAGGGTAACAGTCAATTTCAGCAATTTCTCGTCCACATTCGCATTGATGAAACGCACCTGATACTGCCTGTCTTCCTTGGGGAGTTCGCAGGTTGAACAGAAAGAACATTCGGACCCACAGAGACCATCAGAACCAAATACCTCGTGACAGTCCCGGCCCAGCACCTCCTCCCGCTTCCGTCCGGTAATCTTCTCGGCTTCGGCATTGAAGACCCGAATTCGCCGGTGGACATCGTGAATAATTATCCCCTCCGGGAGTGCGTCTATCAAGCGGGTTCGCAACTCTTTTTGCGATTGAATGGTATCAAGATATCGTTCCCGCAAAAACGAATCGATCTTTTCGGTAATTGCGTCTTTGGACTGCCGGGGTCTTTTGAGAAATTCATCGCAGGACCAATGAATTGCTACTGGTAAGTCCCGATAAAACAATGCGTTCTGGGCAGCCGCCTTAGCGCCGCCTAAGATTCCGTGGACGTTTTTCCGTGCTTCTTCATCCAATGTTATGATGACATCGATGTGGTGGGGCGATGAATGGTCGGTAAGCCACTGTAAACTTGCTGCTCCGTTGGTGCCGACTGCAACATTATGAGGAGAGCCAGCCTGGTCTACAAACAATTCACCGGCAGTCCTTGCCAGTTTCTCTGATGAACTTAGTATAGCGATGGTGCTCATAGCATCTAGTCAGTTCCCCCGTCTGCCGCACTGAACAATTCAATTGTCTCATTACACTTCTTACGGAGTGAGACATGTCTCATTTGTCCAAAGGCTCTCAAAGAGGCTTAAAACACCAATATGACAGCAAATCCCCTTGTCTGTCAAGCAAGTACGTCCGCTAACCAACAGCGTTCACCCGGTACCGTATGTGCTCTAATTATAGTTGTACTGAGTAGCCATTCTGGGTACCGTATGGTGAATAATTCGCCGGGCGTAAGGAACAAATTTTGCTGAATTAGTGCTATTTTGCTGTAGATTGTGCTATGCGTGAAGAAAATTCGACTGTTTTTCAGGGAGTTCAGATAACGAGGGGTGTTGATGGACAATCCTAACCTTACTGTAGGCGTGCCCAAAGAGATGTTTGCGGGCGAACGACGGGTGACGTTTGTTCCGTCGGTCCTGCCACCGCTGATCAAGGGCGGTGTGTCGGTATTGATCGAATCGGGCGCGGGTCTCGGTGCTGCAATTACAGATGACTCCTTTAAGGAGAAGGGCGCGACTATTGTGGCCAGCCGTGAGGAGGTGTTCGAGAAAGCAGATATCATTGCCCAAGTACGACTATTGGGGGCGAACCCGAAAGCCGGCAAAACGGACCTTGACCATTACCGCCGAGGACAGCTGGTGATCGGTTTCTGCGACCCACTCGGCGCACCCGAGGCGATCAAGACACTGGCCGACACGGGAGTAAACGTGATGGCCATGGAGACGATCCCCCGCATTACTCGCGCCCAGAGCATGGATGCCTTATCCTCGATGGCCACTGTCGCCGGGTACAAAGCGGTGTTGCTGGCCGCTGAGGCGCTACCCCGCTTTTTTCCCATGTTTATGACTGCCGCCGGGACGATTGCTCCGGCACGGGTGTTCGTCATTGGCGCCGGTGTCGCCGGATTGCAGGCGATCGCCACCGCCAAGCGGCTGGGCGCGGTAGTATCTGCGTACGATGTTCGCCCCGCGGTGCGGGAACAGGTGGAGAGTCTGGGAGCGAAATTCACAGAGATGGAACTCGAAACCGGGGACGCCGAAGACAAGGGCGGTTACGCAAAAGCGATGGGCGAGGACTTCTATCAAAAGCAACGTGAATTTATGACCAGGATTGTCGCCGATCAGGATGTCGTGATTACCACGGCGGCGATTCCCGGCAAAAAAGCGCCGATCCTGATCACCGAAGAGATGGTTAAGGGAATGCAAACCGGGGCGGTCATTGTAGACCTGGCGGCGGAGCGCGGGGGTAATTGTGAATTGTCGGAACCAGACCAGCGCGTGGAAAAATACGACACGACGATCCTGGGACCAACGAACCTGCCATCCACGGTACCGTTCCATGCCAGTCAGATGTACGGCAAGAACGTGGCCACCCTGCTGCAACATCTCATAAAAGACGGGAAGCTCGAACTGAATATGGACGATGAAATTACGCGGGAGACGATGGTGGCGAAAGACGGTGAGGTGACACACGCCCGCGTTCGGGAACTCCTGGGACTGGAAGCGGAAAGGAAAGAGGGCTAATGGAAACCTTTGTCACCATTCTTACGATATTCGTGCTGGCCATCTTCGTCGGATTTGAAATTATCACCAAAGTTCCGCCGACGTTGCATACCCCGCTGATGTCCGGCTCCAACGCAATTTCGGGCATCACCATTATCGGGGCGCTGGTCCTCGCCGGGCAAGTGGGTACGCCGGAGCCGGCCAGAATTCTGGCATTTGTGGGAGTGATTTTCGCGACGATAAACGTTGTCGGCGGCTTCTTAGTCACCGACCGCATGTTGAAGATGTTCAGGAAAAAGGATTAACCATGCTCAGTGCTAATTTCGTCAACATTGCCTATGTTGCGGCAGCAGTCCTGTTCATTCTGGGACTGAAAGGGCTGGCGCACCCGCGCACCGCGGTGAACGGCAATCGCATGGCAGCACTGGGGATGTTGCTGGCGATTGTGGTCACCCTGCTCAGCGCGAAATTTGATTTTCAGTACATAATAATTGGCGTGGTGGTCGGCGGTATCATCGGGGCCTTCGCAGCCATGCGGGTAAAAATGACCGCGATGCCCGAAATGGTCGGGCTTTTCAATGGCTTCGGCGGGGCCGCATCGGTGATGGTCGCGGGATCGGCGTTAGTCGCAGCAATTCTGCATGCCGCCGGTCATGAGACCACCACACAAATGAAAATTGCCACCGTGGCTTCCGGCATTATCGGCTCGGTGACGTTTTTCGGCAGTTATGTCGCTTTCGGCAAGTTAGCGGAATTTCTGGCCGTAAAGTGGAAGCTTTACTTCTGGCAGAAAATTGTGAAGTATGGCTTTTCGCTGATAGTTATCGCCGCCGGCATATGGTTCGGGATTTCCCAGGGCGTTTCTCTGCTAACGATTGGCTTAATGGTTTCAGCGGTGTTGATCGGCCTGTTGCTACTCAGCAAGAAAAGTCGCTGGCCGGGAATGGATGTACTTAAATGGCTGGCGGCGGTTGTGGCCGTGGCTCTGGGCGTCATGGTTGTCCTGAATCCGGAAAACCTGATGCTGTTCTGGGTGATGGTGGGTACCGCCGGCGTCCTGGGAGTCTTGTTGACCTTTTCCATTGGTGGAGCGGATATGCCGGTGGTGATTGCCTTGTTGAACTCCTATTCGGGTTTGGCGGCGGCAGCCACCGGGTTCGTCATCAATAATAATGTGCTCGTCATTTCGGGGTCACTGGTTGGCGCATCCGGCATCATCCTTACAAACATTATGTGTAAAGCGATGAACCGATCTCTGGCCAACGTGCTGTTCGGCACGATGGGGCCATCCGCCGATACCCCAGACCAGGAAGAGGTATACAAGACCGTCAAATCCACATCAGCCGACGAGGTCGCGATGATGCTGGACACCGCTCAACGGGTCGTGATCGTTCCGGGTTACGGCATGGCAGTATCCCAGGCGCAGCATGCGGTTCGCGACTTGGCAAATCTGCTGGAGAGCCGGGGGATCAACGTTGAATTTGCCATCCACCCGGTTGCCGGACGGATGCCCGGCCACATGAATGTCCTGCTGGCCGAAGCCAATGTGGCGTATGATAAATTAGTGGAAATGGATGCGATCAACCCGACGATGGAGACGGTTGATGTGTGCATTGTGATCGGGGCGAATGACGTGGTCAATCCGGTGGCCCGTACTGACCCGAACAGTCCAATTGCGGGGATGCCGATCATCGATGTTGACAAGGCGCGGACGGTGGTGGTGATCAAGCGCAGCCTCTCCCCCGGGTTTGCCGGTATTCCCAATCCCCTGTTCGGCGCAGATAGTACCTTGATGTTTTTCAATGACGGCAAGAAAGCGATGCTGGACCTGATTGCCGCAGTGAAGGAATCCTGATTATGCCGACCGGTGTCCGCATCGAAAAAGATTCTCTCGGTGAGGTGCGCGTGCCGCACGATGCGTACTACGGCCCGCAAACCCAGCGGGCCGTGGAAAACTTCCCGGTAAGCGGCCACACGGCGCACCCCGGATTTATCTGGGCCGGCGGGATCATCAAATGCGCCGCGGTCATGGTACATCGCGACCTTGAGCTGATCCCCAAGGACCGGGCTGAGGCGATTATTACTGCCGCTCAGGAAGTCGTCGACGGGAAACTGAATGATCAGTTTGTTGTCGATGCTTACCAGGCCGGCGCCGGTACCAGCCACAACATGAACCTTAACGAAGTGATCGCAAACCGGGCGTTGGAGATCCTCGGGCACGGACGCGGGGAATATTCGGTTATTCATCCCAATGATCATGTCAACATGGCGCAATCCACCAATGATACAATCCCGACCGGACTGCGCCTGTTTTTCCTGCGGGACGGTCAGCAGGTCATTGAGGTGTTGGAGCGCCTGGAACTGGGATTTCGGAATAAGGCAAACGAATTTGCCGGTGTTTTGAAATCCGGCCGGACGCATCTACAGGATGCTGTTCCGGTACGACTCGGGCAGGAGTTCGGCGGGTACGCAGAGGCAGTTAAGCGTGGTCGATTAAAAACCATCGCTGCTCGTGAGGCCTTACTCGAATTAGGCCTCGGTGGCAGCGCCGCCGGTACCGGTCTCAACACGCACCCGGAATATCGATCGCGCGTGACCGAGGCGATCGCCGACCTTACCGGATACGCGGTCATCCAGGCTGAGGATTATTTCTGGGCGATGCAATCATTGGGACCGCTGGTCGATTTTTCCGCAGCATTACGCAATCTGGCAATCGAACTGACCCGGATCATGAATGACTTGCGGTTACTCGCGTCAGGACCAACAACGGGATTGAATGAAATCTCTCTCCCGGCGGTGCAACCAGGATCATCGATTATGCCCGGAAAAGTGAATCCGGTACTGGCAGAGATGATGAACATGGTGTGTTACTCGGTAATCGGTTTCCACGACACCGTGGCCTGGGCAGGCAACGCAGGGCAACTGGAATTAAACGTCATGATGCCGCTGGTCGGCTATGCCGTCGGCGAACAAATGAACATACTCACCGGGGGGCTGAATGCATTCGTCGATCGGTGCTTGCAGGGCATTTCAGTTAACGAGGAAGACACCCGCAAGTTTCTTGAGCGGAGTTTAGGTCTGGCCACGGCCTTAAACCCGATCATCGGGTATGAGAAGGCGGCGGAAGTAGCGAAAGAATCCAAGCAGACAGGCAAATCTATCAAAGACGTCATCCTGGACAAAGGCTACCTGACAGCCGAGCAAATGGAACAGGTACTGGCCCCGGCAAGACTCACCGAACCGGGCATCCCAGGACTGGATGAAAAGCAATGACACCGGTAGAGTCAAACCTGACCCCGCGTGCTCCGCGGGAATCGGCGACCGAGATGTTGGAGCTGGTCTTACCGAACGATACTAATAATTTAAACAATCTCCTCGGTGGCCGGCTGATGCACTGGATTGATATGGCGGCTGCGGCGGCCGCGCGGCGCCATGCGCGGCGCGTCTGTGTGACGGCGGCGATTGATTCCTTAGATTTCCATCACCCGGTCCGCCGTGGGGAACAAGTCGTGCTCAAGGCAATCGTGAACCGAGCGTTCGGCTCTTCGATGGAAGTCGGTGTTAAAGTCTTCTCCGAGGACACCGCAACCGGGACGCTCTTTCATGTGGCGAGTGCGTATATGACGTTTGTGGCAATAGGTGAAGATGGCCGTCCCAAACCGGCGCCACCGATTCAACCGGAAACAGACAACGAAAAGCGACGTTTTGAAGAGGCGGCCGTTCGCCGGAAAGAGCGATTGGCCCGGCGGAAAGGTTAAATTGACAAGAAGTCTTTGCCGTATTATAAAGGGTGTATCGTGCGATAAAGACAGGATATGAAATGGTGATTTAATTAACTGAACATAGAACGTCCGTGGGGGTGCTCGCCGCCGGCGAGCTGAGAGCATACCCCTCGAACCTGACCTGGATTATTCCAGCGGAGGAAACGGTCGTGACGAGATAGTGGCCGTCTTACTTACCTGGGACGGCCATTGTGCGTTATAGCGGCCGAGGAACCGGAGGTAGACGATGAAAGCAGAACTCCCGGCGATCGGTAAGATTTCAACCGAAGTCTTTGACCAGGTAATTTATCCCCAACTGGGCCGCCACCGGTCAGATGTTCTGGTCGGACCGCAAAATGGCGTTGATATCGGTGTGGTGCAATTGCCCGGCAACCAGGTGCTGATTTCCACAACTGACCCGGTCTTTGTAGTTCCCCCCTATGGGTGGGAGCGTTCCGCCTGGTTTGCAATCCATATTCTGGCGTCGGATGCGGCGACGTCCGGATTGCCGCCAACTCATATCACAATCGATCTGAATCTGCCGCTTTCGATCACGCGGGATGAATTCGATATTCTTTGGGGCACGATGCATCGTGAGTGCGAGAAGATCGGGATGGCAGTTGTGACCGGGCATACGGGGCGTTACCAGGGGTGCGAGTACCCCATGGTCGGCGGCGCGACAGTCTTTTGCATCGGCTCGGAAGATGAATACGTAACCCCGAAAATGGCCCAACCGGGCGACCGCGTCATCGTCACCAAAGGCGCCGCAATCGAAGCCGCAGGCCTCTTTGCGGTGACCTTCCCGGATCAGTTGGCCGATGAATATGGCGTCCCCTTCGCCGAAGAGGCGGACAAGGTCTTTGAACAAATGACCGTAGTCGATGACGCGCTGACCGCCGTGCAAGCCGGTATCCGAAACGACGGTGTGACCGCGATGCATGACGCCACCGAGTGCGGTGTGTGGGGTGGGCTGGTTGAAGTAGCCCAGGCCTCGAACGTCGGGTTGGTAATCGAGAAGGAAAAGATTATCCTGCAAGATACCGTGGAAAAAGTATGTACATACTTTGGCATTGATCCTTATACGTCGATTAGCGAGGGGACACTGATTATCACCTGTCGGCCGCATAAAGAGCAGGAGATTCTGCAGCGTTTGGACGACAAGGGTATTCCTGCCAGCACCGTGGGCGAAGTTCTTGAGAAAGAGAAGGGTTGCACCCTGCATGCTGAAGGCAAAGCTCATCAATTGGTCCACCCAAAAGTTGACCCATTCTGGGCCGCATTCGGGAAGGCTGCTGAGGGTGCGGCGAAAGCAGAGGCATAGATAATGAACAACGTCGGTTATGTGAATTCCCTGCGCCACGCCACGGATGATATTTGGCAGGCGATACTCAATCATCCATTCGTGACCGGGATCAGTGACGGGACGTTATCGCGGGAGCGGTTCGTCTTCTACCTGAAGCAGGATTACCGGTACCTCATCGATTTCAGTCGTTTGCTGGCACTAGCCGTGGCCAAGGCTGACGAACTGTCGGAGATGCAATATTTCGCAAAACTGCTGGAAACGACGTTGCACCTGGAGATGGAGATGCACCGGCAGGTTTGCGCGGATTATGCAATCTCCGCCGAAGAGCTGGAAGCGACAACGGCTGCATGGGCGACGAGCGCCTACACCGACTTTCTGGTGCGCACGGCCAGTGAGGGGGATTTTGCCGATATTGTGGCGGTGCTTCTCCCCTGCGCGTTGGGTTACGTGGAAATTGCCAAGCACTTGCGCCAAGAGAAGGGACTGCCGGAAAACGATCACTACCGCGCGTGGATTGAGACGTACACCTCGGAAGAAATGGACCAGATTTGCCAGTGGTTGCGAGACAAGATGAACACCCTGGCGGCCGGCACGAGTTCTCGTGATAAAGATCGCTGGCAGCGCTTGTACACGCGTTCTGCACAGTATGAGTTGGAATTTTTCGAGATGGGCTGGACGATGGAGATGGGATTTCTTAGGACATCACGTATGTCTGAGCGGTAGTGACGATGCAGTATCCGGCTGACGCCTCGTTGTACGTTGTAACAGATGATCGTCTTTCGCAGGGACGGTCACATGAGGAAGTCGCCCGACAGGCGTTGAGCGGCGGCGCGAAGGTCATTCAGTTCCGTGACAAAGTCCGGGAAGGAAAAGAACTCCACGAAATTGCCTCCGCCATCCAGAAACATTGCACAGCGCACAATGCGGTCTTCATTGTGAATGATCGTGTAGACGTGGCGATCCTGGCCGGCGCGGACGGGGTTCACGTGGGGCAACGCGATCTGCCGGCGGCACGGGTGCGAAATCTCGTCGGCGATTCGCTGGTCCTCGGCGTATCAGCCGCCACAATGGAGGAAGCCCTGCGGGCGGAGCAGGACGGGGCGGATTATATCGGATTTGGTCCGGTCTTTGAAGCGCGACCAACCAAGCCGGATACCGTATCTCCGTTGGGGCTTGCGGTTCTGAAACAGGCATGCGCTGCCTGTTCGATTCCCGTAATTGCAATCGGTGGGATTACACTGGAAAATGCCGTACACGTCATGGATGCCGGTGCGCACGGGGTGGCAATTATTTCGGCAATTGTCTCGGCAGATGATATTGCCCAAACGACCAGGCGGTTTCGCACGCTATTGGACAACAGATGATCGGAGTTGAGATATGTTTCGAGCACTAAGTATTGCCGGATCAGACTGTAGTGGCGGCGCCGGGATTCAGGCGGACCTAAAAACATTCTCTGCGTTTGGTGTGTTCGGCATGAGTGCCATAACAGCGGTGGTTGCGGAAAACACGGTCGGAGTACAGGGGGTCTTTGATATTCCACTCGATACCGTGACAGAGCAGATAAAAAGCTGTGTAACTGATATCGGAGTTGACGCAGTGAAAATCGGGATGCTGTCAAATCCACGAATCGTGATGGCGGTGGCGAATTGCATCGATGAATACAAGCTCCCCAATGTGGTGCTGGACCCGGTGATGGTCGCCAAAAGCGGCGATCCTCTTCTGACCGATCAGGCCCGCGAGAGTGTGCGCGAATATCTGCTGCCCCGAGCTCGGATAATCACCCCGAATAAATTTGAGGCTGAGGTACTATTGGGGCATGGATTGAAGACGTTCAGTGATTTTCGGCAAGCCGCACACGACTTGCACAAAATTGCCGGGGAGTTAGTGGTTGTTAAAGGCGGACATCTCAAAGACAGCGAAGAAGCAATTGACCTCGCCTATGATGGTAAGACATTCCACGAATTTTGTGCGCCGTTTTTCGACACCCCACACACGCACGGTACTGGTTGCACATTTTCTTCGGCTATCGCCGCCGGACTGGCCCGCGGACGGGAACCAATTGACGCGATAAAGCGAGCCAAAGAGTATATCAGCCGAGCGATCCAGGATAACCCCGGTCTGGGGCGGGGGCATGGCCCGACGAATCATTTAGTAGACATAAGTTCACCGTGGTAATCTTGTTACTTAATCAATAAGGTGTGCCTGCCGACGGCCGGACTCCAACGGAAGACACACGAGTGAGTCGCGATTGGTAGCGGATTGCCCCTTTGGTGTCGAGTGAGTATCGGCAACAAAGTAGACACATATATTGAATTCCTCGAGAACCATGCCGGCACTGCAATCATATACCCACAAAATCCTGACGACCTGCAGCAGGAACCTCAATTCGAATATCGCACCAGTCCGACAGGGATGATAGAAGCACTGCCTGATTCCGACGGACCAGCCATAACTACCTTCGGCCAGCAGTTGAGCGACCGGCCAATGCTTTGAAAACTAGTGACTGACCGGTGAATTCTTAGAATTTTGGGAAGCAAACTCCGGAATTATCAACTACCAGTTTCCAGCTATCGGCTTTGTCTAATGACATACTGACGCCAAGAGATGCATTGCATTATTGCATGGCCATTACTTTATGCCATGCAATAATGCCCGACTACTTACAGAGTTAATCAGCAATACGGCACCGACATGGACTATCTTGTGCTGCAGTAATGGCCTGTGCCATAATAACTTATAAATTTCCAGACAACCTGCTCGCGGTCATTGGCATATTATTTGATTCTAGAGCATTTGTGGGGGAGAAACGAAGGGAGGTCGAAATGATAGGCCTTGACAGGCTCCTAAAAATCGACGGAGTCGTTGCCGCCGGCCAATTCTCTGAGGACGGCACAATCATTCGGGAAGTCGGCGAAATGCCCGAAGATTTGACCGAGAGCGGTGAGCTGTGTGTCCGTCAAAACCGAGCCAGCAGCGACTTCCTGAAATCACTCAACGCCAAGTTGCCGCGTGATTACGGATCACTGGTTGGGTGGATCATTTGGGGGAGCAAGTATTCGGTGGTCGTTGTGGGAAATACCCGGGTCTTCGTTGTCACCGGTCGCGGGGATTACAATCAACTAATGACCGACTTGGCTGGTTCAGAGGCCACCGGACCCCGCCAGTTGAATTATTAGCAACCCTTAGCACTCACAGGTGGGAGATCCTACAGGGATTTCATTCAGCGAGAGAATGTAGGGAGGTGATTGCAATGACTAACCACGATCAGGAACAGCCGCGCCTGGGCCATGGGATATATCATCCGGGTGCCCGACCGATGCAGGTCTTCCGTGATGTGGATGACTGCCTCTGGCTCTGTGACAAAGGGGTTGACCCGAAAGCGGGCTTTGAAGAACAAGGATGCTGGCGATGTAAGGATTTGGCCTTCACGCGCAATGATTGATGAACAACATGGCCTGGAAATCGAAAGGTACGTCTTCTAATGAAATCGCACTCGGGATCGACCTTGAACTAAGTGCCCCGCTTTTAAAGGAGCGGGGCAACTTAATAAGGGACGTGCCGCGTGCGCATTCAATTTAGGGGCAGGACTGGAACATCACCTTATTATTGTATAGGTCTTCTGGGCACTTGAGGGTGGTTTTTGATAATGGCACGCACCGGACCATTCGATCAACATATGGCGGAATACGAAGAGTGGTTTGGCAGGCACCACGCCGCCTACCTTTCAGAGCTCGAGGCGGTCAAGGTCCAATTACCCACAGACGGAAAGGGGATTGAAATAGGTGTAGGAACTGGCCGCTTTGCAGCACCCCTGGGTATTGAGTTCGGCGTTGAACCGTCAGCCACGATGCGCGAAAGAGCAAAGCAACGGGGAGTGCAAGTGGTGGGAGGCATTGCCGAAGCATTACCCTTCGCTGATGGTCAATTCGACGTGGTGCTTATGGTCACGACCATTTGCTTCCTGGATGACATAAAGACGACCTTTCGTGAGATCCGCCGCATATTAAGACCTGGTGGGTATATTGTGGCCGGCTTTGTTGACAGACATTCTCTTCTGGGTCGGCTGTATGAAAGCCAGAAGCACGAGAGTACGTTTTACCGGATGGCCACTTTTTACTCAGTCAGTGAGGTGGTCGCAACCCTGGAGCAGGAAGGCTTTGGGCGTTTTCGTTTTGCCCAGACCATTTTTCATCCGCTCAGTGAAATCCGGGAGCGTGAGCCAGTGACCGACGGCTACGGCCAGGGATCTTTTGTTGTTCTGAGGGGGCAAATATGAAACGGATACAGTTTTCACCGATTGGAATAATTCATTCGCCGTTCTCGTCTCGAGAGGATACACCATTGCAGCCCCGGTTATCCTCGAGCGCCAGGGGGATCATCGAGATACTTCCCGAGTATCAGGAGGGCCTGATTGACTTGGAGAAGTTTTCCCACATCTTCCTTGTCTATCATTTGCATCTTTCCCGAGCGTTCCAACTGCTGATAAAACCGTCGCACAGTAACTCGTCACACGGCGTCTTTTCGACCAGATCCCCTGACCGCCCGAACCCCATTGGGCTGTCAGTGGTGCGCCTTGATGGTGTGGACCGAAGCAGACTCTATGTTTCCGACGTTGACATCGTGGATGGCACCCCATTGCTGGACATCAAGCCATTCGTTCCTACCGTGGAACGTCAGTATGGGGCGACGCTCGGCTGGCTGGCCGATGAGATATTTGATGGTCAGTAAGGGGATCTGATCGCCGGAGCATCGACACACCATGTTTGAAAGCATCCTGACGAAGACGCTGACTATTACCGCATTTGTCGGTTTGATGATGCTGGTGATCGAGTATATCAATGTTATCTCGCGAGGGGTGTGGCAAACGGCCATGGCGGGACATCCGTGGCTGCAATATCTTATCGGGGTCGTGTTGGGGGCCGTCCCCGGTTGTATGGGGGCCTTCGCCGTTGTTGCCATGTTTTCTCATCGCGTTGTCTCTTTTGGGACACTGGTTGCGACGATGCTTGCCACCAGCGGCGACGAAGCCTTCGTCATGCTGGCGCTGTTTCCCGGAAAAGCACTGCTGTTGACTGCGATACTCGCGGTAATCGCCGTCGCGGTTGGGTACGTGACCGATCTTGTCGTATCCGGACGGATTGAAGCACGGCTCGAAAAATGCGGTCAACTTGAAATCCATGAGCCGGAGTACTGCAATTGCTTTCCGAAAGATACCCTCCTTAAACAATGGCGGCATGTCTCACCGGCCAGAGGCGTGTTGAGTGTCGCGCTGGTACTGTTTGTGTTGGGGATTGCCTTCGGTTCCATCGGACCCCAAGTGTGGGATTGGAAGCGCATAACACTCCTGATTGTGGGATTGACCGGGTTTTTCATTACAGCCACTGTGCCCGAACATTTCCTGCAGGAACACCTCTGGAACCATGTTGCCCGGAAACACATCCCCGGCGTTTTTCTCTGGACCCTGGGTGCGATGCTGGTTGTCCAGATCATCACGGTAAATCTGGACCTGGGACAATACCTGCAGGCAAATACCATAATCCTCATTATTATCGCCTGCGTGCTTGGGATCATTCCGGAATCCGGGCCGCATCTGGTCTTTGTTACGTTGTATGCTCAGGGTACGGTGCCGTTTGCCGTGCTGCTGGCCGGTTCCGTCGTTCAGGACGGTCACGGCATGCTCCCGCTGCTGGCTCATTCACGCCGTGGCTTCCTATTGGTCAAGGGGATTAACCTTGCGGTCGGCTTGGTCGTGGGTATGATATTCTATTATGGAAATTGGCTATAATGGTGTGTGGTGCATCATTCGGCTTGAGCACAGCGAAAGGTGATTATGATGTATGTTTACGGACCCGTTCCATCACGCAGACTTGGACGATCACTGGGTGTGAGTCCGATACCTCCCAAGACCTGCTCGTATACCTGTGTGTATTGTCAACTGGGCAGAACCACACATCTGCAAACCACCCGAGAGCGTTTCTACCCGAAAGAGGACATACTATCGGAAATCGTGCAACATGCGAAAGCACACGCGCCCGATTTTGTCACGTTTGTTGGGGACGGCGAACCCACGTTGTGCCAGGACCTGGGCTGGCTTATTCGACAGACGAAAGCAAAACTGCGCGTGCCCACCGCAGTCATTACCAATGGATCATTGCTATTTCGTCCGGATGTCAGGGATGACTTGGCAGAAGCCGATGTCGTCATTCCCACACTTGATGCCGGCAATGAAAAAACATTCCGCGCCATCAATCGACCCCACCCGGAGATCACGTTCGCAACGATGCTGCAGGGGCTGGTGGAATTCCGCCATGGATATGCCGGGAATCTCTGGCTCGAGGTCATGCTGGTCAAAGGGCTTAATGACAGCGAAAAGGAGTTGCGGAGCATCAACAGTGCTGTCCAGCTCATACAACCGGACCGGGTATACATCCTCACGCCGATTCGTCCGCCAGCCGAGCCCTGGGTACAGCCAGCCGACCCGGAGGAGATCCTAAAAGCGCAGGAGATAATTGGTGACGCCACGTTAGTGGCCGGATTAGAAGTGGGTCAGTTTGGGCTGCAGGAATTCACGGACGCCCGTCAGGCAATCGTGGAGATTGGTTCACGTCATCCCCTGCGTCGGCAGCAAGCCATCGAAATTGCGCAGGAATTCTCGGAGGAACATGTCCTGACCGAAATGATTGAGCGCGGGGAATTAATTCACGTCACTTATAAAGGTGAGGCATATGTGCTTCCCGGCCACTTCAGAAGAGGAACGAAAAACCAGAGCAAAAAGGAGACGGAATCATGAGTGCGGTATGCAGGAAAGCCGATGACCTACAATGGCGACCGGCAAACGGGCACGGTAGGGGGGCCGAGGAAAAAGTGCTGAGTGAGGACGACAGCCCGGCACCCCGAACAATTCTGCTGAAAATACCGGCAGGGTGGAGCATGGAGGCTCACTCTCATCTCAATACGGAATTACATTATATTCTCCAAGGAGAGTATGAGAGTCAAGGAAATGTCCAGCAGGCCGGAACGTTTTGCGTGATCCCCAAAGGGGTAAAACACGGCGCCTACTCCACGAAAACGGGGGCAACGATTTTAGTTACCTGGTGTGATGTATCCGACTAGCCGTTGGCAGCGCCGAAAAACCACGCCCTATCATGTTCGAATATCTGATCGGCGATGCAAAGTTTGACAGTATGGCGCTTGTTCGACTGTCGGCCAGCTGGTTACTTGTCGGGACATCCGGCCTGCGCGTTGTAACAACAGGGCCGGGGGGAATAATGGGGTCACCAAATCTCCGGAGTATGTAACGGGAAATGAGAACCTATCTTGATTGCATTCCCTGTTTTTTCGAGCAAGCCCTCCGTGCCGGCCGGGCAGTGACCGATGATGAACGGGTACTGAAGCGCTTGCTGGACGAACTCGGTTTGATGTTGAGTCAGATCTCACTGGAAAACTCACCACCGGAAACCGGGCGGTTGATCTATCGCATGGTACGAGAGATTACGGGCAGTCCCGATCCCTTTCATGCGTTAAAACGAGCGAGTACCCAGCGAGCCTTGCAGCTATATCCGTCGTTGAAGCAGAGAATCAATGACGCGACCGACAGTCTGCTCACGGCGATACGGTTGGCCATCGCCGGCAATGTGATTGATTTCGGACCGCAGGGCGATTACGACATTGATGCCGCGATCGAGGAATCACTCACCCGCGATTTCGCAATTTTCGACTATGCAGCCTTTGCGAAGCGATTGGCCGCGGCAGACGATATTCTGTATATCGGTGATAATGCCGGGGAAACCGTCTTTGATCGACTGCTGATCGAAACCATGAAAAAGCCGACCATCTACGTGGTCCATGAAACACCGGTGATCAATGATGCGACCCTGGCCGATGCAATCCAGGCCGGCCTGGATCAGACGGCAACGATTGTATCTTCAGGCACTGACGCTCCCGGCACAATCCCCCATACCTGTACCGCGGAATTCCGACAAATGCTGGCCGAAGCTGATTTTTCTATTGCCAAAGGTCAGGGCAATTATGAGGCTCTTTCCCAAGAGGATCACGCAATATTTTTCTTACTGAAAGCAAAATGTGATATCATTGCTCAGGATATCGGCGTCAGCAAAGGCGATATTGTTTTGAAGGGTATAAATTTCGAACCTGTCCACGCGGTATCGAAGACGGTAGATAATGAAAGTAATGATCATTTATGATAATGAATCACGCCGGGAAGATCTCCGCGCCGATTGGGGATTTTCGTGCCTGATTGAACACCATGACACTACCGTGCTGTTTGATACCGGGAGCAGCGGGAGCTTGCTCCTGGAAAACATGAAGTCCTTGGGGATTGATCCCGTTTCGATCGACGACATCTTTCTTTCGCACGGTCATTTTGACCATATTGGCGGCTTGCCGGCCGTCCTCGCTGAGAACAACCGGGTCCGAGTCTACGCACCTTCACCGCTCCGCGGTATCAGCCCGGCACGCGAAGTCGTCTATATCGATGAACCCCGGCAGCTCAACCAGTACTGTTACACGACAGGCCTTTTGGCCGACATCGAGCAATCACTGGCGATTCAGACCGAAAAGGGATTGGCAGTAATAGTCGGTTGTTCACATCCGGGGGTTGAAAATATCCTGCACGCGGCAACCTCGTTTGGGACGCCGTATGCCTTGATCGGTGGATTGCACGGTTTTGCTGATTTTGAAGCGATTAAGGACTTGCAGTTAATCTGCCCGACGCATTGCACTCAGCATATCGCTGAAATACGATCGAGGTATCCCGATATATATGTCCCCGGCGGCGTGGGCAGCGTCATAGAATTATGAACGTCTACCGGAGAGTTCCTTCGTCATACCACAAGTCCGCAAATCTGGGAGAAACGACAATGTCCAATAAACCGAAAACCGCTGACCGCGTAGCGCGGCGACCGAAATCCGCCATTCACGAAATGACCCGATTATCGAAGCAAGTTGAGGATGTGGCTTTTCTCTCCTGGGCCAAACCGACTGCCGACACCCCTGATCATATTAAAGAGGGGGCGATCCAGGCGGTCAAAAACGGTTCGGTGGGGGGATACTCCGAGAATGCCGGGCTGGTCCCGCTCCGCGAGGCAATTGCTCATAAGCTGCAACGAGATAATCACATCGATGCCACCATCGAGCAAATCATTGTTACCGTCGGAGCCATTGAGGGCCTCTCCGCGGCCATCATGGCAATCGTCGATCCGGGTGATGAGGTGCTGTTGTTTACACCGACGTATTCGACTCATATCGGACAGGTGATCATGGCGTCGGGTACACCCGTTCTCGTGCCCACGGTCGAGGAAGCGGACTTTGCCCTGGATTTTGATGCGATCAAACTCGCCATCACCCGTAAAACCAAGGCGATTATCTGCTGTTCACCGAATAATCCGACCGGGACGGTCTTCTCGGAATCGGAACTTCGGAAGTTGGCCGCACTCGCGTTGCAACACAACCTGATGATTATCACCGACGAGGCATACGAATATTTCGTGTATGATGAACATGCACACTTTTCAATTGCCTCACTTCCGGAGATGAAAGAACATGTTATCAGTTGTTTTACGTTCACTAAATCCTACGCCATGACCGGCTGGCGCATCGGGTATTTGCACGCGAGTGAATCATTGGTTCCGCAGATTACCAAGGCCCACATCCCATTCGCCATTTGCGCCCCCGTTGTATCGCAGTACGCCGCCCTGGCGGCGCTGGAGGGTCCCCAGGAGTGTATTGCGGCATTTAAGGAACACTATCGTGCCGCCCGAGATTTGATGTGCCAACGGCTGGCTGGACTTCCTTCAATCTTTACCTACCAAAAACCACACGGTTCGTATCTCATGTTTCCGAAAATCCTCCTGGAGGAAGGTACGGATTCCCTGTCTTTCTGCAAACGGCTCTTGCTGGAGGGTAAGGTCTCCACCACGCCGGGGATCGCCTTTGGCCCGAACGGCGAGCAACATCTCCGGCTTTCCTTTTGCGTCTCTCTGGATGAGATCAACAAGGCCTTTGACAGAATCCAGGAATTATACCTAACCTGACTCTACTGCCAGACTTTGATCAGGAATGCAACTCTGGAGCGGCTGCGCCACACAACTGTCTGTTCCTCCCGATTACTTCAAGCTCCCTTGATCAAGCTGCAAGTCGTGGACTTCCCCCACGATGTCGGTCATCTCATCGATATTAAAGGCGCGGAGAGTTTCTGTGCGGACGGTTCCCATAGTGCCCAGCGCGAAACATACTGCAGCGGCCGCTTCATCATTGGGTGCTTCAAATACATGGACGATGTCATACCGGCCAAAGGTCCAATAGGTCTGTTCGATACGGACCCCTTTCTTTTTTGCCTTGTCCGCAAAGGCTTTCGCCCGCCTGCCCGTATCCTTCAAATTTTTTAACCCTTCTTCGGTGAAGGATACCAATGTAACGTATTTCTGCATGGTTCACCTCCTCCTAATCGATCACCGTTTTGCCAATACTGGATCCGGATTTTCATCCGACCACTGCGTTATTCTGCTTCGGACAACGGCCACACCGTGCCGGCAGTCCCAGTTACCTTTGCTGATGAAAAACCCGCTGCCGAGCGCATGCGCTTCATACGGCAAGAGCTGAGCGGACGAGAGAACACGGTCAGGGCTTTCTCACGCTTGCCGCCGGCCAGAGCGTGTTGTGAATGAGGAGGGCGATGGGTCGATAGACAGCATGAGCGAACTTGGTGAACGGCAGCAAAATCACAACTTCCATACTAATCACTACATGGACCAGGAAGACTATGTACATCCAGGTAGCCCCGTGCGGCAAATAAACGGTCAACTCTACAATGAAACCAGTCACGCCGGCAAGGAACAACAGCCAGAGAAACAACCAGTCTGAAAGCAATGAGTGTGAGAAATATTTGTCGGGCTTGGCCCACCGCTGAATAATTGCCACAGCCGTGCCATAGACTAAAAATATCCCGGCAACGGTGCCTAACAAACGGGTGGGATGCCAGAGGGCGACGGGTTGCCCCGGGTCTTTGCCGACGGTCATGTCTAAGATCCAGTCAAGCATGGTGGCAAGGAGAAGACCAAGAAAACCCCACATGATCGACCAATGGATGAAGCGCTTGCGCAGATACCAGGGCACGGATGGTTCTTCTTCACAGTCCCGGAAACTCTTGTTGGTTGCCAACTCCTGCGCCACCGCGGTAAATCCGTGGGCGATGCGTGAAAACCAACCGGGGGTCGGCGTCTCTTCTGCGCCGGTCCGGTAAGGAAGAACGCGGGAAAGACGGATCACTAACCGTACAATCCCGGCGATCATCGCGACCGCCGCAACGATTATCAAGGCCAGCCCCATGTTGTGCACAATACTGTAGGACAGAAATCCCGCGGTCTGGCGAAACTGGAACAACATTGGCGCACCCGATGACATCGGACCGTGACCGCTAAGCAGCAACAAGGCGAATAGCCCGGTCAATACAAACAGGAATGATGCGGTGAATACTTTTGACGTGTATAGCAAGCGAGAAATGCCGGTTGGATCACAACTGGCAATCGCGTACCGTCTGGCTGCGGCCATATACTCACCGGGTTCGGCCTGGCGTGGGCAGGTGTCGGAGCATTCACCGCAGTAGTAACATTGCCAGACTTCCTTGCAACCGAGGAGACGATCCTCGGCGCCGATCTGGCCGTATCGGATCATTCTGCGGGGAAAACTATCAATCCCTTCGGAGAGCGGGCACACGGCTGTGCAGGTACCGCAGTTGAAGCAGGCAGAAATATCAAATGCACCATACTTTTTGAGTTCTCCCACAAATCCTGGATCGACGCGCGTACTCACGGTTATTTCTCCTCCTCGGGCTTCAAAGCGTACTCGAAGTAATTGTCCCGCTCCTCACCTTCAATGATCTCTCCGTACTTTTTCAAGGACATCAAATGCCAAAATACCTCTTGCATGGGCAGCTGGGTCTCATGCGCAAGTTCAGGAACGGTTTGAGGACCGTTCTGCAGTGCTCCTTTCAGTTTCTTTTTTATTTTTGCATGTTCGCGACTTATCTCCAAGGCTCGTTTGGGAACCTCCCCGAGACGCTCACGACGGATCCGGCTGCTGAGTTTCTTTTTCTTCGGTTGTGCGGCTTGTACGTCACTCATGATTGTCATCCATCTACACAGCGTCCATCACGATGGCATCTACCATGGCCTCAAATTGTTTCAATTGCCAGCCGGCCACCTGGATCGCTCCATGCGGACACACCGCCACACACATCCCGCAACCATCACATAAAGCCGTTTCGACCTCGGCCACGGTAATTCGTTCACCATCAACCTCTTTTTCCACCATCGAGATTGCTTGCTGATACTTGCATTCTTTGACGCAGGCTTCGTCACAGTCCGCTCCACCGGTACAGGCCGCTTCATCCACAGTCGCCACAAATGGATCAAGTTCGATATATCCCTTAGTCAGCAACGCCGAGGCCTTGGCGGCCGCCGCACCAGCAGATGCACAACTTTCAGTAGTGTCCATGGGTGCCTGGCATGCACCGGCGATCATCACGCCATTAACCGCCAACTCTACCGGCCGCAGTTTGGGATGGACTTCCTGCAGAAAGCCGTCGGCGCTGCGGGGCAATTTCAACATATCCACCAATGGACCAATATCCCGCGGCACCATGCCGGAAGACAACACCACCAGGTCGGCAGGTACCTCGATTTCCTCATTCCAGGTGAGCGTGTCTTTCACCGTCACCTTCAACGGCGAGGGGCCGGCGTCATTCTTGGCAACGACGGGTGGGGATTCCGCCGCCCAACGGAAAAAGAGCACACCCTTTTGGCAGGCTTCTTCATAGTAATCCTCATGTCCGCGGCCGTATGTCCGAATGTCCTGGTAGAAGTCGTAGACGTTGATATCCGGAAAGCGGTCTCGGATGCTGCAGACTGCTTGCAAGGTAGCGGTGCAACACACCCGCGAGCAGTAACGATTGACCTGGCCGTCCGGGCCGGGTTGATGAATTCCCTCGACCTGGCGGCTGCCGACGCAATGGATGAAGCAGACGTTTTTGACCGGGTGGTTTTCTCCTCCTACCATGCCTGCGGTCGGTCCCTCCTCATCCAGCATGCGGATGAATTGGGGGAGGGTTATAACCCGTGGGTGTTCACCATACCCGTATTCGCCTGCCGCCGGTTCATAGTGGTCAAAACCGGTAGCCAACACTATCGATCCCACATTAAGTTCAATTTCCTCCGGCTCCTCCTCAAGGTGGATGCCGGAAACACCCGGGACCTCCATACATTCTCCGCACTTGGTGCAAATGTTCCAGTCGATGGCCGGCAGCGACGGATAGCAACTGCGGTAAGGGAGGTAAATCGCTTTCCGGGTACCCAGCCCGTAGTTGAATTCATTGCCGGCTGCCTCGGGACAGGCCTCAATGACTTCTTCCACTTTTGCTGAATCCAGTTCTGCCGATACCCCCCGCGGATGCAACCGGACATGCAGCTGAAAGTTGCCCACCGAACCCGAGTAATGGATCACCTCCGCCAGGGGATGGATGGTAACATTTGGGTCACTTATCGCCTGGTCCAAGAGTTCGTGCAACACTTCGCGAGCGTTGTCGCCGGTGGGATACAGCCGCTCCAGTTGCGCCATCCGCCCTCCCAGAAAGGGGGAACGTTCAAGAAGCGTCACTTGCAGTCCACGTCGTGCTAAGTCTATGGTTGCGCGCAAACCACTGACACCGCCGCCGATCACTGCAACGTGCTGCGTGGCATCAACCCGGGTCTTCTTTAACGGCGCCAAATTCCTGGCTTTCCCGACCGCCGCGGCAACCATGCGGATTGCTTTCTCTGTGGCCCCCTCAGGATTTGATTTGCTGCACCAACTCACCTGCTCGCGGACATTGGCATGTTCATATAAGTAAGGATTTAACTGGGCGCGAACTAACGTCCCACGAAAGGTAAGCTCGTGCAAACTGGGGGAACACGCGGCCACCACAACGGCATCGAGATTCTCCTTTTCGATGTCTTCGGCAATGAGCTTTTGCCCGGAATCAGAACACATGAATACGTTGCGCCGGCAGACTGCCACCGCGGGGAGTTTGGCCGCTGTTTTCGCAACCTGCTCCACGTCTACCACATCCGAAATATTGCCGCCACAGTGACAGACATAGACGCCTATGCGCGGGGATTCGCCTTGAGAATCGTATGCCGCATTTGTCGCGTTAGTAGCCTTCGAGTTCATCGTGCAACTGTCCCATTTTGGCGCAGGTATTTGGAAGCCTCCATTGCCGCCGCTCCGGCCTCCACAACGGAGTCCGGAATATCCTTGGGGCCGGCTGCCACACCCGCCACGAAAACACCGTCCTCGCTGGTGCGGCACGGTGCTGACTTGGGGTGGGTAGAACGAATGAATCCGTCGTCGGCCTGCTCCGCTTCCATGACCCCTGCAGGAGCCCACCCCGGCAGAATGCCCGGTGTGAGCACCACCAAATCATGTTTTCGTTCCTCCACCCGACCGTCTTCGTCCATCACCTCAATCCGCACGATCGGGTTCTGGTTCTCGTCTTCGCTTATCCTGGCAACCTTCGCCTTGACGAACGAAATTCCCATCGCCTTGGCGTTCTGATAGAATTCCTCGAATCCCTTGCCGAACGCTCGGATGTCCATATTGTAAATGGTAATTTCCACCAGCGGCAAAGAACCAGAAAGCAGCATCGCCTGCTTAATCGCGTACATACAGCAAACCCGCGAACAGTACGGTACGCCAAAACTCCGATCACGTGACCCAGCGCACTGGACGTAGGCTACGGTGTCCGGTACCATTCCGTCGGATGGCCGCAGTATTCTGCCGTACGGTCCGTGCGGAGCCAGCAGGCGTTCCATTTGAAGCCCATGCAATACATTCGGCAGCCGCCCTCCTCCATACTGCTCTTTGACGTCCGGGGATAATTGTAATCCCGTCGCCACGATCACGGTACCGACATTCACGGTGCACTCTTCCGGCGTCTGCAGAAAATCAATGCATTTGGTGGGGCAGGCTTTTTCGCACAGCCCGCAGAGGATGCAATTATCCAGATCGACGACGGCCGCCTGGGGGATGGCATTTGAAAACGGGACGTATATTGCCTTGCGAATGCCCAGGTTACCTTCAAACTCGTGCGGCAAATCCACCGGGCAGGCATATTCACACAAGCGGCAACCCGTGCAGTTATCCTGCCAAACATATCGGGGTTTTTGCACAATCGCGGCTTCGAAACCGTCGGCCGATCGCTCAACTGCCGCCACTTCCGAATACGTCATGATCGTAATATTCTCATGGTGCGAGGCAGTGGCCATTTTGGGCGTACAAATGCAACTTGCGCAGTCCAGGGTGGGAAAAACCTTGCTCAATGCAATCATCTTCCCACCGATGCTTGGCTCTTTTTCGACAATGAGAACCTTAAATCCCTGATCAGCCAAATCAATGGCTGCCTGGAGTCCGGCAATGCCGCCTCCAATCACCAGTGCGTCAAATGACAGTTCTCTTTCACTCACGTTTCTTTGTCCATTTCCGAGATCGTTAGTCGCTGCCTGCCAGCAACTGGCACATCTGGTTCACTTCCTTGAGAAAAGCCTTCGAACACACGGTACAGATAGCGCACAGTCTTAACCGGTTGGGATCGATCCCGTCGTCTTTCATGAGCGTTTTCACTTTCGAGATTCGTTCCGCCAGGCGATCGTAAGCCCCGGGGTAGGGACATTCGTGTCCGCAACTCATGACAATGATAGCATCAATTCCTTTCGCGAAGCAGCGCAGGTAAAATCGTTCCGGAAACATGACCGGGGCGGGCACACGAATAATATATGTATTGGTTGAGTACTCGGCATGTATCTGCCCCACATTGTCCGCACCCGAGTACGCGCACGATTCAGCTGCCAGGATGAGCACCTGGGGATTCCGTCGCCGCTTCTGCGTCCCCATGAATGATCCCGTGTTGGACTGCGCAGCAGCCGGCCGGCCGTCATTCTTCATTGTCACGGTTTGGGCATCCCCCTGCCGACACTAGACGGGTCGTACATCTGCTGATGTTACCGCAACCCAATTCACGTTCCTTACTTCTTCCGAGTGACGAATATCCGGTCGTACCCTTCGGCCTCAACCACGCCGAGGTACTGATGGCCGACCTTCTCCGCCCAGCGGGGGATGTCCTTCTTGGTCGAGGCATCGCCGGACAATACTTCGATGGTTTGCCCGACACCTACAGTCCCAATGGCCTTTTTCGCCTCAAGCAGTGGTCCGGGGCAGGCGCTTCCCCGCGCATCCACCACCTTGGCGATGTCGGCAGATTCAGGATTAAAATCTGTCATGTGAATCTCTCCAGTTTTTATTTTTACGCAAATGTCAACACGACGTCTGCATCCTCAGCACCGGCAACAAATGTTGCTACCCCGCCGCATTCGACTCCGTCGATTAAGTCCTCCTCCGTGCACTGGACAATGGGGAAGGCCGCTGAGCACGCTATCATCTTGGCCCCGCTATCTTGCATGGTCTTGATGAATTCCGGCAGCGTCTGCGGGGCGCCATCAAGCAGGATCTCCTCAGCACCACCCTTCTTTATGATATTCAAGCCGCTCATGGTAAAGAACATGCTGACTTCCATATCCAAGGCTGCTGCACCTGCGCCCAGCATGAACGGCGGGAATGCTTTCTGCGGTTGATCCGATCCACAAAAAATCCAGATGCTCTTGGCCATTCGCTATCTCCTTCCTCGAAGCGAGAAACGTTCTCGTGTCCTTTTCCAATACCTCAATAACCGCATTCTCCGGAGGCACCCATCATTCCCACGGTAATCATGGCTTTGTTTCTATCACAATAAGCGGCACGCATGAGCGACGAATCTGGACAGAGGAGAAAGCCGACGGTGAACCAAATCATGACATTACCCACCGCGGGTGAACAGCACTTGGTCACACGTCCAGCAAGCTTGGTCCTTAAGCGGTTTCTTCGGATCAATGTCTTTGTTGCAGAGGTACATGATGCCATCATCGTCCACGTATACTTTCATGGGACGGGTGCCGGGGTGATAGACGCCATCACCGAGCTTAGGTTTTTTTTGCTCATGCTCCGCCATGCATGTTACCTCCCTATCCTTCATTACTGGAGGTTCATGAGGCCCCGCTATTCGACCACGTTTGATAGTTCATCTGAGGTGGGCTGGTTGCCTCGAGGTAGCGCACGTTAATCGGCAACTGACTTGAATCATCGATGGGGTCATCGCGAAAAGATCCCTATCGCCGATTACGATCACAGAATGCATTTTCAATGTCACCCAGCCAACCTGTGAGCCCTTTATCTCCTTAGGTCAATCCAAATCCGATGTGTACAAAGTGCAAATCCTATACCGGTGATGCGGGGGTTTTGCGCGTTCAAGCGCTTACTGCTTGCATGTCAAGAAATTAAGGAGTATATACTTTAAATCTTGGCCAGCAATCAATCACAGAAATACACACGTAATCGTGCATTATTGCATGATCAACCACGGGGGATCGTGCGAATATGCATTAGGCTCTGGATCGAAAAACGCTAGGCGCTGCGAGGGATTTTCAGGCCGAGTTTCTTAATTTTCCGGTACAGAGTGGAGGTATTGATGCCTAATTCCTTGGCCGTATCTTTGCGGCTCCAGTTATTCCTTTTCAACGCAGCCATAATGAAGAGCGCTTCCATTTCCTGCATTGTGCCTGCAATTTCGACCACTGGGACCGCCTTATCCCCCTTCAGCTCTTCCGGCAAATCCTCGGGCTTGATAACTTCACCCGGGCTAAGCACGAGCGCACGCTCCAGGACATTTTCCAGTTCACGCACATTGCCGGGGAAGTCATATTCCATTAACATTTTGAGGGCCGGGGGTGATACGCCGGTGATATTAGTCCCCCGGAGGCGATTGTATCGCGCAATGATGTGATCCACCAACAAAGGGATATCCTCTTTGCGGTTACGCAATGGTGGGATCGAGATTTTGATCACATTGATACGGTAGAACAGATCTTCTCTGAAAGTGCCTTGAGTCACCAGGTCTGCCAGCCGCTTGTTTGTTGCAGCGATTATTCTCACATCTGCTGTCACTGACTTGGTACTCCCCAGTGGTTCGTACGTCTTTTCCTGGAGGACACGGAGTAGTTTGACCTGCATTGCCGGCGATATTTCTGCGATTTCATCTAAAAACAACGTCCCCTTCTCGGCGAGGGCAAAACGTCCTTTCTTGTCGGTTTTCGCGTCGGTGAACGCTCCCGCAACATAGCCGAACAGTTCGGATTCGAGCAGGGAATCCGGCAAGGCACCACAGTTGATCCCGACAAACGGACCTTTTCCCCTGGGACTCAGGGAATGTATGGCGCGAGCAGTGAGCTCTTTACCGGTACCGCTTTTCCCTTCGATAATCACCGTGCTGCCACTCTGGGCAATGGTGGGCAGCATTTTGAACAACTCCAGCATCTTGTGATTTCGGCTGATCATGTCCTCGTAGGTGAACTGGGCCTCGTATTCCTTCCGCATCCGCCGGACGGTTTCCAGATCACGGAATGTTTCGACGCCGCCGATTACCCGCCCCCGACCATCTTTCAACAACGCCGTCGAAACACTGACGGGCACCCGTTGGCCTTTCTTGTTGATGATGCACACCGGGCGGTTAATTATCGGTTGGCCGGTAGCCATGGTTTTCCTGAGTGGACAATTGCTGTCGCAAACATCCGTGCGAAAAACATCACGGCACGTTTTACCCAGCATCTCATCCGACTTATATCCGGTGATGGCCTCGGCAGCCTTATTGAGAAACGTAATTTTCCAGTATCGATCAATGGTGAATACACCGTCCGATATGCTGTCGACGATCGTCAACAGCTTTTTGCAGAGTGCATCTGTTTTGTCGACCGGTATCATCACAGCCCCATGAAATTATGATATATTCTCTCCATCCTTGTGTCAACTGATAGACTGCATCCGCTGACCGGGCATTTCTCCGAACGTGTGGAGATATCCGGCGGGGTAGCCCTAAGACGGGAGGAGATTCACCACAGGATCATGTATTCGGATACTCGATGGAGCCATGGCGCTGATCAAGCCTAAGGATATGTGCCCATGCAGACGAAAAGGGGAAGAGCGAGTGCGATGCACTTCCCATGTCGTAATCGGATCGATCCCGTCCCAGAGAATTTTTCAAGAGGACGCCATGGGCAAAATATAGGCACACAAAAAGCACGGATCAACCAAAGGGAATCGGGAGATTACTAAGTCTGCCTGTCCGATTTCCCGTCTGGCAGAACAATATCCGGATCCACCTTGTCCAATGACCCGCTGCACTCGGAGTGATCTTCCCTGCTCACGAATTACAGATATAGGTGAAAGCCAAAGAATTTTCGCGAAACTACCAGATTATTTTACCCCATACTGGCATTTAGACAGAACACGCATTGCTTTGAGCCGTGAGATAGAAAAAGTGAAGATATAATACGTAGCCGTCGAGTTCTCAAAACTGCTGTGGGGTATCGTAAGGCAAATCACAATTCTCCCGACGTGAATTCCGCATTATGGTACAACGACTTACATCTGCCGGAGGCCGGACTCGAACCGGCACGGGAGTTTCCTCCCAAGGGATTTTAAGTCCCTGGTGTCTACCTGTTCCACCACTCCGGCTGGCCCATAAGCTACATGCTCTCTGAATCCGAAACAAGCCAAAGATTTCACCGGGCCGGGGATCATTGCTGCTCGATCAATCGCTTCAATGCACCGAATAACCTCTGCCAGCCGTCACGAAGACCGGCAGCCATGTCGTCACTGACTCGTCCGTGGGTAGTATCGGAGATTCTCAGGAGTGTCCGGCTCTCGCTGCGTTCTTCGAGCGTCACCATGATCAGGGAGGTGCACGGCCCGCCGTACGGCGGCCGGGTGTGGCCGATCATGTAAATATAATTGGGTGGTTCAATGCCTTGAATGGTAAACCAGACGAACCCCGAACCGTCGCCGCAATCTTCAAAGAATCGGCCACCGACACGGGGTTCACAAACAAACGTCGCCGGACCTTGCGTGACAAAGAAATCCTTGTGCCACCACTCGGCGGTCTGCGACACTAGTGTGTGCCAGACGGTATCGCGCCGGGCGTCGATTTCGATGGTCACATCAACCTCAATGGCCCCTGCCGATTTCATTTCCTGCATGGTCATGGTTAAACCTCAAATTTCTACTTGATGTTCAGAAACACATGTACCACCAGGATGAAAGAATCCCTCTTTTACCACTTTAACTTCATCGCGGTCGCTCGCGGGGGACTCCCACCATTCCTGGAAATTACGTGCTTACCCGGGAGCATAGCTGTCGCAGATCAAGACCAACCAAGTGGTGCGCCTTTAGTAGATCGTCGAGTGTTCCGATTATTCACAAACAATTGATACCAAATCAAAAAACTTTCCGGCGACGTTCACGCACGCATCTGTAACTTGTGATCCAGCAAAGAGTACGCAATAATATTGGTTGTTCGACACCGTTGTTGCGTTACGCAGCGTTATCGAAAATATGCACTATAAATAGATGGAGTGCGACCGTATTAGGAGCATAATTAGATACTTGAAATCTGATTTTGGAGGGAGGGTGATCATGATTCGATTCGTACGCTGGTCCTTACCACTGATTCTGCTTCTGGCGATTCCACTCTCAGCGCATAGCCAGGGGGAAGCTTACATTGGACCACATCTCGGGACCCAGAAGTCACAGGACGCGGATGATGCTAATTACCTGGTTGGTGCAACGGCACGGTTGAAGTTGATTCCGCTCATCACGGCGGAAGGTTCAATCAGTTACCGACAGGAAGATTATGCCGATGAATCCATTACGGTCCGGACCTGGCCGGTAACGGTAACCGGTCTTCTCTATCCCTTGCCGATCATTTATGGTGGTGTCGGCGCGGGTTGGTATAACACGACCTACGACTACTCCGACGCAATCAATGACCTCGGGACTGAGGATCACACTGAACAGGAATTCGGCTGGCATCTCGCCGCCGGCGCCGAACTTCCGGCTTCTGGGAAAGTGAAAATATTTGGTGATGTCCGATACGTTTTTCTCGATTACGAACTCGCCGACTTACCGGAAGCCGTCAAAGATGACGTCGACGCGGACTTCTATTCGATCACTTCGGGGATTCTGTTTCGGCTGTAATAGTGGCGACTGAGATTTGCGCTCCGCCAATCAACTCGGAACCGCGCCTAATGAGTGAGGATATATGCTCCAGAAAAGTATGTTAATCGCAGCGATTTTCACTTGCCTGATATTCGGTACCGGACACGCGCAAAGTGAGGACAACGGGTTTAAAGGTTGGGGGCCACGTCTGGGGATAACGGTAGACCCGGACCAGATTCACTTTGGTGCCCACGCTGATTTTGGTAATTTCGCTGAACACCTGAGGTTTCAGCCCAATGTTGAACTGGGCTTTGGTGACGATCTTACGGTTGGCGCACTAAATCTCGAGGTCAATTACCGGGTCCGTGAGACGTGGGATGTGTGGACCCCCTATGTCGGCGGTGGACTTGGGATCATATTTATTGACTACGATGGCAAAGGTGTAGGCGATGATTCCGACACCGAATTGGGCGCCAGCCTTCTGGGAGGTATCGAGAAAGGCCTGTCTAACGGCAATCGCTTTTTCCTCGAGGCCAAACTTGGTTTGGCCGACGCGCCTGACTTTAAATTCACCGCCGGCTGGACATTCGGTCACTAGACGAGGTCGAATCAGCCCGAGCCTGATGAATTTACGTCCACGGGCAGCCCGGTGATCGGAGGGTCAGCGGGCCGCCCGCATTACGGCACGGTTCTCGCGAGATGAATGCACGATGAATATTTTGTTATTTCTATTGATCGGTCTGCTTGCGGGCTGGACTGCGGCAAAACTTGTGCGCGGCCGGGGGCACCAGCTGAACCTCTGCAATGCGTGAGGCGATATCGTCGCACAGGTCCAACTTGTTTAAAACAATCACCGGCGTGACACCGCCTTCATACGCGGTCAGCAAATACCGTTCAATGCGCCGTAGATGGAAATCGTTGTCGAGACCAGTCACAATAAACAGATAATCGATATTTGCTGCCAGCAATTGCTCAGCGGTACGCCCGCCGGATTCCGGCATACCACCGGAGCTGACTGCTTTGCGGGAGATCCGCGTGCGGCGCGGCAATACGGCCTGAATGATTCCTGACGCGGTGCATTCGTCGAACGCCAATGCAACCCAGCCACCTATGGTCGGGAGGTCATCAACCGACCCACTCTTTTGCAATTTGCCCCGCATCGTTGCCGTCAATTCCCGTTCGGCAGTGACGACGATCCAACGGCGACGATCGGCACGGATAATCCGCCCCGGTGTCAGACCCTGCGTCTGATATTCCCGAAATGTACCTGCGAAATAACTGTTCGACCCCAAATGTTCCAGATTCATTGCTTTTCCCCTGTTTTTCTCCAACAGCGGCACGGCGTGCTCACCAGCCTGGAGGATTTACGCGTGCAAGAATCTCAGCAGCATCATGGCCAAAAGATGACCACGCACGGCTGACACACTGCAGGGGCCAGTCAGGGGAGATTGAATAAGCGTAGCGATGCGGCGGGAATCAACTGGTCACGAAAATCACCGGCTACCCCTGAATAGCCACCATGCGATAGTGTTCTTTGTAACAATGGCGATCATGTGTCTGTCTCCTTTCAGGGGTGAGCGATACTCTGGTCTCAGTTTATCTATTTAATTCGTCACCACCAATGCGCGTCTTCACTGACAATTGCACCTATTCCCACACATCGCAGGCACCGACATCGACACCCAGGATGCGTAAGTACAAATACAACTGCGTTCGATGATGTGCCAGATGTTCCAGCTCGGCCAGGATACCGCCTTTATAGGACATCGTATGTCCGGACGGTGTGACAAAGGTCTCGGTTTCGAAATCTTCCTCGGACATCTTGGCATAAAATTTCATCACCCGGTTGTGGGATTCCCGTGCCTTATCCAGTAGTTCTGCTTTGGTCTTGCGCTTCATCGCTTCGAGTTTCTTCGTGTACTCATCGGAGGTCAAGCCCTTGACAAACATCTGTGATTCGATGTCGAGCAAGAATGCCATGTGATTGGCGACATCTCCCAGGGTCATCAGGCTGTCAATCGGCCGCCAATCCCAGCGGTCTTCGGGAATCCTTTCAAGCAATCTCCAGCAGCGTCGCGCGTGGTTGTCCATGTACTCAATTATTTCACGCTTGGTCATCGCCAGCCTCCCTCATTCACCAGTGCCTTGTCGGCAATATACAGCGAAATCGCTATCCGGACAACGAATCCTCGCCAAGGAAGCGTAGCCGAAAAGATATTTCAATTCATGAAGTACGTTTAGGAATGTGTCTGGCGGAGTACCCGGTTAACAAGATCCAGCGAAATATCGGCCAGGGTTGGAACGACGTAATCAGCTTCGGCAAGCCGTGCAGCATCAAACGTAGTAGTCAGGCCGATGACGGCCATCCCTGCCGCTTTGGCCGAACTGATCCCTCGGTCAGAATCTTCAACCGCCACGCAGTTTGTGGGATCGACCTGCAAATTTTCTGCTGCCCGAAGGTAAATTTCGGGATCCGGTTTGATGTTGACGACATCGTCGACGGTGACAACGGTATCGAACTGATTTAGCAAACCAGCCTGATTAAGCACCTTCTCAATGTTCCGCCGGGGTGCGAGGGAGGCTATGCCGAGCCGCATTCCGGCTGCGCGCAGAGAATCGACCAATTCCGGCGCTCCGGGCACTATCGCATAAATGGTCATCAGGCGGTCCAGGGCGTTGTCTTCGATTTGCCGGACCAGCGCCTCAACAGGAACCGTCAGATCATAGAATTCCTTTATCCGTTGCGCAACGGTCAGCGTATCAGCAGTTGCCGTCAGATCAGGATCAGGATCGCGATCGCCGGTGGCACTAATGACATCATCGACCGCCGCTCGATAGGCAGGGACCGAGTCGGCGAGGACCCCGTCAAAATCAAAAACTACTGCCTGTAACTTGCTCATCACACAAACCTTATTTCAGCTTGGGCAGGCCGATTTCATCGAGGAGGGTCACCATGCTCGGGTAGAGATGTAATTTCCATTGTTCGACCTCCAACTGGGCGGTGACGACCTCTACCCGTTCAGCGACCGAGTCGCCGATGGTATACTTTCGTCGCACGACAATGTGCCGCAAGGTATCTCCCTCTTCTACCATTCCGAGGGTCGTGTAGTTGACATCCGCCAGCAGATGGCCGAATTCCGGTACCACATCAGCCGCGGAGGCCAGAAAATTAGCGAAAAGTACTGTGGGTGGCGCGGCCCGTACCTCGTCCGGGGTCGGCCGACCAAACAGCAGATCGAATGTCTCGTCGCCCGCACCGGTCGCGGTACGAATTTCCGTGACTTTAAGCAGATAAAAGACAAACTCCTGCAATGACTGAGAATGTAAATACTCCGCAAAACCGGTCCAATCCTGCTGCGCCAATTGGCTGGACGCCGCGTCGAACACTTCCTTCGGAGACATCTCCGGCTGCGTTTGCGACCACGCTGGAGCTGGTTGATGGATCCAACTGAGGATGACGGCAAGCACTCCAATGGCTGCCAAACCAGCGGCATGGCGAGTGGAGATAAACGGATGCGGGACAATTGGGTGTCGATGTTTAGTCATTGTAATCCAGTATCGTGGGTCTAAGTGGGGAAACAGGCCGGTTCCGGATTCGAACCGGAGAATAGAGGTTTTGCAGACCTCCGCCTTACCACTTGGCTAACCGGCCATTTCAGGGTCTGGTCTCTTTATCGAACCCCGCTCTCGCGCAGATTATCATTTTATCCTGACAAAGTCAAGGCTAACGCCGAACCCTTTCAGTCATTCATACTGTGCCTGAGATTGCTGCGTTTGGCAATCTCAGCGGCGACCCGGTGGCCAATCGGACATTGGAATAGGCGCACCCCGTTTGGTCGGATTCTCGTTACGCATCCCGCCAGGGAGAGGATTGACCGGGGTTCCCCAGACAATAATCTCCGCATTACGTACCCAGGTGAGGTCCTGAGTCAAATCACAGATTAATTGCTCGATGTAAACGGAATTATCCGTGGCAATCAACTCGTTGGCCCCCGGAGCATCCAGTTGGAACCCCAGCCATTCCCAGGCATCGCCGGCTGAGAAACAAACAACATTGTTTTGGGCATTCCGGAAATGGTCACCATTCAAGGCGAAGGAGACAAAACTCTCCAATGGCTGCGTACCGGTTTCGTCGGCGCGGATTTCAAACCAGAATTGGATGCTGTCGATCTGGGAAAATATGGTGGCATCAAAGCCTAATTCAACACGGGCTCCCTGTCCGACGATACCCCCGAGTTTATCCATCTGCCAGGTACAAAATGACTGCTCGTTCACTTGATAGGTTTCAATGCTAAGCCATTGAGTATCGGGGATAATCAGGTCCTGCGGCCAGTCTCCGTAGTGTTCGATGATACAATTGTCGATCGTTATGCCACCGACCAACATGTAATCCACTGGCCTGATATCGTACTGCACCACGACTGTTTGTGGACTGTTTGTTGCGTTGCTACTGGAGACAGTGAACGTCCCTTCCAGTGTACCCGGCGGAAAGTCGGTACTCGTAGGTTGTATCGAGATGGTCGCCGCATTGCTGCTTCCGGAGGTTGGATCAATACTAATCCACGAATCGACACTTGAAATAATCCAATCCAGCGTACCGCCACCTGAATTGGTGAGTTCGAATGTTTGCTCCGGTGGCAAGTCGCCTCCGGAATCTGCTTCGAAGAACAGGTTGTCGATTTCCAGTGAAATCACCGGCGCAGTTGCCACTGAGTTCACCTCATAGACAACCGTTATTTCCTGCGGGGAGTTTGTGGCATTGGCGCTGGAAACAGTAATTGTTGCTTCATGCGTGCCCGGTGATAGTTCGGTGGTGTTCGGGTGAGTCGTTATCGTGGCACTGTTACCGGCCCCGGTGTTGGGGGCCACACTGAGCCAGCTCTGATCGGTGGATACAGACCAATCGAGTTCCCCGTCGCCAATATTGGTGATGGTGAATTGATGATCCTCGGGTACGGTCCCTCCTGAATCGGCAGTGAAGTACAGCGAATCGGTATCCAGTTGAATAACCGGCTCCGGCGCAGTGACGCTGAAGGATCTGCTTTGCGACCAGAACCAGGAATCAGTGAGTTCTTCATCCCCTTCTCCAAATGGGTCAGCCATCACTTTCCAGCAACGCACACGGTATTCACCCGCGGTCAGTGGGATAAACGGTACAACCCACGGCCGCTCGGTATTCCCTTCGATATTCCGGTGATTTGATGTTTCTTCCAATTCCACGTTGTGAGTATCCTGGGATGCTTGAACAGTTACCCAATATTCAACAGGAGTCGGTGATGGATTAAACACTTGGGCCACCAGACGAACGGTATCACCGAGAACTACGTTGGTGATTTCAGCATCTTCAGTAGCGTCAAGAATCATGATGTCGGCCGCAAAGGGAAATTGCCGGGGCATGGTCAACTGAGTTGTCTCATCAGGCCCCACGGAAACATCGACTGCTTCCGCCCAGAATTCAGCTTCTCCATCGACAGCAGCCGGAACGTACACTTGAAAATGGAAAAGTGAATCTGCCGGGGCATCGTTCCAGACGGCATAGCCATTGGCGTCCGTCTGCCGGGAGTCGAGCATATCCCAATTTTGATTGTACCGAACCACTTCGGCGCTCGGCGGCGGCAGGCCGGCCTGATTAAGCACCCGGATGCGGATGGTGCCGGTCTGCTGTGACGGCGGGTCTACCGTGACATTGACCGCAACAACAGCGGAATCGCTGGTGGCGGTGACATCACCCGACGAAGTGTTTCTGAATACGACTTGTGCTGAATAATCACCGGGTTCCACGCAGGTTTGCGTAACGTTGATATCGACAACTTGATCGTCACTTACAGCCATTTCCGGATTCACCGACAGCCAATTAACGTTTACCTCCGCCTGCCAGGACAGGGAACCCGCACCACAATTGGTCACCTGGACCGTGTGCGCGCCGACGGAATCTGTGCATTGGGAAAAGCGGAAATCAACTGTCTCCGGATCGACGCAGACGCGCGGCGCGGTCGCTTCCGTGGTGAAGGAACGGAGCGGGCCCTCGGTCATTTCAGCCACGTTGTATGCGATCAACCGGTACTCGTATTCAATACCCGGCGTGAGATTGCCGACGGTGACGGATCGGGTTTGCGCGGACGTACCAGAGCCGAAATCGACCTTATCAGAGGTGTCGACGACGGCGGCCTGTGCCGCCAATTCTCCTGCCGGACCATAGACAAAATAGCCAAATGTCCGCACACCCTGCGGATTAACGCTCCCGCGTAACTCGGCAGATGTGCCGGTCACATTGGCGGACGCTCCAGTGTTGACGACCGGGGTGGGAATCTCGGGAGGCCCGTCGGGCTTCGACGTACAAGAGAGGTAGACACCGCAACACAGTACGGCAATTGCTGCCACAACCATCAAGCGTTTCATTAGCTCACCATTTCCACGTTAAAGTAAAAGCATTAGGGGCCACCCCAAGCCGCGGCAGCCGTGAATCGGATTCTACCTGGGCCGTTTCACTTCCCGTGGTCGGATTAGCAATCACCGCATCCACGACGTTTGCCCCATACACCAACACCGCAGCGACGATTGCGATGTCCCGAGTCGATGAGGCGCTGGAGATATCATCCCAGGTCGTTTGCACATCCTGCCAGGCAGTGCGCATCTCAGGGAACGATGATGCCGAATTAAATCTGTCAAGCGCCGCCTCATAATCATCGACGGCACTGTTGTAGCTGCTGATTGTCAGCAGGCTTGCACCCAGGGTGATCACTTGTCCGGCCAATAATGCGTAACCGATACCCTGGCGTCCACTGGAGATTTGTCCCCATCCGGGAACCAGCAGTGAACGAACTAACGGCGCAGGGGTCATCCCGCCGGGAGCCTTGATGACGATAGCCACTTGGGCGGAATCGCGCGAGAAGGCATCGGCAGCATACACCCAAAAAATCGGGCCCGGTTCCCCGGGCTCATAGCCGTCCGCCGACACCGTAATCTCCGCCTCGCCGTCACCCTTATCAACGCACGTAACTCCCGTTACGCTCTCACAGGAGATCGTCATCTGATCATCGTCCTCGTCCTCTGCTTCGACCGAAAAGGTCACGCTCTCCCCGGCGTCGACCGCTTTTGTATCAGGCACCGACCGTAAGCGAGGGGGACTATTCTGCTCCGCCAATATCTCGCTAGCTCGTGTTTCCGCCTGCCTGATGATATCGGGAAATCGTCCGGCGAATCCTTCATCGAAAACATGTTGCGCATTAGCAGCGAGGACTTTCGCGGTGTACTCTACCGCGGCCGCGTCATTTTCCTCGCCAAATTCGAAGGCATTGGCGTGATATTCGGCAAGCCGAGCGTAGAAAAATAGCCGAACATCCCTGTCGTACGAATCAAGCGGCAAATCTTCCAGCAATCGTGCTGCCCGCAGATACTCCAGGTCCAGAGCGGCGTCCTGGGCATCCTGCCAGACTCCCTCTGTCTCCTCGGGCAGTTGCACTGACTCCTGCGCTATGGCCGCCGGCACCAACAACAGGCATAGTGCCACAACCACAAGGGACTGAGTCCGGTTTGTTGGCCGAGTACATTTCATGTAATCCTACTATCGTTTAACCGTGAACACAAGTTTGTTAATTTTCTGTCCATCAGCGGGTGAAAGCAAGTCAAAAACGATCTTATTTGCCGATTTCTCCTGGCCGTTCCACTTGACTTTGTCGACGGTAACTCCTGTTCTAGGACTGACCTGAATTAGGTATGTCCCGGCGGGCAGTTCCAACAACTTTTCATCAAGGCCATGTGGGAAGCCGTTGACCAGGACGACTGTCCCCGGCGGCACCTCGCTTCCATCCTCGGTGCGGACATTGAACGCCAGGCGGGCCTGCTGCACGCCGGCAAATTCCCGGGCCAGATTGATCGTTTCCTCAAATGGATCCTCTCCACGTGGAATTGAAATCGGATACAGAGGGTAGTCGCCGTGGGCAACAGTCAATTCCCGTATTTCCGCAGCGTTGGTATCAAAGGCGCCAACCGGATTTAATGTGATTGGTTTACCTTCGTGCAACAGCAGGCTGGGAGGATCGATGTCTAATCGGATGGAACGTTCGGCAGCGGCAACGGCTTCGGCCACAGCGAAGGTAATAGCTGCGGTATCTCGCCCACCTTTAGTCGATATTACTAAATCAACGTCATGGCGAGAACCGATCCCCGGAAACGGCTGGAACGTACAAGCCAGTTCCGTCGGTGACACCGCCTCAGCCCCGATCCCGCGGGAAGGGATGAAGGCAAAGGAAAGCAATGAATCTCCCGCCCCGTCCAGGGTGACCCTGGCCGGGAACGTTATTTGACCGCCTTGTTCAACGTCAAGAAAACGTGGCACCTCCAGCACCGGGGCGGCGAAATGCTGCTCATCAGGAGTTGAAATTTGTTCATCACCGCCGGCCTTGGCGACCTCATCGCCGACACCGTGGTCCGGTACAACCTCGTCGCTGGTCGCTTCTGGTTCGGTGGTTTCCTCGGCAGGGGCTTGTTGCGTTACCTCGAACGTTGGCTGACCACGAGGCCAGATAAGGATAACCAGCACAATGACCACCACCAATCCTCCTAATCCGACCAGCCACGCCTTATTAATTTTTGGCGTGATACTGGGTGGCGGCGTGGGCGAGGGGGTTGGCGATGGTGTTGGGGACGGGGTTGGAGAAGGTGTCGATGATGGTGTTGGGGTAGGCGGGGGAGTTGGCGACGGTGTGGGACTGTGCGCGGACTGCCAGGGGGTTATGGGCTCAGTCCCCTGATCCGATGGCGTTCGGGGAGTTTTGCCATCTACCGGATGTGCCTCCCCCTGGAACGACATCACATCCTGAATCGCGTAGGCAAACTCCTCGGTGGTTTGAAACCGCTCTTCCGGCTTTTTCTGCATCGCATGCAACACCAGTGCATCATGCATATTCGTTAAGGTGGGATTAAGGTCGGACGGGACCGGCGGATCTTCTTCGGCATGCTTCTTCATCAACAGGTATTCAGATTCGGCTTTGAATGGATGATCACCGGTCAACATAAGGAACATGGTGATCCCCAGCGCATAAATATCGGTGCGTGGATCGACCATCGTTCCCTGGATTTGTTCAGGAGCCATATAAAACGGCGATCCCGGAGCTTGTCCGGTTCGCGTTAAGTGCTTGGAATCAATGAGCTTGGCGATACCGAAATCGGTCACTTTCACCGTGCCGTCACGGGCAATCAAGATATTCGCTGGCTTGATATCGCGGTGGATAAGCCCGTGCTTGTGGGCATAGCCAATGGCATCCAGGACTTGCAAGAGTAATTTTGCCGCATTGTCGAAGGGCATGGGCGCTGAACTGGCGATAATCTCTGAAAGCGTCAAACCCTCCACGTACTCCATCACGATATAGTGGATTCCCTCATCGATTAGGTATTGATGAATGGTGACGATATTGCGATGGTTCAGGCGCGCCAGAGATTTCGCTTCGCGTTCCAGTCGCTCGCGCAAACTTTCCTTGGCCACCAGCTCGGGATGCAAGGTCTTTAGCCCAACGATGCGATCAAGGGTGGTATCCAGCGCCTTGTAGAAGACACCCATCCCCCCTTCACCGCACTTCTCCAGAATCCGATATGGCCCGACCGTCTTACCAACCATAGCTACAAACTGCCAACATACTTTCTTTCAGAAAACCGTTGGAATGAATACGTTGTACAAACGCCGAAAGATGGAGCGTCGAATCCCGATTTTCCTCCCTGAAAGAACGACAATCCATTCTAGGACTATCGGTTAGTCCCCGAAATCTCTCAATTAAGGCATAGAAGAAACGGGTGTCAATGAGAACGACAGGAGAGCCCAAAAAGCAAATGCCGTCAAACCAGCGATAAAAACACGGATTTGACGGCAATTTGCTGAACGTGGATCTTTCTTCAGCCGGAAATCCTCACTCGGCACATCCGGGCTGGAGAGTCCCCAGCTCTTTGTAGACGAAGTTCACCATAAACACAACATCCATTGGATTAACAGTGCAATCAGCGTTCACATCCATCGCGTCGCTCATTGCAATGGTCGGGTCATCGCGAAACACGTAATTCACCAACTCCACAACGTCAAGGGGCGAGACTTCTGTATCGCAGTTAATGTCACCGGGCACGTATCCGCCTTCTTCCTCGGTTAACCACGCGTACATCTTATCGAACACTTCACACCGTTTGGTAAATCCGGGAATTCCGTCGGCGATCGCCTCCATGCCGAATCCGCAGAAGACGACCCGGTAATTTTCCCCCCGGACACGAACCGCGGCGATATCATCGGAATTGTAATACGTATAGATGTGTTTTGCCCGGGGCGAGATCGGCAACAATTCATCGGGCGAGTTTTGATTGGCGGCCCCGCCGGCGCCACCGAGCGCAAACCATTGACCATCACTGATCGGATCGCCATCAACGCCTTCCGCAATCAACATTGGGGTGGGGCCAGGGTGAAATTCAATATACAGATAATCGGAAAGGAAGGTCGCATCCGGCGAACTGGAAAGATTTTCGGCGATATCCTGCCCGGTAATTAGTGCGCGTCCGCCGGCGTCAAGGAATGTCGTAAGGCTGATGACATCGTCAGTAGTTAACATCTCCGGACGATGATCCCCCGTTAACCAGATCGTCACCGGATACTCAGTCAGGGTATCGGGAGGAGGAGTGGCGAGGGATTCCTTGGCCCACACCATGTACGGGACCTTGATCGAATCGAAAATATCGGTGAAGTAGCGTGCATAGTCGGTTGAGACACCTTCGTCATCATCGACGATCAGAGTCTGTGGGGCACCGACATGAATGCGCAGGGTGTCCACATAAGTCTGAGTTCCGCCAAAGGCAGAGACGGTGAGCAAAATATCAACGATCGAGGGTGGCATCGATTCATCCACACTCAAGATAAACGGCGTACCAACATTGGAGAACTGCTCCCCGTGCGCAACTGCACCGGGCACGAAGGTGTCCTGGGAAAACGTAATTTCCGGATGGATGGTGCCGCCGGTCACCGACATGTCGGATAAGCTCACGCCACGATTGGTCAGCGTAACCGTCAATTCCACATTGCTTTCGCCAGGATCGGGCCGGGCATTGCCGTTACCGCCGGCGTCATCAATAGTGAAGTCGTCCCGCGCAACATAAAGCCCGGAGTATTGTGTTGCTGAATCCAGGATATAATTATCCGGGTCAAAGACAATTTCACTGATTGGGCGATCCAAATCGAACTGGAATGTCTGGTCACGCTGGTTGTTTTCAACGACGATCACTTCACTGGTTTGATCCTCGTAATTGACTAAGAATTGAATCGGCATGGCAAACATGGGTCGCCAGGGTTGGACCTGGGTGACAAATCCGTGGACGTCATAGGTTGCCGGGTCCTGGAGGTAGCCGTATTCATACTTGGGATAAAATTCGTCGTAGATCCATTGGTCAAAAAACGTGTCGAGCTCACGGCCGCAGACCGATTCGGCAATATCCCGGAATTCCTCGGTAGTGGCGTCACCGTGCGCAACGGATGGATCGTTGTAGTACGCATGAAGAATATCAAAAAAGTCCTGATCGCCGACCATCCCCCGCAGCATATGCAGTACCCAGGCGCCTTTGGCGTACACCCGCGAATGGAGGATTTCATACGGATCCCCAGTCTCATAAACGTAGATTGTTCCATCCCACCAATACTGCTCATAGCTCATGTACTCGTGGTAGAGTTCGATACCGCCGATCTCTTCGGCCAGGATCGCTTCACTATAGGTTGCAAAACCCTCATTGAGCCAGATGTGCCCCCAGTCCTGGATCGTGATGTAATCCCCCCACCACTGGTGAGCCAGTTCATGGGCGATCAGGAACAGATCGAAACCAAACGGTTGCTCTGTGGCAGAGGTGTTAGTCTGATGTTCCATTGCCCCGCCCCAGCTGAAATGGGTCATGGCGTATTTTTCTTCCACGAAGGGGTATTCTCCATATTTTTCTGCGAAGAGATCAATGATCATCGGCAGCGTTGTCCAATACGTTTGGGCATCCTCCAATAATTCCGGGTAGGGGTAATAATCCACCGGCATCGAATCGGCATCGGTCGGGCCGTAGGTATACCATTCCCGGAAGTGGGCATAGTCGGATATTGCCAGCGAGACCAGATAGGTCGTAATCGGGTACGCTTCGTGCCAGTGATATGTCTTGGTCGCACCGTTGTCGACCACCTCACGGAGGATGCCATTGGAGGATACAAAGAGATCAGCGCGAGTCTCCACGATTATATCCACTGAATCCGCTTTATCGTCCGGCCGGTCTTTGCAGGGCCACCAGGTTTGAGCGAAATACGGTTCGGAAAGTGTCGATACCACGGGCACGCCCGCCCCATGGCTTCCGTACCAGAATCCCCAGCTGCCGGACTCCTGAGGATTACCGGAATAGTCAATGACGATCTCAAACTGCTCTCCGGCACTGATCGGTGTGGGAAGAACGACATGAATTTCCCATCCCAAGTGATTGATCGTAACCGGCGTGCCCCCTACCGAAATCGCATCGACCGTCAGGTATTCGGTGAAATTGACTATGACGGTTGAGAAGCCGTTAATCAGTGCGGTTGCCCGCATAGTGACTCGCCCATCGACCTGCTGAGTGCCCACATCAATCGACATTTCCAATTTGTAATAGGAGACGTCATAATCTTCCTGACCAGCCAGCGGTTTCCCAAATCGTGCCTCCATCTCCCACGCCCGCTTCAACGCCTCGATTTTCTGGCTCGAAAGGTATTCCCGCAACACTTGTGGATTATTCGTCGAGTCACCCCAATTTTCCGGGAATTGTGGCAGTTCTGATGATTGAGCGATATTGATCCCAAAAAACGCGATAATCGCAACGAGTACGACTGTAGCCCTAGAACGCATTGCACTCCTCCTCGAACCTACGGCAGGTAACTGTTCGCCTGACATCAATATAGATGGTTTTCTTTTGAAACCATGTTAGATTTTGCCTGATAATTTGTGAAATCAATCACAATATATTTCCAAATTCCTCCGTGATCCTGCAATTACTACCCGCAACTGCGGAATTTAATCCATATTATTAAAGACTCACTTCACGGGAAAAAAGTTGCAGGAGAAGCGGTAAATTATTACTCCAATAATTATTATCGATTAACTAGAATATTCGGTGCGGAAAATACACTGTCTCTTCAAGTTGTCTTGAGAGCCAACATCGCCGGTTCAATTACCTTCCGTCCATTAAAGATGCCGCTGCCAATAAACGACTTTCCGGATTCCTCTCCCACTGGTGGATGGGATTCCATTAAAAAAGCCGACCGAGATGGTCGGCTTTCTGATAAGTCTGGTTTTTCTTCTAGCGTGGCCACTCGGGAACACCCCGTCCCGGCGTCCAGGGTGCTCCGGCCTGTTCCAGCCGCGCCTCCAACGCGGGAAGGTCAGTCTCGATGAGAGTGCGCAGATCGCCGATGATTTCGGTAAACTCCTGGGCGGCAATCTCGTAGTTTTTCCGGAACGTTTCAGTCGCCGGTGAGGTTGACGACCAGTGACCCCAAACGATTTGGCCAATGCGGGAGAGAATTCCATCCATCGCCGGCTCGTGCCGGCGGGACTTGGTCGGGTCACCGGTGATTGCTTCCCGGAGATCCAAGAGCCGCAATTGCATCTCTCGAACTTCAGACAACAACGCAAGATCGAGTGACGGGGTGGTTTCAATCGTTTTCTCGATGTATTTGAGCCGTTCCTCCGCCTCTTTTGCTGCTTCGTTGGTTCCCATCACCGCCCGTTGCAATTCGCCGGTCTTTTGTTGGAAAGCCAGCAATTCGTCTCGATCTTCGGCTGGTAGCGTTTCGAGGCCCAATGTCTCTACTTGGAAAGTAGTCGGCCCTACCAATTGCCCCAGTTCGTCCGCGACTCGCTGATGAAGCTCGACAGTATACATACCGGGAACAGCCATCGGCCCCCAGCCGTCCGAATTCAGTTCGGTCGGGCCGTACCCCGGATACTGGAAATCCCAGGTGGTCCGGTGAATACCGGAGGATGTCTTTCCGGGAAGGCGTCTGACCACATTTCCATCGCTATCGCGAATGGTGAGGATTACCTGCGGTTCCTCTTCCCGATCCTCCGCCTTCAGCTCTTCCCAAGAGGGGTAAAAAACGTCCTTCCCTTCCTTGGCCAGTTCCCGATCGCGTTCCTGTCGTCTACTTTTCCGCGTTTCAAGTGTTTCTTTAAGGTAATAGGTGAATCTCGCTCCGAATTCAGGATTTGGCGCCGCAAAGAAATTTGCCCCGAGTGTCCCCTTCTTCCGCCAGCCCAATGGGCTTGCTTCGACATACTGCCATGCTCTCTTAACCGGGAATATGATGGCATCCTGCTGCAACGATTCATCGTTGACGTGCCGCAACGGTGAATAATCATCGAGGATATAAAATCCCCGGCCGAAGGAGGAGGCCACCAGGTCGCTCTCGCGCCGTTGGATTTCCAGGTCACGCACTAGAATCGTCGGGATTCCCTTTTTCAATTGCACCCAGTTTTCGCCCTCATCCACGGTGCAAAAAACACCAAATTCGGTCCCAACAAACAAGAGCTTTTCGTTCACATGATCCTGCGCAATTGCGTACACCGAGCCCCGCTCCGGGAGGTTTCCCACGATAGATTTCCAGGACTGGCCCCGATCGGTACTCTTGAGGATATAGGGTTTGAAATCGCCGCGTTTGTGGTTATTGAACGCCGCATAGACTGTATTGGTGTCATGCAGGGACGCCTGGATATCGTTCACATAGGTGGTCTCGGGGACCCCGGCGAATTTGTCGTACCGCCGCCAGGCTTCACCGCCGTCGGGACTGACTTGAATCAGACCATCATCGGTGCCCACATAGAGCAAATTCTCCTGAAGTGGTGATTCACTGACCGCGACGATTGTCCCATAGAAAGACGTGGACCAATTCTTGGAAGGCGCATCAACACCCCAAACGCGGCCCATGACCTCTAACTTGTTCCGGTCGATATTGCGGGTGAGGTCCGGACTGATTCTCTGCCAGGAGTTCCCCCGGTCGTCACTGCGGAACAGAAACTGGGCGCCATAATACAGACGGGTATTGTCGTGGGGACTAAGCAGGAGCGCCGAATCCCAGTTCCAACGGAGCGGTGGCCCTTCCTTGTCTTCGCGGGGTTTGATCGAGATCCGTTGTCCGGACTTGCGATCGTACCGGGCAAGCCCGCCATATTGTGACTGCGAATAGATAATGTTCGGGTTTTCCGGGTCGACCGCGGGATCGAACCCGTCGCCGCCAATCGTAATGAACCAATCACAATTGGTAATCCCGTGAATGGTGTTGGTGCGCGACGGACCTCCCTGGGTGGCATTATCCTGGGTGCCACCGTACACATTGTAAAACGGGACATCGTTATCGACGGCGATTTTGTAAAACTGGGTGACCGGGAGATTGGCGAAATACTTCCAGTTGTCGCCTTGATCCCATGTCTCATAGATACCACCGTCACAGCCGGCGATCAGGTGATCGGAATCGTCGGGGTCAATGACCAGTGCGTGGTCATCCACGTGTTTCCACTTCCGGGGCACAACGTCAAAGTCCTTACCGCCATTCTCGGTAACCATCATGCGGACATCCATGGAATACACCCGGTCGAACACATTGGGGTCGGCGAATATTTCCTGATAGTATTGGCGGCTGCGGGCGACATAGTCACTTTGCCGGCTCCAATTTTCGCCGCGGTCGGACGAGCGGAAAAATCCGCTCTTCCCTTTGGCCGCCTCGACAATGGCGTAGAGGACGTCGGGATTTACTGGGGAAACCGCCAGACCGATGCGTCCACGTTCGGGCGGCAGGCCGGAGTTGATTTCTTTCCAGGTGGCACCGGCATCGGTCGACTTGTGAATACCACATTCGGGTCCGCCGTTGATCAGTGTCCACACGTGCCGTCGTCGTTGGTACGCGACCGCATAAAGGACATCCGGATCGCCCGGATCGAAATGGACTTCACTGATTCCGGTATGTTCACTGATTTCCAAAACACGCTTCCAGGTCTCACCACCATCGGTCGTCTTATAAAGCCCACGGTCACCACCGGCGCTCCATAATGGTCCCTGTGCTGCGACATAGACCACGTCGGAATTCCGGGGATCGATTCTGATCATGCCGATGTGTTCAGAATTCTCCAGCCCCATGTTCTCGAATTTTTTTCCTCCATCGATGGACTTATAAACACCGTCACCGTACCCGACACTCCGCTGACTGTTGTTCTCACCGGTGCCGACCCAGACGACGTGCCGATTATTCGGATCGACGGCAATGCACCCGATGGAGTACGAACCATAGGAATCGAAAATCGGTTCAAAGGTGGTACCGGCGTTAGTAGTTTTCCATACGTTTCCAGAAGCAACCGCGACATACCAGGTATGTTTGTCGATCGGATCAATGGAGATATCACCGATCCGACCGGACATGAAGGCCGGGCCAGTGCCGCGGAAAGCCAGTCCGGAGATCACACGAGAGGTTAGTTCAATGGTTTTATCATCACCATTGCTGTCCTGCGCCGCAAGAGGTTGAACGTGAAATACGGTAAAGGCCACTGTCAGCAGCAAGTATACGGCTGCTCTCAACATGCACTCCTCCCTTGTGTGATAATTGTGTAATCTGAGGATACATATCGGGGCGAGAGGATTTGAACCTCCGACCTCTTGCTCCCGAAGCAAGCGCGCTAACCAGACTGCGCTACGCCCCGATGTCTGCTGGGCAACCCCCCGATATGAGGGTGGCCGAACGCGTATGGTATTCAATTTCGGAGATATTTCAAGTTATAATTTGACCTTCTGCGCACGCAGGGTTTTGAGAAGACCATAATCTGTCAAATCTATCTTTAACGGCGTAATTGAGACGACGCCGTCAGCAATGGCGTGCAAATCGGTGCCATCTTCGGTCAAATCTGCTTTCGGCTCGCCGGCGATCCAGAAGTACTCCTTGCCTCGCGGATCGACTTTTTCGGCAATGATGTCTCGATATTCCCGTTTTCCCAATCTCGTGAACGCATACCGGCGCAACGGCTTACCATCCAACACCGGAAGATTGACATTAAGCAGGGTGTTCGGTGGAATCCCATGCTCGGCAACCCAGCGGGCCAATTTGGCCACGAATCGGGCAGCGGGGTCGAAATTTTCCGCGGTTTGGTCGACCAGGGACGCCGCAATGGAGGGAACGCCGAGAATGGTTCCCTCGAATGCTGCCGCCACAGTCCCCGAGTAGGTAACATCATCTCCCAGGTTCGCGCCGGCATTGATGCCGGAGAGCACCAGATCCGGCAGTTTGTCGACCATCAGCTTGTGAAAGGCCCAGGTAACTGCATCGGTGGGTGTGCCGTCGATAGCGTACACGTCCTTGGACACTTCCCGTACCCGCAAGGGACGTTGCACGGTGAGTGAATGTCCCGCTGCGGACTGATTGGTCTCCGGAGCAACTACAACCACCTCGGCGATTTGGGCAGCGGCTTTTCGTAACGCCTGTAATCCGGGGGCAGCTACACCATCATCATTTGAAACTAGAATCCGCATGGCTCTAACCTTGCCAATATACGGAAGGACGGGCAGGACAGTGAGGCAACGGAGAATATTTTGACGTGGCCGGAAACGCCCTCTCCGATGGTCATGCAGCGGCCATCCGCAGGAACGTCTCCGAACGTGTATACTCTTCCATCAGTGACGCTTCCAAGCGGTGGAAGTCAGCGTCAGCTAATTTTAGCAAGTCGATACTCGAGGAGTCGGGTGGAGAAAATTCTTGAAAAACGGCGGATTCGTCGTCCTCGACACGGAATGTCCGGTGCGCAAGGTAGTTGGCAACGTTGACGGCGGCCACCGCAGCCTGATGTGATTTACATTCACTGGGGGCGTGATGGTAACGAATGGCCGTGACCAGCGCCGGCGGCAGTTTCCAATGGTCCGCCAAATAATGGCCAACCTGTGTGTGATCCAGGGATAAGATTTCCCGCTCAACGACGACCTCCGGGCGCCCGGTCGCCGAGTGATTTTCGCGAATCTGACTGTGCTGTTTTTGGGCGTAACAACAGATAGCTATTTTGCCGATGTCGTGCAGCAAGCCGGCGGAGAAGGCCACCTCTGCCTCGAGGATATCGTCCGGGAATTGCGTTCGTTGTAGCAGGCGGGCACCCGCCGCGACCGCCAGAGAGTGTCGCCAGAAATCGTTCGGATATTCGCCGTGATCACGACTGTTGCCGAAGGACGACATGGCCCAGGATGCCATAACGATATTGCGAATCTCGTTCATGCCTAAGATTACCACCGCCTGTTTGACGCTGGTGATGGGATTGGCCAAACCGAGATAGGCTGAATTTGCAACTTTAAGTACCTGGGCTGAGAGGCCCGGATCTTCGGCAATTAGGTGCCCGATATCATAGGCCGACGTCTGCTCATCTTCGATCAACCGGTTAATCTGGGTCAGTACCGCCGGTGGTGTGGGCAGTTTATCGGCATCGCCGATCAGGGCTAGGATTTTTTGGCGTTCGCCCGCATGTTCTACTGCTTCTACGCACCCGTCACCGTCGCGCATGATCGCTGTTTCTCCCCTGCTTACACGACCTGTGTCATCCGCTCATGAAAAATCGGCGGGGCCGTTCCCACCTAATTCCGGTGATGCCAGAAGCCGGGCGGCAATTTCTCGCAAGACGTCCGGGCGATGATAGAATCCACTGGCCTGACGCTCGCGGATAATTTGGGCAACGGAGGTCGCTCGCCGTTCGGCGTCCGCACCGTCTTCAATTGATGATGCCCGGAGGTGAGCGGGTGCGAGATCCCGATCCTCCGTCACCGGTTGGCCGGGCGACTTCCCCTCGCGGCGCGAAGATGATGTCCGATCGGATGATGTCCGATCGGATGATGGCCGATATTCCGGGAACTGCGTGTGCAAGATATCCATGGTCTGCCGGCTGCCTTCGTCATCCGCTATCGTCGTTGATCGACGAATCGCGGTGACTGTTTCTGCTTCAAGGTGTGATAAAACTGGTCGGCTGCGGTAAGCTCCGCCAACTCCGATTTAAGCCGATCTCGTTTGGTGGTTGCGATTGACTCATTCTCGTTTGTCAGTTCAACACATTTTGAGATCAGGGTGACGATATTTTCGACCAACCGGCTGATCTCAGGCGCCGCCAGGGCACGCTGAAAGCGCTGCGGCTGCTGTTGTTGGGTGCTCTGTATTTTTTCCTGACTCTGCTTGATCCGATTTTTCAATTTCTCAATATCTTCGAAAATGTCCAGGATTTTGGAATCCCGCTCGTATTTCAGCCAGTCGCGCTGGCGATCCAGCAAGACATACAACGACCGATAAAACCCCAGCTCTTCTCGTAACAGCGCAGCTAGCGCGCGTTGGTATCCCTGTTCGGTGGTTGACTCCATCAATCCTACGCCTCAAGTGATAATTGTGGTTCACGATGCTGTTGCGGCGATGTCCCGTTCCCCGACGTCGTTGGTTCCCCGGAATTGGCAGCCGGGGTGGCGTGTTCCGGATCGGGAATTTGCTCCCAGGCCTCCCGCACCGTCTGGAGGACATTGATGCAGGTGTCGACCGGGGCGATTTCTCTCCGGGCATTCGCCACGCAGATTTGATCGATCACATACGAATATAGCGATGCGAGATCTTCGGCGATTTTGCCGGCCTCCAAATTCAACGTCGAATACAGGTGCACGACAATTTTCCGTGCGCGATCCAGTTTCGGCCATGACTGGTCGTACCGTTCATTGCGTATTGCTGTTTTGGCTTCACTGAGATAGCGAATCGCTCCACTATACAACATGATGATCAGTTCCCGTTGCGTCATCCCGGCGACTTGATTCCGTTGATAATCTTCAATGTGCTGTTCCATGCGTCCCCACTCTAGCTAATCGATCCGAATAAGGATTGAGCTTGCTGAAGTTGGCTGGAAAAATATGCACCCTGGCTCTGTAATTCACCCAGGACTCGTTCCATTTCATAAAACTTTTCATACAAATCTTGCCGCCTGATTTCCAGACGCTCGGTGTAATCGTCAATTAATGTGGAGTAATACTCGGCCTGGTCATCCAGCGCCTTGGTGCGCCGGGCAATCGAGCCATTCAAGGATTTGGTGATCGAGTCCAGGACCCGGTCGAGCCGAGCAGCAAAGCCCTCCGCGTAGGTCACCGTGGCCTCTGGAGCTGTCGCGTTGAGGTCACCCTCTGAGAACCTCACAGTCACTTTCAGCCCGTCGGTGGTCTCATTCCCATCGTTTCCGGTCAAGACCTGACCGTGGCCGGTTGCCGCTTCCCCATTAATCGTTCCGGCGACATCTGCTCCCGAGGTTTTATTGTCGTTGGTCAGCCCCAGAATCTCCTTTGCACCATTTGACGCGCTCAAATCATAACTGACCTGGGAATTACTCCCGTACGATGCCGACATCAATTCCAGGTACCCGCTGCCGACGGCGCCAGGGACCCAAGCGAACGTTGCCCCGAGTTTACCGACATTCTCATCGGCATCGAGTTTGGTCTGCAATTCGGCAACCAGCTCGGCGCTGCTGGAATAGGTCTTTTCGGTTAAAACAATGTCCTCGGAGGTCACGCCATCAATCGTTACGCGAAACGTATTATTTGTTGAATCAATGGTCAGCGGTTGGGTAACCGGGTCATGAATCGTGTCGCCGCGTGCATATCCATGGGTGGCCACCTGGGTGATATCGACTTCGTACCCTTCACTGGTCGGTACGGTGTCCGGCGTTGCGCTCAAGAACGAAACGAGCGAATTATCCGAGGTTCCGGACGCCCGGAAGAGATTCTTGACGCCCTCAAGGTTACTGTTGAGCGCCGCGTTAAGCTCGCTGGTCGAGGTCAGATTCAAATGCCCGTTATCTCCGGTGCGAATGCCAATCGACGCGAGCATGTTCATTGATTTCGGCAATCCACCGATTGCTCCGGAAAGCGCTGACCGCACTTGTTGTTGCATCGCCAGCACGTATGAATCACCGATCAGCGTACCCGATTCGCCGGTTACTTCATTATATTCGAATTGTTTATCAATGCGGTCCATGACCTCATTGTATTTTTCGAGCATAGCGGTAATTTTACTTTTGATGCCCGATTGATCGACCGATACGGCGACCTCGATCGGTCCATCCGAAATCTTGAATAAATCGAGCGTCACTCCCGGGATCACCGACTCCACCCGATTCGAGGCTGAGGAAATCACAATCGGTGAGCCGCCGCCGGTTGTGGATCCCAATGAAATCTTAGCGTCTGCCGGCGTTTGCAACGTCGGTGCGAAGGCCTGGACCTCGAAGATATCGCCGGCGTTGAGCGCCCCGGGGCCAAAAGATATAGTCAAGCCATCTGCGCCATCGCCGGCCAGGGCAACTTCCGTATCTGCTGCATCAACCTCGATCGATCCGGAATTGGTTCCATCAGTCCAATTAATGGTTATCGTGCCCTCGCCGATGGTCTGTTGTCCGCTGCCGCCAATGGTGAAGGTATAGGTCTTGTTTTCCGACCCGGTGTAGGCAGCGGTAGCTCCCAGGCTGATGATTGAAGTTGAATCGGCGCTGAGTTGGTCGGTTTCGACGGTGTCAAAAGCGGCGGTGGCAAAATCGGGCGCCTGCCCATCAGACACATTGGTACTGAATTGAATGGTATTTTCCGCACCCGAATCCTGCGCTGTCAAGACCAACCGGAATGGATTTTGCGATGTTCCATCATCAATAATGGTCGCCATGATGCCGATGTCGGCATCGTTTATGGCATTTTTCAAGCCAGTAAGCGAATTACTGGTTTCATCAATAGTAATTGTCGTGAGTGAGCCATCACCGATCCCAATCGAGACAGTGCCCTCGCCCAGCGAGCCGGTGTCGGTACTTTCGAATCCCTGTGAGGCAATTTGGTGATTGCGGGCCAGGGAGGTGACATTCAGCATATAACTGCCGGGGGTCGCACCAGCGGTAGCTTTTGCGGTCAAGACCTCCGGATCGGAGACAATAGTACTGTACATATCCAGCGTTGCACTTTTGGCCAGGGCGGTAGCATGCGTCTTCAAGGCCAGCATTGAGGCGGAAATGGTATTATAGGTGGCCGAAATTTCCAGGGTTTCTTTGTGGCGCTGCTTGAGGTGATTGAGCGACCCACTTTCAGACTCGATAATCGCATCGATTATCGCCGTAGTATCCAGACTGGAATTTATCCCGTCAATAGAGAAGCCTGCCATGCTGTCCTCGTTATGTGATAATGAACGGCGTCAATCAACCGGGCCGGCGAAACGTGTCACGGCCGCCGGCCCGCGTTGCTGATTGTCATATTCTTACATCCGCATCCCCTGGAAACATTCAGGCCGTCTGGTCAAAGACGACACCCAGCAGTTCCTGCAAATGTTGGCGCAAGCGCAGAATTTCTTCCGGCGGAATTTGTCGCACAACCTCATGTGTGCTCCGATCGATGAGCTTAATCACCAACGATTGGGTTTTTTCGTCGATTGACATGTTCAGGTCTACCGGAGAGCGATCAAACAGGCGATTGATCAGTTCCACCGCTTCCTGCACCTTCTTGGTTTGATTGTCGTCCGATGAAATCTCCCCAATATGTGCCGAGTCAACGACAGCGAGGTCTGCTGCTCCTCGTTCCTGACCGGTTACGCGCGCCTCCGAAACCGTTGCCGTGGAGGATCGCCCAGGCGACACGGCCGGTGTTCGAGTCACCGTCTGCGGCCCGAGGAAGAGATCATAATTCACCAGACTTCACCTTACCTTTCCTGCGCAAGAGAGGAGGTGCGGGACGACCCGGCACCTCCTCCAGGATTAACGAGACTACCTAAACAGCGACAGGACGCCTTGCGGGACCTGATTGGCCTGGGCCAACATCGCGGTGCCGGCCTGGAGCAGAATCTGATACCGGACAAAACTGGACATCTCCTGTGCCATATCAGTGTCACGAATTGCTGACTCTGAGGCGGTCAGGTTTTGCGCGGAAATCCGCAGGTTCCGCAAGTTGGATTCCAGCGTGTTCTTCTGGAACGACCCGAGTTTCCCGCGGAGGTTGGTGACTTCCGTAATGACGTAGTCGATGACTTCCTGAGCATCCTGCGCACCAGATACCGAGGTCACATCAATTTCGGAAAGGCTGGAAAACTGATTACCGGCGATACTCTGCCCGAGGGCAGTCGTTTCCATGCTGGTGATCCCCACTCGAGCAGTCTGACCGACATTCGCGCCGATCTGAAAAACCAGCGAGGAGTCGGTGTTGGAGATCGTTTCCGAGCCGCCTTCCGAGGTAAGCGCATAGTTCACCTTCAGGAACTGGCTCCGTCCGGAATTCCACACAACCGTATCCTGGCCCGCAGTGACCTCCGTCGCCGGACCGCCATCAAGACGAACCGAGTACTTGGCCGCACTCACGTCGAGTAACAAGTTACCGACGTTAATGCCGTTCGCTGCGGTGTTCACGGTGATATCAATTGTTCCCCGGCCCACGGTCGTCGCATCACCGGCCTTGTTCTCCAGAGTGACATTCGAGGTCGACGTATATTTCACCGAGGTGATTTCATTGGTGTAGCCGTCGAAGGACACCAAAGCCGCCCGACCCGCACGGTCAATAGTGTCGGCATTCACGAAACCGAGGATTTCTTCCGCTTCGTAGGTGCTGGTTCCGTTTGAATTTACTCTGATGGTGTAGTCAGAGCCTTCGTCAGACGTGGTGAGCTTGATCTTGTCCGTGCCTTCCAGGGATGCCACGACGTTCGTCGGGGTGCCGGAACCACCAACGCTACCGAAGGCATTGTAGAACGCAACATTCATGTCGGTGATCAAGTCGTTTATCGAAGTGAACGTCTTGGAGGCGGCGGCCGAGACGATATCCAGGGTATTTGTCACACCAGCCTGGTTGGCGGTCGTGATCGTCATCTGGAATTCATCTTTCGAGGCGCCCCGAGTTGACCGAGCCGCACCCATGGAAAACTGCGCATTGTTCACCGCGGTGTTTGACTCGGAAATAAACTGCAAGGAGTATTTCGCGCCCTGATTAACCGGGCGGAAGAACAATTGACCGGCGCCTGCACCAACCGACACCGCTTCGATTTTGCCGTTTAAGGCCGCGTTCGAGCTGATTGCCGCGTTCCACTTGTCGGCGATGTCCGTGGTCGTGTCACCAAGCTCAACGGATATCGTCAAGGTCTGCTGTCCGACCGGGTTTGAACCAACTTCCGCGTAATTCAAGACGACAGAGTGGTCGCCAACGTTACCCGCGGTCGCCGCAGCGAGGGTAGCAGCAGAGCCGATGGTCGCGTAGGTTTGCGTGTCGGCCAGTGTCAGCTTGTTGTTAAAGGCATCGGTGAAGTACACGGTGCTGCTGGTGCGGGTCGCCCCGGCGGAGGCCTGCAACACGTCAATATTATGCAGTCCATCCTCGAGGTTGTACACCGTACCATCGGTCTTCAGCGAGATACCCAGCGCAGTCGAGTTCAGCGTGGCGCTGGAATCGGCTGTCTTGGTCGCTACAACGGAGTGGGTACCGGTTTCGAGGCCGGATTCTTTAATCGTGAGATCCGACTCGTTCGGCGTGGTGATCGTAGCGATATTACTGCGGCTGCCGTCCAGCAACTGCTTGGTACCAAATTGAGTGTTGGCGGCAATACGGTCGATCGTGGCAATCGCGTTATCAATTTCCGCCTGGTCAGCTTCGAGCTGCGCGGTATCATTGAAGCCTTCGTTGGCCGCATGAATGGCCAGTTCGCGCATCTTCACCAGCAGGTTATTGATCTCAGTCAACGCGCCTTCCGCGGTCTGGATCATGTTCATCGAACCTTCCGAGTTCTCAATCGCGCGGTTCAAACCAGCGATCTGCGCCCGGAACTGCTCGGAAATCACCAACCCAGCCGGATCATCCGAAGCTCGATTAATACGGAAACCAGACGACAGCTTCTCCATCGAATTCGACAGCGAACGTGTCGTATTGGTCAAGTTGCGGTGTGCATCGAATGCCGCGATGTTGTGGTTAATTCGCAGAGACATTAGAGACTCCTCCTTGAAATTCCCTGTCGGATTGTCCGTGTCCGACTTCTAGGTCTTCGTTCGATCAGACCTCCGATGGTCCAGGTGGCATCCTGCCGCAAAACTTGAACCGGCCCGGCTGCACCGCCGGGCATCATTCGTTGACCACACACTCCTTTCTTTGCTTAAAGCATTCGGGTGAACAAAACTAAGCTATCCGAAACGCATGTATCCTTTGTTCTACTGGAAAAATCGGCATCCCCGAAAACTCCCTTTAGGCAAAAACAGGGCCTGTGCAAGATTACAGCAGCAGCCTGTTCCTTGCACAACGTTATCGTTAAGCAACTTAGCCTCTCACTCACGGGACTGAGGGCCTTTATTGTGTCGCAGACCGATATCGAATTGCATATCCTCGTCGGCAACTCCGATAAAGCGGAGAATGTCGCGTTGCCCTGCTTCTGAGTTCAACGCCTCGGTGGGCCAAATCCGGAAATCCAGAGGTCGGGCCAGTTGGAAGTATTCCGCACACTCGTAGTACTGATCGTAGTATCTGCTGATAATCTGTTCAAATCCGGGGCTGGACGGGGTAATCGAACGATCGATCCAACCGTTACCCGACCCCTGCCAGACGCCGATCTGCCAAGGCCGTCCGCGGGCCGCGAGCTTTTTGCGGAAACTGGCCATCGTGGAGACCTTGTCCCGTTTTAAGCAGAGGACTTTGGTGCCCGTATAGCGCTCCCAGATTGTCTCGAGGTAGGGGATGATATGGTAGGCAATATCGCCCACAACCGGTGCCTCGGTCTGATACATCTTTTCCATCAACAAGTTGATATACCCGCTATCATAGCGCCACATCGGGCCACCAACCGCTTCATGGGAGACGACAAAACCGGGTTGCAAGTTCAATAATCGCGAGAGGGAAACCGTGCCACACCGTCCGGTACCGACGCCAAAAATAAACCTCGTTGCCATCAGTGTTGCCTTCCGATACTTGCGGGCACTTCGGTGTTCGGTGTTGTTCTCGTTTGGGCCCTCACCGCGGGATTCAGGGCGGCCTCGATGGTTCCCATAAGTTTATCCAATTTGAATCGCAGAATCTGTATATCAAACTGCCACTCGGCAGTTCGCCGGTATTCTGCTGAGTCATATTCGGCACTGGTAACGTGCGCGATGAATTCCGGAACGGTGTTCCACAGATATTTCGCGTCCAGCATCCCACGAGCACCGACGAAGTTATGGATGACCGGCTTCATGCCACCGACCATGGCGGTAAGGACTGGCTTCAAATTTGTCTCGATCAGACTCGAACCGATGATATAGTTTTTATCCTTAAACCACTGCCCGAGATCTTTCGGCAACGCACCAAAATGGATTGCTTCCCGTAACTGCAATTCCGAAGCCATCTGGGTGAAATACAAGGGATACCGATCATCAAACAGACTCCCAATGATGTGCAACTCGTAGCTCGGATTGACCTTTCGCAATTCAGCAAATGCATGAAGAAGGAGTAGCGGTCCCTTGTGGAACGTGATATCACCAATGAAGGCCAGGTTTTTCCCCGGCTTACGTTCATGGTAGGGTACGGTGCGAGAATCAATGCCGTGGGGGATGACCAAAATCGGTGTCTGTTGCGTCTTTAAAAGCGAGACCCGTTCATATAATTGCATCCGCAGGCGGGCAGTGGGTACTACAACATGATCAATTAGCCGCCAGGCGATGCGGTTGACCGACTCGGAGAATAGGTCTTCGCCCAGGAATCTGCATACCACGACCTTGTTCCGGAGAACATCCGGCATTCGGGTGAGGTTTTCGGCCATCTGGGTCGCGCCTTCCAGCCAAACAACATTCGCCCAGGATACCGCCTCGGCAATCTCTCCGCCGTCAGTACTGACACAAGTCCGCACCGCAGTGGTTGGTCGGAGAAACGTAACGATTTCTTCAAGATTGGAATCATCACCAGGGATACAACATAGGGCAACGCGCATGGGGGCCGATTCGGCGACCGAGGTAGCTTGAGTGAGGCGATCGGCCGCGGCGGCGATGCGGCGTGCGGCCCCAGGGATGCCCAGCATCTCACAGACATCCCGGAAATTGTCTCGGGCTTGTTGATGGGACGGGCACAAGGCTAATGCGCGGGACAGGTGGTCGTAGGCAATTTCGAAATGCCCTTTGCCTGCCGCGATCGCAGCAAGATTGTTCCAGGCGTCCGCATTCTCTGGAGAGTCAGTTAGAACCTCCCGAAACAGGGTTTCGGCTTCAGCAAATTCGCCTGCCTGGAAATGCTCTTCGCCGTGTGACAGCCGGTGATCGGTATGCATCGGTCGTCCCTGACCTTGGGTTGCTCTCCACGGTTCTCACTTAACTCTATCGGACACCTGCCGATAAACTAAAGCGGAACCGCCACGGACGGCGCTCGGGCCAGTGCTTATCCAGCCGGCCTGTGTCATATCAGGGAGGAAAAGCCGTGGTCCAGACAACAACAAATCCCTCACCATCCCGTACTGACCTATCCCCCACACAAGATCCGAATTTACGACCAATCCTACGGAAACAGCGGGAACGGCAGAACCGGCACGGGAGTTTCATTCTTTGGCTCACCGGATTGAGCGGTGCAGGCAAATCAACTATCGCGCGATCATTGGAGCAGCGCCTCTTCGCCCAGGATTATCACCTTGCCGTTTTGGACGGTGATGTGTTGCGCACCGGACTGAACGCTGATTTGGGCTTCGCCCGAGAAGATCGTCGAGAGAATGTGCGACGTGTCGGGGAAGTCGCACGGCTGTTCATGGAATCGGGCATAATCACAATTTGTGCACTTATTTCACCCTATGCCGCCGATCGGGATCACATCCGCCGGCGGATCAATAATGGTCGCTTCGTTGAGATTTATGTGCGGTGTTCCCTGGCTGAATGTGAACGGCGAGACACCAAAGGGCTTTACTGTAAAGCCCGCGCCGGTCTGATTACCGGACTCACCGGCATTGATGATCCTTTCGAAGAGCCGATTGCCCCGGAGATTATTGTTGACAGCGAACGGCAATCGGTGGACCAATCCGTCGAGACAATCCTGACCTATCTGCGACAACGAAACTACCTGTCAGCAGAGGAAAGGTTAACACAATGACGCCCAAAAATCACCAGAGTGGACCGACGGTGTGGAAATCAACCACTCCGCCAGTTAACCCCGAAGAAACATTGGCTACCTTGCAGCAAGCGCTGCAACACCATCAGGCCGGGCGTCTCGATAAAGCTGCTTCACTGTATCAACGGGTGCTGGACCGCAATCCGAGGCATCCCGATGCGTTGCAACTGTTAGGGTTACTGACACACAAGCGGGGCGATTCGGCAAAAGCCATCACGTATATCAAACGCGCCATTGACACTGACGACTGTCAATCCACGTTTCATTTCAACCTGAGCATTATTTATGAAAGTGTGGGACAACTCACCGAGGCATTGGCCAGCTGTGACCAGGCCATTGCTTTGGACCAGCTGAACCCCGATTATCATCATCGAGCGGCTGTTTTGCATGACCTTCAGGGTCACACTGATGAGGCCATTGAAGGATTCAATCAAACACTTTCCCTGAATTCCCAGCATCTAGACGCCCGGGCGAACCTGGGGTATATGCGGCTGAAAGCTGCCCACTATGATGCAGCCATCGACTGTTTCGAGACGGTACTGCGCGCGGATCCCGGCAACGCAAATGTGTTGAACAATTTGGGCATTGCTCTGATGCATTCGCATCGGTACCTGGATGCAATCCAGGCATTCCAAGACGCTCTGGTTTCCCGGCCCGATTATCCGGACGCCCTGTATAATCTGGCCTTAGTTTTGCAAAACACGGGTGACCTCGAAAACGCGACGGCAATTTATAAGCAACTCATTGAAGCCGATCCTGGATTTTTGGATGCACACCTGTCACTCGCTGAGATCGCCGAGAAGACCAATGACGACGAACAATTATCGGCCTTGATCGGTATACTCTCCGATTTGGCGCCCGAACAACCGATGGTGCAGCGGTTGAAGGCGATGGCGCTGCGGCGAGGCGGAGATATTGATGCTGCCTTGAAGACCTTGCGGGACACACCAATTCCAGCAGATAACCCAAAGCTCGCCAGCGGCATCCATTTTGAACTCGGCCGTCTTTACGACTTACAAAAGCAATCTGATCAGGCGCTGCATCATTTTACGCGGGCCAATGACCTGTTACGGTCGTCATCGGAGGCGCGAAAATTTGATGGACCGCGGTACCGGGAATATGCCGAACAGGTATTGAACGCACCGCCCCCGAAACATTTTTCCTCATTGAATGGCCGCAAGCCAGTCTTTCTCGTTGGATTTCCTCGGTCCGGGACCACTTTACTTGATAATATTTTGGACGGTCATCCCGGGGTCACCGTGCTGGAGGAAAAGCCTATTCTTGATACCGTCATTGCGGAAATGGTCTCGCAGCACGGCGCCTACCCCGATTGTCTTGATTCCCTGGCGACAGATGATTTGAACCAACTCCGGTCGTGCTATTGGGCGGTGCTTGGACAATTTGCGGAGATCGCGGACAGCCAATTGGTTGTGGACAAGCTACCGTTAAATATCGTTCATCTTAGTTTTATCAGCAGACTTTTTCCTGAAACGAAGGTTATCGTGGCCCAGCGGCATCCATATGATGTTTGTCTAAGCTGCTTTATGCAAAACTTCGTTTTAAACGACGCCATGGCAAATTTCTTAACGTTAGATGATGCCGCCGCGTTGTTTGCGACCGTTATGGGTGGATGGTTTGGACTGCGCGACGCGTTACCGCTCTCTATGCACGAGGTCAAATATGAAGATGTTGTTAGTGATTTCGAAAAGACCGTTACACAGTTGCTTGGGTTTCTGGAGTGTCCGTGGGATGATGCGGTGTATCGGTTCAATATCCATGCGCAGGAACGCGGAAACCTGAGCACCGCGAGTTATCATCAGGTAACCGAACCACTCTATCGCCAGGCGGTGAATCGCTGGGAACGGTATGTGACTGCTTTGGAACCCTATGCCTCGATACTGGACCCCATTACCGGGAATCTCCGATACCAGACCATGGCCGATACAAAACCTGATTCTCAGTAGGGTCTTTCGGGAGAGTACTAACAGGGGGTCTATCCATGACTGCTGCATCCGGGCACTCGTCCGAACAATCCGGCACCACCCCATCGCTGATCGTCACCTCAGCCCTGCCGGCGGGCTGTATCGATACGCTGTTATCTCACACGGGATTTTGTCGACTCCTCGAGAATCATACCTCCTTACAAAAGCACGATATTCGGATCTGGGGAATGCCGGCTGACCAATGCGTTGGGTTTTCTTCATCGTGTCGTGGGCTCTCCGCCTCGCAGGGGGATCTGGTCGATGCAGTGCGTCGATCAACTGCAGTCCTTGCACTGGGTACTGAAGTTGGAGCAGCGTGGTTATCAGACGAGAAAGTGGTAAATCGGCTGACCGACCCTCTCTTGTGCGCCATCCTCGCCGGCGTTCCGACGGCCGTCCTGGGATTCGATGTTATGGACTCCACTCGTACCTCCATTCCCACGACGTTATCGGACCTCCTGAGTCGGGTTGATCTGGTCACAGCAGGACGTTCTGAGGCCGCCATGGCCCTGGCCGGCGGTGGAATTATCAATAATGTTCAGACCGCTACCGACTTCGCTTTCGCCCTGCCGGCAACCCGTATCGCCCGACCCGGCACACCACGCGTCGGCATACACCTAACCCAAGCATTGACGAACAATTCGCCGTCGGTGGAGCAGGAACTAATCTCTGCGATAGAACATCTCAGCCGACGGCTGCCTGAGGCTCCGGTCGTCTTTGTTGATGATACCGACGCAGGGCTGAGGGGCGCACAGGGATTCGCTTCCGGATCAACCATGGCTGAAATCGTCGGGCAGGCAGAATTAAATGGTTTTCAGGAACTGACCGCTCGGTTTGCGGGATTGGACCTGGTCATGACAGACAGCCCGCGATTTTTGGTCGCTGCGGCTCTTCATGGTATACCATCGTTACCTCTTGTTGGTAATGAAATGATGGCGGGTCTTGCACGACAACTGCGGCTGGGCAATTATGCCCTGGATGTCCATCGACTGCGAATGCAACAAGTTTTGCGCAATGTCCAGCGCTTGTATACTCGCTGGGATCATTGCGCACAGACAGTTTTTGACGCGGCAAACCGGCGGGCGCGGGAGGCAACGAAGCATACAGATCAACTGCATACCCTGCTTCAGGGTGCCTCAACACGGCGATTTGATTTGCCGGGACCGGATGATTTTTGCGAGCAATTGCAACCCCCGGCAGCGGGGTTGGCCACCCTGTTGGCTAAACACGCTTCCCCAGCCGGCAGCGTTTCCGTTGCCAATGCGGGAGATTACGCCCCCTCTCCTCTACCGGAAAACCCACTGGTGACCGTGTATATCTGCGCGTACAACGCCGAGCGATATATCGAAGACGCATTGCGCAGCGCGCTGAACCAAACGTATCGAAATCTGGAAATACTGGTCGTGGATGATGGATCGACCGACGACACAGTCGCACGCGTGAAGGCGTTTACCGATGACCGGATTGTGCTTCATACGATAGCGCACGGCGGAATTGCGCGGGCGCGGACACATGCCAAAAAGCACGCGCGGGGTGACCTTATTCTGTGCCTCGATGCCGATGACTGGATTGCCCCGCAATTGGTCGAGAAGCAGGTACGACTCTTCCAGGAGAATCCCGAAATTGATGTCGGCTATTGCCATTACACCCTCGTTGACGCACACGGCAATCCTCAGGACGAACGCTGGGAGTATCCTGATTACGCGGCGCCCGAACAGCTTTTGGCCGAGATGTTTCAGGGGGGCCGAGGACGCATTCCGGGCGGTTCGCTGATGGAACGGCGGGAAATCTGCGAACGAATGAATGGTTATGATGAATCGCTGGAGGTAGCGGAAGATTTTGAATATGCTGCGCGACTGGCAACTGTCGCCCGCGGATTCAAGGGAGTTCATGAACCACTGTACTATTACCGCAATTTCATGGCCGGTAACAGCGGCAAATGGCTGCGCCGCAATCAGACCATCGCCAAAGTCTGGCAGCAGATGTGGGAACGCCATGGCGGTGAAGTACTTCTCGGAAAAGAAATCGGCCGCAATCTGAGCGGGAATGCCCGAAAAGCCGCCTATGCCTGTCGTGCCGGTGAAATCGCTCTGCAACACGCCGAGGCTTACCTGGTCAGCGGTGGCTCCCGGCCATTTTTCGAGTGTGCAAGTACATTCTTCCTGGAGGCGCTCAACTATGAGTCGCACAATTATGCCGCCGGATCAAATTTGATGAAACTGGCGGCGATGGGCGAAGTTAATTTGACGGATCCAAACGGCCCAAGGAGTATACCCGAGCTCACCGAAATCCTCTACCCAAATCAGGCACAGCTTGACGTGTTGTTTGAAGTGCTCCTGCCCAAGCTGTGGGCTGCTGGAGAAGAATGCATTGAAATTGCGGTGTTTGATTCTCCCCAGGCCGGCGACGCGGTCACCCTGGCCTTGGAGACCTTGCGTCGCGGTATTCCGCGTTCCCGCCTGGCAATCCGGTGTTATCGACCAACTACGCCGGATACGGTTGAACTATCGCACCTGCGATATAACGAAACCGACTTGTGCAACACCGGCCGGTCATCGTTCCCGCGGCCTCTTTTGCATGAATACTTCACCAGAGAGGAATCAGGGCATTACCGGCTCAATGCTGAAGTTGTTGAACGCATCGAAGTCTTATCTCTGGATATCACTCAAGCGGGAGTCAGCTTACCGCGTAAACCCGATATCCTATTCGCGACCACAATCTGGCACCAGATGAATGAGAAGACCGCACAGCAGATCCTTACCGCCCTTAGGGATGCAATTCGGGATGAAGGGTATCTCTTCCTGGGCGGGTTCTTTCCCGCGCGGCATGCCACAATGCCTGGACATCGCGAATTGGAACCGGTCCGGGAACGGTTTGAGGACGTGCATAACGGGTGGCGGCACCGTCGCGGTTGTTATGGAATTCGCTCATTCGCGCTCCCGCCGCTGGATCGCCGGTATCCTGATTGGCCATGGCGGTTTGGTTGTATCTTCAAGAAACGGGAGATGAAATCCCTGGATCTGAAAGCACCCGACCTGTTGAAAACATACTGGACTGAGCGGGGTAAGGTATATCAACAGCAATATCCGACGAAGCCGCTGGATGAGATGCCGGTGCCCGCTCGCATGATCCAAGCACTCCGAGAAGATAAATCCGATAGTGTGCTGGACTATGGCTGCGGCTATGGTCTGCTGACCCGGGAGGCTCACCGGGCGCTACCGGCGGCGAAGTTAATTGGCCTCGACATTTCTCGCACGGTGTTACTGGATGCATACAAGTATCTTTTGGGTAACACGCCGATCGGATTGGTTGAGTCCGACGGAAAAACAATTCCACTTCCGGACGACAGTATCGACACCATTTTCACTCATGTGACGTTGATTCATGTTCCTCATGAGGAAATCCGTGGCGTGTTGGCCGAGATGGTGCGAGTAGCGCGCAAGACACTATACCTCGGGGAGACCGCCTACAAAGAACATGAACAGTTTTACTATTTTGCTCACGACTACCCGGCACTCTTGGCGGAAATGGGTTACGAGGCGGTTGAACTGGACGTGCCCAACAGCGAAAAGCAGCCCGGCGCGCACCTCTATCGGGTGGATGTCTCGCGGGAGGCCGTAGAGGCACGAGTAAGCCCAAAGCGTTCCGGTCAGCGGCTACTGGTTGTATCTGATCGGCGCTCCGTGCATACACGGAGATTCTGCCGGTACTTCCGCGAACAAGGTCACGAAGTACACCTCTATGATGCAGGCACTGATTGGGAGGGGTTGGCGGATATTATTCAGCATGCGGCCGATCCCGTGCGGTATCCTGAGGGCAACGCTCAACGGCAACTGTTCGCCCGCGCCGCCCGGTTGCGTGAGGTTATCACGGCCATACAACCCGACTGGGTTCACGGCCACTTTCTGGCCGGTTGGGGCTGGTGGTCGGCACTGGCCGCGCACGACGTCCCCCTGGCGCTCACCGCCTGGGGCTCGGATGTCTTTTTGCTTTCTGATGATAATCCACACGTCCGAGAATTCACCCGCTGGAGTGCGAAACAGGCGCACTTCCTGACCGCGGACTCACAAGCGCTGGCCGCAGCGACTGAATCACTAATTGACGGGCAACGACCGGTTCATCTCGTCCCGTTCGGCATTGATACCAACCAGTTCAAACCCGGAGTCGATACCACAACCCTGCGTCGCCAGCTGCTGATACCGGATGAGGCCCGGGTAATCCTCAGCCCCCGGCAAATCAAGTCGGGAGCGAATATTCAATTCATCATTGATGCGTTTGCCGAAATCCACCAAGAGCACCCCGAGACAGTGTTAGTCCTTAAGACATATTTAACGACATTTGAAACCCAATCCGAATTCATGGCCCTCATCCGGAAGAAAATCTCGGACCTTGGTTTATGGCGGCACGTGCGGATCGTACATGACCTCCCCTACGAAGCGATGCCGGCGTTGTATGAACTGGCCGAGGCAACGGTGTCGGTCCGTGATACGGACGGCACCCCCTGCACCTTGTTCGAATCCTGCGCTGTCGGCACGCCGGTGATCGCCTCTGATATTCCCAGCCTCAGCGAATGGATCACCAATGGGGAGAACGGGCTTTTAGTTCCCACCCGGAGTTCTGCGGCGATTGCCCGCGCACTGCGCCAGGTTTTATCCGGCGGCCCGGATATTGATTCCTTAAAAAAACAAGCGCGCGCATTTGCCTGTGAAAACGGTGATCACCGTCGTTGTTTTGCCCGGATTGAAGAATGCTTCAGTGGAGAGGATCCTACGCCGGCAGGTCCAGAGGGTACTTACGTAAATCGTGCGGCGTTTTGTGCAGCGGTCGACCGCCAGGACTGCACTGTCGCGGCGAGACTGTTCGAACAACTGGCCAGTCGGATCGTCTCACCCCAAACAACCAAGAGGGCTGCCCAGGCTTCGCGATCACGACCGGGGATCGGTATACCGGCCTAGACCAAATTCTGGAGTTGCGTAGAACTGGAGGAAATGTTCATTCCGGTATGGTCAGGGACCCGTCGGCAACGGCCCGAGTTTCGTTCAGTTCCTTCTGTTTAACAAAGTGCTCCCGCAGGGTGCGGAGGCGGTCGAGCGTCAATTGGTGTTCCGGGTTCAGCTCCAGCGCCTTTTGATATCCTACCAGGGCCGCATCGAAGTATCCCTGGTTGGAGTAACAGTCTCCTAAACGAGTCCAGATTTCCGGCCGGGTAGCATCTGCAGCGACCACTGCTTCATAGCACCGAATGGCGGACGGGAGATCGTCCACCTGGCAATAAATATCCGCCAAGAAGCCGGTTGCTTCCACATCATCCGGGTGGTCGGCGAGATATCGTTCCAACGCCGCACAGGCATCGTCTACCCGGTCAAGCCGGGCCAAAGACAGCCCCCAATTGCGCAGCGCTTCACCATGGCTCGGGTCGAGGGCGGCTGCCCGCCGATATGATTCTTCGGCCTCGGCGAATTTTTCCCGGCGGAAGTGACAATTTCCAAGGTTGGTCAAGACACTACTGTCGTCCGGCTGCTCCCGGAGAAATCGCAGATAGTCCTCCGCTGCCTCAGTGAAGTTTTCCTCGGCGTAAGCGATATCACCGCGCAGTCGATAGCCGTCGGCGAACGCGGGGTCAATACGAAGAAAAGTATCGATGAATTCCCGCGCCATGGTGAAGTTATTTTGCTCAAATTCGATAACCGCGAGACGATAGTAAGCGATCGCATGCTGCGGGCCCAATTCCAGCGCACGCCGCAAATGCATCACTGCGTCGTTCGGATGTCCCAGGCGATGCAACACTTCGCCCAAAAAGACAGCACATTTGCCATCATTGGGATTAATTTCTGCCTGTCGTTCCCAGCAGTACAGGGCCGCATCCAGATGATCCAGCCGGTAATGCATCAATCCCAGACGGTACTGGACATCAAGATAGTCCTCCCGTTCCCCGACACACTTTTCATACCACTGCACGGCTTCCTCGTACTTTTCTTCCATCTGGGCAATCAGGCCTAACCCATAGTAGGCATTGTGGCGGCTGCGCAGATGTAGAATGATCACATCTTCGGTGACGCCATGTTCGTCGAAAGCCTGCTGCCGTTTAAGATACTCATGGTAATATGTGCGGGCCTTATCGAGTTGCCGCGTTGACGAATAAATGTGTCCCAGGCTCAAGATGGGATCGAGGTACTCCGGCATCAGAGCTAACGCATGGTAACACCATTTTTCAGCGTTCGTGAAGTCACCTTTATTAAAATAGGCCGTAACGAGTTGATGACTGGCCATCAAATGGATATGCCGCTGTCCCGGAGTATGGGGGCCGGCTAAGTCAACCGCCCGCCGGGCGTGGTAGATAACGCGATCCATCTGATCCGCCGAAGGTGTTTCCTCTTCCCCGCGCAGAATTTGAGCCAGATTGAAATGGGCGAACGCGTAGTCGGGGTTTTCTTCGAGTTGTTGCAGCAACATCGATTTGGTACGTTCAACCTTGCGCTCCATTCGTTCCCGGCTCAGACCGTATCCGTAATGACGGAAACGTACCCCAAGGCGCAACACTCTGGCATGGTCCGGCAATCGCAGTAAGTTATGAACGATACCCTCATACCGGCCGCCAGTCTCCCGACGGAAGATGCGAATCGACGGGAGAAATGAGGTGTACAATCCTTCGTCCCGGGAATAATTGTACACCGAAACGGAGATCGCGTCAGCATCGGTCGTATAGAGGGTCTGTCTCAGGGTTTCCAGATCTTCGGCGTACAGTTCTTCATCGGCGTCAATTATGCAAATCCAGTCACCGGTGCCGTACTCGATCGACACATTGCGCGCCGCCGAGAAATCATTCCGCCACTCATAATGGTAGACCTTGGCTCTGAATGATTCGGCAATTTCGACAGTGCGGTCGGTTGATCCGGTATCAACAATGACCAGCTCATCCGCCAGCGGTGCAATGCTTTTCAGGCAGTTCGGCAGCAGTTCTTCTTCGTTCTTCACAATCATGCACACCGATATGGCCGGTCGGTTGTGCGCTGATGATCTGCTGCTCTTATTGCGTTGTTTGTCGGCTGCTTGCGTATCTTGCCGTTGTGGTGGAGTTGGCTTATCCGCATTACGGACCAAGCGGCTCCGTCCTGCCTTTTTCTTTCTTTTTCTCGTGCTCGCCATAGTAATTATCCGTTAGATTCTGCTCGTGATTCTCCGGCTGTGCGGCCAGGAGTTCATAGAATTTGCGGGGACGGCGCGGCTTTTGGAATCTTGCCAGCAGGTCGCACGATGGTCCCACTCATGGTTTCTAGCGCCGTCCCGGCTTGCGGGATTCGCCTGACGCTGGTGATTTGCGTTTCTGGGATTCACTCTCTTGCGCAGCAGACTGGTCAATCAGCCGATGAGCAATCTTATAGCCGCCGGTTGCCAGCACCAGCTGTTTGGCGAGTTGTTTTTCCACATTGAGAATCAGTGGACCCTGGAGGTTCGCGCTCATGCGCGTCAGATCGCCATCGGGCACGGATACGATGACATATACTTCGACTGCTTCCGTGGCAGTGATTTTGAGCTCCTGCAATTCCTGACGATCGACATCAATGTGGTAATCCGGAAAAAACACCAGCGGGTTCACCACCACAAAGGCCAAATCGGGTTCATCCATCGACTGGAGCCACTTGAACGGATCGCTGTCCGGTGATTCTATCACCACATATTCCCGATATTGTTCAAACCCCAGGATCCCCTTGGGAAAGGTCATGATTTCTTCGGACGGTACATCCACATCCCCAAAACGGATCGTCTGAATCCGTCGCGCCGTCGCTAAATCAGACTGGTTGCTTTCGGTCGTGGTTTCGGTCCTGGTCGGTGCCGATTGTTGTGTACTCACGGTCATGCTCCTACCGCATAAAATCAATCAGCGACGGGGTCAGAATTCGTGCCGCTGCATTTAATGCTGCCTGATAGGTGTTCTGTTGGTTGGCCAGCCTGGTGGTGACCGCCACCACGTCGGCGTCTTCAATTTCTGAAAGTTGGCGGGTCACCGTCAACTCCAGGTCGGTTAACCGGCTTTCCGTCGTCTGTAGATTAATCAACTTTGCGCCGACAGATGCACGGGTTTCCAGCAACCGGTTCCCGGCGCCCTCCAGTACGCCGAAAATCTGTTCGGCCTGGTCGCGTTGATTGGTTTCCAGGGCATCAGCCAGCAACAGCATATTGCCGAACACATCGGGCGAGCCATAGATCCCCAGTCGTTCAGCGGTATGCGAGTTATCATCGTTTTTGATAATCAACGAGCGATCGTTCGCGGTCGGCTCGATTTGAATAGCGGTGTTGGCTGCATTCAATGAGGCAACCATATCCAGCCCCTGTGAATTCAGGGTGCTGATGATATCGTCGATGATTACCGCTCCCGAAAGATCAACACTGCGAACTTCATCGCCCTGTTCAATGCGCAAGGTGCCTAATTCAAGTCCGAGACCGTTAGTCAGGTCCGTCACCGGGGTGGCCAGCGTGAGTGTGGGATCGAGATCCCTGCCATCGAAATCGTGGTTAAATGACCCGACCAATCCCAGGTCGCTGGCGACAACACCCGCCCCGATATCAGACACCGTATAATTTGGCTGTGGATTCAAATCGGTTCCATCCAGTTGTACACCGATATACCCCAAAAATCCCAAGTCGTTGGCCGTCGATCCACCAGAAATCTCCTCGACATACAGGCTGTACCCCACCGGATCGACAATGCGCAATCCGGTTGAGCCGGGGTTGATTTCCATTTGCACCCCTGCTGCACCACCAGCAGTCATCGCATTATTGAATGCCGTCCGCACGTCGCCGACTGTGGTGAGGCCGTTCAGATCCACGACAATGTCAATTCCGCCGTGGTCCGTAACACGAAACGTGCCCTGGGTAAGGTCGATGCCTTGCCCATCGTGCAAATCCTGCAATAACGTCGTATCAGAAATTACGCCATTCGCTGATGGTTCCAGGCGGATGGCATTGCCTACCGGAGATACGACGGCGGTCAGGTCCGTGATTCCGCCGGCAACCAAGTCGGCGTTGATCGTGTCGATCACATCGCCAACATCGACTGCGCCTGAGACATCTATGGTCACCGTCGTGCCCACATTTTCATCGGTAATTTCGAACTGCCCGTTGGCCGGTGGTCCGAGGTCGATGCCGGTGCCACCATGAAGATCGGACAGCAACCGATTGCGGGTCACGGCGGGATTGAGATCGGCATCCGCGCCGATTGTATACAGGGGTGTTAAGAGGAATGCTGATCCAACAATGTTCGTCTCAGAGTACGAACCGGCGGCAATTTGCAAGCGAATCTGGCCGGTGTCTCCTTGATAGACGACCCCGGCGGAAGTGCCGCGAAAGGCCGGGGTACGCGTTTTGTAACCTGAAAAAAGAAACTTGTTTTCGACTTTGGTATTGGCCGTATTGAGCAGCCGATCATACAAGGAGCGCACTTCCAGCGCCGCGCTGCGCCGGGCGGTGGCATCATAGGTGTCATTAATCAGGGCAGTGGCAATCTCTTTGGCCGAATGAACGAAATCCACCATTGAGGCCACGGACTGTTCGGTACTGGTCAGGGTTGATTTGCCGAACAGAATGTTGCTGCGAAACTGCTCGATCCCGGCCAACTGGGTCCGGAACGATAAATCGCGGGCGGTGCCAATTGGATCATCTGACGGTTGCTCGATGCGCCGTCCGGAGGAAAGCTGGGATTGCAGATCGGTGATGCGGGCAATATTGCGCGAAATATTCTGCGCCACCCGCTCGATCATCATGTGTTTGGTTACGCGCACCGGTTGCCCTCTACCACCATTTGTTCGAGGTCAACTGCCCCTCAATCATCCTGTTCAGCCATCACGTTTTTTCGATCGATTGCTTTTGCCCGGCTGGCGCCCCGAACGTTTGGTGTCCCGATACCGCACTTCCGGTTGGGAGGGCTCGTCCTGTGAACGCAGTTTCGCCTTCCCTTTGATCATCCGCGCAAGTGACAGAAGGTCTTCCTTTATTGTCCGAGACGCTTTGCGGTTTTCTTCCTGAATTTTCAGATATACTTCTTCGCGATGTACGATGATGTTCGCCGGAGCGGCAACACCAAGGCGAACCTGCCGGCCGTAGATGCCGAGGACCGTTACCTTGATATCATCACCGATGGTGATGCTTTCGCCCAACTTCCGTGTCAAGATGAGCATCCACCCTCCCTGGTGTCTACGGGAGCTGCCCGGAGAACAGCATTCAATAGCTATATCGGTTGGTCCGCCGGGTCACTTTATTGGGTACTCACCCCCTTACCGGCCAACACCAAGTTCATTGACAACCGTGCCCATAGCGTTATCGATTGTCACGACCAGGCGGGCCGCAGCATCAAACGCGTGCTGGGCGCGAATCATATTGGTCATTTCCTCGTCCAGTGACACCCCCTGGACTGATTGACGAGAGAACTCAATTTGTTGCATGACTAATTCGAAGCTGTCCTTGGATTCAGCCGCTTGTTGCGCCTGGACTCCCACTGTGCCGACCAGCGACGAGTAATAATCGCCAAACGTGGCGGTATTATTCTCCATGACCAATTGATCGCGGAGATTGGCCAACGCCAAGGCAATCTCGTTATCGCCGGGACTGTCTTCATGGGCCGCGGCGGCGATATTTGCAACGTCGGCGCTGACTTCTTGAGAGAGTTCGATTGTCTCGGCGGTCAAGCCGGTTGGATTGAAGAAGTTCTGGCCGGTACGGTTATTCATGCCGTATCCGGTGGTATGCAACGCGTTGACTTCGGTGACAATGGCAGCCGTCAATTCGTTCAATTGTTCAATGTAGCCCGGCACAATGGTGTCGCGCGCATTAATGAGTGCCTGTAATTCACCCCCAAACCGATTCACGCGGGTATGGGTGCCTTCCCAGACAATTTGTTGAATGCTCATATTGGAGGTGGCTTCCAGATCGGTGCCTAACGGTTGAAAGTGGCCGGTGCCGACATATTCCATCTGCCCGATAAACACCCGGCTCGCACCGGTTTTCTCCGCGATCGTATTCACGTCCACGTGGCGGGCAAGTTGATCGATAATGTGATCTCGCTTATCCCGCAGGTCGTTGGCGGTATTCCCGTCCAGTTCCGCGTTGGCAATCTGGTGGTTCAGATCGGCGATTTGACTCGCCATCTGATTGAGTTTTACCACGCGGCCGCCAACATCGTCGTCGAGATTACGGATGATATCGTTGAGCCGCCGCGCGGTCTGGCGCAGACCGTCTATTAACAAGGTGGCTTGCTCGCGGATGGCTGAGCGGGCGGTTTGTGAATCGGGTGTGGTGGTCAAATCATGCCAGGCATTAAAGAAGTCATTCAGCAAATCATTTAATTGGTTTTCATTCGGTTCGAGAAAGACGTTCTCAATTTGCCGCATGCTACGATCCATGGCCTCCCAGTGGCCCATGGAACCGTTTTCCCGGCGGAATTGAGCGGAGAGGAAATGGTCGCGAATCTGACGAACGGTCGCCACGGTCACGCCGGTGCCGAACTTGCCTTCCGTCGATTCATAAGGATACGTAGCCTCGAGCATGACTTGCTGTCGGCTATACCCAGGGGTATCGACATTGGTGATATTGTGGCCGATGTTGGTCAGACTCACCTGGTGCGAAAGCAACGCCCGTTTGCCGGCTTCCAATCCACCGAATAATGAAAATGACATAGGGTCCTTCCTTGTTTGGTCAACCCAGACGGTTGATCAGGCCCGCTCCCGCATTCTGGGCGGAACGAGGGGCGTACGACGATCCGTCGTCGCTGCGGCCGGCTATCAATCGCATCGTTTCCCGGATATGCAACATCGACCGGTCAATCAACAATTCGTTCTGCCGCCGGACACGCTGGATATTAGCGGCCGCGGACGTGAGTGTTCCGCGAAGTTTATCGAGTTGCTCGGCGTAGGTTCCCGAGAGAATGGTGGAGAGTCTGCTCAACGTCAGCGCCTCCGAGTCGTCCGGAACGTGTGCCGATAATTGATCGAGCAGGCGCAGGCGTTCCCGTTCAAGCTCGCGCAATCGCTGCAGCGCCTGTTCCTGCTGCCGCACGTTTTCTTCGACCGCCGGCACATCACTTTGCACAAGATGTACCTGTTGTTCCGTCATCAATCCCAGCAACCTGTCCAGGTGTTCGACTTCCCGAGCGACGATTTTAATCAAGTTCTCGGTGATGCGGTCGACGGGAGTTGCAGGCTCCGTTACCGGCAATTCGGGTGTACGTGACGACATAACTTAGTATCCTGTGTTTTCTCTCTGTTTACTAGCATCGGAAGTCAACGGGCGAATTGTTACCGGCGGCTGTTCGTCGGTCGGAGATCCGGCGGGAGATGGTTCAGCGGCGGTGTCGGGCGCGGCTACGTGCTGTCGCTGTAAGGCTCCAAACACCATGTCACCCAGGCCAATACCGCCCTGCTGGGCCAGATGTACCGCAAGTTGTTGATCAGTAATATCGCGCATCGTTTCCATGCCTGCATCGTGGTCGCCGGTTCGCGGTACGGTTGCGCGCATCCCTTGAATGAGTTTATGCAAAAACAGTGATTCGAAATCCTGTGCAGCCTTGCGCAATTTACGCGTTTTGATCGACTGCTGCGTGGCGGAATCGGCAGCGTCCAGGTCTTCGGTTCGCCGGGCATCAACACGATCCGGCCGGCTCATCGGCGCCGGCGTTAGGGGCGGAATATTTCCCATAATCCAATTGAAACCTCAGATGATGATTAGCTCAGCGCGCAGCGCACCCGCCTCTTTCAGAGCCTGGAAAATTGAGATAATGTCGCGGGCGGTCGCACCAATACTGTTGAGCGCCTGGGCTACCTCGTTGATATTGGTTGCCTCTTCCAAGTACACGACACGGGCCTCGTCCTCCGTTACATCAATATCCGACTGACGTTCAACCACCGTCTCCCCCTCGGAGAGCGGCGCCGGTTGCGAAATAACCGGCCGGGTGCGGATCTGAATCGTGATCGAACCATGGGCCAGGGCGACCGGAGCAATGGTGACCCATTCCCCCGCGACAATCGTACCGGTTTTTTCGTTGATCACGACGCGTGCCGGTTGATCCGGCGTTAGTGTCATAGATTCCAGGCTCGCGATAAAATCCACCTGGCCTCCGGGCTGATCATATTCCGGGGGTATTTCCACCAGGACAGAGGCCCGATCGACCGGAGTTGCCACATCGAAATACTGGTCGTTGATCACATCGGCAAGTCGCTGGGCGGTGGTATAATCCGGGTCCCTCAGGTAAACTCGTAATTTACCATTTGGCGGATTAAACAGCATTAATTCCTGTTCGAGAACCCCGCCTCCGGGGATTCGTCCCACCAGCGTGTAGTTCCGGGATACGTTTGATCCACCTTCGGCCTCCACATTGAAGCCACCGGTGGAGACCGGTCCCTGGGCGTAGGCGTAGAGCCGTCCATCCATGGCGTTGAGTGGCGTCAACAAAAGCACCCCGCCCTCCAGGGATTTCGCATCGCCCATCGAGCTAACCATTACGTCAAAATGCGTGCCGGTTTTCATATCCGGTGTCAGCGTCGCCGTCACCATAACCGCCGCGACATTTTTCACCTTGATTTGCTCTGAATTAACCGTCACGCCGAGCCGGGTCAGCATGTTCGCCAGCGATTGGATTGTAAATTCTGTCCCGGCGCCGTCGCCGGTTCCCTTTAACCCGACAACAAGGCCGTAGCCGAAAAGGCGAACATCAGCGCGATTCGCGAAATCGGCAATGTCCTTTAGTCGCACCGGTTCGGCGAAAGAATCTTTCGCTGAAAGCGACGGGACAAGAAGCCCCAGACTGAATATGATAGTCAACAAACGAGATATTCTAGTCACGACGCGATCCCTTTTCCTTGCGAATTCACGTTTCCAATACCTTAAAACAGCCAGTTGAGAAACCGCATGATCCAGCCGGGCCTGCCCCCGTTCGTCACGGTGCCTTTTCCGCGATAGGTTATCTGGGCATCCGCGATCTGGTACGAATAGATCGTATTATTCGGCGAAATATCTTGTGGCCGGACAATGCCGTTTAAGATGAGCATTTCCTTATCGTTGTTAATGCCCAGGACACGGGTTCCTTCAATCAGCAAATCGCCATTCGGCTGCACCCCAACCACCCGGACCGCCATCTGCGACGAGATAGAGCCGGAGCGCGTTGTCTTGCCTTCGTTGGATGATTCGTTTTCTGATTCACCACTGGCGCCGAACACCGGAATTTCCCGGATCGGCCAGGCACCGAATCCCGGTCCGGCATCGAGATTGAAGTTACTTTCCTTGGTGATATCGGTGCGGGCCGCGTTACTGGCCGTGGTATTTTCCACAATGAGGACCGTGAGAATATCACCAACCCGTGAGGCTTTGAAATCTGTGAACAATGACTTTGTGTTGCTCAGATTTTGCGCCAGGCTGGTTCCGGACAACAGCATACACGATATCACAAATCCATAAATAAACCGTCTCATATCAGTACCTCTCAATGGGCAATCAAAGTGGTGACTTCCACTACTCCCGCTTCGGCGACAACGCCATTGATGAGTTGTTTTGAGGAAAGGTTCTTCACTCGTACGCCGGCGCCGATCCAACCATCCTCCAACGCCTCGCCCGCGGCGGTCAGGATAAGTCCGGGAGATTCGTATTTAATGAGGACCCGGTCGCCCCGCAGAATTGCCGGATTTTCTTCGACGGCCGAAGTCGAGAGAATGGCGCCCTCCGTTAAACTGCGGCGCAGCCGCATCCCCAAGACTTCTTTCTTCCTGCGGAAAAAGCGGTCAGCCGGCAGATCAATTTCTCGCCGTTCAATGCGCAGGTCCCGATCGGCCAAGACGTGTTTTCGGGAAACACGATCAGTGGTCACTACGACACTGTCGTAGAGCGTAATTTTGACCGGCACCGGGAACGAGCGAACCCGCTTGCCGTTTTTCGTTACCAGAACGCGCAGGGTGACATTCCCCGATAATTCCGTATTAGACGAATGGCCGAGCGTCAGGTCTGTGCCTGTCCACTTGATTTTCGGGGGGCGATAGCGGCGAAATTTGATCTGCACATCTTCGTCGGGCCACTGCGTTTGTCGCAAGACATACTGCCGGCAGGCAGTTTCGATTCGCTGGTTGATCCCGGCGGATGCGGTTGCACCGCCAGAGAGCAACAAGAGAATTCCCAGAGCCAGATACCGAAGACTACCATGCATGACAAGTCCTTACCGTTTCAGATTGTTGGCCAGGGAGGCCATGTCATCGGCGGTTTGGATTGCTTTCGAATTGATTTCATATGCCCGCTGGGCAATAATCATATTCACCATCTCTTCGACTACTTCCACATTGGACATCTCCAGGTACCCCTGGGCAATTTCGCCAAACCCCTCCCCGGCCGGATTCCCCAGAATGGGATCACCACTGGAAACCGTCGGTTGATACAAGTTGTGGCCGATTGCGTTCAATCCGCCGGGATTGAGGAACTTCGCCAGTTCCAATTGCCCGATATCCTGCGGCTCGGCTTGCCCCGGCAGCGACACCTGAACGTTGCCATCGATGCCCACCGAAATCGTTTCGGCGTCCTGGGGAATCGTGAGATCGGGTACCAGGAAGAATCCATCGTTCGTGACAATGCGCCCGTCGGCAGAAAGCTTGAACGAGCCGTCTCGCGTATACGAAATTGTCCCATCCGGCATCGACACCTGGAAAAAGCCATCCCCGGTGATTGCCAGATCGAGCGGCTGATTGGTCGGGCTTAAGTTGCCCTCGGAAAATATCCGGGACGTCGAGATTGGCTTGGAACCGTAGCCGATCTCCAAATTCACCGGGACGACACTTTCCGCGGAAACATTCGTTCCTGCCGCCCGAACGTTTTGGTAGAGTACGTCCTGAAACTCGACTTTACTCCGTTTATAGCCGGTCGTGTTGATATTCGAGAGGTTATTGGCAATGGTGTCGACGTTTAATTGCTGGGCGATCATGCCTGATGCCCCGGTTCGTAATGCACGTATCATTGGATCTATCTCCTCTGCGGAAATCCTCTTTTCAATTAGCGGACCATCCCCAACTGGTTCACAGTCTTCTCCAACGATTGATCCTGGGTTTGCACCATGCGTTGGGCGGTTTCAAAATGACGATAACTGTCAATCATATTCACCATTTCCGTAATCACATTCACGTTGGCTCGTTCGAGCGCACCTTGCTGAATTTTCATGCCGGTTGCCTGCTGTGGGGCCGGCGCTCCTGGTGTTGGAATAAAGTACCCTGCTTCTTGTTGCTGTAACGGATACGGCTGCGGAAATGTCGCCAGCGTTAACGTGCTGCGAACCTGTCCATCGATAATGATCCGGCCCTGCTGGTCGACTTCAAATGCCTCACCGGTGATCCGAATATCACCGTTATCGGAGATGACCGGGTATCCTTGCGCAGTGACCAGCAGTCCTTCTGAAGACACCTGAAAATTCCCGGCACGTGTGTATTGTTCCCCGCTGGGTGTGGCGACCGTGAAAAACGCATCCCCGGAAATCGCCAGGTCGAAGGGATTCTCGGTACGTTCGATTGGCCCTTGTGAAAAATCGATGACTCGCTGGAGAGAGGAAAGATCATTCCACGCGGCCGGTGCGCTTCCTGCGGGGTTTTGTGCCTCAGTGGTAGCAACAATTAATGCCCGTTTAAACCCGGCGGTCCGGGCATTGGCGAGGTTATGGGCAATGGCATTTTGCTGCTGCATCTGTGGCAGCATCGACCCGGCGGCATCGCGAATTCCTTTAAGCATAGGTATCCCTTTCCTCCTCCGAGTGTGGCAAGGATTGTGCCAAAAGTGTATCGACGGGGCAGTCTACCGCTGTTTTCATTTCAGGGACGAGGCAGCCGAGAGCACGGCAAATACGCGTAACCATAATCCATTGCAGCGACCAAGCTTACCGAAGGTATTCCCGTTTGCAGCAAACAAGGCTGGTAAGTAGGCTCCGTGCTACGACGAGGAGAGTTGAGCGAGCAGTCAAAAAGTCGAGACAAACCCGGAAAATGCTTCCGAAACGCGGGGTAAGACTTTCCGAATAGGTTTCAGCCACCTATGTTACTGCGCCGGGCAGACCAAGAATACGGTGCACTTGATGTGGTAAAGACATATGGACGACCAACCGTACATCAAATATGAAGAACTCTCAATGACCGGGCTGGAGAGACTTGATTGCGAACACGCGGTCGTCCTTTTCCCCCTTGGTCCCCTGGAAGAACACGGGCCACACCTGCCGTTCGGCGTCGATGCCTTTAATGCCGACTATGTCGCCACGGATGTCGCCCGCATTATCCGCGACCATGCTTCCTCGATTCCGGTGGTCAAATTACCGTTGTTCTACCTCGGCACCAAAGTATATCGCAAAGGAGGTTCGTTGCGGACACGGCAGCGCGTGTTACGGGATTTACTCTATGATTATGGTATCTCTCTTCGCAATCATGGATTTCGTCGTCTGATTTTAATCGGGGCGCATGGCGGTCCTCACGATATGGTCGCCTTTGAGGAAGCGGCGCGCACCCTGAGTCGAAAGGGATTGACCACGATTTCTCTCACCTCGCGTTTGATTTTCAATTTTCTCTCCGGCCAGTTCGTCAATAAAATTGCCAAGCGGTTGGGGTCGCAATTTTCCGAGGAAGATCGCAAAATCTTGAAACAGGATTACCACGCCGGCTGGTGGGAAACGTCGATGATGCTCTGGCTGTATCCACACCTCGTCGATCCCGGCTATCGCGAATTGCCGGCAACCTTGGTACCACATACTAAATTATGGAACACCAGTCCGTGGGAGATTGGGCCAGGGCTGGGGTATATGGGGGCGCCGGCGAAAGCATCGGCGGAATTTGCCGAGGCCGCAGGCGAGGTATTGCGGGAAGATATTATCCCGCTGATCCGTTCATTCCTGGCTGGAGAGTTAACCCAGAAAAAACTCCATTCTCCGCTATACTATCTGCCGATCTTCCGGACCAATTTCTGGCGGTGGGTGGGCGCGGCGGGGCTTATTGCCGGTATCGGAGTAGTCTATCTTCTCCTCAGAGCATTTGAGGTTACCCCATGATTGCGGAAAGCTCGGTCCCGGAGTTAGCGTATGTGATTCTGGTGAGGAGAGGGATGTGGCAGTTCTATTGGTAAGCCGAGCTGGTCGGCGATCTTCCGGGTGAGCTCCAGCGCCTCATTTAACGATCGCTCGAGGTGGATAATGACATCGGGATTGAAAACGCCTTTCTCCAATAAGGAGCGCAGCAGTCGATCGTTTTCCGACATTCTTTCCGGATCGACGCCGTTTCGGGCAGCATTGGCGATTTCGGTGACCTGCCGGGCCACGGTAGTCATGCGGGTCACCAGCGAAAACAGGTCGTCATCAACCTTTTTCTTAATCCGCGTAGGGGTCTTGGCATTTGCCGCCGCGGCGGCGAGGTTTAACGCGAGCAGCCGGGCCTGTTCACCATAATCGATTACCGCGTTAATCAGACGGGCCAGCTCAGCCGCTGCCTGTTCATCGGGTTGTGGCTGACTCGTCACCACGTCCTCCTAACACCCGGTCCACGGTGTCAATGAGTTTTGTCACGTCAGGAGATTTCACCACATAAGCATCGGCCAACCATGAATGAAAATCGTTCTTGTATGATTCGTAGGCGGTGTTCAACACAATCGGAATGCCGTGTTGCGAGCGGCGGATTTCGCTGATGGCTTCCAGTCCGTCGTTTTCCGGCATGCGGATATCCATCACAATGCAATCGATTGGTTGGGTTTCCAGTACCTTTAAGGCCGCCGGGGCGTTCGGCGCCGTCATGACCGCATACCCGGCCTGACGGAACTCAGTGTGATATAGTTCCAGCAGGGCCGGCTCGTCATCAGTAATTAGGACTGTTTTCATGGATTTGCCTCCAGCTTGTCATGCAACTCGATGACCAGGGATTGGCCCTGATCCGTCGATTCCAGGCCGAATCCTCCCCCCTGTTCGGCAAGGTATCCTAACGCAAGATTGCGGCGTTCGTCCCGAACACCCCAATCTCCGGCCAACATTTTTGCGTGCGCCCGGATGAGCGCCTCACCTAGGGTATCGGCCTCCATAAGCGAGATTATGACCCGGACGACACCAACTGCCGCTGCGATGCGCACCACTAATTGTGGTCGGCCAGGAATATGGCGAACAAAGCTCGAAATAAGTTCGCACAGGGCGAAACGTACACCATCCGGCTGCCCCATCATCAAGTAATCATGATTGTCGCAGGACAACGTGTAGGAAATATCGCGGGCAACGAACCGGCAGCTCACCACTTCGAGCGCCTGCCGGATCACCGGTTCGAATTGGAAACGATAGGTCTGTTGCTTCTCCCCCCGGTCAGGCGAGATCAGTCGTTCCAAAAGTGCATTAATACGATCAGTCTGTTCGCTGATGATTTTCAAGGCTCGATGGTCTTTATCCTGTTCGTCGCGGCCCGCCAGCAGTGAGCGGGCAAAGCCGCCAATGATGGTCAAGGGATTGCGGAGTTGATGCGCGACTTCATTCGTCACCTCTCCAACTACGGATAGTCGTTCCAGCTCGGCCATAGTCTCCTGGATGCCGGCAATCTTGCGGTGAGCCCATTGTAACTCCTTGATTTGCCGACCAAGGGCATCGGCCAGACGTGCCCGTTCGACTGCCGCTCCTGCATGCACCGCCAACAATTCCAATCCGTGCAGGGAATCCGCGTCGATCCTGCGGCCGGTTATTCGATTATCAGCAAGCAGCATTCCCACCGCCCGGTCTCGCGTGCAGAGTGGGGCGCAGGCGAATTCTGTCGAATCCAACACCTGAAATACTTCCTGGGCGGATGCGCAATATGACCCGTCCGCAGTTATTATTCGCGCACATCTTTGGTTGATGATCTCGGCAAACGGGTTGTCATGGCCGCCGCGCGGGATACGGGCCTTGCCGACCAAGGTATTAATTGCCGCATCGTGACCATCCAATTCCATGCGGTAGGTATTAATGGCGTTGACCAGTCCACGAGTGCCCAACCGGGCAATCGCCTCCCAGAGATATCCGGCCTCGTCCGGATGGGTCGGACCGATGGCGATTCGTCCATGCAACCACTCGTCCTCGTGGTCGTCCAGGAACAAAAACGCACGATTGAAACGCAATCCCTCCTGGGCCGTTACCCCGACCAGGATGACATTGAAGGTTTCATCCAGTCCCAAAGTCGAATTTAACGCGGCGGTCATCTCATTAATTAACACAAGTTGTTGCAACCGCGCGTGCGACTCCAGGCAGTAACGTCGGAAATCATCAATTGGCCGAAGAATGATACCAAATCGCCGGAGAGACGTGGCGGTGTCAGAGAAGATAGTAGCTTCACACCAGCGACCGTCGTCGATTGGCACGGAGGCGGAAACAGTAGATGGAGAATTCGGCAATTGCCCGGTGTTCTGAGCAATTACCTCGCGCAAGCTGGGAAGGAAATACAACTCTACTTCACTGTCAACGCCCAGGAGCTGCCGAGCGAACACGTTGGCCTGCAGGACATTACCGCCTGTATCGACCAACAACCATCCCAGCGGCAAGTGATCTGAATCAATTAATTTCCACGTTTCATTGGTGAGTGGCTCCTTTGCGGCTTGTTTTGTGTGGAGTGTGGCCATGGAATGCCCGTGCTGATATCCAGGTGCCTGCGGGAGTCACTTACGTTCGTGCGGAGTGCTTTTACCGAAGGGATCATCCTCTAGCAATGGATCATCGCGCGTCAGCAACACCTGCTCCGTGAGACGGGGCATCAGGTTTTTGAACCAGATAGAAATTGCCCGCGCCGCAAGCCACTCTAGTTTCGTGGCATCCTGAAATAACTGAACCGTAGAATTATTATAGAGGGGATCCTGCCGAACATCGTCAACGACCTGGTACGATCCCTTTCCCGACTCATCAAACCGAAACCGGCGGGAACCCGCCACGACCCCGCTTTTAACATGAAGCAGCCGCGCATCAACCAGCATATGGGATTTGGCCGTGCGGCGCGTCAGTAAGTATGGGATCGAGAGGCCTTGTTTGAAATCCACGCCGCGATCGACGACTTTCACCCATAACACCCAGGGCGCATCCAATGCCGCACCCAACGCCAACAACTTTGTCCGATCGAAATGATCGCCGGCGCCCAGGCGAACGAATTTGCCTGCGGCCGCGACTTGCTCATGATCATGAATTAAATACCCACCATTGGAACCGAGGCGGTCGAGCAAAAATTCCGGCAACCGTCCCGCCCCCTGGACCTCCGGCGAGTTCACGGTCCAGACAGCTACCGACGTGGGTTCCCCGTGCGGCGGCCAGGACTGGGCGCTCGCCGACACGGCACTCAGCCAAAGAACCACGGCGCCAAAAACGGAAAGCGCTTTCATGCGTTCTCATCCTCCTCGGTGCTGCGGTCCGACAATTGCTGACGAAACACAAAGCGCGATACCAGGCGATGCAACCGATCGGAGAAGCCCAGTGGATCATCGATCAGTTGAGCGAGTTGATCGGCCAGCCATGCTTCCTCAACATTCTCTGGCGTGAGAAACTCCACCCCAATTAATGTTTCGGCGTCGCCGGAACTTTCCACCCGCTTAATGCGCCCCAGTACGTCGGAAAGGGTATCGAACTCCTTGATTTGGAATTTCATCAAGATAAGATCATCTGCCGACAATCCGTCAAACGTAGATAACAACACACCACCGCCGCTGATATTCAGAATCATCCCTGATTTTTCATCGGGGTTCCGCGTTACTGTTTGTGCTTCGGAATCAATTTCCAACGCATGGATAGTGACCGGACTAAACAGCTCCAGCCGCACCCAGCGCCGGCGTTGCTCGGCGGTACTGTCCTGCGTTTGCCCTTGCCGGGGGGCTTCCTTATCCGGGCTAATGAATAATTCGACCATTGTATCCTCCTATTGTCTGACGCTACGGTTTGTTTCCCTGCATAACCGGGCCTGGTCAGACGCCATTTCGACAATTTTGCGCGCAAGGGCGGTTTTCGATTCATCGTGTCTGAATTGATGGATAAGCTCATGGCCGGTCCGAATGGCGACGTTGAAAAATTCACGTGCTTCGTTCAGTTCGCCCACGCGACGGGCCAGTTCACCGACCATGTAGGCCAATTGAATTTTTTGATTACTGCCTACCCCGCTCCGTGACGCTCTGTAGGCCTGTCGATAGTATTTGAGCGAGTAGAATAGAGCCTCTTCCTCACTCGTGGGAATCTCATCAGCCTCGTCGCTCAACTGTTGCAGAAACTGCTGCAGGGAGGAACTTTCGCCGAAAGACTGCTCTGCGCCGCCGCTACCCCTGGGCGATGGTCGGCGATCGTCTCCCCAAAGGAGCATATCGTCCACTGATTGCAGGATTGGATCAAGACAGGATCGCCATTGCGCTGCAGCTTGCCGGTAAGGATCGTCCACCGGTGATTCACCCTCTGACTCGGATTCAAACATCCCGCGTAATTCTTGAATCAATTGGTCCGACTGCCGCAGCGCACTGCGCAAGCTGGAGAGTTTCTCCGTCACGCGCAGCCGCCAGGCATTATGGCTGGTGTTGCTGGTGACACCGGCTTCGCCCCTCTCTCGAAACAGCCAGCCAATCCGTAAATACCATCGTCCCAAATCCAAGGCGGACGGGTGTTCGAGATATTTTTCGCAGGTGATACCCAAAATCAATTTGATGATTGCCGTCTCGTTCGGCGCAACGGTCGGTTTCAACGCTCCACCCAGTGCTTTCACAATCCCGCCCGGGCGGGCCAACTGGATCAAATGCTGTTCGCGGATCGGTTTCTGCCGATAGTCGCGAAACGCGCTGTCGTTTTTCCATTCCTTGAAAGCCTTCGTCAACTCGCGAGTATAAAAGCACGAACTGCAACTGGCCATAAAGTAGAGCAGCGGATTGATATGTTGATACCTGCTATTGCGCCACATGATGCCGGTGGGTCGAAAATCGGTATCCCGCCCTTCCTCGGTATAGGCGCCAAGTTTGATAGTCTCGAATTCGTTGACCGTCTTGCAGACCGGACATTCGACCTTTGTCATGAATACCGGAATTTCTGCCTTCATTGTGTACCTCGCTAACGCGGGATCGGCGAGTGCGATATCGCCTATTCGCCGGAGAGATATTTCCCCATCTTTTTCTTCCATGATTCAGCGGCATCAGGCTGCGGCTGGTCGGCCTGACCAGCGGACTTTGTCCCGGACGACCGAGAACCCCCGGTATTCAATGCATATACCGGTATCCCCGGTGCTGCCGCCGGTGTCGCGGCTGGCGCCGCCTTTTTGCCGGTGCTGCGTTCGGTCCCGCGGAGATAATCCGTCATCATCTTGACCCCCCACAGGGCAACCGCGACAACCGACAATCGTGCGGCAACCGTCACACTTACTTCCCGCCAAAAATCTGCTTGCATCACCAGTTCCGTCATATCAGCCGTACCTCATTTCCCGTCATTATGCCTGGACGTCCAGGTTGCTGCCCGGACGCGGCTGGGCGGGATCTTCTCCTTCATCATCGGGATTCGGATCATACGGTACTTTGGTGTCAGACTCCGATGATTGCTGGTCCTTTTTCTTCTTTTCGGATTCGTCTTTCTCTTGTTGATGGTCTCTATGAATGATAACCTCGTCGCCTTTCTCGGGAGCGGTGGTCTTTTTCTGCTGTTCGACGTTTTTGCGCTGGACGGAGTCTTTCGTCTCGCGTTGGGCCAACTCCGGCTGGGATTTTTCCAGTTGGGCGATGCGTTCCGCCGCCCGGGTTTTACCCAAATTATCCTGTAACGCAATTGGCTTTACCATTACCGTCACCTGAGATCTTAATTACCGAATCGTTCCTTGATCAATCCGCGCAGCTTGGTGACCGCCTTGGTGTGAATCTGCGAGACGCGCGACTCGGAGATATGCATAATCTCGCCGATTTCCTTGAGGGTCAATTCCTCATAGTAATAGAGAGCAATGACCAGTTTTTCCTGTTCGGTGAGATGGTTGATGGAATCGACCAGGTACGCCCGGACTTCCTGGCGTTCGAGCTCTCCGAGAATATGCCCATGGGCCTTGGACTCGAGAGTCTCGACGCGCGGCACCTGGCGATTGTCCTCCTCGCGGTAGACCAGCTCGTCCAGGGACAACAGGGTCGTGCCCGTCACATCGCTGAGCATGCCGGCCAATTCGTCCGCGGTGACCCGGAGTGTCTTGGCCAATTCATCCCGTGAAGGGACCCGACCGAGCCGGTTTTCTAACTTCATCGTCGCCCGGTCGATTTGTCGCGCCTTGGCGCGGGTCGAGCGGGGTACCCAGTCGAGGGAACGCAACTCGTCAAGGATTGCGCCGCGAATGCGGGGAACGGCAAAGGTCTCAAACTTCACCCCGCGGTCCGGATCGAAGTTGTGCAGGGCTTCGATCAGGCCGATCGAGCCGGTGGAGATCAAGTCGGAGAGTTCGACCGACTTAGGAAATCCCATCGCCATCCGGCTGGCCACATTGCGGACAAGCGGCATGTAGCGTTTCAGCAGTTCCTGCCGTATGTCGTGGTCGCCGCTGATTTTGAAGGCAGTCCATTGCCGGGCCAGCGCGGCGCTCTGTCGGGAACGACGGGACTGCTTCTTCTCGGAGGCTGTTTTTCCTTTTGTCTGCTTGCGAGACGGTTGTTTTGCACATTGAGTGGTCACGGGGTCTCTCCCTTGCTGGATGCACAGACATCCGGTTAGCCCTTTACTGCCATCGGCGTGTCTGTCAATCGTGCTTAGAGGTATCATGTTATCTCCGTCGTACTCTTTGTTTTCGTAGTAGGGTGCATTGTGTGAGATGTGCCGGATTCACGGAAAAGCTCATCCGCCATACCGGCGCGCAGGTTTGCGTTGGTTACCGGTTCAATTTGGCCGCAGGGAGCACTGCCGCGGAGACAATAACAGAGGGGCAGCTGTGCTTGGGCCGAGAGCGCCCGGATTTCCGCCCAGGGTTGCCATTCGTCCCATAACGATATCCCGAGATGGGTCGGCCCAAAGGGGCGAAATCGCGAGACGAAACGCTCGTTCGCCGGACCACGGAAAATCGCAGAAAGGACTAATACCGTGATTTTGGCGTCGAGACTTTTGGTCAACCGTTTAATAATGCGATCGCCACCGTCGTTCTCCGTCGGGAAACCGCAGCGGGTGAAAATTGGCTGTTCTTTATTCTTGGCGATGAATCGCTTAAATCGTGAGATATCATCGAAACAAAACCGTTCGTAGGACAACTCGAACAGCTCGGCCCAACTGGCCAAACGACCATGATTTGGCGCGTGATCACTGATGATTTCGATAACTACCGGCGCAGTCTTGCGGTCCCGCCACCATTGGGCCAGGCAGTTGATCAGCATGGTAGAAGTCCCTGCACCCGCCGGGCCGACAAAGTTGACTACCGGCGGCAATTTTTCCCTGGTTAGGAATGGATCGGGTTCGGGTGTCTGATCGAGGAGATGCGCAATATAGGCGTCGGTGAGTTCGTTCTTCAATCTCGGTTCTGTCCGCAACCACCGACTGATGTCGGGATCAACAAACCAATCGGAATACCGCCGGAGTTCACGCGGGCCGGATATGCGTGGCAGATCGTCCAACAACCGGCGCAGTTCCGCCAATTGTTCTTCGCGGCCTGCGGAGGTTAGGCGACTGGGTGATTCCTCTTCACGTTTCTCATCAACTGCGGCTGGTGGGGGCGTGTCGGCCAGTTCGCCTTTCAAGGACAGGGTCTTGGGGCCTTCGGAAGTTTCCAGCCGCGAACTCCCCGCCGGCTTTTTGTCGGCCTCGTCACAGCCGGCAGTGATTGTCACCCGGGAGCCCGGCCCGTTGGAGCGGCTGGTCAATCCATTCTCAACCCGGGTATCCATAATCACTGCGCTGGACCCCATTTCGTTTTTTACCTTGGCCAACGCCTCTCGTACGGAGGCTGCGGTGTAGTTCTTAATCCACATGAGCCAACTCCAGAGTTTCTTTGACCGCCACTGGGCAGTCGGCGACGACATCCTGATAGGACAACACAACCAGCCACGGCAGTTTGGTTTCGGTCAGTCGACGGATCAGCAAGCGCAGATTGGGTGCCACCAGCAAAATGGGTTGACTGCCTTGCGCCCGCAGCGTTTCAGCGCAGGCTTCTACCTTTTTGATAAATTCGGTCTGAACCTCCGGCGGGAGGACCAACTGCAAGCCGGCGGGTGTTTGTTGCACCGCGTCCATCAGCCGCCGCTCAGCGGCCGGGCTGACGGTGAAAACCACCATTTCTCCGTCCGGTCCTTTAAACAGCTCGGTGATATTTCGCTTCAATGCCCGCCGGGCGTATTCAGAGAGGACATCTGTGTCCTTGGTGATGTGCCAGTAGTCGGAGATGGTCTCCAGAATGGTCGGCAAGTCTTTCACCGGCACCCGTTCGCGAAGCAGGTTCTGTAGTACGTGTTGTACCGGTCCCAGCGACCCGGTCTTGCCCAACACCTCTTCGACAATACCTGGTGCATCCTGTTTATGGTGATCCAGGAGGTCCTGTACGTCCTGCCGGGTGAGCAGTTCCGCGGCATACTGTCGAACAATTTCCGTGAGATGTGTCGCCAACACCGCGACCGGCTCGACCACGGTATACCCGCGCAGCTCGGCCAGATCTTTTTGGTCCGGCGAAACCCAGTACGCGGGAAGACCGAAGGCGGGCTCGGTCGTCTCGATCCCATCAATTTTTTCTTCTGCGGTCCCGGGATTGATTGCCAGGTGATGGTTCATCATTAATTCGCCCTGCGCGACCCGTACACCCTTGAGTTTGATCTCATAGGCGGAGGGGGTCATCTGGACATTGTCCCGGATGCGAATCGGCGGAACGAGGATCCCCAATTCCCCGGCCAGCTGGCGCCGGATCATTGAAACCCGATCCAACAGATCGCCACCGGCTGCCTGATCGACAATGGGGATCAGGCCATAGCCAATTTCAATTTCAAGGATGTCGAGGCGCAGGTACGATTCTGGGGGTGGCTCTTTTTCCTCTTCGGCTGGTTTTGGCTCCTCAGGAGGCTTCTCCTCAGCTTTCTTGCGTTGCTGCGAACTGATCACCGCCACGCTGCCGGCGATACCCCCAAGAAACAAAAATGGGATCGTCGGCATACCGGGCACAAAGCCAAATAGCATCAACATCGCCCCGGCAACGCCGATGGCACGCGGGTAGGCCCCCAGTTGACGAGTAACATCGACACCGATATTGGAATCGGACGCCGCCCGGGTAACGAGGATACCGGAAGCCACCGAAATGACCAGCGCGGGAATCTGGGTGACCAGGCCGTCACCCACAGTCAGCAAGGTGTAGGTTTGCGCTGCTTCAGAAAGCGGCATACCACGTTGCAGTACACCGACAATCAATCCACCAACGACATTAATGACCGTGATTAGAATACCCGCAACGGCATCGCCACGCACGAATTTCGAGGCGCCGTCCATTGCCCCGTAAAAATCTGCTTCATTGGAGATTTGTAGCCGGCGATTTTTGGCGTCCTGGTCGGAGATGAGGCCCGCGTTCAAATCCGCGTCGATCGCCATTTGTTTACCCGGCATCGCGTCCAACGTAAACCGCGCGGCAACTTCCGACACACGTCCGGCGCCCTTGGTAATCACGACAAACTGGATAATGACCAGAATCAGGAAGATGATAAAACCTACGACGTAATTGCCTTTGACGACGAAATTACCGAACGCGGTAATGACTTCGCCGGCGTAAGCGTCGCCGAGAATGAGCCGGGTCGTCGCCACGTTGAGTGATAAGCGCAACAACGTCAGGACCAAGAGCAAACTGGGAAACACCGACATCTGCAACGGCGCGGTTACATACATCGTGGAAAGCAACACCACCGCTGACAACGTGATATTAAATGCCAGCAGAAAATCGAGCGCCCCGGCGGGAATGGGGATGACCAATACGGCGACAATACCAATCACCGCGACGGCGAAATACAAATCTGCGCTTTTACCTAGAAAACCCATGTGCCACACTCGTCTTCGTTATGCTCGTCTTTCGTTGCCCCTATTCGACCATGCCTTCAAGCGGCGATCCCTGATTTTTCAAGCGATAGACATAGGCCAGCACTTCGGCTACCGCCTTGTAGAGATTCGCCGGAATCTCTCCCCCAACTTCTACTGCCTGGTACAAAGCCCGCGCCACGGGTGGGTTTTCCACGATCGGCACGCCATGTTTGCGGGCAATTTCCTTGATTTTCTCGGCGATCAAGCGGGCGCCTTTGGCCACTACCGTCGGCGCACCCATCTTGTCCGGATCGTATTTCAAGGCCACGGCCAGGTGTACGGGGTTGGTCACTACCGCATCCGCATTGGGGATTTCGCGCGTCATACGCATGCGAGAGAGTTCCTGCTGCACCCGCCGCACTCGTGAGCGGGTGATCGGTGATCCCTCGTATTGTTTGATCTCTTCTTTGACTTCCTGCTTGGACATGCGAATCGACTTTTCGAATTCCCATTTCTGGTAGGCGTAGTCGAGGATGGCCAAAAACATCATGGCGAGGGCGATCTTGAACACAATCGCAAAAGCCGCCCGACCGATAAATCCGACGACCATCCAGACATCCCCGTCGAGCATCTCCACGAAATGCTTCGACTCCGACTTGATCGCCAGGTATGCTATCCAGGCAACCACGACCAGCTTGAGCACGTTTTTGAACAGCATGACCAGCGACTGCAAACTGAACAGGCGTTTGAATCCGTTGACGACGTTGACGCGTTCGGGCTTCGGTTGCAGCGATTCGCCGCTGACGGCGAATCCGACCTGCGCGAAATTGATCAACAAACCGACTGTCAACATGGCGATAAACACCGGGGCAATCATGATCATCAGCCGGCCGGCAAAGGTGGCGAACAACTCGGGCATGCGGTTGATATTGAGATCCAGTTGTGCCGCATTCTGCAGGGTGGTTTGCATGACGGCCTGGAGTTGCGAAATCAACAGCGGTGCGCAGAAAAACAAAACAAGCGTACCGACGAAGAGGATACCGAAAGAATTGAGTTCCATCGACCGGGCAACTTTGCCCTTTTTGCGTGCCTCCTGCCGCCGACGCGGGGTCGCTGGTTCGGTTTTTTCTTGTACTGATTCTTCCGCCATCAATCATCACCCTTGGCGCTTCAGCGGCTAGGGACCGCCGCTCATCGCTGCGATAATTGCCGTCGTATCTCGCTGGATCTGGAGCAGCAACTTGCCGAACACTGCACTCAGCAGCGGGATGCTTGCCGCTAAGACACTCAAACCCACCCCGACTTTCAGGGGAAAACCAACAATGAAAACATTCATCTGCGGGACGGTGCGAGCGACAATGCCCAGGGCCACATCGGTCAAAAACAACGTTACCATCATCGGCGCCGCGATCTTTGCCGCGATCACAAAGGTCAGGGCGGTCAACCGCATCAATTTTTCCGGCACGAGCGAACTCGCTACCAGGCCGCCCAGCGGAACGACCTGAAAACTCTCGATGACTGATTGCAAAACCAGATGATGCCCATCGATGATGAGAAAGATGAGCATCAACACCAGAAATTTGAATTGCCCCAACAGGCTGACATTTCGCTGAGTGGAGGGATCGATGACATTGACAATTGCGAACCCCATCTGCATCCCCGCGGCCTGTCCGGCGGCACGAATGCCCAGAAAGAGGATGGCATAGGCGAAGCCAATAATGCCGCCGGTGAGAACTTCGCGTAAAGCGATGCCGGCCAGTTCGATCAAGGTAGATACCGGGGTGAAATCGGCCACAGGTACTAAAGGAGCAATCAGCCAGCTCAAAACCAGCACCACGGCAATCTTGATTTTCATGTAGATGCGGGAGTGGCTCCAGAACGGCGCCGCAACGAAGAACCCACTCAGCCGGAACATAACCAGCAGGAAGAGTTCCAACTTTGCCGCCGTGACGTCCCATATTCCCAGCATGGTTTTGCTATCGTTCGGGTGTATTTTCCCTTTCTCGTCAAGGGCTTTAGCAAGGGTGTTGCCGGGGACGAGGAAAATATCGAACGTGCTGTCCGCGTGCAGCTTACGCTTTTCCGGTCTGAGAGAGGGATACGCCGGGCGGAAAAAATTTCCTTATCAATACGGCGGGAGACCGGAAAAACCTTCTACCGGGGCGAAGGTCTCGGATCAGGTAAAACCGGCGATGCCCGTGATCAGCCGGGAGGTAAATGAGACCAGACGGTTGATGATCCAGGGCAGGAAGATGAGCAAGGCGATCGCCACGGCGACGATTTTGGGGATAAAGGTCAGAGTCATCTCCTGTACTTGCGTAACGGCCTGCAAAATGGAGATGGTCACCCCGGTCAGCAGTCCCAAGACCAGCATCGGCGCAGCCACCGATAAGGCCAGCAAAATCGCCTCACGGCCCAACCCGAGAACCCATTCGGTAGTCATTGCTTCGTACTCCTCACGCGCATAATCCTGCTGGTCAGTGGAATGATTCGACAAGTGATCGTACGACCAGGTACCAGCCGTCAACCAGGACAAATAGGAGTAATTTAAACGGCATCGCGACCATGATGGGTGGTAACATAAGCATACCCATCGACATCAGCACAGACGCCACGACCATATCAATAATTAAAAAGGGTATGAACAGGACGAATCCGATCTGAAAGGCTAAACGTAACTCCGAGATGACGAATGCGGGGATAATGACCCGAATCGGCAATTCAGAGGCATTTTGTGGCTTTGACATCCCCGACAGGTTGATGAACAGCCCCAGATCCTTCTCGCGGACTTGCTTCAACATAAACTGCCGCAACGGCTGCAGGCCGTCTTGGAGAGCTTCGTCTTTCGTTTTGACCCCATCAACGTACGGTTTCACCCCCTGTTGATATACCTCTTCCGCCGTGGGAGCCATGATGAAAAAGGTGAGAATCAACGATAAGCCGATCAGCAACTGCGGCGGTGGCGTCTGCTGGTGACCCAGTGCATTTTTCAAAAAGGACAATGAAACGACGATCCGCGTAAAGGAGGTCATCATAATAATGATCGATGGCGCCAGTGACAGTACCGTCAACATCAGGACAATTTGCAGGGTGACCGAAAGATCAGATGGCGAATCGGACGGCTCGACTCCCAGGGAGACCTTAGGCAGTCCCTGTGCGAGAACCACATTTCCCTGATTAAAGAGAACTACGGTCGTTAACACGATGACAATGACCAGCAAAATGCGTTTCATGAGGACTGGGTATTCGCTTTCGATGTTACCAGTTCGCCGGGCAACTTGGTCCGGGCATGCCGAAATGCCTGCTGCAGGCGGTTACGGGCTTCTTCCAGCGCCGGTTGGAATCCCCCGGAGGCAGTCTGCGTCGTCTCCAGCTGGTTTTTCTCATCCGCAGTCAGTTCTGTCAACAGGTTAATACCATTCTCGGTAACTCCGAGGAGCAGAATTCGATCGCCCACCGCTATGACATCCAGGGAGCGTTTGGGCGCTAAATGGACTCGGTCGATGACCTGGATCGGCTTAGCATTCATTTTTCCTGTCCAGCGTCGACCCTGCAAACGCCGTACGCCCCAAAGCGTTAGCACAATGAGCGCGATAATTGCCGCCAGCGACAACACCAGTCGGACCACCATACTCCCGACTGAATCGGTCTCCAGGAGGTCCGCGCCTATCACTGTAGACGAATCCGTGGCGCCCGCGAGTGCCAGCGCCGGCAACAGGCTGACCACGGCCACAATACTGCATCGTATCACCAACAATCTGAGCATGCAGTCATCTCACTATTTAAGGCTGTTTAAACGTTCTTCCGGTGTGACCAGACCGGTAATCCGAATGCCGAAATTCTCGTCAACGACGACAACTTCGCCGTGCGCAACGATTTTATTATTGACCAAGAGATCAACCGGTTCACCGGCGAGTTTGTCCAGTTCCACTACCGATCCGCTTCCCAGGGCAAGAATATCCGAAATAGTCATGCTGGTGCGACCTAATTCAATCGAAATCGGCAACTTGACATCCATCAAGAGATCAATGTTGCGACCGGGTTTTTGTTCGCCTCCCGCGGAAAGTTCCGGAAACTCAACCGGCTGTGCCACCGGCGCGTCCGGATCGTCACTGACCTGCTGGCCGGCTTCCGGCTCTCGCAAAGCTCCAATAGACTTGCCCAAATCGGCAGCTTCCGAATCAGATTCAATTTCTGACAGCTCCGCCATTGCGTCTTCAGCGCTCTTTCCCACGATATCATCTGTGGAGTCATCAGCTTTATCTGATGCGGAACCGTCGGGGTTTGCTGTTTTTTCAGCACCACCCGCCGCAGCAGATGAATCTTCACTCACCTCGCCGGCGTCGCTTTGTGCCTCGGCGTCACCACCGTTCGTCGCGGGAGCATCGTCAGGTGCATTGGAGCTACTATCTTGGGCGTCCGCAGACTGCTGGGAAGCTTCGGTGGCGTTGTCTGTTTCCTCAGACGATGATTCGGAGGATTTGAGATCCTCTGGTTCGGTCGTCTCAGTATTCTCCGTGGTTTTGTCCTTATCTTCCGCCATCGGCTTACTCCTCTATCACGCCGTCAACGATTGCTGGATTTTCTGCCGGTTTTTCTGCCGGGAATTCTTCGATAATATCGCCGATTTCCAGTCCCCGTTTTTTGCCTACCCGTCCCGGTCGGGCAGTAAATTTCGGTTCGCCCTCCACGGTGACAGCCACGGGTTCGGATACCGGTTTATCCAGGGTGATGATATCGCCAATATTGATATTGAGATAATCTCGTATGGGTATCTCGGCCTCGCCTAAAACCGAGGACAAACACACGTTCACTTTTGCCAAATTATTTATATTTATCAAACGATCGGCGTCCGACCGCTGGCGCGCGCTGGGATCAATCCAGGATTGGCCGGAGAGTTCCGGTACAATGGGATCGAGAGTTACGTAGGGATAGCAAATTGTCAAGATGCCGTTGGTATTGAGGATACTTACCTGCAAGGTGACCACGATTACGGTCTCCGCCGGCGGGACAACCTGAATAAATTGTGGATTCGATTCAAATCCACTGACCTCCATCTCAACATCCAACACACGTGCCCATCCCTTTTTCAAAATGCCCAGCACTCGGGTGGTAACCCGCGACATAATGGCCCGTTCGATGCCGGTAAGTTCCCGCGCTGTTTCCAGGGCTTTTCCCGTGCCGCCAAACATGCGTTCAACAAAACCGAAAGCCAGCGCCGGATTAAAATCGATAATGCACTTGCCCTCCATGGGGCTGATCGTGAACGAATAGCTGCAGGACGGCGACGCCAGTGAGGCAATAAATTCTGCATAGGTAATTTGGTCGACCGACATCAATTCTGTCTCCACCACTGCGCGGAAGACTCCCGAAAGGGCCGACCCGAGATGTCCACCGAATGTGTCATGAATATTTTCCAGGGTCCGCATCTGGTCTTTGCTGATGCGGTTGGGGTGCCGGAAATCATAGACCATCACCCCGCCCTGTTCAGTCTCGGCGGTATATTGCCGTTGTTTCGGCTTCTCGTCCTCCGCGACTGTTGTTAACAGGGCATCAATTTCGTCTTGGGACAATATTTCCGGCATGGGTTTGCCCTATTGCAGCACGTAATCAACAAAATAGATGGCAGCGATATCCTTGGTCGCCAACAGATGGTTCAAGCGTTGTTTAATTTCGGATCGCATCAGTTCGCGATCTGACGCAGTCGTTAATTCGTCCACCGTCCGCGACGACAGGATACTGATCAGCAAATCACGGACCTGTAGCTCCCGTTCCTGCAAGGCTCCGATAAGTCCGGGGTCGTCGACTTCGATACCGAGGCTTGCCGAGAGATAGCGGGTGCCCGAGGTTGCCGTAGGATTGACCAGCAGATCCTCGACCATAAAAACGTCACTGGCATATCCCTCACCGTGACCCTCACCATGACCGCCGCCGTGGTCGCTCTCTTTACTGCCGTGGGACTCGCTTTCTTTCTGGTGCTGTTCCACTTGGTGGGTCCCGTCCCCAGACGGTTTTGGCGCGAGGAAAAACTTGACAACGCCAAATGCCAGGGCGGCCATCGTGAACACGACAATGCCAAAGGTGAGGTAGGTTTTCATAGCTTCATTTCGATCCTACGCGACGCTCGTCGCGGATTCAGAATCGGACAGACGAACACACATTCGGCGAAAGGCAGCCACCTTATCAATGATCACCTCTGCCGCCTCCTTCACGATGATCTTTTTGCCGGTCGTCAGACTGACCAGTGTATCCGGGGTCGCCTCGACGAACTCGATAAGATCCGAGTTTACGACAATCGCCCGGCCGTCTAATCTCGTCAATCGTACCATCGTGTGTTCTCGGGACGGCCGCCGAAACGGTCGTCCCGTTTCTCCTGCGTATTGCTTGCCTCAGTTACTCACGTCAGACTTAACTCTTCAGATTGACCAGCTCATTGAGCATCTGATCCGAAGTTGAAATCACTCGGGCATTGGCCTGAAATCCGCGTTGTGAGACAATCACATCCGTGAATTCCTGAGCCAGGTCGACATTTGATGACTCGAGGGCGCCGGAGGATAGAGTGGCGTTAACAGTCGCCCCGGCGACACCCTTAATCGGGTCACCTGAGTTTGCCGACGCGGTGAACAGCGTCTCCCCGGTTTTTAGCAAACCACCCTGGTTATTGAAATCAGCCAAAATAATCTGCGCCAATGAACGAGAGATTCCGTTGGTGAAGATGCCGGTAATTGTTCCGCTCTCGTCAATGGAGATCTTATCCAGCATCCCCATACCGTACCCGTCCTGATTTTTGGTGATGGCGGTAAACGGCGCGGAGAAGCCGGTCAAGCCGTCGTGTTCCCCACCGGTCCCCGGAAACAATTTCATCGACATCACGGAAGCCCCATTATTGGGATCGATCGTCAGGGCGTTGGAGAGATCGTCGAAGGTAAATGACGCCAATGCACCGTTGTCCGTAAAAGTAACTTCTCCCTCATAACCCGAACGAAGAATCTCGTTCCCCGCCGTGGTCACATCCCATTTCCAGGTGTTCGGCGTCAACCGCTTCGTAAACGTGAACACCGCGGTATGTTTGCCACCCTGAGAATCAAAGATGGTAATGGATGTTGCGTGCTGGGTATCGGCCGTCTTCACGACGGCATCACCGGGCGCCAATTCCGAGGAAGAAATAATCGTCACACCACCATCGCCCAGACCAGTGATTCCGGTAACCATCCCGGTGGTTTCGTTCACGGAAACGTCCAGGAGTACCGGCGGCAACGCCGTTTCACCCGTTGGGGTAAAAACGTCCGTGATTACGAAGGTATGCGCAGTTCCGTTATCGATCGTCACCGAATCAGCGGCAGTATCAAAGACCCGGCGGACGATATTGTCGTTCCCGATGACATTGTCCGCAATGAGTTCGACATTGTGTGACGCTCCATCACCGGCAAAGTCGCGCATAATCTGAATCTCTCCTCCGACCAGTTCGGCAGATACCCCCTGGACCGCGTTGATTGCCGCGATTAAATCGGATACGGTAGAATTGACCGTCAATCCCGTGACGGGGATCGCGTTCTCCCCATCCACCGAGATGCGGAAGTTACCGTTCGACAGTCCATCGGAGGTAATTCCCAGATCATCCTCCAGCGTATCGGTCATGACCAGGGGACCGCCTGTGGCATTAGTCCCGGTGAAGGTGGAATTTGTCGGCTGGTTGCCCACAATATTCAATTCGTGGGTCCCCCCTGCACCGTTAATGGCGGTTCCGGTGACGGCGTCAATGTTGGTGTCGCCGGCACTGACCAGCGAGGCGGTCGCGGTGGTCGCGGTTGCGTTCAAGTTGTTTGCCAATTCAATCGACGTAGTACCCCGCGCCGGGTCCTGCTGACCAAAAGGTAGCGTCACGTTACCCAACGCTGCCGTGGCGGGAATTTCGCCGTTACTGTTCGCCATCTTCCCCTGCACGTACAAACCATTGGCCGTATTGACCAAATTGGAATTGGCATCGAGGCCGAAGGCACCGGCTCGGGTATAAAACTCCCCCACTCCATCCGAGAGAATAAAGAAGCCGGTCCCTTGAATCGCCAGGTCGGTTAACACGCCGGTGGTTTCCAAACCACCTTGGGAGAAAATATTATCGACCGTCGAGACCGACATCCCCAGTCCCATCTGTACCGGGTTGGTACCACCTTGATTACCGACCGGCCGGCCGGCGCCGCGCATTGTCTGAACCAATGCTTCGCGGAATGTCACTCGCGCCGACTTAAAACCGATAGTGTTGATATTGGCAATGTTGTCGCCGACCAAGTTCATGCGCACCATATGGTTGCGCAAACCGGAAACGCCGGCGAATAGCGCACTCATCATGAGAACTGACCTCCTCTGGCGAAGAAAGCCTCCTCAGTGGAGGTCCGGCCTTCTTCAACTTTATCCGTTACTGATTGATTTGATTCTCCAGATTCATCCTGATGGAGTACCACTGCCGAGTCGATCTGCGTGAACACCCCTTCGGCCAGTGAGGTAGCATCCATCGCCGTGATGATGGAACGGCCCGGGACTGTAGCGACGACGGCCAGATTATCCAACAGGAAGAGGGCGTTTTTTGCGCCCTTTTGTTCCGCAAGATCAAATGCCTTGTGAATCTGATCCGCCACCCGATCATCGATCGATAGCCCTCGGCGCACCAGACGATCAGCGGCATGCTGGGACAGTGAAATCGAGCGACTCTGCAACCGATCAGCCAGCACCTCGGCAAAGGTCGTCTGGCGACCGCGGACCGGATGGTGCCCGCTTACCGGAGGCGCCCCAGTGGCCGGTCGGATATGGTCAATGGGTAGCGTCTTCATGAGCAATACCTCATGCGGCAATTTCCTCTACCAGGTCCGCCGATACCGCAACACCGTTAACTACCAAGTGAGCCTGGCCGTCGACGTAGCGTACACTCTCAACAGTGCCCTGAAATCGTGGGGTGACCATGTGCTGATTGCCGTTCTGGTCGATCGCCACAATTTCCACGCGATAATTGCCGGGTGCGACGGTGTTGCCGTTTCCGTCCTTCGCGTCCCATTCCTCAACGTGGGCGCCCGCGCTGACGTCATTGACAGTCATCGACCGTTGCAGTTGCCCTTGATCGGAGTATATATTGATCACCACCGAGCCGGCCTCAGCGGGGAGTTGATAGGCAATATCAACGTCGTCCGGGCGCGTCAGCGAGAGTTGTTCGGCCTGCCAGGTGACCGTGCGATCAATCAGTGCCGCGGCCATCAAATTGTTGAGCGACTGCCCTTGCAACAGATCTAACTGCCGATTCTCATTCAACAACTGGTAGATTTCGGGCAGTGTTTCCAGCGGCGACAGCTGATCCTCAAGGCCCATACCGGAGCCCAGCGTGTCGTTGATATTGGTCAACTGCTCCAGCGAAGAGAACTGGGCCAGTTCAGCAATGAACTCGGCATCTTCCGACGGTGATAAGGGATCCTGGTATTGCAGGCGGGCCAGAAAGAGTTTAAGGAATTCATCCTGCCCCAATTCCTTATCAACGGTTCGTGTTTGCGCGGAAAATGGATCGTACCGGGGAATATCGTTTATTGATGGAACGTCTGCCATGGCACCTCCTTGCGATCATCAGGCCACGAGATTGAGACTGCCCGCGCTGAACGCGGCAGGCATCTGCGCAGCGTGACTGACCGATTGATTGCCGGTCTCGATCCCGGCAATTGCTTTGTACCGACGATTTGTCTTGAATCTATACTGCGCGCGACGGCGATGTGGATTGGCGTCCGGGTCCGGACGCATATGTTCCGCGGCCTGCGCTACGGCAATCTCAAATTTTTCGATAACCAGCCCGGCGTCCGCCAGCGAGCGCTGTAGATCACCAAAGTTATTCTCCACCATCACCCGTGCTGCATCACTTTGCACCACTACTCGTGCGGTCAGCTGATTGTCCACCGTCTGCAAGTGCATCTTCATCGGCCCCAGAGAATCCGGTACCAGGCGAATTTGCAGAACCGCGCGCTCTTTAAGGGGTGGCGAGGGGATATCATTTTCGATGACAAACTGCACGCGCCCGGCTTCCGCCGGTTTCTCTGTTGGCAGCGTGGACTGTTTCACTTCGGCAGTCTGTGTCACCTGAACCGGTGTTTCCTTCGTTGTGGCTACTTCAGGTGATTTTATCGCCTTTTCGGCCGGCCGAACATCAATCGGATTAGGTTTAGGCGCGGATTCGTTCATGACCGGAGTGAAAGCCGGTTTCGGTTGCGTATTTGTGTTTTGTGGTTGGGTCACCTTCGTGTCTACCCGAGTTTGGTCAGGGGTGGGAGTCTCAGTCTTTTTCGCCTCTGAGATAATCGGTCTGGTCACGTGAGGGCGTGCAGCCTCTGTTTTGCGCATGGTTTCTTTGCTCACCGACTTTGCCGCTTGTTGCACGGTCGTGGTGGGCGAGGAACCCACCACCAATTTTTCAACGGTCAGACTCGGGGCCCGCAATACCGGGGGCGGGGATTCATTCCCGCGAGCCATCGGACCAGTAGTGTGCTGAGCCTCTGTGACCGCGGCTCGCTCTGGGACCGGGGTAGTTTCCACGGTCACTGGCTTATTGCGCGGCAGGTTGACGAGCTCGGCTGGTTGTTGGTTTGTCGGTGCTTCTTGCCTCGTGAATGCCTTAGAAGAGATCACTTTACCCGATTGCTGGGAACTCGTTTGAGCCGCTGCCGGGGAAGTACTCTCCTGTTCTGCTTCCATAAATGTCCTCACCTTTTCGGCCACCGAAGGCCTTGCAACAAACTGGTGCATTGGCGTTGGTTGGTTCGGCACCGTTTCGGCAGCCTGCGGGCGAGTGGAACGGGCGGCCTCTTCCCTGAGGCCGGTGGTTTCCGCGGTTCCATCCGCCGTGAGTCCCTCTGCCTCCGTTGGTGGAATAACGGGAGTTCTTTGTGGTGTTTCTTGCCTCAATGCAAGAGTGGTTTTGTTATTAACAGGGTGATCAATGTCAGTGATTGGCGTTTGGGGGAGCGGGACTTGATTGGAACGTCCCAGTTCCGCTAACGGTTCGGGGATCGGTTTCCCTGGCGGCGATGCCGGCACGTTCTCGAAATGAGCGCTCTGTTCGACCGGTAGTGATGGTTTTGCAGCCGTTTCAGAATTCGCGGTCGATTTCGTTCCCGGTAAAGTCGCCAGCAACGCCAGCGTTTTGGTATTTAAATCAAAGGAGGATTGGTCATGCGCCACGGGTTTCGGCAAAACCTGCTCGACATTCGAATGGGCCTCGCCGAGCGACACCAGTGGCTGGTTTGAATTAGCAGGCAGTTGCTTTTCGGGCATGATTTCCTGATTCGCGGCCAGATCGGCAGCAACTACCGCTGGGACCTCGACTCCCTGCGGCGGCAACTCTGCCATCGCATCGGAATCGCCAGCCAATAATTGCAGAAACCATTGGCTAAAATCGATAGATGGCTCACCAGCGCCAACAGGTGTTGCAGACGGCAACACACCGAAGTTAAAAACGCCATTCGGCGGTATGGTCACATTCGCGAAATTCATCTTCTTATTGCCCCAATCCCAGAAGCATGGTCGTGATGCGGGCCGCCCGTTTTGGCGGCAACATGGCCAGCACCCGTGATGCCGAGGCTGCTTTCATTCGTGGGAGAACCGAGACAATGGTGTCGTCATCCAATTGTTCCATGAGCTTTCCCACTTCTTCCTCTCTCATATTGTCAAAGAGCTTGGCCAGGTAGGCAATGCGCTCGGTCTCAATCTGTCGCTTACGCGCCAGCAGACTCTCCACCTGTCGTTTCAGTGACTCCAGTTCACGGCGGTCAACCGCCAATTCAAGCTGTGCTTCTTTGATTTTCTTTTTCTCTTCTTCGATCCAGGTGATTTCTTCCAGCGTGTCCGGTTCGGCATCGGCAAAAGTGAATGAGACCTGCGTATCGGGTTGATAGGGTGTATATGCATCGCCACCGTGACCATCGGTTTGCGTTGCGTGCTGGTCAGAAGTGGAATCGGCGGCGTCCGTATGTGCGGTACCTGACAGATTTTCGGGCGCTTTATCCTTATCAAAAACACCCAGCATAAAACTGAAAACCCCTAGAAACACCACGAACGCAACGATGCCGCTGACCGCAAGCGCGATGGGTGTCGGCCCGGAGCTTTTCTTCGGTTCGTCGCCCGATTCCTCGTCGGCGGTTGTCGGATCGAGTGCTTCGGTCGATTCGACTTGTTGTTCTTCTTCGGTCTTTTTCTTGGCCATTGTGCCAAATCCTTATCAGCAGAGGCTGCACTTTCCCCCGCCGTTCGTTGAGCAAGGCGCATGCCTGGGCGCGGTCAGGAGTCCGAAGTTTCGTTCAACTGCATACTAATGAATCGATTAGTGAGCGGTGGATCAGATCGGGTGGATGAATGTGATATTATGATTGCAGAGAAGTTTTCCCTAGTAGCCGGAACGATTTTCCGTTTGGGACCGCACGCGGCTGTGCCGCTGGCGGCTGGCAAGTTCATCGATGTGTTTTTGCTTTTCGCGCCGGGCTAAGACGGTATACTCAGCTTTACGCCGATCGCGCAGGTGATCGAGGACGCGCTTCTCTTTGGTGCGTTCCAACAAATCATCCCGGGCCGTATCAACATCAGTTTCTGCCCTGTTCACTTCACCCTGCTGTTTGGAGACATGTTCTCTGGTAACAGCTACATAGGCGTTGCCGTTGTGTATATCGGTAACGGAGGTCACTCCTTGGGCGGCGGCGGCATAGCTGATCTCGGCTTGCCGTTCGCGTTCATGTAAGTACGCTAACCGCCTACGCTGGTCCAACAGCGCGCGGCGGGTTTGCAGGAGGCGTGCTTGCGACTGGCGTCGTTGCGTTTCCCTGATCTGCCGTACCTTCTCCAGACGGAACTGGAATGTTTTCATCTTTAACGATTTCCTGTAGTTGCTGCCAGCTATGATTGGGATCCGCTGTTTCAAAGATCCCCTGCCGCAAAAATTGTTTCATCGCCTTGATTTTCTTCAACGCAAAGTCGATCTCGGGCGACGCACCCGGTTTGTAGGCGCCAATATTGACCAAATCTTCCGCATCACGGTACGTGGCCAAAATATCTTTGAATCGATTCGTCAACTGAATCAGGTCCGGTGGCGTGATCTCGGGTGCAACCCGAGAGATTGATTCCAAGACGTCGATCGCGGGATATTGATTCTGTGCCGCCAATTTGCGGGAGAGCACAATATGGCCGTCCAGAATAGAGCGCACGGTATCGGCGACCGGTTCGGTGAAATCGTCCCCTTCCACCAACACCGTATATACACCAGTAATACTTCCCTGCCGGGAACGTCCGGCTCGCTCCAGCAATCGCGGCATCATGGCAAAGACCGACGGCGGGTATCCACGGGTGGTTGGCGGTTCGCCGGCGGTCAGCCCCACCTCCCGTTGAGCCATGGCGAGACGGGTGATTGAATCCAGCAACAGCATCACATTCTTGCCCCGATCACGAAAATACTCCGCTATCGCCGTGGCCACGAAGGCGCCTTTCAGACGTTCTAGTGAGGGACGATCCGACGTAGACACGACCATGACTGAGCGGGACAACGCCTCTTCTCCCAAATCCCGTTCGAGGAAATCTCGAACTTCTTTGCCGCGTTCGCCGATCAACCCAATGACATTCACATCGGCGTCGGAGTTGCGGGCTATCATTCCCAGAAGGGTGCTCTTGCCAACACCGGACCCCGAGAAAATCCCAATCCGCTGACCACACCCCAGGGTGAGCATTGTATCGACGGCACGAATACCGGTAGTCAATCGTTCGGCGATGCGAGGACGGCTCATCGGCGGCGGGGGTTCGGCATCAACTGTCCAGGGACTTAATGGTCCCAAATCACCTTTATCATCAATCGGCTCTCCCAGGGCGTTAATCACGCGGCCTAAGAGTGCCGTTCCGGCCCCGATCGCAAAGCGACCGCCGGTCGCGGTCACGATACAGCCGGGACCGATCCCACTGGTATCGCGAAACGGCATAAGAATGAGCCGCCCATTGCGGATGCCGACCGCCTCCGCCAGCAATGTGGTCCGCCCGTCGAGTGATTCAATCCGACAGGTATCACCGATATTGACTGCGGGGCCATCCGCTTCAATAGTCAAGCCGACTACTTCGATCACCCGGCCGGCCAATCGAATCAGTGAATTTGCATAAAGACTTTTAATATAGCGTGAATAATCTGGTGTGGGGACCGGCATACTTACCGTCCTTCAGCATGAGGCGTCGATTCATCCGTCGGCATTTCCGCACGGAGTAGTTGTTTCAGCACACTTAACCGCTTTTCGATTCGGGCGTCGATTGACCCCCATTCCGTTTCGACCAAGCAACCGCCGGGACGAATGGCCGAATCTTCCCGCACGCGTACGGCGGTTAATTCACCGAGCGTATCGGCATCTTCCTTAAGCACGTGTTGGATTGCCAGGAAATCATCTGGACTACACACAATAGTGATGCGGTCGTTCGCCCGCAGCAATTGGAAGGCCTCGCGTAATGTAGCGGCAATGGTCTCGCTCCCGCCCGGCCGCTCCATGGCAACCGCCTCAACCGCGGCCAGTGTGAGTTCCACCAATTGCCGTTCCGAGACACGCACAACTTCCTCGCGGGCAGCAAGCAACTGCTGACACAGTTCGAGCCAACGGCCTTGCTCCTGCTGAATGCGCACCTGTGCCGATCGCTCCGCCTCCCGGATACCCTCGCGACGGCCCTGCAGAAATGCCTCTTCCCGTTCGGTGAGGTGTCGTTGTTGTTGTTCAGCCAGTCGAGCGTTACACTGTTCTTCCATCCGCTTCAAGCGGACGTCCGGGTCGGCAAAATCCTCGGGGTTCCCCCCCCGCGGAACACCCAGTTTATATCTTCGTTCGGAAAGACGCGCCGTGGGGAGGACCGACTTAGACGATGATCTCATCTTTGCCTCCCCGGCCACTGATGACGATCTGCCCATCTTCTTCGAGGCGACGAATCGATTCGACAATTTTTTGTTGTGCGGCTTCAACGTCGGAAAGGCGCATCGGGCCCAAAAATTCCATTTCCTCTTTGATCATCGCCGTCACACGCTCGGAGACGTTGTTGAAAATTTTGCGTTTTATCTCTTCCGAGGCGGCTTTGAGTGACACTGCCAGATCCTTGGTCTCAACTTCTTTGAGGAGGCGTTGGACCGAACGATCATCCAGCAGGGTGATATCTTCAAAAACAAACATCATATTTTTAATTTCCGCCGCCAGGTCGGGGTCTTCGGATTCCATCGACTGCATGATGTGCTTCTCAGCGGAGGTCTCGATTAAGTTGAGAATATCGGCCACCACTTTTGTGCCGCCCCAGATGGACAAACTCCGCGAACTGGCGCCCTCAAATTGGTGTTCCAGTTCGTTCTCCATTTGGTTGAGAACATCCGGCGAGATTTTTTCCATCATGGCGATGCGCAAGGTGACCTCTGCCTGTAATTCCGGCGGCAATTCCGAAAGCACGGCGGCGGCATTTTGCGAATTAATCTGAGTCAGCAGGACCGCAATTGTCTGGGGGTGTTCATTTTGGACAAAGGTCACGAGCTGTTTGGGGTCGATCGTTCGCAGCAGCGTGAATCCCGACTTATGTAATGATCCTTCGAGACGGTTGAGGATCTCCCCGGCTTTACCCGCCCCTAAGGCCGACTGCAAAATCTCACGTGCATAATCGACACCGCCCTGCGCCACGTATTCTCGTGCCATAAAGATCGTATGGCACTCTTTGATCACCGCCTCTTCGACATCCGGCGGAATATCCTTCAGGTTGGCGATCTCAACGGTCAGCTTCTCGATTTCCGTTTCGTTGAGATTCTTGAAAACCTGCGAGGAGACTTCGGTCCCGAATACAACCAGCGCGACAGCGGCTTTCTCCAGCGGTGTCAGATTATTTACATCCACCCTCAGTACCTCGCCTGAGTATCACAGGCAACTACTCAATCATCATCGTCCGGATGACTTTCGCGATTTCATCGGGCTTTTCCTTGGCAACGTTGGTCATTTGATCGGTCAGCCGGGCTTTGCGCTGCTCTTGTTCCAGCGCTTCGGTTGGTTGTTCTTCCCCGGCGGTGGGTTGGCTGCGGGCCGGGGTCGGCTGTTGGGGCGCCGGCGGCACCCAGTCTTTGATGGTCTTGACCAGTTTTCGCCAGTAGCGACGCAGAATCAGCAAACCAATGATGATACCGAAAATTTGCAGCGCCTTGATTCCGACATCCATCAGAAATTGCCGCTGTTCCAGCTGGTCCAATTGTTCTCGTTCTTCCTGGAAATACTGACGGTCGAACTGGACACTGACCATTTCGAAGCTGTCCTGCCGCTGATCGTCCACGCCGACGGCGTTCTTGACTGCGGTCGAGAGTTGGCTGATCTCCTCCGGCGACCGGGTGGAGTAGACTGATTCGCCGGTGGTTTCGTCGATTTCATACTTGCCGTCGACAATAACCGAAACGCTCAACTTCTCAATATTCCCGGTTTCTTCAACAATATGCTCGACGGTCTTATTGACTTCATAATTGACGATGGAATTGTCTTTGCGAATCTCACTGCCGGCCGACCCCCCCTCGGCGGTGTTGGAGTTATCGGTCGTCGACTCCTCCGTCTTTTCCTGCGAAACAATCGCCAGGTTATCCGGATCGTACTCCTCGATCGTCCGTTCGACTTTTTCAAAATTGAGCTGGGCATTCACGCGGACTATCGATCGATTGGGACCGATCACCCCGTCCAGCAACGACTGCGCCTTGGCCTGCAAATATGATTCGACGCCTTTTTGCAAATCAAGCTGACGACCGGTGAGTGCGAGGGCGGGGTCATTACCCGGCGGTTCAGACAACAACGACCCGGTATAATCCAATAAGGTTACATTTTCCGCCGAAAGACCCTCCACCCCGGAAGCAACTAACTGCTGAATACCCCGCACATTACTCTTGTTGAGCGCGGCGCCGGCGCGCAGTTTTACGACCACGGACGCAGTAGGCGGTGTCTCATCCTCAATAAAGATTTTTTGTTCGGGCATGACGATATGCACACGCGCTGCGGCGACTTCGGAAAGGCCGGCAATCGTCCGCATGAGTTCACCTTCCAGGGCGCGGCGATAATTCAATTTTTGCAGAAAATCGGTCATTCCCAGATTCGATTTATCAAAAATCTCATAGCCGACGCTGCCCCCTGAGGGCAGTCCTGCTGAGGCCAGGCGCACTCGGACCTCTCCAACCCGGCTCTCCTCCACCATGACGGTTGATCCACCACCGGATAACCGGTATGACACGTCCATCTTTTCCAGTTCATCGACGACCGCACCGACATCATCCGGCGGCAGTCCCGAATACAGGACACCGTAAGTCATGTGCCGGGCCCAGGTATAAATCAGTATCGTCCCGGCCACGATCAGGATGGTAGAGACAACAAGTAAAAAGCGGAGGTTTGGTGGCATCCGCTTGACAGTATCAACGGCACGCTTAAACAGTTCGTACATTCCGAGTTATCCTCTGGCTGACCGCTTACACCGGCATCCGCATCAACTGCTGGTATGCCTCGACTAGCTTGTTGCGCACTTCGAGCAAGAGTTCGAAGGCGATACCGGCTTGCTCCGACGTGATCAACACTTGATGCAAGTCCGGCCCCTCACCGGCAATGAGTTGTCGTTGCAGTTCACCGGCCCGAGATTGCAAATCATTCACGTCGCCGACAAATCCCGATAACGCATCCACAAAGGTGCCTTCGGATTCTGGCGACTTCTCGGCACCCTTTTGTTCTGCAACGCGGTTCGTCGCAGTGGGTTGAGAAACCGAGGTGATAGCATTAATTGCACTCATGCGATAACATCCACGAAGCGGCCGCGTGCGGCCGGTTCTTCCGGTTGGCGTGCTCGAGTATTGTATGTTCTCACCTGGGCGACGGATCGTCCGGCGAGTCTCATTAACGGTTGCACATCAGCGGCCGTTTCATCATCAAGCGAGGACACTTTAACCGCATCATCGGTGACCCTGACCTGAGCGGTGGATTTTGACGGGTCCGCCTTCAGGAGATCCTGGCGTTTGATGACTGGTGGTTGATAGGCTGAAATCCGCGTATCTGTCATGTGCCGTCCCTGTATTCCGCCGGTCGTCTTGGGAAATTCTCTCTGAGGTTCTTATCTCCTACAGTTCCAGTGCGCGCTTCGCCATCTGCTTCGCCGACTCTACCACGGTCATGTTGGCTTCATACGACCGTGAGGCGGTCATCATGTCGACCATCTCAGTCACGATATTGATATCCGGGAAAGCGACATACCCGGTCGCATCGGCATCCGGGTGTGCGGGATCGTATACCATCCGCGGAGTTTGGTTTTGATCGACAACGGTGTCGGCCTCAACCCGTGCGACATTATCGCGATGCATCGTTCCACGCGTACCGGCCGGACGATGGTCGGGGCGTGTTCGGCGTAATTGAATACTCGCCTTCTCCAGCACTTTGCCGAACGGTGCGTATTCCGGATCCTCCGATAATTGTACTTGTTGCCGCCTGTATGGCCCGCCATCGGGTGTGTTGGTTGTTTGCGCGTTGGCGATATTCTCTGACACGACATTCATCTTCCGCCGCTGCGCAGACAACCCGGAACCGGAAATCTCAATAGCACGAAAAATACCTGAAATCATTGTTTACTGTTCCCCTCTAATCGCCAGATGTAATCCGTTGAACGTCTTGGTGAGTAACCGCATGCCGACTTCATAGGTCAGCGTATTGGTGGCGATGCCGGCCATTTCCTGGTCGATATCTACGGCCGATTCGTCCGCGGTCGGCGCCGTGCGCTGAACTTCGGGAGTTCCCGCGCTCCGATCGGAAACGATGTGGTCCGGGCGGGTTGTTTTGGGACGGATGGAACGCGTCCTCAAGGCTTTCGAAAGCTCAGTCTGAAAATTAACATCTCGCCGCTCATAACCACTGGTAGTCGCATTGGCGACATTCGAAGCCAACAGTTTGTGACGAAACGCGGCAAGATCCACCAGATGTTGCTTCTGGGGAATCCCGACTTTATCAAACACCAGCTTTTGAATAGCATTCGCCATCGGCTGATACTCCTCCACGTTGCCGCGTTGCAAGAGTGATGCCGACAGCGATACGACCGACCAAATCAGCGGCAGCCGGTTGGTATTACGTCAGTTACGATGATGTTCCGAACGTTATCGCGGCGAATATATTGACCGGATCGGGAAAATTCTTCCGGGATGAGCAGTAGTTTTTTCAACGTGGAATCGAATCGAGGACCTCTCGCAAGAGAGAATCAACCTCTGCGCGGGGCAGCAACGCCGGTTCCGAAAGCGCGAGATTCGGCGCCAAGACTACAATATCGACACGGCGGTTTCGGGCCATGTTTTCCGGCGAATCATTGGGTACCAGGGGGCGAAACTCCCCATATCCCAACGCCGAAATGCGTCGCGGTGACCAATCGTGCTGATTAATGAAATAGCGGACAACGGTTGCGGCGCGGGCGGTGGACAGCTCCCAATTTGAGGGAAATCGCGGCGTATTAATCGGCCGCGAATCGGTATGACCTTCAATACGAATATTATTCCCGACATCACGCAACGCCCTGGCGACCAGTTGCAGCGCCGGATAGGCGTCTTTCTTCAACGCAGCGCTGGCTTCATCGAAGAGGATCGACTCAGTGACATGAACCACCAACCCGCGCTCATCGATGGTCGCCTCGATCTGATCTTCCATCCCTGCCGAGGCAATCGCTTCTTTCAATTGGGCTTGCATAAGTCGCAAACGGCCGATTTTTAACGGGCCGCCACCCTCGAGATGTCCGTCATCCAGGGCGTCTTTTTCGGCTACAATTGATGCATTCCCGCGCAAAATACCGTGCAATGCTTTCGCCACGCGGTCGAATTTACCGGCATCCATCCGCGACATGGAATACATAATGATAAAAAACGCCAGCAGCAGCGTTATCAGATCCGCGTAGGTCAACAACCAACGTTCGTGGTTGTCGGGTGAATCATCGAGCCGGCGGAGACGTCCCATGACGGGCCTTCCTGCGAGCGGCGGGTTCCAGAAATGAGATGAGTTTTGATTTAATCATGCGCGGATTGTCACCGGACTGAATCGCGGTCGCACCCTCCATCATCAACTCCAGCGTGGCGATTTCCTCATTATTGCGGAGACGTAGCTTATCAGAGATTGGCAAAAACACCAGATTGGCGGTGGCTACGCCCCATAATGTAGCGATGAACGCTTGGGCAATCGATGCCGCCATTTTGTTCGGTTCATCGGTGTTGGCCAGCGTGTGGATCAATCCCAGCACGGTTCCGATAATCCCCATGGTCGGGGCAAATCCGCCCATTTTGCGAAACAACTCAATTCCTTGCCGATGTCGTTCTTCAATATTGGCAATTTCCATCTCCAGGATGCGACGGAGTGCCGTGATCTCGGTGCCGTCGATTACCAGATGTAAGGCCTTGCGGAAAAACGGTTCATCGCTGGCGGACACTTCATTCTCTAAACCCAAAATTCCCTCCCGACGGGCCCGCTCAGCCATTTTCACGATGCGGTTGATAGTCACTTTGGGATCAATGGCCCGGTTAAAAATGGCAATGCGCAGATAGGTTGGAATCATGAGGACAGCCCGAAACGACGTGGTCACCATGGAGGCGCCCAACGTACCGCCCAGAACGATCATGATCGGCGAGATTTGCAGGACCGCAGTAAGTTCACCGCCCTCCAGTGTGTAAGAGACAACGATTGCGGAGATTCCGAGAATCAGCCCGCCAATGGTCGCGATATCCATACTAATCCTGACCGAATCCTAAAAATCCGAAACTGCCGCACTACGGCCCACCGCGCGTTCCCGCGCCGACCCATCATTACCAGTATCGGCGTACCCATTGACGCCCTTAAATTGCTGGTTTAACGGACTTTGCCGTTGCCACTCGCGCATTAACGCCACATATTATGATGAGTTGGAGGCGAAGGTTAATTCTGGATTAGGTTGGACACCGTCCTGGATAGGTGTACGCCACCTAAAGTCTTGAGTCCGTATGGACGCAGAACGACAGGTGGGATCATCCATCTTTGGCGGATTGGCACCGTTCCCGCCTGTCGCTCCCGGCTGTACACAGCCGTTCGCTAGAGGTGGGCTACAACTGTTTCGAGACAAAAACTAGGGCGAGGTTTCTTCTTATGATTCGGCGCAAAACCCTCAAGTCCGGCACCATGGTTGAAGTCATTCGCGGCGATATTACCGAACAAGACACAGATGCAATTGTCAACGCCGCCAACGCCCGGCTGGCCGGGGGCGCCGGTGTGGACGGCGCCATTCACCACGCGGGCGGACCGCAAATTGCCGAGGAATGTCGCAAAATCGGCGGATGCCCACCGGGGCACGCGGTGGTCACCACTGCGGGAAATCTCAAGGCCAAATGGGTGATTCATACCGTTGGCCCAATATACAGCGGGCTAGCCAAGGATTCCGAAACTTTGACCAACGTCTATCGCAGTAGCATGCAACGCGCGAAAGAAAAACAGTGCAAGTCAGTGGCTTTCCCCTCGATTGCGACTGGCGTGTACGGGTATCCCATCGAGGAGGCCGCACCCATAGCCATGAAGACCTGTGTCGACTTCGTGCGGGAAAATCCGCAAATCAAGACGCTGCGGTTTATTTTGTTTTCGGATGCGGATTTTTCGCGGTATGCCCGGTTGCTGGAAGACCTGGAAGCTTAGTCAGCGGTTTGGCCGGCGGACGATAGACAATTACCAACAAACAGCCGATAATGATCACCACGCCACCCGTCACTTCGCGCAGCGCCGGGATTTGATTCAATAAGATCAACGCCATGATCGCCACGAACACCGGCTGAACCTGGTTGATCAATGCGACCTTGGAGACCTCAATATATTTTAGAGCATAGAGATAAATTGGCCTGGTGAGTATCGGACCGGCGAAGGCAATAATCAGAATTCCCGGCCAGATCTCCCCTACTCCCTCGAACGATCCGCCAAAAATCAATACCGCAATCCAGAACATGATACTGTTGTTGACGTTACGAATGAAACTGATAGTCAATGGATCGACCGTGCGCACGGCTATCTTGGCGGCAAACTCCGCACTGCCGAACAAAACCGCGCTGAAAATCATCATCCAGAATCCGACATCGTACTCGCCACGGAGCGTGGCCTTCATAATGATGATCCCGGCGATGATCAGCAATCCGCCAAATCCCTCTCCTTTCGTGAAGCGCTCCGCTAACAGCCACATACCCAACCCGACAGTTACCAGGGTCTCGAAACGGCTGATAAAGGATGCCAGCGTGGGGTCGAGCATGGCAATCGCAGTGAAGTGGGTCCAGATTGCCGCGAAGGCCAGCACATTGAACGCCAAGACCCAAAACCAGTCACGACCGGTCAGCAGTTTGATTCTGGCCCATCGTCGGCCGGGAAGCATGGCGAATCCCATGACAACCGCTCCGATGGGGAATACCAGCGCGCTGAGCGAGAGTGGATCGATCGCGGTAAGCGTCCATTTAGCGGTTATAATGAGAATCGAGGCCATGAACGCCGATAGCCCGGCGAAGAAATATCCCAGTGGTCGCTGACGCATACCCCTCCCCATCTCACAGACCGGCGTAATCTATGGGAATAACGAATGGATGTCTACCGTGGCTTTCTGCGCGGGGCCCGCTCCAGCGGTAGGGATAGTGTCGGGTTTCGCCGCGCGTTGACACGCACGTCGGAACCCGACCTGCTGCTGCGCTTCATAGCAACATCCTCTGAAACCCTGACAAATGTCAGGGCCACGCTCACTCTCTCCATTCACGTACCACCTTCGTGGACAGGCTTGACGGCAGGATCAAACGATGCAAACGATGCCAGCTCTATAAAACTGCCCACCAAGCAGTGCCGGGTGCAGGATCTGCCGACGCCAAAATCATGCTGGTAGGACAAAACCCGGGGCGCAAAGAGGATGAAACCGGACAGCCGTTTGTGGGGATGGCCGGACGGTATTTGAATAAGACACTGGAGAAATACGGGATTGATCGCCAGAAGCTGTTTATCACCAGCGTGGTTAAACACAAATCCCCGGATAATCGCAAACCGCGGCAGGATGAAATCGAGGCCTGTCTCCCCTTTCGGCTGGAGCAATTCAAACGCGTTAAGCCGAAGACAATCGTTTTGATGGGCACAATCGCCTGGGAAATACCCCGCGACTATGACGCCGAATATATCGAAACGTATCATCCCGCGGCCGCGATGCGGTTTCCAAAAATTAGAAAGAGATTCGAAAACGAATTCCGCAAATTGAAAGACAAAGCGTGACTAAGATCGCCTTTCTCGGCACCAAAGGAGAAATCGAAGAATCATCGCGCAAGCATCAATACCACTCCTCCTTACTGCTGACCTACCGTAAATTTAAGTTGCAGATAGACTACGGTGCACTCCACCGACTCGATATCACCGAGACTGGCGCCAAGGCGCTGTTAATCACGCACGCGCATCCCGATCATTACTTCTGGCTCGATCACAATACGCAAACCGATATTCCGGTATATCTCACTCAGGAAACACTCGACTACGGCAAATATCAACCCGCGAATCCGCAGGTGATCAAACCCGGCACACCATTCACTGTCGGACCGTTCCGGATAACTGCGTATCGAGCCATTCATTCTCTACGGTGCCCAGCAGTTGGGTATAAAATCAAAACTCCTGAACGTACCGTGCTCGTTTATAATCCCGACCTGGTGGATATTGTGGAGAAAGACAACATCCTCAAAGGTGTTGATTATTATATCGGGGATGGATCCGCGATCAAAGCGAATCTGGTGCGGCGCACGGGGAACAAATTATTCGGGCATACGCGAATCACCACGCAAATCAACTGGTGCAAAGATCGCAGCATCGAAAATATATTCTTTACGCACCTGGGCAAAGAGACAATCCGGGAAGAGAAATCATTCCGCAAAGAACATCCCGAAGCAGTACTGGCGCACGACGGCATGGCGCTTCAAATCCAACGTGGCCGGAAAGATTATCTCACGGAGATGTAGGGGGGTAGGGCCACCTCGCTCAACGTCAGCCCAAGGGCGGGGTGGCAAATGTAGGGTGGGTGCTCTGCACCCACCATAAACCCTTTGTCATCCCGCCCATCCCGGCCTTGAGCCGGGATCCATTTTCCCTGGGCGCAGCCCAGGGCCAGGCTTTCATGGTGGCACAGGCGTCCCATACCACGTGCGCAAAGGCGTTCAAAAGAAGTGTAGCCCACCTAAAGCAGTGAATTCATTAGAATTCACTGCGACAGGTGGGTCGGTAAACTTTGGAAATGAGGATTAAAGACCCACCAGCCGCTCCAAGTCCGTTCGGACTTGTCGCTCTTGGTGGGTTACAAGAGATTGAAACTGCCCGCTCCTGGGCTGCGCCCAGGGAAACGGGATTCCTGCTTTCGCAGGAATGACGAAGTATGGCGGGAGAATGATAGAGGGCGTGGCCCTGACATTTGTCAGGGTTTCAGAGGGCGTTGCTATGATGAATGATGTCGGGTTTCTCGTCCGGCTCGCCAAGGCGATTCGGACTCGGAACCCGACCTTG
>CAYWVO010000002.1:187938-197077 GCA_964461835.1 uncultured Ignavibacteria bacterium | reverse complement strand
CATCCAATCCGTCGCTCGTTTTTGCATAGAAACTTCTAACTCAGGACACTAGCACCCCTGTCCATACAGCTTGGCCAATCCACAGTGGGGGAGAGGATCGTCCGAAATGTGTCCCGAACCGATCGGGACCCCTTCTCTCAGGTTGCAGGACCGGGGATCAAATCGCCAACAGGTAAGACGTATTACGGTCTCTATCTAGACGGAAAATTCGTCGCAGATTGCCTCCCAAAATCAGCGCCATCTGATCATCATCCAATTCGAGAGAAAGAAGAGTATTCAGAAACAGGCGAAACCGGTCGCTGCGCCAGCCACGAGGCAATTCTCCTGACATCGTACCAAACATCAGGCGGCGATGACCGAAAGCACGGATAAGGAGTTCAACCTTTTCTTTAAAGCGCTGTAAGCCGTTATTGTCTAATAGGTACGAATCGACGGGTGATACAACGACATGAACGTTGGGACTTAATAATCCCAATCGTAGGATGTTCTGGAAATTATGGTCGCTAAACCGGTTGATAACAAATGGGATTGTCGGAAAATCCGCCGCTGCAAAGTGGAGTTGTCTGGGATCATTATATTTCAATTCCCAGGTCCCCGCCGCCCAACGGTATTTCAACGAGCATTCCGCTGAACCGTAATCGACATACACGACCAGGCGCAACTGTTTGGCCAGCTGATAAACATTGTAGACGAATTCAGCCCCGGCGGAGTATCGATGGCAGGCCGGTTGTAATTGGAGGCCGCGCGCGTTCCCGGAACGGGCGGCGTGCTCCACGACATCTTCAATGATGCTCAATTGCGGATTGGCTTGGATTAACCCGACGAATTTGCCCGGATTCGCCCGCACCGATTCAGCCACCGAAGACTCATCGCCAACGCTGTCAGCGACCAGGCAGGCTCGGCTGATGCCGAAGCGATCCAATTCGTCCGCCCACCGGGCAGCCAGGCGAACAGCGTTTTCCGGCGGTAAATCTATCTTCAAACGGCGCGCCTGACGGCGCATAAGTTGGGTTATGTCATCAGAATAGCTGTGATGTTGCGAGATCAACCGGAAGTAGTTGTATGAGAAGAGATAAATCTGGGCATCCAGAACTTCCCATTTTTGTGAAAAAATACCGGGGTCAAAGTCATTGTGTGGAATATCACTCACCGAATGACCCTAAGAAAATAAACATAGTTTATCAATAAGCTTATGCGACGCAGGTACTGCGTTCCGTTTGTTTAACAAACAGTTATACGCGATTGCCCGGCCCGCTCGCAAGGAAATAATCCTCAATACATCAGCAAAGTCAAGGGCAAACCTGGCCACACGGCTCTGAGAAAAAGGAAGATTGAAAACAAGATGACATAATATATATTATCAGACCTTGCGCTCAGCAGCTTCCCTCGATGGGTATACCATTTGCGCTTTAGGCAGGAAAAACCGTGGCATGGCAGGATTCGCGCAATCCCCCGTGTTTATGGTAACTTATTGAACGGGTGTTAGGTAGATGACAGTTACTTGTCGATCCCAGGTACGCAGCCGACAGCATACTGTCAAATCAGTTGCAGTATTTGTGAAGTTCTTGTTTAGAATTGGCTTGGTTCTTGACAATTCGCGTGTTAGTTGTATTATATTAGGGTTTGATGGGAGTGTGGACGAAGGTTACTGCCCCTCATCGTACCGCTTAATACTAATGCTCGGGCGGGGGTATACAACCGCCTTAACCGCGACCCGAGCGACCGGAAAGACTGACGAGGCTGATACAGAAGAACTGCTACGGAAGAAAAATTCGGTTCCGCATTCTCTAAGTACGTTCAGTCGGCGGGATCAGTGTTATCTATATGCGGTTTCGATGATGAGATCACATTTACTGCTCAAAACACCAATTCGGATAACGGATTTATCCTCTCTCATCCGTGACGTGCGTCAAGTATCCGGTAAGGAGGGAATTTCGTGGTGAAACAACCTTTGCGATATGGTATGTGTGCGGCGACGATCGTCGTCGGGTTGGTCCTGCTGGTGGCGGCGCCGCCTGCGGCTGCCAATAAGCCCGACGCCGAATGGCTCGCGCATGTAGAGGACAGTCTTTCTGCCCTCGCGGCCGGAACTTCGTATCCGCCGGAACCAACCATCCAGGAGATCATCGACAGCCTCGGATATGATCTCAATGCTGACACAGACGCAATAGATCTCAATATCTTTTGCCTCTTCCCCCAGTCCGCCTGGCGGCTGGTTGCCGAATATACGGGTGCCGCAACAACCCATGAGGCCGGATGGTACTTACCCGGGCAACCTGCGGATTCGCTCACAGTTCTTTCTGCCGGGATGCTCCCCGGTGACTCGGTTATGGTCGGGGGGGCCTTGTCGCAAAACGTCCCGCTCTTTCATCGCCGTGATGCGGGAACAAGCTGGTTCACCGAGACCGGCTTTAATTATGACGGCAACAGTCATCATAAGGTCTATCCGCTGCCTGACGGCTCCGGGTATTTAATTTTCTGGGAAGATTTGGCCTGGATTTCCGACGGTGATTATAATGACATGGTATTTGAAGTGTCACCGGAGAATCTGCCACCAACGATATCGTTCGCGCTGGCCCGCCCGGCTTGCGGCGGGGATCCCTGTCCGGAATCATATATCTGTGAAGGCGACAGTGTTTGTATCGAAATCGCCGTCAGCGACAATGGTTGTATCGGGGATACTGTGACGGTGGATATGCTGGCCGGCGAGGGTGACTTTGTGCCGGTAACCGGGGTTGGCGAAGTGTTAACATATCACTGCTGGATTCCCACTACGGAGGGATTAAAACAGTTCATCTTTGAAGCCTCCGACAATTTGGGGCTCTCTACAGAAGGCACGTACTGGGTCACGGTTGCCTTCGATGATACGCCACCCGATCTGCCCGATCCCGTCTCAACGTCTGTTCACACCTGTCTGCCGGAATTGGTGTGCGTAGATTTCCCCCTGAGCAATGTCGAGTACGACCACCTCTGGATTGAACCGCTTGGCTATTATGATGAAATTGAAGAAAATGTTTGCTTCGAAGCTGACACGGCTGGAACCTACACAGTTTGGGTGATTGCGGCCGATACCTGTGGCAACGAAGATACCAGCTATGTCGAGGCAACTGTCACCACGACAGCCCCTCCGACCATCACGGTGCAGAGCCCTGAACCAATTGAAATATGCGAACCGGTGACGCTCTGTGCCACGTTCTCCACCTTTGACCCGGAAGAGGATATCGATACAATCTGGACTGAAGACCCCGGTATCCTCAATCTTAATGACTCAACGCTTTGCTTCTATGCATCCACCGCGGGCATCACGACCGTTCCTGTTTACGTGGTCGATTCCTGCGGCGCCGCGGACACCGGCTATGCAACCTTTGAGGTCACCACCGGTGGACAGGTGACGCTGAACTGCCCGGGCGACATGGATACACTCATGTGTGACGTTGCTGAGATTTGTTTCCCGGTTACCACGGAGGGTGATGAAGCGATCATCACGGTCTCCCCGCCGGCCACCTATAATGAAGCCACCGGCGAAGTGTGTTTTACCCCGGACCCGATCAGCGATCCGAATAATCCGCAAACCTATACGATTACCGTTACCGCACAGTCGGAATGTGGCTTTGACGAATGTACTGTCAATGTCACCGTGCACGGAAACCGTGCACCGCAGGTAACACTGCCCCCGGATTACGAGTTAGCTGTATGTGAGCCCGAACTGATATGTGTACCCTACGCTTGCGGGGATCCCGACCTCAATTTGACGTCCTGCGACATTATTGAGGCGCCGGTTGGATATCAAGATGCCGATGTCTCGGATGGCAATGAGGTGTGTTTCACCCCTGATGGCTCGGGAACATACCGGATTATCGTGGAAGCCACGGACGATTGTGGTTTGTTGGCCCGGGATACCATCGACATTGACGTCTCACTCAATTCCGCACCCGAAATCACCGGCGAAACCGCGGTCAGCATCGGGCTTTGTGGGCCGGATTCCGTGTGTATGCCGGTCTCGGTTACCGATATCGATAATAACATCAATTCCATTACCACCAGCCTCAATGCGGTTTACAAAGAAGCAGACGGATTACTTTGCTTCTATGCTGATGCGGATGGGGTATACAATTTGCAAATTACCGTTGAAGACGCATGTGGCCTCACCGATGTATTGGATGTCGCCGCCACAATTTCACTCGATGCACCGCCGGAAATCACCTGCCCGGATCCGGTCGATACGTTGTTGTGCCAACCGGGCCAGGTGTGTATCGATCTCGATTTGCCGGTCGTCAGTGGTGATTTGACCGTCACCGTCTCCCCGATCGGTACCTATGATGCGCAACTCGGCCAAATCTGTTTCGATGCCGATACGGCGGGATTGTATGCACTGGAAGTCGCCGCCGAGGACACCTGCGGTGGAGCGGATACCTGTATCGCAGAAATTGGGGTAGCGTTTAACCAACCACCGGTCGTAATCGGTGAGACTGCCCATACCACCCAGCTTTGTGCGGGGGATGAATTCTGTTTCGAGGTTTCGTGCTCCGATCCCGACGGTAACCTTGAGAGTTGCGATTTAGTCGAAGGTCCCGGGACCTATACCGGCGGCCAGGTCTGTTTCACACCTCCGGCAGCCGGCACCTACACGTTCGAAGTCCAGGCCACGGACGACTGTGGGCTAACCGCCACCAGCCAGATTACCGTGACCGTCACCATGGATCTCCCCCCGGAAATTACGGCGAACGCCGACATTTCCCAATTACTGTGCCAGCCCGGCAATGTGTGTGTACTGTACGAAGTAATGGATCCTGAGGGCGGACCGATCACCCTTACCGCCGACCATGGTGTGATCGACGAACAGGCGGGTACCTGGTGTGTATTTTTCAATTCCGACTCGATACTCTGTGCGGACATTATCGCCGAAGACCTCTGTGGCAATCAGGATACCGCCACTGTCTGCTTTACTATCGACTACAATCAGGAACCGCAGATTATCATGGACGCGGCATTCGATACACTGGTATGTGAACCGGGGACGGTATGTCTCCCCTTTGAGGTTATCGAACCCGAAGGCATTAGCAGCATCGAAATCGAACCGTTCGGGACTGTCTCGCAGGATACGTCGGAGATTTGCGTTGATGTCGACACGGCCGGGACCTATGCCTTCCGGGTCATTGTACGGGACGAGTGTGCCAGCAACGATACCGCAGGTTTTGTCCTGCAGGTCGGGTTTAACCGTGGTCCGACGATTAGTGGACCACCAGATGCCTCCTTGTTCTTCTGTGCCCCGCAGGAGGTCTGTGTTCCGGGATTCGAGTTTGACGATCCGGATCAGAACATTGCGACCATCGAACTGACCACCGGTACCGGTGTTTTCGACGACCAAACGGGAGAATTATGCTTTACGGTCGATACGGCCGGTACCTACTGCTTTGAAGTTGCCGTGACTGATGCGTGCGGTTCAAGCGACACGCATGCCGTGTGCTTTACCATGTATGACGGGGTGGCGCCGGTCATTACCCTGGAGGAACAAGTCGCGGTTGATATTCCGGAACCCGGCGAGGTTTGTTTCCCGGTGCAGTCCGATGATGCCGATACGGATCAACTATTCGATCTTGAGCTGACCTCGGGCAGTGGGAATTTCCCCACACAACCGGGACGCAATACTATCACTGGCACCCATTGTTTCGATGCTGATACCGCCGGCTGCTATCCGTTTGTCTTTACTTCCACGGACTCGTGCGGTTTGTTTGACGTCGAGTCAACGACGGTCTGCGTTACGATAACCCCACCGGATTCCCAGTATGTTATTTGCATCGACACAGTGGAAACGCTCAACAGCAGTAACGTTGATATCGATGTTATTGTCTACGAGGCAATGGAAATGGGCGGCTTCGACCTGCTGATTTGCTTTGACCAGTCGGTACTGTCGTTCAATCATGCGGTGGCCGGTTCCGCAACTGCCGATTGGGAATACTTCACCTACCGCGGAGTGGTCCCGGAGGGCTGTAGTGATCCGTGCGGCGTAAACGCTGTACATCTCATTGGCGTGGCGGATATGAATGACGGCTCGAATCACCCGCCGGAGGACGCCTACCTGCCGAAAGGCACGCTGGCGACCCTGAATTTTGGGGTCACCTCCGATCTCAATACTATCGGGCAATGCGTGCCGGTCTACTTCTGTTGGTACGATTGTACTGATAATACCATCTCCAGTCGTACCGGTGATACGACATTTGTCGTGTATGGTATCGATGACATCTTACCCGAGCAAGATTGTCTTGCCGGCGGCAAAGACAAATTCCCGCTTGAGAAAATAGAATTCTGTGACGGCCGAATCTGTATCATTCCACCGGAGGATGATCGCGGGGACATCAATTTAAACGGCTTGGCCAACGAGATCGGCGATGCCGTGTTGTTTACCAACTATTTCGTCTACGGCAATTCGGTCTGGCACCCAATATACTATGAGAACCAGTGGTTGGCATCCGATGTTAACGCTGACGGCATACCCAAAACGGTGGCCGATCTGGTGTATCTGATCCGGATTATCACCGGCGATGCCGAGCCGATTGGACCGGGGTCGGGGGGACGCCTCACACCGTTCGATCTATCAGTTATCGTCGGTATGGAGCAAATCGGCAATGACCTGGTATTATATAGTGATGCTCCATTGGACGTCGGCGGTTTGTTTGTCCAGTTACGGGGGATATTTCCGCAGGATGGACATGTTACGTTTGCCGATGAGGTTGCCCATATCAGACCCAAGTATCGTCTCACCCCGGATGAATGCCGCCTGCTGATTGCCGGCATCAGCGAGAAACCAGCATTTCTCGCGGGACGTGTAGAGCTGGCCCGGATACCGAACGTTAGCGAAAAGCAGGTTGCGATTACCGCGGTCGAGGCGTCTTCATTCGACGGTACCCCGCTTAACGTGGAATTCATCTCAAAGTCAGTAGATGTTCCGGATCTATTCGCTTTGCGGCAAAACTACCCGAACCCCTTCAATGCCAAGACTATCATTGAATTGGCGCTGCCGCAGGCGTCGGATTACCGGCTGACCGTCTTTAACATCCTGGGCCAGAAGGTGCGCGAGCTCAGTGGATCGGCCGAACCAGGGATTCTACGCATCGAGTGGGACGGAAAAGACGCTGACGGGCAGCATGTCTCCTCTGGCGTGTATTTCTACCGGGCGATTGCCGGCGACATGAGTGATACTCGTAAGATGTTGCTGATAAAATAGTAACGGCCTTTTTCAACGATGAACAGCCCCAGGAGGTCTGCTGGGGCTGTTCCTTAGTAAAAAACCTCACATTTTCCTCATTTTTTAGCAAAGTTCTTACTTGACATTCCTTCCGGTTTTCATTTAACTGTTTGTCAGAACTCGGATTGTTTGCCGAGTTTTGCCAATTTGTTACCGCTCGGTTAGCCTGGTTGGTGGTGGGCTAACAAAGCAGTCTTTTCAATCTGGGTTGGGCGGTTTGGGTGGATGTGAAACCGAAACTCGCCAGCACGGTGCACGATCGAACCGCTGACGCGTTTTGACGGGTTTTAGTAGTGCTCAGTCCAGTACGGCTTACGCAAACAGAATATTTTAATAGTGGTCAAAGGAGTTAGTGTATGCCCTCAGTGAGAATGATGCAGCGGGGAATCAACGACCATATGATCTGGCGTCGAAGTATAACGACGCTGGGACTATGCTTACTGGCAATTGTATTCTCCGTGAGTGTGGCGAGCGCCGAAGACTCACCCGGCGGCCGAGACCTGCCCGATTCACTGTATGTGGGACCCCAGTACAGTTATGCCGAACCATCGTTACAGGAGATCTTCGACAGCCTGGGCTACTCCATTGACGCCGCCAATGATGAATTGGGGTGGGAAACCTTTTACACCTCCCCCTGTCAGAACCTCGCCACGATTATTATCGAGGTGGCTGGATCAGCATCCTCGGCCCGTTCTGGCTGGTATGCATCGAATGATACTACGGTGCTCAATGAGCTTTTTAACGGCAGCGCCGTGCCGGGCGACTCAACGACGTTTATCGTGAGTGGAACTGATTCCGTCGGCTTTTGGATGGAGCCAAACTGGCAGGAACAAACTTTCCACTGGTTTACCCAACAATATCTCAACCCTGATTTGTATGACCATGCCCTCGTGTACCCCACCGGGGAGCCCCGTGAGTATTTAGTATGCTTCGAGGATCTGGAAAATGGTGGTGACGAGGACTATAATGACCTGATTATTAAAGTCCGGTTTGCCGAGCAGCCAACTTTGAATCTGCTGCTGACTGATGCAAACAGTTGCCCGATTGGTGAGGAAATACCCGACGGGGACTGCTTTGATCCCACGGCGGGAACCGTCGACTTCACCATTATTAAGGAGAACACCCCCTGGGACGATAATAACTGGCTGGCCTGGAACACTCCCAGCTTGCGGGAGCTTAATGTCGTGTTGAACGCCTCGGACGGTGCTGGAGCGACCAGTTCTATCGCGATTCCCGGCAACTTCTCCCTGAATTTGCTTAACGATATCGATCAGGGAACCGGGGTGACCAACGGGACGTATGATCCACCGGACGATGCCTGGCTCTTCGCCGAAGACAGTTTATCGCTGCCGGATCCCCCCAACGCCGGGTACAATTGGTTCATTGTCTATGACGTCAGCGGCTTGGGTTACCAGGATTATATTTGGTATGATGGCGATGGTCACGCCAACAGTTTTTCCGGTGATTACGACGTCCTGATTTTTGTCGATGACGATCACTCGGCTCCGAATTTCGACTACGATGATTTTATGGCCGGAATCAATTACGCGGTACCGGCCGATTGCAATCCCCCCGCCTGTCAAGTGGATATCACCTGCCCCGCTGATCTTACGGTCGAATGTGACGCTTCGACCGATCCCGCCTCCACCGGTCAAGCGACTGCGACCGGCAATTGCGGACCCATAACGGTGACCTACAGCGACGCGACGACTGCCGGTGCGTGCCCACAAGAATACACGATCACTCGCACCTGGACTGCCGAAGACGCTCAAGGCAACATTGCTACCTGCGATCAGGTGATTACGGTCGAGGATAACACTGCCCCGGTGATTACCTGTCCCGCAGATATCACCATTGAGTGTGATGAATCGACCGATCCGGCGAATACGGGTA
>CAYWVO010000002.1:4307-187838 GCA_964461835.1 uncultured Ignavibacteria bacterium | reverse complement strand
CCAGTTCCTTGACCGGCTGCGGCGGCTATACCGGGACAATTACGCGCACCTGGACCGCTACTGATGCCTGTGGGAATTCCAGCAGTTGCGCCCAGGTGCTGACGGTGGTGGATAATACCGCCCCTGTAATTACTTGCCCCGCAGATATCACCATTGAGTGTGATGAATCGACCGATCCGGCGAATACGGGTACGGCAACTGCCACGGACAACTGTGACGGCTCCCCGACAATTACCTACAGTGATGTCACCGGTGCCGGAACGATTACCCGCACCTGGACCGCCACCGACGCCTGCGGCAACAGCGCCAGTTGTGATCAGGTGATTACGATTGAAGATACCACCCCGCCGGCAATCACCTGTCCCGCGGATATTACGGTGGAATGTGATGAGTCCACCGACCCGGCAAATACCGGATCGGCCACCGCAACCGATAATTGCGACAACAACCCGACCATCACGTATGCCGACACTGAAACCTCTGGAGCCTGCGCCCAGGAGAAGACGATCACCCGCACCTGGACTGCCACCGATGCGGACAATAATTCGGCCAGTTGCGACCAGATTATTACCGTGGTGGACGACACCGCGCCGGTCCTTTCCGGTTGCCCGGCGGATGCGACGGTGGAATGCGATGCGATCCCGGCGGCGGCGACGGTAACGGCCACTGACAACTGCGACCCGGCGCCAACGGTAACCTTGAACGAAACCAGTTCCTTGACCGGCTGCGGCGGCTATACCGGGACAATTACGCGCACCTGGACTGCAACTGATGCTTGTAACAATTCTTCCAGTTGTACACAAGTACTTACGGTTGTTGATACGCAGGCGCCGGTCGTTATCTGCCCCGACGATCAAACACATCACTGGGCGGTTGGCGCACAGGTGGTGAACGCCACAGCGACCGACAACTGCGCCGATCCCGTTGACCTGGCGTTCAGCATAGCCGATGTCAACCCGCCGCTGGTCAACGGCGTATCGATTGATCCGGCAACGGGTGAAATTACCTATGATCCCGAATGTGACGATATCGCCGGCAGCCCGCACGTAGTCACGGTTGAAGTCAGCGATCCGTGTGATAATGTTGGTACCTGCACCTTCAACATCACAGTCACCAACGACCTGCCGACGATCACCTGCCCGGCTGATGTGCCTCTCTGGTACTCATACTCCGGCATGCTTGATTTGCCGTTCACGGCGAATGACGGCACCGATCCGGTTACCGTTTCCATTTTTGAAACACTGCGGAACGGCCTGCCCGATACCCCGGTGCAGCCGATGGCGATTGTTGGCACTTACAACTTCCAGTGGGATCCGGACTGGGTGGACGAAGGCCTGTGGGAAATCACGCTTGAAGTCGATGACGGCTGCCAGCAGACCTACTGCACCTTCACGATCAATGTCCTTGGCAAATTCTATGTTTGCATGGACTCCACCGAAGTCAATCCGGGTGGCATCGCCACGATCAACCTGTCAGTCACCAACTCCATGGAAGTTGGCGGCTTCGACTATGTGATCACCTACGACCCGACGATTGCTTTCCTCGAAGCAGAAGCAGTTGGCGATCTCCTGGATTGGGAATACTTCACCTACCGTAAGTCCTTCCAGGACAACTGCGGTGGTGGTTGCCCGACCGGTGTGCTCCGTCTGATCGGTATCGCCGATAACCCAGACGGCAGTACGCCGCCCGTTTCCGCTTTCCATCCGGAAGGCGAAATCGTGAAAATGACGTTCCAGACCCCGGAAGACCTGAACTACGTGAATCAGTGCTTCCACTTGAGCTGGACGTGGTATGACTGTGGTGACAACACCATGTCCTCACGCACTGGTGACACGTTGTTTGTTGCTCAGTTATTCGGTGATCCGGAAACTGATCCGTTGCCGGATGATGCCTGCCTCGAGGGCTTTAAGGGCATTACTCCTATGCCGCGGATTAATTTCTGCGACGGCGAAATCTGCATTCGTCCGTGGCCGGATGATCGTGGTGATATCAACTTGAATGGTATCGCCAACGAAATCGCCGACGCAGTCATCTACGCGAACTATTTCATTTATGGCCCGAACGCGTGGGAATATCCGGATCCGACCTACTACAACCGGGTGCAGGCCTCTGATATTAACGATGACGGCACACCGCAGACCATTGCCGACCTGGTTTACCTCATCGGCATTATCACGGGTGAAAAACCACCATACGATCCCGGATACAAAATAACGCCGTTCAGCGATGCTGCCGAGATCACCTACGAGATTGACGAAACCATGAGGGTTGCCCTGCACTCACCAATCGATGTTGGCGGCGCAGCATTTGTCTTCCGCCATAATGGAGAACTCGGTGAACCGATGTTGAACGTCGAGAATATGACTCTGAAATCGCACGACAATGGTGAGGAATTGCGCGTTCTGGTCTATTCGATGGATAGACACCTGATTGCCCAGGGATCTCGTGGACTGTTCACGGTTCCGCTGGCGGACGGCACAGATCTGGAACTGGTAGAGGTTCAGCTCTCCGACGCTGAAGGCGCGCCGATGACGGTTACTACACACAAGAACACCGCGATACCGGAATCGTTCGCCCTCAAGCAGAATTACCCGAATCCGTTCAACGCCAATACGGTGATCACCTTCGCCCTGCCAGAAGCTGCGGATTGGAATCTGACGGTGTACGATATTGCGGGACGCGTGGTTCGGGAACTCACCGGCAATGACGAACCCGGCATCGTTACCGTCCAATGGGATGGCGCTGATGAGCGGGGCGAAACGGTGGCGTCGGGAATCTATTTCTACCGCTTGACGGCGGCAACCTTCAGCGAAACGAAGAAAATGGTCCTGGTGAAATAAACAATCAAAACCCTAACTAACTGGTAACTTCCAACAAAACCGGTTTGAAGGGAAAAACCCCCGCAGACAGCGGGGGTTTTTCTATGAATATTGAGTGAAATTCTATACTTAGCGGGAGACGTCTAAGACTTCATACTCAATCACACCGGCCGGGACTTCTATTTGCACTCTGTCACCAACCGCCTTGCCTAAGAGCCCCTTCCCGATCGGTGATTGAATCGAAATGCGATCGTTATCGACGTCCGCCTCCTCGGCAGATACCAGGGTGTAATCAATCTCTTCACCGTCCTCCAAGTCACGCACGCGTACCGTCGAGAGCAGGTAGGCTTTGGAGGCGTCGATATTACTGTCATCCAACACACGGACCCGCGTGAGCTTATCTTCCAGCTCGGCGATTTTGCGTTCAACGAACACCTGCTTTTCTTTGGCGGCGTGGTATTCGGCGTTCTCGCTTAAATCCCCGAATTCCCGGGCGGTCTTGATTTCTGAGACAACCTTTGGCCGTTCAATTGTCTTAAAACGATGTAATTCCTTCTGGAGTTTCTCCACACCGTCCTTTGAAAGATAGATGATATCCATAACGCTCCCACTCTGTTCGTGAGTACTACATACAACCTCGGCTGCTTGGGATCAAGGGGTATCAGCGGTCGGCGATCGCCGCTTGATATAAGCGTTCATACTTTTTAGCCGATGACGCCCAGGAGAAATCTTGCCGCATACCGTTCTGCACGATCGCATCCCACCGTTTCCTATCACTATACGCACTGACGGCGCGATCGATGGTTTTTAGCAGCGCCTCCGCGGTATAGGGTCGAAAAACGAACCCGGTCCCGCTGCTGCCGGTATCGCCGACATCCTCCACCGTATCCGCCAGACCACCGGTATGGCGAACCACCGGTACCGTCCCATACTTCAGCGAATAGAGTTGGTTGAGTCCACAAGGCTCGTAGCGGGACGGCATCAGAAACATATCCGATCCCGCCTCAATCAGATGAGCCAGTTGGTTATCAAAGGTCAGAAACGGGCGAAAACGGTCGGCGTATTTGGCCTGCAATTTTTCGCACATATCGTGATATTTCGGCGCACCAGTGCCGAGTAGAACCAAAACCAGATCGCGAGTAAACAGCTCGTCGGCCACGCGCTCGATAAGGTCAAAGCCCTTCTGTGCATCGAGTCGGGAAATCATCCCCATCAAAGGCAGCTCGGTGGCGGAAGCATCAAATCCGGACCGTGCCAGCAACGCTGCTTTGTTCCGGCGCTTACCGCTCAGATCGTTCGGAGTATAGTGGGCCTCAATCAGCGGGTCGGTAGCCGGGTCCCAGACCGTATAATCAATGCCGTTAACGATGCCATAGAGATCCCCGGCCCGGTTGCGCAACAGACCGTCCAGACCACAGCCTAAATCCGGCCCGCTTTGTATTTCCTGGGCATACGTCCGGGAGACCGTATTGATCTTATCTGCATAGTAGATGCCGGCTTTCAGGAAATTGACTTTCCCGTAGAATTCAAACGGCGACAGCGAGGTAAACCACTCCGCTGGATAGCCCAGCAGACTGAACCGCTCTGCCGGAAATTGGCCATGGTAGGCCAGATTATGAATTGTCAACACCACCCGGGTTTGGGCGAAGTGCAACACGTCCTTCAGTAACGTCCGCAGGTATACGGGAATCAGCGCCGATTGCCAATCATTTACATTAATGATATCCGGCCGCACCCCCGTCGCCTGGCACCATTCCAAGACCGCCCGGGCAAAGAAGATAAAGCGCTCATCGTTGTCTTTCCAATCATGACCGGTCGCCGGGTCTCGGTACAGCTCAGGGCGGTTAAAATATCCCGAATGGGAAACAAACACATAGCGTACGCGGTCCTTATCCAGCGTGTAGAAGCCGGCTGGTTCGTAGCCTGAGCCAAGCGGCACATCAACACTTCCGACGGAATCTGCGGCCAACGAATACTTTTCCTGAAACAGCAACTTGTAGTGCGGCATCATGACCGTTACCCGATCACCGCGTTCCGCCAAGGCCTGCGGCAAGGCTCCGGCAACATCCGCCAGCCCCCCGGTCTTGGCAAAGGGGACGACTTCCGGTGAGACGTACAAGATGTTCATGGCATGTGGCATGAAACGGCGGTTATCCTATCATGTACCGTGATCGGTTTTCGCTGGGGTTTTTCCGGTCATTTCGGCAGATCGTAGATACTCCGCGGCATCCTCCGGTGGGGTGGGATTTATATAAAAGCCGGTGCCCCATTCAAAACCCGCGACCCTGGTCAACTTCGGAATGATTTCCACATGCCAATGGTAATGCAAACCGTTGTTGTTAATATGCGGTGCCGTATGTATCATAAAGTTGTATGGCGGATTATTTAAAACCAGGGAAAGCCGCTTGAGACTATCCTGCAAAATTTCCGCGAAGGGCTTGAGTTCTTCATCGCTAATACGTTCGAAATGAGATTCATGAGACCGTGGCAGCACCCAGGTCTCAAACGGAAACCGTGGGGCAAACGGCTGCAGGGAAACGAAGGCGTCATTCTGATTGACGATCCGCACCTCATCGTGCAATTCTTGATGGATAATATCACAGAAGATACACCGTTCCTTATACTCGAAATATCTCTGCGCCCCGTCCAATTCCTCCACCACTCGTTTGGGAATGACCGGCGTGGCAATCAGTTGCGAATGCGGATGCGAGAGCGATGCCCCGGCGGCAACCCCCTTGTTTTTGAACAGCATTACATACCGGAACCGGGAGTCTTGTTGTAAATCTCGGACCCGCTGGCGATAGATGTAAATGGCATCGGCCAGTTGATTGAGCGGAAGGTCTTCCATCTCCAACTCGTGCTGTGGTGATTCGATAATAACCTCATGGGCGCCGACACCGTTCATTTTATCGAAAATGCCGATCCCTTCCCGCTGCAAATCTCCCTCGATCTTCAGCGCGGGAAATTTGTTGGAAATGGCCCGTACCCGCCAACCCGGGGTATCCGGTTTGGTACCGTCGTCCCGCAGCGCAATAATTTCCGGCGGCGTCGCTGATTCATTCCCCGGACAAAACGGGCACATCCGGGAATCGACCCGATCGGTGCGTACCGGGAAATCGGTCGGCCGTTTTCCCCGTTCCGTTGATATGATGACCCATCGGCTGATAATGGGATCTTTTCTCAATTCCGGCATCGATCATTTCTCCGCTGTGTGGCCACGCCTAGTCTTCAGTTTGCTACGCGGTCAACGCCCCAAAAACGTACTCCGTCGGGCAGATGATTGGGTAAAAATAGCACGAAAAAGCTGTTGGTGCGCTGCATCCATCTTCACCCCACGCCGTGCCGCCACCGTTCCGGCGGTTGCCAGAGCCTTGTCCAATTGATGTTCCACGAATCCTCCGCCACCGCCCCAGGAAAATTCCGGAATGAACTTGGGCAGCACGCCGTCTCCCCCGAAGACATTCGAGGCAAATCCAACCACTCCCCCGGTCGGTAAAAGCGTTCCAATTCCTGTTTTAGTATGATCGGCGAGAAACGAACCCACCTTGATACGCCCCGTATCCACGTCCCCCGATGGCAATGATACCCGGATCGTACCGTAGTTATTTTTCAAATCCGAATTGGTAGTCAACGCGCCCAGGTTGACCCATTCCCCAATCACTCCGTGCCCGAAGAAACCCTCATGGTGTTTGTTGCCATATCCCAAAAAGACGCTGGCTTCAACCTCACCCCCGACTCGACAAACCGGACCAATCGTGGTTCCGCCCCGAATTTGAGCGCCATAGATGATTGATCCCGCACCAATGACGGCCGGCCCCTCAATGTGCGAAAACGGTTCGATCCGTACGCCATCATCGAGAATAATCGGGCCGTTACGTGCGTCGAGAACACTCATCGATGATAGTTCAACACCGTCACCAATGAGAATATCTGAATCGTTGAGCAAAGCCGTTCCGCCGAACTGAAGCGTATCGGCACGCCGGTGCTTCCCCGCGTCTCGGGCCACCGTGAAATCACGCGCTATTTGATCGGGATTTTCGTCGACAATGTCCCACAAATAATTGAGGTGGGTGCCCGCCACCTCGACGGTTTCCACTGATGTTTCCGGAAACCCGTCCGGCGCCCCGCGCTGTAACCATTCCCCTACCGGCCCGGTAAACTGTTCGTGGACTGCCATACGCAGCGCAACAAGACGCTCCCCAGAGCGAAAGCCGCACGTCTCCGGCCAGGCCCCTGCCAGAAATGACTCTGGACTTTCCGGCAACCACCGCGGGTCAATTATCCATAAGTCAGCCTCCTTCACTTCGGGCACCGTGTTGACCAACGCTGACATACGCGAGGCGGTGACTTCAGCCGCCACTTCACGACAGAAAAACCAGGTTTCGGTCGGTTGCAATCGTTTGATCCATTTCTCGTACAATAACTCTGCCCCGCAGCGCAGCATAAAGAGCGGCCGTGACTCCGCCAGCGGCCAGAAGTGAGCGGGATGTTCACCCTCGACGAAGGCAACAATGCGTTTGCGAGACACAGCTACTCCTTTGTCGTGCTTGTTTCCGAATTCACGCAATACGGCTCGACATGGACCACAACATCAAGAATGGTCGGGTGATCCCGCAAGGCCGTTGTTCGGGCTTGGCGGGCGATTTCATGTCCGGCGTCGACACTGAGATCCCGGTCAACCAGAATTTCCAGATCAATAATTACCCTGCTGCCCAATTGCCGTGCACGAATGCGGTCAAACCCTTCCACTCCCGGGATTTTACGGATGGTCTCAATAACCGGCTCGGTAACTGATCGGTCGGGCCGTCCAGACATCAGAATATGAATGTTGCCCGTCAACACCCGTATGGCGTTATAGAGGATGAGCGCCGCCACCCAGATCGCAGCAATGGGATCCAACACCGGTACACCGACCCAGGCCCCAAACACCCCGGCCAGCGCCCCGGAAGTCGCAAGAATGTCCGATTTGTGATCGGTCGCAGTAGCCTGGACAGCTGGTGATCGCGTTTTACCGGCGACCCGCATCGTGTAGAGATAGAGAATCCACTTAGCAACAATGACACCTACTGCCACCAGGACCGGCAAGAGCGACGGTCGTGGCAGATCGCCGTGTTGAATGGCAGTCCAGGCCCGACCGCCCACAAAGATACCCGTAAAGAAGATAACCAATCCGACAAATACGGCGGCCAGCACGTCGGCATTGCCGTGACCGTAGGGATGATCCCTATCTGGGGGAGAGAGTGAAATCCGATGTCCGATCCAGGCCACTCCGGAGGAGACAATATCAACGACGGAGTTAATGCCGTCCGCAATCAGAGCCTGAGAATTACCCACCACGCCGGCGATAAACTTAATGATCGCCAGCAACGCGTTGGATACTACGCACACGCGCAGGCAGGTACTCGCCGAATCCGCCAAGACTGTCTGCTCCGCCCTACTCATTGGCGCGTATTATAGTCCAGACACGCCGGCAATGCAACGAAGTCAATGCATCAAAAAAAGCCCGGCGAGTTTGTCCTCGCCGGGCTAACTGTCGGTCCATAGGGAGGTGTTTATCCACCAAGCTGATCCAGGTAATCCTGAATCTGTTTGACAATGTCATTGGCTTGGGCGACATTCGATGCCCACCGTTTTTTCCCCTTCGCCTTCTCGATGAACGCCTTGTAGGCGTCCAGCGCCCCCGGATAGTCTTCGATGGTCTGCAGGCAGATTGCAAGGTTGTACAGCGATTTCAGGTGGTTCGGATTGAGCTTTGTCGCTTCGCGATACGATTTAATCGCTTGCTGGAATTTTTTCTGGTGCTGATAGATATAGCCCATGTTGTAAAACGCGATATAGTTATCCGGATCCAGCTTGACCACTTCCTGGTATTCGGCGATGGCTTTCGCGTCTTGTCCCGCATCTTTATATGTCGCGGCCAGAATCATCCGAGTGTCGACGTCCTTGGGCGCAAATTTCAATGAAGTCTTGAACGCCTCGATAGCTACCTTGTATCTCTCCTGCTTGGCCTCAACCTGACCGAGGGTAAACCAGGCCCCGGCGTTGGCCGTATCCAGATCCAAACTGGCCTTTAAGTGCTCGCTGGCTTTCGCCAGATCGCCTTTTTCAAAATAGAGTGCGCCCGCATTGATGTGCGCATCAAGGTAGTCCGGAGCCAATGAGACCGCCGCCTCGAACTCCTTCAGCGCCGTGTCAATCTTATCGGCTTTCATTGCCTCAACACCCGCATTAAAATGCACTTTGGCAGTATCCGGTATTTCTGCGGCGAGTGCCCCTCCACAAGTAATCAGAAACACGGCAAACGCCGCCGGTAAGACGGCTGTGATCGAGGGTCGAATGTTAGTAATAAACCGCACGCTTTACTCCTCCCGCTTAGCCCATACTGTCGTTCCACGTTCTTTTTCTTATACGCCGGAAATTATTAATATGTCCCGTCCGTCACGTTTGTCAACGTTACGATACCGTCCGCCTGTCTATTAGCTTCTCGCGCAACGAATTGTCAGATGTTGCCAGGATTTGTGCGGCGAGTACCGCCGCGTTGATCGCCCCGTGTTTCCCAATCGCCACCGTGGCCACCGGAATCCCTTTCGGCATCTGAACCGTTGAGAGCAAGGAGTCCAACCCCTGCAAATCCGAGCCCGCCAGCGGCACCCCGATAACCGGCCGGTCGGTAATCGACGCGGTCACGCCGGCGAGGTGAGCGGCCATCCCGGCCCCACAGATAAATACTTTCGTCCCGTCGGCTGTGGCGTCTGCGACAAGAGAATGCGTGCGCTTAGGCTGCCGATGCGCCGAGGAAACTTCGAGGGCGTACGTTATTCCTAATTCCCGCAACGTATCAGCCGCATGGGTCATAACGTTTCGGTCGGATTCCGAGCCCATGAGTATCAGAACATCTGCCATAGGGTGTCTCCACAGGGTTTCAATTGTGCTCAGCGTTTGCGGCGCCGCGAATACCGTTTGCTGCTTGACGGTTGACGTATTTTGCGATCTACTCCGGCCTTGAAACCAATGTCATTTCGGTACTGCATCCCCTTGAAGCGGACCTTATCGACGACATTGTAGGCCCGGGCCACGGCATTTTCATAGCTGGTGCCCAAGGCCGTAATACCCAGCACCCGTCCACCGGCCGTCACCACCTCCCCATTGTTTTTCGCGGTGCCGGCATGGAAGATCAGCGTATCGGTTCCATTGGCCGCTTCCAAGCCGGCGATGGGATATCCCTTGTCATATTTCCCCGGATACCCCCGTGAAGCCAGGATTACACACACGGCAATTTGATCGGACCATTCGATCTTCTCCAAGTCCAGTTCACCATCCACGCACGACATCATGATTTCCACGAGGTCGGTCTTGAGCAATGGCAACACGACCTGGGTTTCCGGGTCGCCAAACCGGCAATTGAACTCCAACACCCTCGGTCCATCATCGGCGATCATCAGCCCGGCATACAGGCACCCGACAAACGGATGTCCTTCGGAGTGCAGACCGGTAATCGTGGGTTCAATGACGGTTTCTTCGATTTGGATCATCAGTTCTTCATCGATGATCCGGGTTGGGGCGTATGCTCCCATACCACCGGTATTCGGGCCGCGGTCGTGGTCGAAGATCCGTTTGTGGTCGCGTGCGGCAACCATGGTGGCGTAATCGCGCCCATCGGCAAAGGCCATGACGCTGACCTCCTGGCCGGTGAGGCACTGTTCCAGGATAACCCTGGCGCCGGCTTCGCCGAAAGCGCGCTCGACCATAATCTTTTGAATCGCTGCCGCCGTGTCTTCGATGGAGCGCGGGATGATCACACCTTTACCGGCCGCTAAACCGTCCGCCTTTACCACCAACGGTGCTTCGGAGGATTGGGCAAACTCGATGGCTTTATTCGCCTCATTAAACACACGGTAGGACGCAGTGGGAATGTTATGTGTGCGCATGAAATCCTTGGCGAAGCCCTTGGAGCCCTCAATCCGAGCCGCGGAGGTACTCGGTCCAAATACCCGGATACCCGCTTTGCGGAGCAGGTCTCCCAAACCTTCCACCAAGGGAGCTTCCGGGCCGATGACCACCAACTTCACATTCTGTTCCTGGGCAAATTGGACAATCGCCTGTTTGTCGGCGACGCGAACACTGGCACAGGTAGCAATCTCAGCAATACCCGCATTTCCGGGAATGCAGAACAGCGTATCCGTGTGACGGCTCTTCTTCAAGGCCCAGCACAGCGTGTGCTCCCGTCCACCACCGCCGATCACCAGTATGTTCATGCGCGCATTCCTCCCCGAATTAAGGCTGAATTATAATGAGCGAGATCAAAGAGGAAAAGACATTTTGCGGATTCGCAGCCCCGTCGTCGAGTTGAAAAAGGCCATCACGTGGGATTTACGGCAGGTCGGTGTTCCGATGCGGTTTCTGCTTGCCTCAAACGGTTTCTTCACGTAGGATCGAGCCATGTTTAATAGCCTTTGGTTTCTGCTCTGGGCGGTTGTCTGCCTTGGTTTCGTACTAACCGCATTTCGGCTGGGCAAAATCTGGCTATTCGGGATGGTGGCCACCAATGCAATTTTGGCCAACATTTTCGTGGTCAAGGGCATGACGCTGTTCGGCCTCAGCGCCACCGGTGGTAACGCGGTCTATGCCGCGATCTTTCTCTCGACCGATCTGTTCGCCGAGCACTATGGTTCGCGCACGGCCCGGCGGGCGGTACATCTCGGCTTCTTTGCCTCAATTTTCTTTTTGGTCGGCAGTCAAATGATCTTGGTCTTCCAGCCTGCCGATTTTGATTTCGCCCAACCTGCTTTCGAAACTATCTTCTCCCTCACCCCGCGGATTGTCTTGGGTTCAATGGTTGCCTACCTGATCAGCCAGCATTTGGATATTTCCCTGTTTCTGCTGCTTAGACGGCTGACCAAGGAACGATATCTATGGTTTCGCAATACGGGTAGTACGGTAATTTCCCAACTTATTGACTCAATTATCTTTACTTTGATCGCCTTCGTCGGGGTCTACCCGGATCTCGGTGAAATGATCCTCTTTACCTGGCTAGTGAAAGTAGTCGTTGCGGTTATCGATACGCCGTTCGTCTACCTTGCCCGCTATTTTCGGCCACCGGATATGGAAAATGAGCCTCAACCTGTTGGCAATTAATAAACTATATAGATTTCCGCGTCGACAGCTTTTTGTGTTGACATCCAAACAATCAGGGCGGTAGCTTATCGGGTTCGAATTGCCCCGTGCATATTCGGGCTATTTTGTGGGGGGCTGCCACCATGTTCGATTACGGGCTTACGGTGCCATGGAGGGTCTGGCAGCGCGGCTCGGAACTCGACTCCCCCGACAGCTGATTCGGGGAATTGCCGGAAGGCGATTCCCCGAATCTCGCATGGCAAGAGCCGTCTGGGGATTATTTGAAAGGAACGCATCGATTACCAACGGGTTAGAATACGTAGAACACCTCGGTTCACCCGGCACCATTCGCCACGGAGAATTTCATGAAAGACAGCAACATAGCGGCGTCCGCACCATCTCAAACTCCGACGGGCCGGACTCACTCTCTGCTTTCCCTGATCGGTAATACCCCGCTGGTTAAGCTGCAACATACGTTGACGGATTCACCGCACGAGATTTGGACGAAACTGGAATTTCTAAACCCTTCTGGATCGGTGAAGGACCGCATGGCCCTGTACATTATCGAGGATGCCGAACAGGACGGCGTTCTCGCCCCCGGCGACCTGATTATCGACAATTCATCCGGCAATACTGCGGTAAGTGTAGCCATGATTGCCGCGGTCAAAGGGTATCGATCGCTGTTTACCGTGCCGGATAAGACCTCTGATGAGAAAATTGACTTGATCAAATCCCTTGGAGCGGAAGTAGTTGTCTGCCCGCACGATGTCCCGCACGACCACCCGGACTCCTATTACTCCACTGCCCGACGGCTGGCCGAGGAGAAAAAAGCCTTTCTGATCAACCAATACCATAACAAGAAAAACATCGATTGCCATTATTACACCACCGGCCCGGAAATCTGGCAGCAGACCGGAGGCGAATTCGATTATTTTGTCTGTGGGATTGGCACGGGCGGCACCTTTTCCGGCATTGCCCGCTACCTCGAGGAGAAAAAGCCCGAAATCAAGAATATTGCGGTCGATCCGGCCGGCTCGCTCTTTTACGACTACCTCAAAACTGGTAAAATTGTCGAACCCTGTGCTTACAAAGTCGAGGGGATTGGTACCGATGTCTTGACCGAGGCGATGGACTACGATGTGGTGGATGAGGTCATTCGCGTGGATGACAAGGCGGCGTTTGCGGCCGCGCGACGGGTCGTGCGCGCGGAGGGAATGCTGGTCGGCGGATCATCCGGCTCGGTTATCGCCGCCATCGAGGAACTGGCAAAATCCTGCACAGCACCAAGCAGGTTCGTGACAATCTTCGCTGACTCCGGCATGCGCTATTTAAGCAAATTTCTCAGTGATTCATGGATGAATCAGCAGGGATTCTTATAAGTTGGTCCGCTCACAACCTCTCGCTTGCCTGCCATAATGACCGTTGGGGGGTGCCTATGTGTCCTACCGGCTTGGCAAGGGAAGTGGCATATTTTTGTGTTAATGTCTACCGCAAAAATCTTTTCATAAAACCCAGAAAAAACTTGACATTCCCATATTTTGCGCTAAGTTACTGTCACCGTGTGAGAAGTTCCTTGGTTTGTGTGTCACAGTATTGATCTTTGCTAACGGATTTAAGCTGAATTCGGAGGAGTTGGTTTACATCCGGCGGTAAAGCTCATTGTATGTGAGTTTCTTTCCCCATAGATTTGTTTTTCGTTTACTTAACCCCCCCTAGTCTAGGTCGATTTCCTTTGACGATTCGCACCTAGCGAGTTCACGCGCAATCGTTAGTTCCAAGGAAATCACCGAAGCTTTCCGGAGTTTGATCCGGTAAGCAACTAAAAAGAGCGTTTAGAATAGCAAAGCGCAAAGGAGCAAGAAAGAATGAAACATAAGTTAAGCTATTCACTCTTGCTTTCTCTGGTTGTGCTCTTTTCATTCAATCTCGCTCTGGCCCAGAACGTTACTGTTGACGGCCCGACGACTGATCTCCACCCGAGCACGGTATATTCGTATGACGTTATACTGGATGACGGGACGGGGATCACCGCCTTCACCCTGCCCGTTGAGGTCAGTGGTGCGGGATATCTGTCTGGCTCAATCGCGGTAACGCTCGGTGTTGCAACCGATTTCACGATGGGTACTGATGAAGTGCTGCTTGGTTACACCGGCCCAGATCTTGGCCCCGGACCTCATACCCTGGCCACGATTGATATCACCACGTCCGATCTTTGTGGTGAAACCTTCGATATCGCTACCGGCTCCTTCCCTCCGGCGGGACCGATGCGATTTGCGGGTGCCGGCTGTAATGTCGCAGCCGCCTTCACCGGTCTAACCGGTACCCTGTACAACGGTACACCAACGTGTGGTAGCAACCCCGATGAAAATCTGGCGTGCGGGGACGCGATTGTTGATAAGCAGATCAACGCGAGTGACCCTATTGGCCTCGACCTGACTTACGACCAGATCTCCGGTGTAGGTTCCACTGATCCGGCAACGGGTATCTACAACTACACGCCCGCTGGGGATGAGTGCGACTTTACGTCCACGGTTGAGGTTGAGGTAACCAACCCGTGCGGAAACAGCGTGACCTGTTCCTTCGCGGTTACTTACGACCAGGAAGCCCCGATCCTGACGGTCCCGGCTAACGTGGTCGAACACTGGAACCAGGGTCCGCAGGTCTACGCGGCCACGGCCACCGATGATGGTTGCCCGACTCCGAGCAATCTCGACTTCTCAATCGCGAATGTGTCGCCGACTCCGGTTGGCGCTCTGAGTATTGACGGTGGTACCGGTGAAGTCACGTATGACCCGGATTGTGGCGACGTGGGACAGGTTTTCACCGTCGATCTCGAAGTAACCGATGGCTGTGAAACCGACGCGGGGTCCTTCACCATTGAAGTGACCAACGACCTGCCGACGATCACCTGCCCGGCCGACATCGATCCGTGGTATTCGTACATGGGTCTAATCAGCGAGCCCTTCACGGCAAGCGATCCGTCCGATCCGATTACCGTGGATTTCGGTACCGTTCTCCATGACGGTGTCCCGGCTGATCCGGTGGTTGAAGGCATGACCATTGTTGGTTCGTACACCTTTGAGTGGACTCCGGTTTGGACCCAGGCAGGTCTCTGGGAAATCACCATTGTGGTCGATGATGGCTGCTTCCAGGAATCTTGCACCTTCTCGATCAACGTGAGTGACAAGTACCACCTGTCTTTGAGTGAAACAGAGGTCAATCCGGGCAGTATCGCCGAAATCTTCCTCAGTGTGAATCAGACTGAGATGATCGGTGGCTTCAACTTCCTGATTACCTACGATCCGACAATGGCGTTTCTGGAAGCGGAAGCCGTTGGCGATCTGCTGGATTGGGAATACTTCACCTATCGTAAGTCCTTCATGGACAATTGCGGTGGTGGCTGCCCGACCGGCGTACTTCGTCTGATCGGTATCGCTGACAATCCGGACGGTAGCACACCTCCGGCGTCGGCATTCAATCCCTCAGGCGACATCGTCAAACTGACCTTCCAGACTCCCGAAGACCTGAACTACGTCAATCAGTGCTTCAACATCGGTTGGGCCTGGTTTGATTGCGGCGACAACACCATCTCTGACAAGACTGGTGTGATCCTCTTTGTCGCCGAGGACACGACCCTGCTCCCCGATCCGGACTGCCTTGACGGATTCAAGGGTCAATGGGATCCAGTTCCCTGGATTAACTATGATGATGGTGAAATTTGCATCCGTCCGTGGGATGATGATCGTGGTGATATCAACCTGAATGGTATCGCCAACGAAATCGCCGACGCGGTCTTGTATGCAAACTACTTCATCTATGGTCCGACCGCGTGGGATTATCCGGATGACGTCTATTATACTCGGGTTCAGGCGTCTGATATCAACGATGACGGCACACCGCAGACCATTGCCGACCTGGTTTACCTCATCGGCATTATCACGGGTGAAAAACCACCATACGATCCCGGATACAAAATAACGCCGTTCAGCGATGCTGCCGAGATCACCTACGAGATTGACGAAACCATGAGGGTTGCCCTGCACTCACCAATCGATGTTGGCGGCGCAGCATTTGTCTTCCGCCATAATGGAGAACTCGGTGAACCGATGTTGAACGTCGAGAATATGACTCTGAAATCGCACGACAATGGTGAGGAATTGCGCGTTCTGGTCTATTCGATGGATAGACACCTGATTGCCCAGGGATCTCGTGGACTGTTCACGGTTCCGCTGGCGGACGGCACAGATCTGGAACTGGTAGAGGTTCAGCTCTCCGACGCTGAAGGCGCGCCGATGACGGTTACTACACACAAGAACACCGCGATACCGGAATCGTTCGCCCTCAAGCAGAATTACCCGAATCCGTTCAACGCCAATACGGTGATCACCTTCGCCCTGCCAGAAGCTGCGGATTGGAATCTGACGGTGTACGATATTGCGGGACGCGTGGTTCGGGAACTCACCGGCAATGACGAACCCGGCATCGTTACCGTCCAATGGGATGGCGCTGATGAGCGGGGCGAAACGGTGGCGTCGGGAATCTATTTCTACCGCTTGACGGCGGCAACCTTCAGCGAAACGAAGAAAATGGTCCTGGTGAAATAAACAATCAAAACCCTAACTAACTGGTAACTTCCAACAAAACCGGTTTGAAGGGAAAAACCCCCGCAGACAGCGGGGGTTTTTCTATGAATATTGAGTGAAATTCTATACTTAGCGGGAGACGTCTAAGACTTCATACTCAATCACACCGGCCGGGACTTCTATTTGCACTCTGTCACCAACCGCCTTGCCTAAGAGCCCCTTCCCGATCGGTGATTGAATCGAAATGCGATCGTTATCGACGTCCGCCTCCTCGGCAGATACCAGGGTGTAATCAATCTCTTCACCGTCCTCCAAGTCACGCACGCGTACCGTCGAGAGCAGGTAGGCTTTGGAGGCGTCGATATTACTGTCATCCAACACACGGACCCGCGTGAGCTTATCTTCCAGCTCGGCGATTTTGCGTTCAACGAACACCTGCTTTTCTTTGGCGGCGTGGTATTCGGCGTTCTCGCTTAAATCCCCGAATTCCCGGGCGGTCTTGATTTCTGAGACAACCTTTGGCCGTTCAATTGTCTTAAAACGATGTAATTCCTTCTGGAGTTTCTCCACACCGTCCTTTGAAAGATAGATGATATCCATAACGCTCCCACTCTGTTCGTGAGTACTACATACAACCTCGGCTGCTTGGGATCAAGGGGTATCAGCGGTCGGCGATCGCCGCTTGATATAAGCGTTCATACTTTTTAGCCGATGACGCCCAGGAGAAATCTTGCCGCATACCGTTCTGCACGATCGCATCCCACCGTTTCCTATCACTATACGCACTGACGGCGCGATCGATGGTTTTTAGCAGCGCCTCCGCGGTATAGGGTCGAAAAACGAACCCGGTCCCGCTGCTGCCGGTATCGCCGACATCCTCCACCGTATCCGCCAGACCACCGGTATGGCGAACCACCGGTACCGTCCCATACTTCAGCGAATAGAGTTGGTTGAGTCCACAAGGCTCGTAGCGGGACGGCATCAGAAACATATCCGATCCCGCCTCAATCAGATGAGCCAGTTGGTTATCAAAGGTCAGAAACGGGCGAAAACGGTCGGCGTATTTGGCCTGCAATTTTTCGCACATATCGTGATATTTCGGCGCACCAGTGCCGAGTAGAACCAAAACCAGATCGCGAGTAAACAGCTCGTCGGCCACGCGCTCGATAAGGTCAAAGCCCTTCTGTGCATCGAGTCGGGAAATCATCCCCATCAAAGGCAGCTCGGTGGCGGAAGCATCAAATCCGGACCGTGCCAGCAACGCTGCTTTGTTCCGGCGCTTACCGCTCAGATCGTTCGGAGTATAGTGGGCCTCAATCAGCGGGTCGGTAGCCGGGTCCCAGACCGTATAATCAATGCCGTTAACGATGCCATAGAGATCCCCGGCCCGGTTGCGCAACAGACCGTCCAGACCACAGCCTAAATCCGGCCCGCTTTGTATTTCCTGGGCATACGTCCGGGAGACCGTATTGATCTTATCTGCATAGTAGATGCCGGCTTTCAGGAAATTGACTTTCCCGTAGAATTCAAACGGCGACAGCGAGGTAAACCACTCCGCTGGATAGCCCAGCAGACTGAACCGCTCTGCCGGAAATTGGCCATGGTAGGCCAGATTATGAATTGTCAACACCACCCGGGTTTGGGCGAAGTGCAACACGTCCTTCAGTAACGTCCGCAGGTATACGGGAATCAGCGCCGATTGCCAATCATTTACATTAATGATATCCGGCCGCACCCCCGTCGCCTGGCACCATTCCAAGACCGCCCGGGCAAAGAAGATAAAGCGCTCATCGTTGTCTTTCCAATCATGACCGGTCGCCGGGTCTCGGTACAGCTCAGGGCGGTTAAAATATCCCGAATGGGAAACAAACACATAGCGTACGCGGTCCTTATCCAGCGTGTAGAAGCCGGCTGGTTCGTAGCCTGAGCCAAGCGGCACATCAACACTTCCGACGGAATCTGCGGCCAACGAATACTTTTCCTGAAACAGCAACTTGTAGTGCGGCATCATGACCGTTACCCGATCACCGCGTTCCGCCAAGGCCTGCGGCAAGGCTCCGGCAACATCCGCCAGCCCCCCGGTCTTGGCAAAGGGGACGACTTCCGGTGAGACGTACAAGATGTTCATGGCATGTGGCATGAAACGGCGGTTATCCTATCATGTACCGTGATCGGTTTTCGCTGGGGTTTTTCCGGTCATTTCGGCAGATCGTAGATACTCCGCGGCATCCTCCGGTGGGGTGGGATTTATATAAAAGCCGGTGCCCCATTCAAAACCCGCGACCCTGGTCAACTTCGGAATGATTTCCACATGCCAATGGTAATGCAAACCGTTGTTGTTAATATGCGGTGCCGTATGTATCATAAAGTTGTATGGCGGATTATTTAAAACCAGGGAAAGCCGCTTGAGACTATCCTGCAAAATTTCCGCGAAGGGCTTGAGTTCTTCATCGCTAATACGTTCGAAATGAGATTCATGAGACCGTGGCAGCACCCAGGTCTCAAACGGAAACCGTGGGGCAAACGGCTGCAGGGAAACGAAGGCGTCATTCTGATTGACGATCCGCACCTCATCGTGCAATTCTTGATGGATAATATCACAGAAGATACACCGTTCCTTATACTCGAAATATCTCTGCGCCCCGTCCAATTCCTCCACCACTCGTTTGGGAATGACCGGCGTGGCAATCAGTTGCGAATGCGGATGCGAGAGCGATGCCCCGGCGGCAACCCCCTTGTTTTTGAACAGCATTACATACCGGAACCGGGAGTCTTGTTGTAAATCTCGGACCCGCTGGCGATAGATGTAAATGGCATCGGCCAGTTGATTGAGCGGAAGGTCTTCCATCTCCAACTCGTGCTGTGGTGATTCGATAATAACCTCATGGGCGCCGACACCGTTCATTTTATCGAAAATGCCGATCCCTTCCCGCTGCAAATCTCCCTCGATCTTCAGCGCGGGAAATTTGTTGGAAATGGCCCGTACCCGCCAACCCGGGGTATCCGGTTTGGTACCGTCGTCCCGCAGCGCAATAATTTCCGGCGGCGTCGCTGATTCATTCCCCGGACAAAACGGGCACATCCGGGAATCGACCCGATCGGTGCGTACCGGGAAATCGGTCGGCCGTTTTCCCCGTTCCGTTGATATGATGACCCATCGGCTGATAATGGGATCTTTTCTCAATTCCGGCATCGATCATTTCTCCGCTGTGTGGCCACGCCTAGTCTTCAGTTTGCTACGCGGTCAACGCCCCAAAAACGTACTCCGTCGGGCAGATGATTGGGTAAAAATAGCACGAAAAAGCTGTTGGTGCGCTGCATCCATCTTCACCCCACGCCGTGCCGCCACCGTTCCGGCGGTTGCCAGAGCCTTGTCCAATTGATGTTCCACGAATCCTCCGCCACCGCCCCAGGAAAATTCCGGAATGAACTTGGGCAGCACGCCGTCTCCCCCGAAGACATTCGAGGCAAATCCAACCACTCCCCCGGTCGGTAAAAGCGTTCCAATTCCTGTTTTAGTATGATCGGCGAGAAACGAACCCACCTTGATACGCCCCGTATCCACGTCCCCCGATGGCAATGATACCCGGATCGTACCGTAGTTATTTTTCAAATCCGAATTGGTAGTCAACGCGCCCAGGTTGACCCATTCCCCAATCACTCCGTGCCCGAAGAAACCCTCATGGTGTTTGTTGCCATATCCCAAAAAGACGCTGGCTTCAACCTCACCCCCGACTCGACAAACCGGACCAATCGTGGTTCCGCCCCGAATTTGAGCGCCATAGATGATTGATCCCGCACCAATGACGGCCGGCCCCTCAATGTGCGAAAACGGTTCGATCCGTACGCCATCATCGAGAATAATCGGGCCGTTACGTGCGTCGAGAACACTCATCGATGATAGTTCAACACCGTCACCAATGAGAATATCTGAATCGTTGAGCAAAGCCGTTCCGCCGAACTGAAGCGTATCGGCACGCCGGTGCTTCCCCGCGTCTCGGGCCACCGTGAAATCACGCGCTATTTGATCGGGATTTTCGTCGACAATGTCCCACAAATAATTGAGGTGGGTGCCCGCCACCTCGACGGTTTCCACTGATGTTTCCGGAAACCCGTCCGGCGCCCCGCGCTGTAACCATTCCCCTACCGGCCCGGTAAACTGTTCGTGGACTGCCATACGCAGCGCAACAAGACGCTCCCCAGAGCGAAAGCCGCACGTCTCCGGCCAGGCCCCTGCCAGAAATGACTCTGGACTTTCCGGCAACCACCGCGGGTCAATTATCCATAAGTCAGCCTCCTTCACTTCGGGCACCGTGTTGACCAACGCTGACATACGCGAGGCGGTGACTTCAGCCGCCACTTCACGACAGAAAAACCAGGTTTCGGTCGGTTGCAATCGTTTGATCCATTTCTCGTACAATAACTCTGCCCCGCAGCGCAGCATAAAGAGCGGCCGTGACTCCGCCAGCGGCCAGAAGTGAGCGGGATGTTCACCCTCGACGAAGGCAACAATGCGTTTGCGAGACACAGCTACTCCTTTGTCGTGCTTGTTTCCGAATTCACGCAATACGGCTCGACATGGACCACAACATCAAGAATGGTCGGGTGATCCCGCAAGGCCGTTGTTCGGGCTTGGCGGGCGATTTCATGTCCGGCGTCGACACTGAGATCCCGGTCAACCAGAATTTCCAGATCAATAATTACCCTGCTGCCCAATTGCCGTGCACGAATGCGGTCAAACCCTTCCACTCCCGGGATTTTACGGATGGTCTCAATAACCGGCTCGGTAACTGATCGGTCGGGCCGTCCAGACATCAGAATATGAATGTTGCCCGTCAACACCCGTATGGCGTTATAGAGGATGAGCGCCGCCACCCAGATCGCAGCAATGGGATCCAACACCGGTACACCGACCCAGGCCCCAAACACCCCGGCCAGCGCCCCGGAAGTCGCAAGAATGTCCGATTTGTGATCGGTCGCAGTAGCCTGGACAGCTGGTGATCGCGTTTTACCGGCGACCCGCATCGTGTAGAGATAGAGAATCCACTTAGCAACAATGACACCTACTGCCACCAGGACCGGCAAGAGCGACGGTCGTGGCAGATCGCCGTGTTGAATGGCAGTCCAGGCCCGACCGCCCACAAAGATACCCGTAAAGAAGATAACCAATCCGACAAATACGGCGGCCAGCACGTCGGCATTGCCGTGACCGTAGGGATGATCCCTATCTGGGGGAGAGAGTGAAATCCGATGTCCGATCCAGGCCACTCCGGAGGAGACAATATCAACGACGGAGTTAATGCCGTCCGCAATCAGAGCCTGAGAATTACCCACCACGCCGGCGATAAACTTAATGATCGCCAGCAACGCGTTGGATACTACGCACACGCGCAGGCAGGTACTCGCCGAATCCGCCAAGACTGTCTGCTCCGCCCTACTCATTGGCGCGTATTATAGTCCAGACACGCCGGCAATGCAACGAAGTCAATGCATCAAAAAAAGCCCGGCGAGTTTGTCCTCGCCGGGCTAACTGTCGGTCCATAGGGAGGTGTTTATCCACCAAGCTGATCCAGGTAATCCTGAATCTGTTTGACAATGTCATTGGCTTGGGCGACATTCGATGCCCACCGTTTTTTCCCCTTCGCCTTCTCGATGAACGCCTTGTAGGCGTCCAGCGCCCCCGGATAGTCTTCGATGGTCTGCAGGCAGATTGCAAGGTTGTACAGCGATTTCAGGTGGTTCGGATTGAGCTTTGTCGCTTCGCGATACGATTTAATCGCTTGCTGGAATTTTTTCTGGTGCTGATAGATATAGCCCATGTTGTAAAACGCGATATAGTTATCCGGATCCAGCTTGACCACTTCCTGGTATTCGGCGATGGCTTTCGCGTCTTGTCCCGCATCTTTATATGTCGCGGCCAGAATCATCCGAGTGTCGACGTCCTTGGGCGCAAATTTCAATGAAGTCTTGAACGCCTCGATAGCTACCTTGTATCTCTCCTGCTTGGCCTCAACCTGACCGAGGGTAAACCAGGCCCCGGCGTTGGCCGTATCCAGATCCAAACTGGCCTTTAAGTGCTCGCTGGCTTTCGCCAGATCGCCTTTTTCAAAATAGAGTGCGCCCGCATTGATGTGCGCATCAAGGTAGTCCGGAGCCAATGAGACCGCCGCCTCGAACTCCTTCAGCGCCGTGTCAATCTTATCGGCTTTCATTGCCTCAACACCCGCATTAAAATGCACTTTGGCAGTATCCGGTATTTCTGCGGCGAGTGCCCCTCCACAAGTAATCAGAAACACGGCAAACGCCGCCGGTAAGACGGCTGTGATCGAGGGTCGAATGTTAGTAATAAACCGCACGCTTTACTCCTCCCGCTTAGCCCATACTGTCGTTCCACGTTCTTTTTCTTATACGCCGGAAATTATTAATATGTCCCGTCCGTCACGTTTGTCAACGTTACGATACCGTCCGCCTGTCTATTAGCTTCTCGCGCAACGAATTGTCAGATGTTGCCAGGATTTGTGCGGCGAGTACCGCCGCGTTGATCGCCCCGTGTTTCCCAATCGCCACCGTGGCCACCGGAATCCCTTTCGGCATCTGAACCGTTGAGAGCAAGGAGTCCAACCCCTGCAAATCCGAGCCCGCCAGCGGCACCCCGATAACCGGCCGGTCGGTAATCGACGCGGTCACGCCGGCGAGGTGAGCGGCCATCCCGGCCCCACAGATAAATACTTTCGTCCCGTCGGCTGTGGCGTCTGCGACAAGAGAATGCGTGCGCTTAGGCTGCCGATGCGCCGAGGAAACTTCGAGGGCGTACGTTATTCCTAATTCCCGCAACGTATCAGCCGCATGGGTCATAACGTTTCGGTCGGATTCCGAGCCCATGAGTATCAGAACATCTGCCATAGGGTGTCTCCACAGGGTTTCAATTGTGCTCAGCGTTTGCGGCGCCGCGAATACCGTTTGCTGCTTGACGGTTGACGTATTTTGCGATCTACTCCGGCCTTGAAACCAATGTCATTTCGGTACTGCATCCCCTTGAAGCGGACCTTATCGACGACATTGTAGGCCCGGGCCACGGCATTTTCATAGCTGGTGCCCAAGGCCGTAATACCCAGCACCCGTCCACCGGCCGTCACCACCTCCCCATTGTTTTTCGCGGTGCCGGCATGGAAGATCAGCGTATCGGTTCCATTGGCCGCTTCCAAGCCGGCGATGGGATATCCCTTGTCATATTTCCCCGGATACCCCCGTGAAGCCAGGATTACACACACGGCAATTTGATCGGACCATTCGATCTTCTCCAAGTCCAGTTCACCATCCACGCACGACATCATGATTTCCACGAGGTCGGTCTTGAGCAATGGCAACACGACCTGGGTTTCCGGGTCGCCAAACCGGCAATTGAACTCCAACACCCTCGGTCCATCATCGGCGATCATCAGCCCGGCATACAGGCACCCGACAAACGGATGTCCTTCGGAGTGCAGACCGGTAATCGTGGGTTCAATGACGGTTTCTTCGATTTGGATCATCAGTTCTTCATCGATGATCCGGGTTGGGGCGTATGCTCCCATACCACCGGTATTCGGGCCGCGGTCGTGGTCGAAGATCCGTTTGTGGTCGCGTGCGGCAACCATGGTGGCGTAATCGCGCCCATCGGCAAAGGCCATGACGCTGACCTCCTGGCCGGTGAGGCACTGTTCCAGGATAACCCTGGCGCCGGCTTCGCCGAAAGCGCGCTCGACCATAATCTTTTGAATCGCTGCCGCCGTGTCTTCGATGGAGCGCGGGATGATCACACCTTTACCGGCCGCTAAACCGTCCGCCTTTACCACCAACGGTGCTTCGGAGGATTGGGCAAACTCGATGGCTTTATTCGCCTCATTAAACACACGGTAGGACGCAGTGGGAATGTTATGTGTGCGCATGAAATCCTTGGCGAAGCCCTTGGAGCCCTCAATCCGAGCCGCGGAGGTACTCGGTCCAAATACCCGGATACCCGCTTTGCGGAGCAGGTCTCCCAAACCTTCCACCAAGGGAGCTTCCGGGCCGATGACCACCAACTTCACATTCTGTTCCTGGGCAAATTGGACAATCGCCTGTTTGTCGGCGACGCGAACACTGGCACAGGTAGCAATCTCAGCAATACCCGCATTTCCGGGAATGCAGAACAGCGTATCCGTGTGACGGCTCTTCTTCAAGGCCCAGCACAGCGTGTGCTCCCGTCCACCACCGCCGATCACCAGTATGTTCATGCGCGCATTCCTCCCCGAATTAAGGCTGAATTATAATGAGCGAGATCAAAGAGGAAAAGACATTTTGCGGATTCGCAGCCCCGTCGTCGAGTTGAAAAAGGCCATCACGTGGGATTTACGGCAGGTCGGTGTTCCGATGCGGTTTCTGCTTGCCTCAAACGGTTTCTTCACGTAGGATCGAGCCATGTTTAATAGCCTTTGGTTTCTGCTCTGGGCGGTTGTCTGCCTTGGTTTCGTACTAACCGCATTTCGGCTGGGCAAAATCTGGCTATTCGGGATGGTGGCCACCAATGCAATTTTGGCCAACATTTTCGTGGTCAAGGGCATGACGCTGTTCGGCCTCAGCGCCACCGGTGGTAACGCGGTCTATGCCGCGATCTTTCTCTCGACCGATCTGTTCGCCGAGCACTATGGTTCGCGCACGGCCCGGCGGGCGGTACATCTCGGCTTCTTTGCCTCAATTTTCTTTTTGGTCGGCAGTCAAATGATCTTGGTCTTCCAGCCTGCCGATTTTGATTTCGCCCAACCTGCTTTCGAAACTATCTTCTCCCTCACCCCGCGGATTGTCTTGGGTTCAATGGTTGCCTACCTGATCAGCCAGCATTTGGATATTTCCCTGTTTCTGCTGCTTAGACGGCTGACCAAGGAACGATATCTATGGTTTCGCAATACGGGTAGTACGGTAATTTCCCAACTTATTGACTCAATTATCTTTACTTTGATCGCCTTCGTCGGGGTCTACCCGGATCTCGGTGAAATGATCCTCTTTACCTGGCTAGTGAAAGTAGTCGTTGCGGTTATCGATACGCCGTTCGTCTACCTTGCCCGCTATTTTCGGCCACCGGATATGGAAAATGAGCCTCAACCTGTTGGCAATTAATAAACTATATAGATTTCCGCGTCGACAGCTTTTTGTGTTGACATCCAAACAATCAGGGCGGTAGCTTATCGGGTTCGAATTGCCCCGTGCATATTCGGGCTATTTTGTGGGGGGCTGCCACCATGTTCGATTACGGGCTTACGGTGCCATGGAGGGTCTGGCAGCGCGGCTCGGAACTCGACTCCCCCGACAGCTGATTCGGGGAATTGCCGGAAGGCGATTCCCCGAATCTCGCATGGCAAGAGCCGTCTGGGGATTATTTGAAAGGAACGCATCGATTACCAACGGGTTAGAATACGTAGAACACCTCGGTTCACCCGGCACCATTCGCCACGGAGAATTTCATGAAAGACAGCAACATAGCGGCGTCCGCACCATCTCAAACTCCGACGGGCCGGACTCACTCTCTGCTTTCCCTGATCGGTAATACCCCGCTGGTTAAGCTGCAACATACGTTGACGGATTCACCGCACGAGATTTGGACGAAACTGGAATTTCTAAACCCTTCTGGATCGGTGAAGGACCGCATGGCCCTGTACATTATCGAGGATGCCGAACAGGACGGCGTTCTCGCCCCCGGCGACCTGATTATCGACAATTCATCCGGCAATACTGCGGTAAGTGTAGCCATGATTGCCGCGGTCAAAGGGTATCGATCGCTGTTTACCGTGCCGGATAAGACCTCTGATGAGAAAATTGACTTGATCAAATCCCTTGGAGCGGAAGTAGTTGTCTGCCCGCACGATGTCCCGCACGACCACCCGGACTCCTATTACTCCACTGCCCGACGGCTGGCCGAGGAGAAAAAAGCCTTTCTGATCAACCAATACCATAACAAGAAAAACATCGATTGCCATTATTACACCACCGGCCCGGAAATCTGGCAGCAGACCGGAGGCGAATTCGATTATTTTGTCTGTGGGATTGGCACGGGCGGCACCTTTTCCGGCATTGCCCGCTACCTCGAGGAGAAAAAGCCCGAAATCAAGAATATTGCGGTCGATCCGGCCGGCTCGCTCTTTTACGACTACCTCAAAACTGGTAAAATTGTCGAACCCTGTGCTTACAAAGTCGAGGGGATTGGTACCGATGTCTTGACCGAGGCGATGGACTACGATGTGGTGGATGAGGTCATTCGCGTGGATGACAAGGCGGCGTTTGCGGCCGCGCGACGGGTCGTGCGCGCGGAGGGAATGCTGGTCGGCGGATCATCCGGCTCGGTTATCGCCGCCATCGAGGAACTGGCAAAATCCTGCACAGCACCAAGCAGGTTCGTGACAATCTTCGCTGACTCCGGCATGCGCTATTTAAGCAAATTTCTCAGTGATTCATGGATGAATCAGCAGGGATTCTTATAAGTTGGTCCGCTCACAACCTCTCGCTTGCCTGCCATAATGACCGTTGGGGGGTGCCTATGTGTCCTACCGGCTTGGCAAGGGAAGTGGCATATTTTTGTGTTAATGTCTACCGCAAAAATCTTTTCATAAAACCCAGAAAAAACTTGACATTCCCATATTTTGCGCTAAGTTACTGTCACCGTGTGAGAAGTTCCTTGGTTTGTGTGTCACAGTATTGATCTTTGCTAACGGATTTAAGCTGAATTCGGAGGAGTTGGTTTACATCCGGCGGTAAAGCTCATTGTATGTGAGTTTCTTTCCCCATAGATTTGTTTTTCGTTTACTTAACCCCCCCTAGTCTAGGTCGATTTCCTTTGACGATTCGCACCTAGCGAGTTCACGCGCAATCGTTAGTTCCAAGGAAATCACCGAAGCTTTCCGGAGTTTGATCCGGTAAGCAACTAAAAAGAGCGTTTAGAATAGCAAAGCGCAAAGGAGCAAGAAAGAATGAAACATAAGTTAAGCTATTCACTCTTGCTTTCTCTGGTTGTGCTCTTTTCATTCAATCTCGCTCTGGCCCAGAACGTTACTGTTGACGGCCCGACGACTGATCTCCACCCGAGCACGGTATATTCGTATGACGTTATACTGGATGACGGGACGGGGATCACCGCCTTCACCCTGCCCGTTGAGGTCAGTGGTGCGGGATATCTGTCTGGCTCAATCGCGGTAACGCTCGGTGTTGCAACCGATTTCACGATGGGTACTGATGAAGTGCTGCTTGGTTACACCGGCCCAGATCTTGGCCCCGGACCTCATACCCTGGCCACGATTGATATCACCACGTCCGATCTTTGTGGTGAAACCTTCGATATCGCTACCGGCTCCTTCCCTCCGGCGGGACCGATGCGATTTGCGGGTGCCGGCTGTAATGTCGCAGCCGCCTTCACCGGTCTAACCGGTACCCTGTACAACGGTACACCAACGTGTGGTAGCAACCCCGATGAAAATCTGGCGTGCGGGGACGCGATTGTTGATAAGCAGATCAACGCGAGTGACCCTATTGGCCTCGACCTGACTTACGACCAGATCTCCGGTGTAGGTTCCACTGATCCGGCAACGGGTATCTACAACTACACGCCCGCTGGGGATGAGTGCGACTTTACGTCCACGGTTGAGGTTGAGGTAACCAACCCGTGCGGAAACAGCGTGACCTGTTCCTTCGCGGTTACTTACGACCAGGAAGCCCCGATCCTGACGGTCCCGGCTAACGTGGTCGAACACTGGAACCAGGGTCCGCAGGTCTACGCGGCCACGGCCACCGATGATGGTTGCCCGACTCCGAGCAATCTCGACTTCTCAATCGCGAATGTGTCGCCGACTCCGGTTGGCGCTCTGAGTATTGACGGTGGTACCGGTGAAGTCACGTATGACCCGGATTGTGGCGACGTGGGACAGGTTTTCACCGTCGATCTCGAAGTAACCGATGGCTGTGAAACCGACGCGGGGTCCTTCACCATTGAAGTGACCAACGACCTGCCGACGATCACCTGCCCGGCCGACATCGATCCGTGGTATTCGTACATGGGTCTAATCAGCGAGCCCTTCACGGCAAGCGATCCGTCCGATCCGATTACCGTGGATTTCGGTACCGTTCTCCATGACGGTGTCCCGGCTGATCCGGTGGTTGAAGGCATGACCATTGTTGGTTCGTACACCTTTGAGTGGACTCCGGTTTGGACCCAGGCAGGTCTCTGGGAAATCACCATTGTGGTCGATGATGGCTGCTTCCAGGAATCTTGCACCTTCTCGATCAACGTGAGTGACAAGTACCACCTGTCTTTGAGTGAAACAGAGGTCAATCCGGGCAGTATCGCCGAAATCTTCCTCAGTGTGAATCAGACTGAGATGATCGGTGGCTTCAACTTCCTGATTACCTACGATCCGACAATGGCGTTTCTGGAAGCGGAAGCCGTTGGCGATCTGCTGGATTGGGAATACTTCACCTATCGTAAGTCCTTCATGGACAATTGCGGTGGTGGCTGCCCGACCGGCGTACTTCGTCTGATCGGTATCGCTGACAATCCGGACGGTAGCACACCTCCGGCGTCGGCATTCAATCCCTCAGGCGACATCGTCAAACTGACCTTCCAGACTCCCGAAGACCTGAACTACGTCAATCAGTGCTTCAACATCGGTTGGGCCTGGTTTGATTGCGGCGACAACACCATCTCTGACAAGACTGGTGTGATCCTCTTTGTCGCCGAGGACACGACCCTGCTCCCCGATCCGGACTGCCTTGACGGATTCAAGGGTCAATGGGATCCAGTTCCCTGGATTAACTATGATGATGGTGAAATTTGCATCCGTCCGTGGGATGATGATCGTGGTGATATCAACCTGAATGGTATCGCCAACGAAATCGCCGACGCGGTCTTGTATGCAAACTACTTCATCTATGGTCCGACATCCTGGGATTACCCGGATGATGAGTACTATGCCAGAGTGCAGGCGTCTGATATCAACGATGACGGCACTCCACAGACGGTTGCCGACCTTGTGTACTTGATCGGCATTATCGCCGGCGATAAGCAACCGTATGATGCTGGGTACAAGGTTACCCCGTTTGCCAACAGCGTGAATGTCAGCTACATCATGGGTAACGACATGACTGTCAAGGCGTTCTCGCCGGTCGAAGTCGGTGGTGCGGCATTTGTCTTCCGCCACACCGGCGAACTCGGCGAACCGGTCTCGAACGTCGACAACATGACCCTGAAATCGCATGACAACGGCGAAGAATTGCGTGTCCTCGTGTACTCGATGGACAACAACGTAATCGACGCCGGCGCCAACGAACTGTTCAGTGTCCCGGTGAGCCAGGATGCAAACGTTGAACTGGTTGAAATCCAGTTCGCGGATGCTTCCGGCAGCCAGATGTCCGTCGTGACGGCCAAGGGTGGCGTGCCGACAGCTTACGAGCTGTTGCAGAACTACCCGAACCCGTTCAACGCCGGTACCCAGATCAGCTTCGCCCTCCAGGCTGAAACTGACTGGAGCCTCAAGATCTACAACGTGACCGGACAGATCGTTGACGAGTTCACTGGCCATAACAGTGCTGGAATGGTTTCCCTGCACTGGGATGCCGATGTTGCTTCGGGTATCTACTTCTACAAACTGAATGCCGGTGACTTCACCGACACGAAGAAGATGGTGCTGATGAAGTAATATCTGCGAACTCAGAGCACGAACAGAAAAACCCCCGGATCACTCCGGGGGTTTTTTATTGCAATATCAAGACTTATGGGGGATTAGCGAGTTATCCCTTTAGGATACCGAACGGAATCATGTGCATCACTGGTTTGGAGATACCCAGTTGAGAAACGGCGTCCACCACCAGGTTGATATCCTTGTAGGCTAATCCTGCCTCTTCGGCCAGACCGGACATGGATGCCGCCCGCACGGCAATCCCCTCCTCGGTCATCTGCTGCCGTAACTGATTGCCCCGCACTTTCTTCTTGGCCTTGGAACGAGAAAGCGTTCTGCCGGCGCCATGTAAGGTTGAGCCGAAAGTCTCATCCATCGCGGTCTTGGTGCCCACCAGCAAATACGAACCGGTCTGCATCGAACCGCCGACGATAACTGGTTGTCCGGTAGCCTGATACGCAGATGAAAGCTCCGGATGCCCTGGGCCGAATGCCCGCGTTGCGCCCTTCCGATGAACCAGCAACTTGCGAGATTCACCATCTATCACGTGGCTTTCCAGTTTGGCGATATTGTGGGCCACATCGTAAACCAGATTCAATCCCAGCTCCTCTATGGATCTCTGAAATACCTCCGAGAAGGCTTCACGGACACGATGCATGATTACCTGGCGATTGGCAAAGGCGGAATTGGCAGCGCATTTCATTGCCGCAAAGTAATCCTGGCCGACCTCACTGGAAAAGGGTGCACACGCCAAGTTTTTGTCTTTTATTGAGATACCGTACTTCGCCATCACTTTGGTGAACGACTTCAGGTAATCGGTGGCGATCTGATGGCCGAATCCGCGGGATCCGCAATGCAGCATAATCGTCACCTGGTCGGGTTGGCTAATGCCAAACGTCTTCGCCAATTCGGGATCCAGTATCTTATCTTGCCTAACCACTTGAACTTCAAGGAAATGGTTCCCGGAACCCAAGGTCCCCAATTGCGTGAGACCACGCTCGATTGCTTTGGGTGAGACCTTATTCGGATTGGCGCCCTCAATACAACCGCCTTCCTCGATGCGTTCCAAGTCGGATTCACGGCCATACCCGTTGTCAATGCACCACTTAGCTCCGTCAGTCATCACCTTCTCAAACTCGGATTTCTTGAGTTTGAGAAAGCCCTTGGATCCGACACCACAGGGTACCACCTGGAACAAGCGATCCATCAGAACCTTCATCTTCGGCAGCACTTCTTCTTGTGTTAACTTCGTGTTGATCAAACGGATACCGCAGTTGATATCAAACCCGATCCCGCCGGGCGAGATCACACCATCGTCAGGATCGAAGGCCGCCACCCCACCGATGGGGAACCCGTATCCCCAGTGCCCGTCCGGCATACAAATAGCGTGCTTAACGATACCGGGCAATCCCGCCACATTGCTGATCTGGGTTTTGACCCCCTCGTCAATTGCCTCAATGAGTGCATCGGAAGAGAGGATTCTGGCGGGTACATGCCTCCCCTCGCTTTCCGAGGCAGGTATTTCCCAGACCCCGGGGGCTACTTTTTGCATATCCATAACTGACTCCTAGATATCAAGTACCACGCGTGCATGATACGAATCGCCCTCCCGCCAGATTTGAAACATATGATAGGTCACTGCCTTAATGTCTACGCCCAGGTCATGCCGATCCTGATCGATTTTCTCTCCCCGGGCGGTTGCGTTCAAGGCCAGCCTTCCGGAAGTGTCTTTGACTTCTATGTCGAAGTCTTTGAAGATAATCCCTTCTAATTCCTTAAGATAGACAAGTTCTTCCAGCCAGCTGTGCAGCAGGTCCTCCTCGTTCTCTTCCGTCAATTCGATCGTTTTGGTTTCATCTGTTCCCAGATTATCAATATCGATCATAACTGCCGCCGTAGCTACGGCGGCGCCCTCCAGGATATCCGCGAGGTTCTCTCCCGTAACCTCAAAAGCCACATCAGCTATGGCGATATCGGAAAGGAAGTTATACGTGTATGCCATGAGATATCGGCCTTCCCCGAGTCATCCTGCCAGAAAAAAAGCGGGCCTCTAACCGAAAGCCCGCTTAAGTTGCTTGATCACAACAGATATTAACCCTTACCGTACGGTCCTTTGCCATCCGGTTCGATACAATCGACCGGGCAGACTTCAATACAATGCGATTCACCCTCTTGATCTTCGCACTCATTGCACGTTTCCGGGTTTACCACGAAGATATCATCGCCTTCACTGATTGATTCCGTCGGGCATTCAGGAACACACAACCCACATGACGTGCAATCCTCTAAAATTACCATCGACATTCCAGCTACCTCCAGAGAAATAACAGCCCGCGTTATCACAGGTTCCGCACGTTCTATACGCGTTTAGTGGCACCTTGGCAAGCGGAACCACGGCAATAATTGGCCATATTTGACAATTAATGTCCAGCTATTCCAGGTAGCCAATGCCGGTGATCGGAATGCTAAAACGCTCGGGTTCCTCCGGGCCGATCTCCACCGTTAATGAAGTCGCAAATTTGCCCAATGGGAGCGAGTTTGCTCTGGTAATCGTCAGATTCACTTCTTCACCCGCGGGAATAAACTCGCGGCTAAGCGATGCGGTGAAATATTCATCGGGCAATGGCAGGGTGGAGATGACCAACTTCTTGTCTGTCATATTCTTAATATTGAGAACCCGGTTGGTAACATCCAGAGAAGTAAACTCTGCTTCGGGGCCGCTGATCGTCACTTGAGGTGGCTGCCGGGCTACCCAGGCAGTGATATACACCTCAGATATCCCCTGCACCGGATCATCCGAGAGCACCTTGATGCGCTTGCGCGACTTACCAATAATTTTTCCGGAGTCGAAGGTAACGCGGATCAGGGTCGTATCCCCTGGTTCAAGTGAGGATTTGTCGATGGGGGCGGTTGTACAACCGCATGTGGGGTCGACCTTTACAATATTCAGGACACCATCCCCGACATTCGTGACCACAAAATTGTGAACAAACTCCCCCTCTTGTGGGATATACCCAAAATCGAATTCGGGTTCGTCAATCTTGATGACACCGTGGCCTTTGGTTGTATCTTCCTTGGTTTCATCAGCTTGAACGGCATTGCTGAGCAGAGAAACCCCGAAAATCACTCCGCATATCATGAGCCAGCGGCTGATTCGACTATGTCCGGCATTGCAGCTATCCATGGCTATCCTCCTGAATCACTGGATGATAACGAATTTCTTCGTCACGCGCACCCTGAATCCGTCAATTATTAGAAAATACAATCCAGACGGCAGTAGGGTTCCCCGGTCATCCATTAATTCGATTCTGCGATTCAGGTTACAGTGATCATCCAGCGCCAGCCGGCAGGCCATTCTTTCCCGGCCCAGGATATCATAGATTGCCAGCCTCAACGAAAAGTCCAGCGCATGGGCGTGATTGGCTGGGGGTATTGAACCCGACAAATATATCTCCCGGCTCGCCGGGTTTGGATACAGGTCTACTTTCGCGGTGCGGCGTAAGCTGCCGCCATCGGTATCCAAAATTCCCGTGGTTCTCGTCAGGAAAATTGTATCCACCAAGGCCAGTTTTCGCTCCTGGGGCGAGATATCCCGCAGGCGAAAATGCGTCTCGATCTCCCAGGATCCCTCCGATTCAAGACCATTTATCTCCATGTAAGTGTAATAGTTGGCGCTCTCCCCCGGTTTGAGATAGATCGGCGTTTTCCGGCCGGTCATCGGGATTGAATCGTACAGATGTCCGGAATACCACAGAGATTTGGCCCACCCGCTCAGCAACAGGACCGACGCATTAATATCCCCTTCATTCCCAACCGGATAGATGATTTTGGGAGTGCCGTCGGGCTGGGCGCCGATTTCCCGACCATAAAACACCAGACGTACGGCCCGATCAACCCTGCTCGTGCAAGCCTGGCTAACTGAGCTAAACCCGGCCGCTTCCGCCCACAGGGTATAGGTGTACGATCTCTCAGCAAATGTCGCGGAATCCACCCAGTACCCGGTATACGGATCCAAGCTCTGCAATGGCGCGGCGGCGATAAACCGCCCGGTGCGGGTAAATTCCTCCCGTTGGATGACCAGTTGAGGATCCGAATTGCTTCTCTCCGGTAACCGAGTGCTCCTTCCCAAATAAGTGCCGGCGGCAGCCGAGTAGCTGCACGTATGTAATGAACTGATAATATTATGGCTGACCCAAGGCTGCCAGGAGGTATAAGTGCTGTCCTCAACACGGTATATCCCCTGGAATCGTGCGGCATCGCTGTCTACCCCGATCAGAACTCGATCAGTCATCTCGGGTAGCCAGGTAACCAGGAGCCAAATTGTCTCATCCTTCAACGGTGGCATGGACGCATCCACATCCCACGCGAGCCAGCCGCCCTCGCGGGAGAGCTCCTGCCTGCCGACAAATACTAACTGATTATCGATCAACGCAGTAGCCGGTATCCCGGCGGAATCCGTGGCCAACCCCAGATACACCGCCGCACTATCCTCCCAGAACGTCTCCCCCACCTCGGCGGCAGCGCATATCCAGACGTCAACCGAGCGAATAACCTGTAACCGGTTGCTGAGTTGAAACTTCACAGCAACCTGGTGTGCACCGGCTACGGCACTGACATACATGCCCCGGAGCGCCGGATACACTCCCGATCGGTATATCGTGTCGGCGATACCGGGATATGCCCAACAAATCGCTGTATTGCCGTCCGAGTCCACCGTCGCGCGCGCACCGCGTGGTGCGGGCGGGATTGTGTCGCCGACCGCTTCGGCACGGGCCTGAGGCACCGTGAAAAGCCCGGCCCAGCCGAGCAGAACGAGAATGAAGGCTCTGACAAGCACTGATATGCCATGAAAAAACGATCATTCTGCCCAGTCAGTCAAGAAAATGGTCAGATTGGGATGCTCCACCCTGCGGGAAAATCTTTAAGGCGTTGGAAGAAAAGCGGGTAGAAATTCGAAAAATTACTTGACATCAGCGACCGAAGCAGTATTTTGAACGTGAGCGTTTGGGAAGCCTAAAGTAGGCCGACCTTTTCGAATAAAAATAACCTTCTCGTTAAAAGTTCGGACCCGAAAAGGGGAGTACTTTTGCGGACGGGTTTTTGTATCTTCCTCCGGCCCTGTCCCCTTCTAAACTCTCCTCGGAGCTGCTTGCAGAGTGCATGCAGCATGTAGGGTTTGATCCTATCGCATCTGGAAAGTAGGAGTCCGAAAAGCAATCGAATGCTTTGGGATTCATCATCTGGGAAAAAGCAACAGGACCTATTCGGAGTAAACGCGCAATACTTGAAACGAAAGACGTTAACCGTGCCGAACGATCTACCGATGAAAAAAGTAACACCCGGGACAGTGATGGCTTTCGGGAAACAACGAGAGTTGATTTCGATAATTCAAGTATCTGGCGGCGAATTTCCGGATATGAAGTTCCCAACTTTTTCGGATTGCAGGAGGAATCAGTAAATGCTCAAAAGACTCTCTTTAGTTGTCTTAGTCTTGGGCGTAGCGTTCATGGTGGCGAGTCCTGCCCTGGCCGACGTGGAACCATCTCTTGACGATATCCGTGGGCCATTCGATTTTGCGACTGGTCTGCCGAAAGGTATGCAGCCGGATGTTAATCCGGTCGTTGAGGGTACCGTGGCGGAAGCAGACATACCCCAGCTCGGAAAAGCGGCAGAAGTCTGCAACGACTACCGAGTCCGCTCCATCTCCAGCGGTCTTGTCCGCATTTGGGGTGGGGTGGTGGTAACCGGCGGTACTGTCTGGGCCTATCAGGAGATGGACTTTGCCTGCACCGGGCCGACCGGTACCATGAGAGTGGATGAAGCAGAAGGCCTGTTGTACAACTACGAGGCGTCCGCGGATATCACACTATACGCGCGTGCGGAAGTGTGGAGCGTCGATGACACCGATCCGTTGTGCCCCGTTCCCGGATCACCAGTCTATATGGGGTCGACTTTTGAAGTCGATATATCCCCCGGGTTCAATTGGCTGGTCCTGCCGGTCTCTACCGGTGTCTACGATTTTCCGTGCACCGGCCCGCAGTACTTCATCGCCATCCACTTTGTTGACGTCATAGACCCCAACGGCAACGCGCTGTTTGTCACCAGCGACTTTATCTCAATCGATGGCTTGCCGGCCAATGATTGCTATTGGTATCTGCCCGATGGCAGCGGCGGTTATGACGATTGGGGCAACGGTTTTGGTGATTACGGCACTGCCGTTGACGTCTACTTGTCGTCCTATGCTACGACCGACGATGAAAACGAATGTAATACCAGCGTTTGTGGCTGGGAATATCAACACTGCGCGTGGGAGGGTGCGGATCTGTGGGACTTCGCCCTACCGTCAGTCTCCGGCACGCGCGACGCCATTTGGGTACAGTTCGAAGCCGCGACGCCTTGTACCGTCCTTCAAATGGACATCTACAGCGGCGGTCTTCGCGTAGGGGATTACGGCTTCAAAGTCTCAATTTTGGACGATGATGGCGGATTCCCGGGTAACGTACTTGCAACAGAGAATATTACCGGCGCAGAATACAGTTTCATCTCGGCGACGTTCGCGGCGGATCAGCCGCTCGTGATGGATATCGGAAAGTACTATGCGCAGGTCGAACCTCTGACTCTCGCCGACACCGTGGGCCTTGTGCTCGATGAGGAGGCCACATGCCCCTCCGGTGAAACATGCAAAACGGGTATCACTGGCAATGATGGCACAGAAATTTACATATGCGATGCATTCGGCGTGGGCTATGAAGCCGTCGTCGAAGTGTATACCTGCTGTGCCGTACCGAAAACCGAGGAAAAATGCCCGGTCGTGCCGGATGTCTGGTTGACGCATAATCACGACTACCAGCGCACCGGTGCCTCCAGCATGGGTATCGGTGAAGAATGCGGTATCGATCTGGTCTGGAAGCAAAACACGACCAACGCCGACAGCCGTTTCAACAACGTGACGTCTGATGGCGAACGGGTGTATGGCTCCGACGACCAGTCAATCTACTGCATGGACTTGAAGACCGGTGCGATCATCTGGACGTACTTCGATCCAGCCGGTATTATCACCGCGTCCGCCATGCGTAACAATATCACCATTGCCGGTGATTATGTCTACGTGAGCGGTGGTGTGGCCCAGTCATTCCTCAAACTCGACAAATTAACCGGCGGCCTGATCTGGGGTCGCTACTTCAACGCCTTTGGTGGCGGGGCCAGTGACTGGCTCTGCGCCGCACAAAGGTTCTCGGTGAGTGTCGAGATTGGTGACAAAGTGATTGTCGGTGATGAAGGCGGCTGCCTCTGGGCGCTCGATGCCGCCACCGGTGTGAACCATCCCGCCTGGGCAACCAACCCGGTGCAATTAAACGGGACGATCTTCCATTCACCGGCCTGGGACGGCGGCGACTATCTCTATGTTGCCGACCTCAACGGTGATATTTACAAGATCGAAGTGGCCAGCGGCAACATTGTGTGGACCTACAGCGATCCGGATGGCCAGGCGTATTACTCTGGTCTGTCCATTGACCTCGACGATCCGGATGGTCCGTTCATTTATGCGGCCACCCGGGAAGATGACGCCTCAGCATCTCGTGTGAAGCTGGATACGGGCGGTAACGTAATCTGGCGTTCGGAACAGGGCAGCGTACTTTATGCCCCGCCGACCATCGGCCGCAAGAAAGTCTACTTCGGCTTGGATAATCCGGCGAATGGTGTCCTGATTGTTTCCAAGGCAACCGGTGCCGCTGAGTACAACTTCGTACTCGATGGCGTCGGCATGGTCACCAACCCGGTTACCCTGACCTGCGACAACTACTTGTTCGCCGGTACCCGCCAGGGCGTCTGGTATCTGCTTGATGTCGACGATTTCACAAAGGTCTGGGAACGTCAATTCTCTGACTTCGTCTGGGGTACTGCGCTCGTAACCCATCCGGGTGACGACGGTGTATATGCAACGGGCGGTGTTGATCCCAATGATCCAGGCGATTACTACACCAGCGATGACGAGCACTATGCCGTCATGAGCATCTGGTCGGATGTTGCCGTGGGCTATGCCAAAGGCGCGGTATTCTGCTGGGATCTTGATGCTCCGCTGCGGCCAATGCTGCTACAGCACAAGACCAGCAAGGAAATCCCGGTTCCGTTTGGTAGCGGACCAGGCAATCCGGCCTCTGAGGCTGAAGTGTTCGAAAACATTGCCGGCTGTGCCGACCTGACAGTGAGTGCCATCAACCTGTACGATCTCACCCCGGGCGTTGCCTCGATGAAGCCGAAAGTGACTCAGGGCAATCCAAAGGCTGCAGCCAAAGCTGCGGAAACGGCGGATGACCTGACCACCAACGCCAATCGCTTCTTCGAAGATCGTTCGGCGAAGCGTGCAGCGATGGGTATCACTGAAGAAGCGGTCAATTTCGAAACCTATGGTCGCAAGTTGACCGAACGCCACCTGCGGGACAAGAACGAACGCTCAAGCCTGGCTGCCGGCGCGCAAGTGTTGCGCACGTCGAATGTCGCGCTTGATATTCCGAGTCCGATTCCGGGCGGAACTTTGTTCGGCTTTACCTGGGATTGGGACGGCACTGGCCTGGAACGTGGCATCAGTACCGACTTCATCGAACTCGTTCATAACGATCCGGACTTCTATCCGGAGTTCCCGCCGGGTACCTACTACCCGGGTCTGGAAGTCTCCTACGTCGGTGGCTGTCTGTTCGAATGGTTCGAGTGGATGTGGTGGAACGGGTACGAAATGTGGCACCTGGAAGCTGTCAGTAACTACAGCTCGTTGGGTGATTATCCTCAGCCAAGCCCGAGCGGCACCGCATTTGATTGGGGCGACGGTTTCTACGAAGCTTCGATCTATGAGGGAGCGTACTTCATGCACCAAATCGGTGACGATTTCACCTACAGCATGTTGTATGACTTCGGCGAACCGGTGAATCGGTTCTTCCCGAACCCGGGTCCACAGAGCGGTGTATGCGGTATCGATTACATCGACTTTGAAGGTCCCACCGGCTGGTCGGTAGTCGTTGACTGGTTTAGCGGTGGTGCGTGCCCGCCGGTTCTCGGCGTCGATTACCTCGAACTGCTCAGCGATGTCTCCTGGGTCCAGTTTATCGACTCGATTCAGGACGATGGCACCGGCAACCCGCAATCACTGGGTACGATCACCACGCAGGTCGAAATCACCTTCTACGACTTTGGTAGCGGCTACGGCGATCTGAAGCTGATGCACTACCAGGTCGAAGAGCGTAACGACCAGGCCGTTCCCGGCTTGTTGGCCGGCCAATGGTATGATTGGGATTTGGAACCCAACTATCAATCCAACACCGACGCACTGGTGCCTGATGCCGGCGCCCTTGGTGTCTGGGATTCGACCGACGCCCGTGTCTGCTTCGGTCACGCGGTGATGCCGGGTTACCTGAGCACTACGGCGAGCAATCGCGTTGACGCCTCTGCGGCGTACCGTGGCTTGGTGGCTAACCACCAGGACTACGTGACCTACGCTACGACCTGTGGCTCCGGACGTTGCTGCACAAACTCGGACGCGGAATGGAAAGACTGCCTGGAGAACTTCTTCATTGGCGCTTTCCGTACCCCGACCGTAGGTACATCCGAAGACAGGTCGGTCATGTTCGTCTGGCCGGAATTCGACCTCGATCCACTGGGTGAACAGCACTTGTACTGCGCAATCTTTGGTGTCGACGCAACGTCGGGTGACCAGGCAGTCATCGAAGACAACATTCGCGACATGGCGTTCCGCGCCAACAAGATTGCCGGCTTTAACCGCGGCGACGTGAACGACGACAATGTCGTCGACGCGATCGACGTGGCGTATCTCGATGCGTATGTCAACGGTTCTCCGCTGTTGATCTTCCCGTACGACGAAACCATTGACGCGTTTAACGCGGGTAATGGCGACGTCAATCTGGACGGCGCAGTGGACGCTGCCGACGTTACCTATCTGTTTGACTACCTGATGGGTGGCCCGGCGCCGTTAGGTGAATGGCGTTTCCCATATATGCCGTAAACCTGACAACGCATCACATCTCTTCGGAGATTCCAAGGGGAAGCGAACAATCGCTTCCCCTTTTTTTTGACGAATAATTATCCCGGATCGGGCCTTTACGTTGTATGATGTTTAAGTTGATGAGTAGTGAGGTAAAGGCACTTGCCGGTCGGGTTCCGCGGTCCCCTTTCGGCGGACCGAGAAACCCGACACATATCACCCGAAGTGTGACTGTCGGGATTCTACTCTGGGTCCTCCTGGGAGTGGTCGCAGTATCTTGCGAAGTTCGCACTGCTGAAGACCAAGTAGTTCGCACGAGGGAGGGTGCCGTGACGGACACCAATCCAAGCGTGCCGGCGGTGGCCGAATCGGTGGCCACCCGCTCGCTGGCGGCCTTAGGTGATGGGGACACGCTCGCCTTTTGCAACATCCTGACCCCCGAGCATTGCCACCTCCTCCCCGACTCGGTTTTCACGCAACTGGCGCCGTTGGCGGATATTCGCTACACGGGAATTCAAATCACGCACGACCTTGTTGCCGATTACGCACCGAGGTTTTCTGGTAACGACAGCCTGCTGGTCTATTTTTCCCGCCTGGAACGGGAAGGGACTGAAGATTTGGGGATTTATGATATTCGCTATCAATCGCAGATTTGTACGGTAACAATCGACCGCGGGGAGGTCGGGGTGATCTCCGACGGCCGGGCCTCAGAATTTTTTCCCGATATTTCGCCGGACGGTACGACCATTGTCTGCCAGCGTGCCGACGGTGATACGCTCAAAGAAAAATGGACCGCTGCCGGTGGGTCATATCTCTACCAGTATGATGTAACTACCGGCGCGGGGGGTATTATTGGAGACGAGAAAATCTCCGGGCGTTGCCCGCGATTCACGCCCGGCGGGGATGAGGTTTTGTTTGTCACCGGCCAGTTCGGCGACGAGGGAGCGATTTCGTCGATCAATCCGGCAACGGGTGAGGTGATTGCGCGCTATCGGTACCCCACGCTATTTAAATTGCGCAAACCAAGCGCGGTCTTCTGTGTCTCCCTGTGTGCCGATCATTCAATTATGGTGTTTCAAGCCGGATTGTTGGGACAGCAGGGCATCTATTGGTCGGACGAATTCGGGCGCAACATCCACCGTCTGACCCGCAATGTTCGGACCTGGGACGATGAGGCGCGGGAACAACATCCGACGGTCTCCCCGGACGGGCGGCATATCGTGTTTGTCGGGCGAGCTGACGAACATGATGAGCTGTTTCTCTATTCCGTGGATGGCAAAGTTCGCCGCCAATTGACCGATGACGGCAATGACAAGGCGTTCCCGTCGTATTCTCCTAATGGCCGGTATCTGGCCTACAGCGCCAAACCGGCGGGCGCGCCGGACGCGGATTTTGAGTTGTACATCATCGACCTTGCGTCCAAAGCAGCGCGAGATCAGTTTGCCGAATATGTTGCGCAATTGCCACAGGACATGGAACAGCGGCGTCGCCGGGCAACCGGAAACAGGCTCTTTGGCGAGTAACGAGGCACAGGGAACATAGTATATGCGGCGAAAACGACAACTCATGCTGCAACGCCGCGGTGAAAATATCTGCCGACGCCTTGCCGATATTTTCCGCTGTGAGGCGGTGTATTCAACTCGGCAAGTGACCGTTATTCGCGGACTGCCGCTGATTGAGCCGTCACTGATTGAGTCGGAGGCTTCCCATCGTTTTCACAATGACGGATTTAATGTCCGCCTGGAGGAAACGGACGGGTTGTACTCACTCAACATCGCTACGATTACTCCGCGCAAGAAATTCCCCTGGGTGAATGTCATCCTCTTTGGCGTGACCGTTCTCTCGGTGCTGGTGACCGCGGCGTTCAATTATTCCGGCGGTGAACTGCTGCGTGACTGGTCGCTTATTCACCTGGGCATCCCCTTTACGTTTTGGCTGATCCTGATCCTGCTGGTTCACGAATTCGGCCACTATACGTTCTCGCGTTTGCGGGGTGTCGATGCGAGCCTCCCCTATTTCATTCCAGCGCCGATATTTTTCCTGCTGGGCACTCTGGGCGCGGTCATTGTGCCGCGCGCGCCGTTTAAAAACCGGCGTGATTTGCTGGACATGGCCGCCGCCGGCCCGATTGCCGGTTTCGTCGTGGCTTTAATTGCGGTCGTCATCGGCCTGCGGCAATCAGAGATCATCCCCATTGAAGGCGCCACCGGAATACTCCAGGGTGATTCCCTGCTGTTCCGCGCCATTCAGCACCTGGTGGTCGGGTCTCTGCCGGAGGGAATGACTCTTGCCCGGGATCCAATCGCGTTTGCCGGATGGGCAGGACTGTTGGTGACGATGTTAAACCTCCTGCCGGTGAGTTCACTCGACGGAGGCCATATCTCCTACGCGCTGCTCGGCAAATACCACCGAGTTGTCGCCTATGCTACCGTGGCGATTCTCATTGCCCTGTCGTTTTTCTGGCCGGTCTGGCTGATCTGGGTCGGGTTAATTCTGTTCATCGGGCCGGAACACCCGTCGACAATGTTCGACGAATTCAAATTGGGTGCTGGGCGCCGCCTGATTGCGGTCACCTGCTTTATCATCTTCTTTCTCTGCTTCATTCCGGTGCCTATCCGAATAATCTAATACGGCGCAACGCCGACGCAAACTTTGCGTCCGGTAATCCCCAGCAATACACTATGTTATAGCTCTCCCCGGTTTCGCGACTTGTTTTTCCACGCATATCTTGCGGTTGGCGACCCGGCACCTGGGTGAAGCAGGAGTCGGTTATCATAATAACGGAATGCCGTACAACAGGTTATCGCGATATAAGACCGAATCAGGACTTTTTGGCACGGCTTTTGTTTTATAAATCCCATGAACCCGTAATCCTCCTTTAGGTAACCGGAGGTGGGCCGGAAATCGAGAGAATATGTTATGAGTCTGTCGGAGAAAAGCCTGAGTGATTGCCAGGCACTTGGTGGGACCTTTACGAAATAGCAGATTTCCGGCCCATCAACGAAATCAGGCGGTTGTTTAATATAGAAAGTGTGGAAGGGCAGTAAGAGGGGTGGACGGGGTCCTGGAGACAGGGCCCCTTTCTATTTGGGTTCAATCCACGAAAAATGTTACCCACGAACCGATTCGGGAATTTTTTTCTGTGAGACTAGGCTTCCCAAGCCGAGGAACTTATTATCGGTGATATAAGCATGTATTGCTAATATTAATAGCCCGATATCTTCAAGTAGCAGATTAAGTCCCAGGCTACGCGCATGGTCGGAAGTTGAAAAGCAGCCGCAGTTGATATTAATGTTTTTGCTGAGCGCAAGGGACACCGCAATGATAAACATGACGATCATCAATCCCACCCACGCAGCAGAGGGCCGTACAGCGATACCGACAATCAAGCACAAGCCGCAGATCAATTCCAGCCACGGGAGGATGAGTGCCATTAAATTGACCAGCGCACCGGGAAGCACCTGGTAGTTATTGACGATGTTGGCGAACGCCTCGGGGTTGACGACCTTATCCAGGGATGCGTAGACGAATACGCCCCCCAGAAAGACACGAACCAGCAAGCCCAAAATTGAATTATGCAGAACCCGTTGTACCATGCAGTGTCCTACGCCCCGTTGTCATACCCTTTTTCGGTGGGAAAATCATGCTGGGCCCACTCAGCCCACCCGCCGAAAAAGATGTGTATATTGCTGTAGCCCAATTCGCTCAAATAGCGTCCCTCATACAGTGAGGATTCGCATTCGGCGCCGGAACAGTACACCACAACCGGGGCGTCCTTGGTCAATTGCGGCTCGACATCCGGCCAGTGCTCGTCAAAGTAGTCAAACGGCAAGTTGATTGCGCCCTTGATGTGCCCATGCTCGTAATCTTCCGGTTCGCGCGCATCCAGGAAAATGGTGCCGGGATCGTGGTACATCCCATAGGCCTTCTTCAGACTGATGAAGGGTGGATCTCCCTCCATCGCCGAGGGTGGCACGATGATACCATCCTCACCGTAATCAATCGGCTGGTATTTCCCGATGAGGGGTATCGCGTTGGGGTTGACTGCGTTGCTACCCAGGCCGAGCACCACGGCGATTCCCAACAAGATGAGCATCTGGATGACAACGCGTTTCACAATCGTTTTCCTCCCCCCAGGCCGGGACAATAATTATTGTACGCAGCTAAGGCTGTACCGTTCGGCAGTTTCACTCGGCTGAGGGTACTTTTCTTGCCATGAATATCGACAGAATTCCGCCCCACATTGAGACCAGTCGGGGTTGGAGAAAACCCGCCGCTTGAAATGCAGCGAGCACTTCTCCCACCCGAGGAAAATCGATCACCGACCCGGCCAGGTATCGGTACGCCTCGCGTTCACCAGGATTGAACACCCGGCTTAAAACCGGCATCAAATGCTGGAAATAGAGGTCAAACAGCCGTTGCCAAATTCCTGCCGGCGGTCGGGTAGCATCCAGGAACGCGGCGGTCCCGTTCGGGGCAAGCACCCGGTACGATTCCGGGACTATCGCAGATACCGACGGCAAATTGCGCAGGACAAAGGCTGACATGCAACCGGTGAATGCCCCGTCTTTGAACGGCAGGTGTTCGACATCTGCGATAACATACGAAACCGGCAAATCCGGATGAGTTCGGGTCAATCGCTGTCGCGCACGGGAGAGCATTTCCCGATTGAAGTCCACCAGGACTACCTGCGCATCTCCCCGGCTGCTTTTTGCATATTGCTCGGTGAGCACACCGGTGCCCGCGCCCAAATCGGCAATGCGGCCGTGGCGGGGCATCCGTCTTGCCACGGCCCGGCGCCACCGCTGATCCTGCCTGAGACTGATGGCCGAATTGGTCACGTCATAGCGGGCAGCCAGGGTGTCATACATTCGGCGGATGAATTGTTTTTTCTGATGCACCGATACGTGATCCAAAGTCTGGAAGTAAGGTCGTGGCGGGATACTGTTACTTGCCTAAGGACCAAACAGTCGAAATTCCGTCAGACGCCATTTATCAACAGCATAGGCCATGCCGACCGCCAGGGATTGGCGGTAGAATATCTTATTATCACGAATAAATCGGATTTCCAGGGCCGCTCGTGCTGCTTCTTCTGAGATGCGCAGGCGCCGGATAATATGATTCACTTGCTGGGCTTCTCGGTCAGCCCATACCGTATCTATTAATCCTTGTGCGTCAAATCCCTCTATGGCGAGTCGAGAAATCATTGAGGGATTTCTTTCATCGATTCCTTTAACCAGAGCCGCCAACATCTTGCGCAGATCTTCATCATCCGTTGCGCGGCTCCGCTCCTCTTTGGCACAGCCAGCGAAAAGCAGCAGTACTGCCGACATGGTGATTACAAACCTTGTAGCTGAACCGATTGCCCGTATCGACATTGGTCGTGCCCTTTCCTTCAGGCCTGCTTCTCACGCAGGCTCCGATAAATTCGAACATAGGTATCATAGCGTTCCGGCGCAATATCCTTCTCGTCAACGGCCAGTTTGATGGCACAATCGGGTTCACCGATATGAGCGCAGTTGCGAAATCTGCAGAGACCGGCTCGTTCACGCATTTCCGGGTAGAGATCGGCCAAATCTTCCGGCCGGATATCCCACAGGCCGATTTCCCGCAACCCCGGCGTATCCGCCACATACCCACCAAAATCCAGCGGATGCAGCTCAATCGTCGTGGTCGTGTGGACGCCTTTGCCGGTGGCATCGGAAATTTCGGCGGTGGCGATTTCCAGACCGGGCTGAATGGCGTTAATCAACGAAGATTTCCCGACGCCGGAATGCCCGGCCAGGATGGACGTTCGCAATTGTAACACCGCTTTGAATTCCTCCAGCCCTTCCCCGGTTTTCGCCGAACAGGCAACTGCCCGGTAGCCGATAGCGCGATACATCTTGATCACGTCTCGATACCGCGTATCGCGGGCGAGGTCGATTTTGTTCAGACAGACGCACGCGGTTAGACCGTTACGCTCGGCAGCCAGCAAAAACCGATCAATCGCACCGAGTTTATAGTGCGGTCGGCGTACCGCATTGATGATGACTAATTGATCGACATTGGCCACAATGACATGCTCGACATCCGGGTTGGTGACGTCCGGCCGCGAAATCTTGGTCTCCCGCTCGGCGATCTCTTCAATGACGCCGTAGGGAGATTGCTCAATGGAGATCGTGACGCGGTCCCCGACCGCAACGGGTGGGGTTTGTTTTTTGGTGGAGAGACGAAATTTGCCCCGCAGGCGGCAATCATAGGAGCCGTCGGCGGTCCGCACGATGTACCGGTTGCCGTAGGACCGCAGCACTCGACCGATTTTGAAAGCATCGCTGGCCATGGCCGTGGTTTCCACCCCGTTTACCTGAGCGGGGGGCGATCAGGTTGGAGGTATTTGGCATCCCCTTCTTCTTCCGGCGAAGATGCCTCGGGTGTCGCCGCCGCTTCCGGCCGTGATGCTCTATCGGGAGCAATGACGGTGGAAGTATCAATGTCGTTATCATCCTCATCGGCGGCGGGCAATTCGCGCAAGCGGATGGCAGCATGCACTGAGCTGAAAAACCCGAGCGTGAGCACGGTTAACATTTCCAACGCGTGCAGCACCAGAGAGAAACTCAACGCCGCCTCTTTCTTTACCCCGTAGAGCGAAAGCCCGAGAATGCAGGCAAACTGAAATGTCCCGACGTTGCCGGGTGAGATTTGAACCATAATTGCAATGGAGAGCATCACCAGGACCACGATCGCACCCCAGAATGGCACGTCAAATTGAAATGCGTACAGTAAAGAAAAAACGATGAAAACGCGTGCCATCCAGAAGATGACCGAAAACAACAGCACCCGTGCCAGGTGCCGCCAACTCTTGAGCATCCGCAGACCGGCAACCATCGATTGCATGGCCTTGGTCCAGGTGTTTACCCAACTTTCCGGCAGACGGTGCATCCACCGTGGCGCCCAGTTGCCAGATTTCTCCCCGCGGTGCAACACATAATAACAAAAGATAAACAACAACACGGTCGCAGTGAATATGGCCAGTTCGCTGCGCAGCAACCATTCGGGCATGACTGCGATTGTCGAGACGATGAAGATTAACAACACTAATGTGATGGCATCAAAGAGAACCTCAAGCATCACCACGGTGAAGGCGAAGGTCTTGGGAAGGTTGAAAATTCTGGCAAAGAATAGGACACGGGCGACCGGGCCGACCGCCGGGACAAAACTATTCAGCATTTGCGCAACGTTGTAGACTTCAAATACCCGCCAGGGCCCCACGTGCTTCTCCGGGTCCATGATAAATTTCAGTCGCTGAGCCCGGGCCAGGGGAACCAGCAGCAACCCTAAGACGACCGGGACGAAGTACAGCGGTTCAATTTTGGTAAAGGCGGCCCAGGACGCTGCGAGGTCGATATCCCAGAAAACGTACACGATAAACGCAAGGATAATGAGCGCACCCAAAAATCGCTTGCGCTTGTAAAACGCACGCTTCATGCCCCCAAAGTGCCCGACTTCCCTACAATTGTCAATAAATTCCGACCCTACGGACGACCGCCTGGGAGGAAGAAAATTGCTTAGATGAGTTCAATAGCATCCTGACGCAACCAGCCCTTTACCCCATTTTGGAAGGAGACCAGCAGCCAGTTGTTTTCGCTGCGTTCGATCGTGAACACAAGTCCGTCGTGACCAGTAAACTGCAGCGTATATTCACTGCCGGGACCGCCACGCACCGGGGTTTCATCCACGACGACCACGCCCCGGTCACGCAGGAATTCGTCGTGATATCGTCTGGCGGCGCCGCCCAGCACAATCAGCCAGAGGACCACGCCCACGCCCAGCCAGTACCAGGCGGCGTGTCCATGACGGTTAGACCAGATTTTCAGTGAGGTCAGAATGATCAGGATGAGGAAAAGACTGGTGGAGACCGTCAGCCATTCACCAAAGGTGAAATGATCGGCGAACCAGTCGGCCCAGCCAGCGATGAAAAATTGCTGAGCGGGTTCTATTTTATCAGCGGCATAAAGGCGAACGAATTGCAGATTAGCCTCAATATCGGGATCACGCGGCGCCAGCCGCTGGGCGCGAAGATAGGCTTTGATGGCTTTGCCCATGTTGCCGGATTTGAATTCGGCATTTCCCAGGTTGTACCAGACCCGTGGATCGTCAATGCCCCGATTAATCACCGCCTGATACATGTCCGCGGCCGCTTCATATTCGCCGCGTTGATAGTACACGGCCGCCGAGTCGACCAGGCGGTCTGGAGATTGTGCCGCTATGGGAGGGGCCAAACCGGCCACAAGGACCGTTGTGGCCAGCATGCTCGGCAGTAATCGCCGTATCGGCTTCACAGTGCCCCACTCCCCGTCCTTTTGCGACTCGACTTTTTATTTTGCCAGACTCGATCCATGGCGACTAATAAATCGCGGGCCTGGGAAAAAGTGCGCTCCATTGCATCATCCGCCGACGTTCCCGGGGCAAAGCGCGCTTGATCGCAGTCATCGAGGAGGGCCAGGCATTGCGTAATCAACTCTTGGGGTATCCCGGCATCTGTCAGGGCCGCGGCGATTTCCCCACGGGTAACCCCTGCACCGGCACGGTTCAGCCGATCGCCGAGATATTCAGTGATCGCGTCCGCGATAGCGGCATAAAAACCTGCGGTGTCCTGCGTAGTGAGCCGCTTTCGTGCCCGCGCCAGGCGCTTATTGGCGTCGCGCAGGGCGTACCGTCCTCGCCGAAATGCCACATCGGTACTGAGCCGATCACGATGCCGGCGTGCCACCAAAACGGCGGCAAGTCCAATAATGCCCACGGCATGGACTAACCCAAAAAACCAATACGATGCAGTGCCGCGGGCGCGGGCGAGCGGAGTATCGATTTCGTGTAAGAAGCGTATGTCTTTGGCCAGATAGCCGATGTCTTCCGGATCGGCCGCCGGTGGCGGTAGGGAAAACTCCCCTTCGCCGGGAGTGACAGTCACGCTGAGTGGATCGGTGGTGCGTTCGGCGAATGCCTGCTTTTCCGGATCGTAGAAATTAAGCGAAAACCCTGGGAGTTCATACGTTCCGGCGCGGCGAGGTACAAAGACTTCCTCGAATGTCTTTGACCCGCTGACCTGGTAGCCCGCCTTGCTTACATTCTCCTGCGATCCGGCGTTATAGACACGAAAATTATCCGGCGCCTCTATCACGGGTTCGGTAACGGACTTGATATTACCCTCGCCTGAGATTTGGACCGTGGCGGTGATTGGCTCGTTGACCGCGACGGTGGTGCGATCATATGTCGCGGTAATATCGAACGAACCGACCAGACCGGAGAAGTTCGGTGGTCGATTCTCGGTGGGGATGGGGAGTACCATCAGCGTCAGGGGTTTGGTCGTGAGGGTGACGGGTTTTCCCCGACGAAAAGCCGAAAAGAAATCATCATCAAAAAAGCCAAACGGATCGCGCCGTTGACGGCGGCGCTCCTCGGGTACCATGGCGGTTAAAGAGAATGGATCAATGGTCTTTTCCCCCGCCGAAATGGGAAACAACGCGAACTGAATTTCGGTAACATCATACCGCACTCCGTTAATTGTCTTATAGTATTTCCGATTCGGCGGCAAGTCCTCTTTCCAGAAGTCGTTGAATGACGGCGGACGGTATTCCGGGCTGGACATCAACTGTTCGCCGCGATACAGCCGAAAGATCAACTTTACTTGTTGATTCACATACACCGTGTCGTGATCCAGCACCGCCTCAATAAAAATTTTATGGCCTTCCGGTTGCGACGAACCGCCAGATGAACCTCCCCCCCGCTGATCAGGTTGTTGCTGCGGGAGGCGAGACGGCTTTCGTTTCGTGACGTCGATAGTGATGGGTGCGGTTCGGATGGTTTTGCCGTCCACGGTCATCGTTGCCGGGCCGATGGTCAGCGTACCGGTCTTTTTGGGGACAAGGATATAGTTATAGCGAATCGAGGAGGAAACCTGACCGTTGACCCAATTAAATGACTGATTGCGACCTGAGGAATAGACTTCAAATGCGGACAGATCGGGTAACTTTGGTTCGGGGAGGGATTTCTGGTCACCGGTAATTTCCAGGGTCAAGGTGAGCGGGTCATCTACGGTCGTGGTGGTGCGGTCCACCGAGGCATTCATCGTGACTGCTGCTTGTACCGGTAAACCCACGACCAACATCAGCAGACTGCACCCCACGCCGACAACGAGAGCACCAAGGCTTCGCCGTTCTCGGCAATATGTCCGCTGCTTCCTGACCATAGCTCTCGCGGGTAGACCTTACCAGTCCTTAATCACCGAGGAACTGCGTGACGTTTGGGCTCGCCGCTTTTCCTTTTGCAGCCGCTGTTCTTCATCTTTAAGGGCATCGAGGATTCGTTCGGCGTCTTCTTTGGTCATCCCCTCCATGGCTTGGGCCTGTGCCGGTTGTTGCTGAGTAGAATCCGCGCCGGATTCATCCTGTTCGCCCGCCCGCTGTTGTTGTTGCTGTTGTTCCTGTTCGTCCTGCTGCTGCTGTTGTTGATTTTGCTCGTCTTGTTGTTGCTGTTGTTGCTGTTGTTGTTTGTCCTGCTGTTGTTGGTTTTGTTCCTGATCTTGTTGTTGCTGTTCGTTCTGCTGTTGTTGTTCTTTCTGTTGTTGCTGCTGTTGCTGCTGTTGCTGCGGTTTCATTTGCTCTTTGAGCTTTTTGCGCGCCAGTTCGAGATTGAACTTTGCATCCTCATCTTCCGGATTGAGCTTCAACGCCTGCTTGTAGGCTTCGATGGCTTGCGGGTAATCCTGTTGCCGAAAGAAGGCATTTCCCTGGTTGTAGTAGGTGTGAGCTTCCAGCCGGGAATCGTCGGTGGTCGTGGCGTTGGGGAATATCTCCGCTGATTCTTTAAATGCTCCCTGGCGATACAAGGTACTGCCGATATTGTATTGGATTTCCCCGGCTTCCGGCCGTTCAATTTGCGCTTCGCGGTATTTGTTGAGGGCTTCGTCGTAATTTCCTTCCTCGTACAAGCGATTTCCCTCGGTGATCAATTTTCGGTAGTCGTCGGCGCGGGCATCCACCGAAAAGCACAACACCCCTGCTAATAGTAGCCCAAGTACGCTGGATCGTAATCCCATGGTCAACACCGTGTATGTATTCCAATGTCTTCGCACATCCAATTATACGTTGCGCCCACCGGATTTTCTTCGCCGCTCGGAAATAATGGCCTCGACCGCCAACAGCACCGCCGCAGGCACCAAAAACCAGGAGAAGCGGTCTTCATACTGCGTGAACAACTTCCCTTCGAGTTCCTTCTTCTCCATTTCTGCTATTTCGTCGTAAATGCGATCCAGCTCCAGTTCCCCGGCCGACGCCCGATAGTATTTTCCGTTGGTGGTCAGCGCGATTTTTTGCAGCGTGTACTCATCGAGTTTGCTCATGATCACCCGGCCGTTGCGGTCTTTTTTGAAGCCGGTAACATTGCCCTGCTCGTCAAACTCCGGGATTGGTTCACCGGAGGGTGAGCCGATACCGATCGCGTAGATATTGATCCCGGCTTTTTTGGCTTCCTCGGCGGCGGCCTCGGCGTTGCCGGTGTGGTCTTCTCCGTCCGTGATCAGCAGCGCGACTTTAAATTTCTTTTCGGTGGGATCGAACATCGTGACCGCTTTGCTAATTGCCTCACCGATAGCCGTGCCCGGTTTGCCGACCGCATACCGGTCGACCGCGGTCACCAGTGTTCGTGCTGCGCCGTAGTCCAGCGTCAGTGGACATTGGATAATCGCTTCGCCGGCGAAGCAAACCAACCCCACCCGATCACCGGTCATGCGTTCGAGCATGCCATAGATTTCCTGCTTGGCTTTGCTGAGGCGGTCAGGCTTCATGTCGCGCGCGAGCATCGATTTTGAGGTGTCCAGCAGGACCACGATGTCGACGCCTTTACGCTTGAGAAAAACCATTTTCTCGCCGAATTGCGGCCGGGCCAAGGCGAACGTAAGGAAGAAAATTCCCACAACCAGCAACACGGTTTTGGCGAAGCGGCGTTGCGGTGAATATCCGGCGAGCAGGCGCTCCAGGAGAGACGCGTCGGCAAATCGCAGCCGTGCCTGCGCTCGGAAGCGATACGCCAGCCAGAGCAGCACCGCAGTCAACGGCACCAGCCAGAGTAACCAGAGATATTCTTCTGCGCCAAATCGCATTGCGTTCCTCAAGGGATCCGGCGGAATCGCGTGTGGGTCAGGAGGAGTTCCAGCAAAAACAATCCCAACCCCGCCAAGGCGAAATAACCGAACAGTTCACTATACCGGGTGTATTGTTGCGACTTGATTTCCGTTTTTTCCAGCGCTGAAATTTGATCGTAGATATCGGATAACATTTTTGGCGTTTTGGCCCGGAAGTACAGCCCACCGGTGGTTTCGGCCATATCTTTGAGCATCTGCTCATCGATTTGCTCCGGCAGGTAGCGATAGCGACGGCCGAAAATGGGATCATCCACCGGGTACGGCGCTTTGCCGGGTTTGCCGACACCAACAGTATAAAGTTTCACATCCAATGCCTCTGCCATCTCGGCGGCCGGACGAGGATCGGGGAATCCAGCGTTGTTGACCCCATCAGTAAGCAAGATCATGACTTTGGATTCAGCCTCCGATTCCCGGAGGCGGTTTAAGCCGGTGGCGACTGCCAAACCGATCGCGGTGCCGTCTTCCAATAAACCAAAATCAACCTCTTCCAGAAAATTAATCAATACTCCATAATCCAACGTTAGGGGACATTGGGTAAACGCCTGTTTCGCAAATACCACCAGGCCAATGCGATCGTTTGTCCTGCCGTTAACGAACTCTTTGATTGTTTCTTTGGCCACGGCAAGCCGGTTTTCCGGCCGGAAATCCTCGGCTTTCATCGAACTGGAGATATCCAGCACCAGCATAATATCGATCCCCTCGGCGGAAACCTCATACATCACCGTTCCGGCCTGTGGCCGGGCGGCCGCGATAATCACCAGAGCGATAACAATTGCCCGCAGCAGGATGACCAGATGCCGCTGCCTCAACCGGGCAGTCGGTTTGAGATCCGAGACCAGCCGAGTGTCTGAATAACGGATGGGTGTGACTTTGCCCCGTCGCCGGACAAAATACACGTACAGAACCACCGGGACCACAACCAGCAGGATCAGTACCAATGGTGTCGCAAAGCGAAAAATCATCCTTGCTTATCCTTCCGTCCCGGTTTGCGGTAGTTTGCCGGCCTCTGCCACCGGTTCAACTTTGGTCCGTTCGATAAATTCCCACACCCAGTTGAAATCCTGTTCGGGCATCCCGGAGTCCGGCACGAGCCGGGCGAACTTCACAAAATCAGCGCGCGCCAGAAATTCGTCGATATCCCGTTGCTCGTCCCGGTCAAAGGGCAATTCTCTGCTAATTGCTTTGACCTCCTCGGTCGTGGCCTCCAGCGTGTCGACCCGATAGCGCCCATCGAGATACCGCCGCCAAATTTCGGTCAAGGCGAAATACCACTCCCGCCACCGTTCTTCAGCCAGGAATGGTGTTGCTTTGAGATCATTCAATTCGTCAAATGCTCGTTCGTCGGGTGTGCGGGTATCCTGCTCCTCCAGTTCCTCGGCCTTCTTTCGACGGCGTAACAGCAGCCATAATCCCAGCCCGAGGAGAACGGCCGCACCGGCCACATAGTAATACCACGCGGTTTGGTGTTCCGGCGTGTACAGTGGTTTGAGATCATGGATATCGACCGTGTCTTCCCCCGCCTCGGCCAACAAACTTTTCACGTCGATATAAATGGAATCCGAGGAGGCTGTCGCGGTCTGCCCCAGTGAATCGGCATACGTAACCGACAGTGGCGGGATAACCCAGCGGCCGGTAGTCCAGGTGGTTAGCGAGCAAGCATATTCGTGCACCCGGATACCGTCATCACGCAGGACCGGATCGGCCCGCCGGTAGTCTTTGACCTCGTATGCATCGAGAATCAGACTCAGATCGGGGAGTGTTACTTCCAACGCGGTATCCGCCTCGATCGTGATATCCAGTTCAATGAGGTCGCCGATGGTTATTTCGGTCTTGTCGACTTCCGCTGTTATTGAGACACCCTGTGCACCAACAATGCTCGACGCGCCGTGCAGCAACACCACTGCCACAACACCAATTCGGAGTGACATGCTGATAACTGATTGAATATGTGGGGTAAATCGGTGGATAGACATAATCAGATCAAGAATTGCACCCTTATTAAACTGTTACTTGATGTTTTCTTCGTATATTTCTACCGGCTCAGCGGTTATCAACTCGTCAATCATCTTAGAATACATCTCCCGTTGCTTTAACCGCATGTACTCCTGCTGGATTTGCGACCGCACCTCTTCTTTGGGTTTGCCCTCAAACAGGTCTTCCTTATGCGCTTGATAAAACAAGTCGAGATCGGCCTCACTAACGTCGATTTTGTCCAGGATTTCCGTGCGCAGGATTTCATCGATAACCATTTGCCGTTTGGCGTCGACGAGTTGCTCTTTCACGGCTGGCTGGCGATCGATACCGCGACGTAAACCGGATTTGTACAACAGCTCCATGCCAATGTACTGGCGAAGGAACTCCAGCTTTTTCTCACGTGAGCTAAATTCTTTCTGGATGGGCACCGGAAGTTGCTGTAATTCCTTCTCGACTTCGGTCATCGTAATTTCGCGGTCGCCGATTCGTGCGACCACGGTGCCGGGTTCGGCGGGTTGCTGCTCTTTCTCTTCCGCTGTTGAAGTTGCTAATTGGCGGGCCGCATCGAATGAACGTCCCAGGTTTTCAAAACACTCGACTAATCTCAGCGAAATCTTATCTGCCAATTCCGGACGCGGACCGAGGGCGCGAGCACGGATATAATTCGCAGCCGCATTCTCATAATCACCCAATTCGTTTTGGTATATCTCACCGATGGTGTACGCGTAATTGGCGCGCTTTGCTGCCGGAACAGCGGGATTATCGATGATCTGGCCGTATTCCTCAATGGCCGCCTGATAGAGCTTATTATTTTGCAATTCGATTGCCTGGTCTCGCTGCTCTTGCCAACCGGGGCCGGCAGTTTCCGGGGAACCGGCGTTGAAGAAAAGGACCATTCCACTGAAAACAGCCGCCGCGGCGGCAAACACAACCGCAACCCAGAGAGCGGTACTCGATGACTGCTGTGCCATTAGCTGGTTCTGTGCCTTTCGATTTCGATCAACTGAGAACGATGTCTACTGCTCTGTCTTCGTTTCCTTCTTTGCTTTCTCTTGCTCGTCCTTGTCGTTGTCTCCGTCTTCATCTTTCAATCCCTTGCGGAATTCTACAGTGCTGCGCCCCAGCCCGCGGGCCAATTCCGGCAGCTTGCGTGCGCCGAACAGCAACACCAACGCCAGGACAATCAGGATTATTTCCGTGGGACCTAAACCAAACATTGCGATAACCTCACTTATTTAATAACGCATACCATTACCCGTGAATCCGCCGCTCGCGTCGGCGGAAAAATGAAATCAAGGGATCAATGTATGATGAACCGGTCTGAATCGGTATCATATCCAGGTCAATCATCCCAAACGTTTTCTGCATTCCTGCTTCCCGCCCTTTGCTCTGTTCGGAAAACTGGCTGCGCACCCGCAGTGAGGCGGTGTCGACAACAACAACTTCTCCCGTTTCGGCATCCTCTAATTCCAGCAGGCCGACGTCAACCATCTCCGATTCACGGGGGTCAGTTATTCTAATGGCGACCAGATCGTGTTTCCGGTTGGCGATGGCGATTTCCCGTTGATATTCTCCCGCCAGAAAATCCGAGACCAGAAACGCCACGGTTTTGCGTCGCATGACCCCCAGGAAAAACTCCAGAGCGCCGGCAATATCGGTCGAGGTGCCTTCCGGCTGGAAATGCAAAATTTCGCGAATCAGCCGCAATACGTGCGCCCGCCCTTTTTTCGCCGGGATGAATTTCTCGATGCGATCCGTGAAGATGATCATGCCGACTTTATCGTTGTTTTTAATCGCCGAGAACGCCAGCAGCGCGCAAAGCTCCGCCGCCAGCTCGCCTTTCATCCGCTCGCTGGTGCCGAATTTGCCGGAGGAGGAGGCGTCGTACATGATCATGACCGTAAGCTCGCGCTCTTCTTTAAATTTCTTTACGTACGGCTTTCCGGCACGGGCGGTTACATTCCAATCGATCAGGCGAATATCGTCACCGGGGAAGTATTCGCGCACCTCTTCAAACTCCATGCCCTGTCCCTTGAAGACAGAGTGATACTCTCCGCCGAACACGTCGTTGACCAGACGTTTCGTGCGGATTTCAATGCGGCGAATCTTGGCGACCAATTCACGTGGTAGCATATATCTCCCGTTTAGGGCACCTCAATATGGTCGAAAATCTTGTGCACGATATCGTCGGCGGTCACCTCTTCCGCTTCCGCCTCGTAGGAGACCAGGATCCGGTGACGTAAGACATCCAGTCCGATTGACTTGACATCCTCCGGTGTGACAAAGCCACGGCCCCGGAGGAAGGCATGGGCTTTCGCGGCCAGGTTGAGATAAATCGAGGCTCGCGGGGAGGCGCCGTAGGATATGAGATCACCTATTTCCATCCCGTAGGCGTTCGGCCGCCGGCTGGCGAAGACGATATCAACGATATAATCTTTAACTTTGTCATCAATATAGATTTCCCGCACTGTCTCCCGCGCGGTTAGTAAGTCTTCAGGGCTGACTACCGGCTGCACCACTGGAGTTTGACCGGCGGTCATCCGATCCATAATTTGTCGTTCTTCGACCTTATTCGGGTAGTCCACCAGCAGCTTCAACATGAATCGGTCAACCTGCGCCTCGGGGAGCGGGTAGGTCCCTTCCTGCTCGATGGGATTCTGCGTGGCGAGAACGAGGAACGGCGACGGCAGCGGATGCGTTTGCTCTCCTATGGTCACCTGGCGCTCCTGCATCGCCTCCAGCAGCGCAGACTGAACTTTGGCCGGTGCGCGGTTGATTTCATCAGCGAGGATAATATTAGCGAAGATCGGTCCCTTCTTCGTCGAAAACGAGCCGGTCTGCGCCTCGTAGATGACAGTTCCGATAATATCGGCCGGCAACAAATCGGGAGTGAACTGGAGTCGTTGAAACTGCGCACGAATAGAATCAGATAAAGTCCGTACCGACAGGGTCTTCGCCAGCCCCGGAACGCCCTCCAGCAGGAGATGGCCGTCAGCCAGCAACCCGATCAGCAGTCGTTCAACCAGGTACGTTTGTCCGACAATGACTTTGCCGACTTCCTCCAAGAGTGTCGTACAGAATTCACTTTGTTGTTTAACTCGCTCCTGAATTGCCTCAATTTCAGGGTGCATGGGCTAACTCCTGCTGTTCCTGCCGGTTCCGGTGGGTTTACCTCTTTATCTGGCTATATACACTATCCGTTCTGATCGGGTTTCATCCAGGATGCCACTATCTGGTAGGAGACATCCATCGCCTGGATCGGCACCCGGCCGCGGCTGAAGCGGACTGTTTGACAATCCTTTAGCACTTGTCGGACATCTTCGATCACCTCAGGCTCGACATGGTGCTCTTTGAGGATTGCCGCCACTTCCTCCGGGGTCTTTCCGCTCAAACGTTGGCTGGTTTTCGCCTCCCAAAGGCCCAGTGCGATTGTCTCCAGCGAGGTATAAAACTCCTCACATTGGTCTTCCCGCTTGATGGCGCGCAGGTCCTCCAGCAGACGAGCGGCCTCCTCCTCTGGTGTAACGTGCAATACGGCCGATTTCTTGCGATTTTGCTGCCTTTTAACAAGGACCGCGACTGCGAAAGCCAACGCCCCGAGGACAATTACACCCAGTCCGTACGGGATAAGCCGGGTGTAGTCGAAGGGTGATGGCGGTGCGGGTGCAACAACTAATTGCATGGTGGCGCTGGTGGCGGAGTCGGTGACCGAACTTTCGGTGTTGGTGTAGACAATTGTCGGCGGCAAGACGCTGGTCGTCCCCGGCACTTCGCAGACAAAACGGAAGCGCCACATTTTTTCGGAAACGAATTCTCCCTCTACCGGGCGTGAACCGCCACCGGTCTGCTGTCCCACGAGCCGCAATGCCGGGTACTCGGGGAGTTGCGGCGTTTGGAATCGATACGCAGCCTCCTCGCCGGTCCAGCGAGCAAAGATCTCCAGCCGAACGGTGTCAGTGACTTGGGGATTATCCTGGATTAGTTCACTCGAAATGGTAATACCATGACATATGCCGGGCAGGACACTACTAACCAGTGCCAGGATCCACGCACCGGCGATTAAACTGCGTCTGTGGAAACCCTGCGTCATTTTCTCAATGTGAGCCGAAAGGTATGTCCGGTCAAGGTTTATGTGCGATCATGGGAAGTCGCTACGAAGTTCAGGGCTTGCCGATGAGGAGCAAGAGCAAACCAAGGATCATTATAATTTTCATCACGGTGCTCCAACGGCTTGTTTCATCCGGGTGCATTCCGGTAAATGAGCGAACCCCGAGGAAGAGGCAAGGGATCGAAACAAAGACGACTGCACCAATGAGATAATACATATTGAGCCAGCCGCGGATGCCCGGAAGGACAACAAGGGTTCCAGTGATCAAAGCTACTGTTCCGGCAAGGCGTTGGGTAGTTCCTCGTCCCCAGAGTATGGCGGCCGTGTGGAATCCCGCGTCCCGGTCGCCGGCCATATCCTCAATATCTTTGAGTAATTCGCGAACCAGATGCAGCATCGCAGCAAGTCCGAAGGCGACCCAGAGCAGAGTCCAGTTCACTTCCTGAGAGGTACCCAACAAGCCCGCATAGAGAAAAGGGAAGCCTCCGGCAATACTGACCATGACATTGCCGATAATCACACCGCGCTTGGCAACATGATTGTAGCCAACCACGACGAATGCAGCGACACCGGCGGCGGGCAGGGCAACGGGTGAGCATATCCCGGCCAGAACGAGACCGGCGACAAAACATCCTAGCGCGGTCAGCATGGCGATGTTTATCGGCACTGAGCCACTGGGAAGTGGCCGGGACGGACAGTTGATGCTGTCGGCGCGGAGATCGGCGATATCATTGTCCACATAACCCCCGGCAGCCACAAACATGGCGGAGAGGGGTCCGCAAATCAGAATTAAGACTGGGACATCCATCTCCCCCAAATATATTCCCAGCAATACTGCGAAGCCGGTGAGGAGAGTATTGACCGGCCGGATGAGTGTGAATAACCCGGTGGATGAGAATGAGTAGAAACGGTGGCTGCCCTCGTTGCCCATCCGCACACCTCAGCGCAGCCGGACAAGCGCACGCAACGTGGCGATTTCGTAGTCCGGTTTTTTCTGGTCTCCGATCAGCCGCCTGCCGTGAGGATTATACCAGCATGTTTTCATGCCGGCGGCCATCGCCCCGCAGATATCGTACCGGTATGAATTGCCGGTGTACAGGCATTGATCCGGCGCGACTGCGAGCTGTGATGCGGCCATGGCGAAGATTTCCGGTTGCGGTTTACGCACCGGAAGTTCCGAGGAGAATAACGCGACCGAGAGTGATCCATTCATCCCGATCGACTCAAGTTTTTGCTGCTGGGTTTTCCGGTAACCGTTGGATATCAAACCGACTCGCCGGCGATGGGCCAGTTTTTCCACAACCTCTCGTGCCCCGGCTACCGCGCACCCGTCCGGGGGATAATGCGCCAGATAGGTGTGGGCAACTTCGTCGGCACGATCGTCCGGGAGTTTAAGGAGACCGAGGAAAGCCCGAATACGCCTGGTTACCACGTCAATCTGCGGTGCGCCCGATTCGAAATGTTGATTGGCTTCGTTGTCCGCCACATAAAAAGCGTTCGTGAGTGCCTGCCGCTCAATCCCGGCAAACAGAGAATCATGTTTCTCCAGCAGCAGTTGAAACATCAGCCGCTGGGCACTTTCCCGGTCAAATAGCGTATCATCGAGATCAAAGACGTAAGCAACTATTGTGCGGCGTGGTTGACGTCGGTTCATCACGTGGTCAATATGGGAGTATCCCAAGGTGAGGCAAGGGATTTTACCAACCCTGCATCCAGCGAAGATAGATGATACCTTCTCCAAGAGAACCGGGCAGCGGCCAGCCGATATCCAGGCGGGTTCGTCCTAACCGGCTTCGAGCTTCCGTGCCAATCCCGGCGGACCAGCGGACAGGCCAGTGACTAAACAGCAGGTATTGCTGGAAGGGCCGATACCGTGCGTAATCGACAAACGTATGCATGCGCGTGTGCGAACTTAGCCGATATCCTATTTCAGTGGATAAAAACACGTATGCGTCAGCCGGAATGGCGAATTCCGCGTACCCTTTGAGTGATTGCGGACCACCCAGGTACATCTCATCACCCCAGGAATTCGCAACTACGTGACCTAACCATCCCTCTCCCCTGCCGACAAATTCCAGGTCAAACCGGGACGACAGCAGGCGGCGGTGTTTCATTTCGCCGTTCAACCGAAAACGCAGGCGGGTTTCATCCCCGCTGATACTGCTTCCGTACACGCGACGCACTGAACCGCTCGTGCTGGTGCTGAGTGTGGTACGGCTTCCTGAGCCGTGGATTACCGTTTTCGTAAAGGTTGCGCTGAGATCATACCGACGCGAATTTGGTACACCGTTCCCGGCCGTCAGCGGCAGAATACGGTTCCAAGTGAAATCCACGATGCCTTGATCCGTTGGTGATAAGGCAATGGGGAAACCAATCCCCAGGGACAACTGCTCGTACGACCGCGCGTGTCGCCGCTGATGCAACTGTAAGCGCACCCCGATTCCCGCGGCAATGATATGCGGGTCGAAAATCTGTAATTTTGTATTGCTCGTTCGTGGTGTCTGACGCGAGAGTTCGAAATTCAGCTTCCGGCCACTGCCAAAGGGATTGTCAACCCGTACATTCATTGTTCCCTGCACTCCACGCCTGGACATCGCCCCACCGTCATATCCCAATCCTCCATCAGCAACGAAAACCGGCGGTTCGGCGAGCGGGATTGTCACTACAACCAGCGAATCGTTGATGAAACGGGTAATGGCCAACGAGCCGGTCAGCCGCAGGTAATCCCATGAGCGGATTGTCTGCTCGATTTCATTCCGCAACCGTCGAGTCCACGGAACGCCGTTTCGCAAACGCAATCGGCGACGCACCAGGTGCGGCGCGGTGCGCTGGGTGCCGGTGATTTGCCACTCGGCTACCATGAGTCGGGCACCGGGGGCAATGCGTACTGTAAAATCCAGTCGTTCCTCACGGCGGCTAAATTCATCCGGAAATACCTGGGCATAGTGGTACCCGTCATCGCGCAGCCGCTGGACCAGAGTTTCCAACCCTCGGTGTAGCGCGGATTCGGACGCTACACCGGCAAACGCTCCCTGCACCTGCGGCTCCGGCAAGATTGGCTTTTCGCTATCGACCCAGCGAACATCAATCCTGCCGAGGTGAATTTCTGGACCTTCATGAATGATAATCGTGCAGGTCGTTGAATCATCGGTGTGCGCAATTGCCTGAACAGTTGCGTCATAGAATCCACGGCGACGGTAGTGGTCCCGGATTACCTGCGCGGCGGCATTTTCATTGTTCACTCTTGCTGAGGCCAGCCATCCCACGATCTCCCGTGTCGAAAATGACTGGTTACCGGTCAATTGATATTCGTGTGCCTCTGCTGTACCAAATATCAGTGTGGTCATGAGGACAACCCACCACCACGGAACCTGAAGAGTATGTCGATTAAGGTGATTCATGATTACCATCAGAATTTAGACACGGCCGAGATATTAAAAACCACGTCCGGTTGGCGGTTTCGCCGCAACCGGACTTGCGAACGGATGGTCGCTGAAATTGATGACGTAATATTCAACCGCGCGTCGACGTTTGCCCGCAGGTTATGGCCAAGGCCATGGATGGTCTGAAATCCAGGGATATAATCCCGTTCGGTCTTGCTATCAACGTATTCATAGGTCAAGCTGGTTCGGGTTGATCCCTGCTGTCGATTCTGACGGAAATGCCAGGTCAAGGCGGGAGTGAATCCGTAAATGACCGCCGTGCTCGCCGACGCCTGATCGTCAAGAAATTCCGTCGACGGCGTCAGCGAGAGCGTACTGCGTGGCGAGATGGAATACCCTGCCGAAAACCAGGCCATGTGTGATCGGAGGTTCACCGGATTGGTACTGATCGCAGTATTAGCCGAACGGGAACGGGTGCGGACGCCAATTTCCAGACTTTGCCACCGGTACTGGGAACTGATACGGCGGGCGACGATTTCCCAGCTAAAGCGTTTTGTCGGAACGAGGGATTGGTACTGTTCATGCTTGCGAACGAGCCGCGTTCGCACATACCAGGTCGACCGCGGTTGCATAAATCGTCGCTCGAGTGTTCCGGTAGTGGATCGCGCGACGAAACTATACGGCACAGCAGAGTGCCTGGACAGCATTGTGCCCCAGGGAATGAGCCACTGCGTAATCGACAACTGGCGGTAGGCTAATTGTTCGCGGCGGTCGTGATGCAAAGCAATTAACATGTTGTCAAACCACTGATCGTCCTCTAGGTGCCCCGGTGCATAGGACTTGCGAAGAGAAAACTCCTTGCTACCCGCTGCGATTGCATTCAACACACCGCCGGTGCCGATAACTCGCCGAAAATCTCCCTGTTGATCCGGGACAAACAGGCTGTCTTCAAGGCGGTATTCCCCGAACCCGTCCGCCACCGGAATGTAATTCTCCCGCCGCAGTCGAGCACCCGCCTGATTGAGATTGTATCGTACAGTGGATTCAAGATTCCACGGGCGGTAGTGCCAGGAAAGGGTCCCATCACCGAAGTACCGCAAATCCAGTTTTGCGGTACGAGTCTCACGGCGATTTAAGCGGGAAGCATAAAAATTCCCCCGCAAGCCCCATTGGGAAACACTGATGGTACCTGCCGCGGAGAGACGTTGGCTTCGTTCGACCAATCGCCCCCGTGCCAGATCATTATATCGCCATTCCCACTGGTGTTGGAGTTTCCAGGCCCCGTGGGCGATCTGCCATTGCATGGCATCAAAGCGAGTGGCATGGTTTTCGGCCTGACGTTGCTCGCGATCAAGTGATGTAGTGATGCGCCAATTACGGAAACGAACTTCTTGCGCGAGCTGCCACGCCAATTGCTTCCGTTGCTCACCACCGGGTAGGGTCGCGGTGGCATTGCGGTGGCTCGCCTGCCATTCAATCACACGAAACGGTTTAATAGTTATGCGTTGTGCATCCCGCCTACCGGACACGCGCCCGGTGAGATGCCCCATTTCACCGCCCAGTTGAATCCACGAATGCAGCGGGAGTACTGCATGCGACTCAATGATATTCATGCCGTCCAGGTTTTGCCGGTCATTTGTCGGTAAGTACCAGTTTCGGGCAATATCAAGTAGGTCCAATTCCCGTGCGCTTTGGCGGTCGTGGCCCACCTGACGCCAGCGAGCGCTGACGAACGCGCGGCTGGAATCCGGTGTCGTTATTTGTGGTGACGATGACCACTGCACATCGTGCGACCAGTGCGTTTGTTCCGCCGATGATCGCAGCCGATTCGGTGTCTGCGAAACCGCAATGCCGGTGGCTTCAACACTGCCAAACGGCAACTGTTGTGCAACGAAGCGGTTCAATGCCCGCGCGCGGCGGGTCGGCGCCGTGAGTTTAACCTGCGGCGTATAATCCCCGGTGGAATCACCAACGTGTCGATAGGCTCCGCCGCCAAGGTACAGGTAGGCGCCATTGCCGGGGCCGACATAGCTGAAGCGAACATTGTAGTCGCCATTATCGGGGCCGACATATTCATAGAACTGTTTATCGGATTCGTCGTGTTTGATATACTCGCCGTTGTCCGCACCAACGAACTCCTCGGCAGGAACCCAAACCTCCTCCTCCGATGACTGTGACAGGATATCCCGCATATCGGGCGAAAGAACAAGACCAACACCGCGATCGGGATCATCGCCCTCCCAGAGGAACTGAGTTTCGTTCGTGACAGTCTCTTTCCGAACCGACCAGTCCAGCGCTGCGCCCCGCCGCCGATAGAGGTTGTCCAACACCTCAAAATCGACTTGGATCCGGCTGCGTTCAGTCAGGGGGATGCGTGGGCTGAAGGTGATTTCTCCGGTGAAATAATCTATTTCGTAGTCTCCATTCTGCCCGGAAGTCAATGGTTGGCCATTGAGGTATACGCGTTCGGATTGCGGCTGGATCCGTTCTCTGGCGGCAGAAATACTGTACGGGCCCTGGTAGCCATCCTGGGCGAAGAATTCCATGTGTTTGGCCTGGCCGGCGAGTTCTCCGGCGCTGGCTTGCACCTGATGATTTCCCGGTTGTGCCGCTATCTGAAAACCGGCAAGCTGGCGGGTACGCCGGCCGGCCCCAACAGAAGTCTGCCATTGTATATCCCCGAGACGAGCGTGAAATCGTGGGCTGCGCAATTCCACGAAGAATTCTTCCAAGTTCTGGAGACGGGAGGCGGTGGCACCGGAAGACAGGCGATCCGATAATTGATCGGACAATGCCGCGGTTATCCCCAAGGATTTGGTGAGTTTACCATTAAGCGTAATGTTTAATCCTTGTTGCAAGGACGATTGGCGGTTGTTGCCCACGGAGAAGCCAAATGACTTTGAGCCGGAAAGCGACAAATCAAGCGGCCTGAGCCGGCTGACCGTATGTGTCGGCGGATCATCCGCTGGAGTCGTTGATGCCGATTGTGCCAGGGCAGCGGCGGCAGTTGCTTTGGGGGCCGACGGCGGATGGATCGCAAAGGGCAGCGCGGAGTAAGCGACGATCACCGAATCGCCGGCAGGTAAGGGGTCCTCAAATACAAGGCGTGCCGGGTGTTCAAATAACGTTGCCGCTACAGTAAGGGGTGCCTGAGAGCGCAGATCGAGCAGGGAGAATTCCCGCGATAACAGCGGACGACCGGTCACGTAGAATGGCCCAACCGTTCCGTTGCCGATGAGGATTGTGGTATCAGTCAGGGAGGTCTGGGCGCAGGGGGTGATAGGGGTGACAGCAATGACCCCGGCAATCACCGGCAGCCACGCGAAGAATCCATACGCCGCCCGCATGCGGTTCATTGCTGTCGGTGAACGCATTTCGTCATTGCCGCTGTGTTATCTGAAAACGGCAGACCTGTTCGCCGGGTGTATCGACCAGGTACAGCATATCTCCCCTTAATTGCAGGTCGGTGATCCCGGTAATGCCGTTCGGTGTTAGTTCACTGGCCCCCCAGTTTTGCTGGAGGTAACCGTCGATGGAAAACAACCATAACTGCCCGGTCTGGCGATCGCCGATGAATACTGCTTTTTGGTCCGGGGTGACTGCGACCGCTACGGGTTCCCATAAGTCAGTATCTTCATAACTTTCCAGTATATCGCCAACCTCGGAAATCAGCACCGCGCGCCGCATGCCGGTATCGCAGACTACCAATCGTCCATCAGCGCAAACATCAATGCCGGTCGGTCGGGTCAACCGCAAAATACCAAAATCACTTTCGCCCAGGACCGTGACATATTTTCCGCCGGCGTCGTATTCGTAAATCACTTCGTTGTCCCCGTCGACGATGAAGATTTCACCGTAGCGGCTCACGGCCAATCCTTGCGGAGAATTGGTCGGGAAATCGGTAGCGTCCTCGGACGGTTCAATTGTATCGACCAACCGCAGATTATAATCATAGACGAAGACGTTGCGGTTGGCGTCAGCCACCAGTATCGCCAATCCCACTCCCAGGCGAATTACCCGCGGATTGACCAGAGCCATGGGTTGTACGCCTCCCGTGACCTGCGCGGCCTTTACTGGCTCACGCAATGTATCCAAATGGACGATCTGTGAGGGTTCGCGGCCCAGGATAAACAGATTGCCCCTGGGTTGCGGCGCTACAGAGACCGGTGCACCAACCATCGATTCCGTCAAATCCGGTGAGATGACTTCCACCAGCTCCAGCTCGATCGCCTGGTCGAAATCAATGATATCAGCAGCAGGTTGCGAGCCGGTCGTCACACCTGATCCGGCGCAACTGCAAATTGTCATTATCAGACAGCACAGTAAGCCGCTGAGCAGCCAGCCGATTCTGTGGTTTATTGGGATCGTGCTTTCATAATTCATCGGCGGACACCCCGACTACATCCATGAAAAAGGCCGGAAGGTGATCCGGCCCCGAATGCGAAACGATACGTGTACTCCCTGCTCCATCAAAATGTTTTTTCAATAACCAACATGACCTTGCGGTTAGACCCGAAGGGCGATCCCTTCAGACGCAGACGTGTGCCGGAAAGTTCGAGCGCACGGCGGCGGTTAAACGATTTTGCGCTGCGGAAAGCATCCACGCCAGCGATGATACGATTCGCCACGAGGGCACCGAGGACAAACATCGCGCGCCGCCCCGCCTCTTTTTTGGCGTTGCGCAACTCCCGGTAGTGCGCCCGCGATTCGTCGGAATCCCAGCGCCAATCCCACCCCACGAGATCGGGGTAGGATTCGCGGTCCGGGTCACCCGCGCGGCCATAAATCTCGTAATCTTCACGTGTATCATAATAGGTCATCACCCGCCAGAATTCATCGGACTTGCCGGCGGGATCGACGCCGGCGTGTTCAGCGGCCCAGTTTTGGAATTCGTCTTTTTTTTCGTTTTCCCAAACCTTAAATCCGCCGAACGCCAACCACATGGCCGCCTCCGCGGAAAAGAAAATATAGGACTTGGTCTTCGACTTGGTGTATTGTTGCCCGATGCCCGGCAACAGAAGCGAATAGAGTGCCGCCCGAGCCGGTGATTTCATTCCGCGTGAGAGATCGTCATCATCTCCATAGAGCGTTGGCACATCCTGGGCGAGCAATTGGGAGCTTTCTTTCCGGACTTCGTGGTCCATCAAGGCAACAAGAGGCTGACAATCGGCTGGTGGCCGCTCCACCACCGAATGGCAACCTACCCCGCACCGGGCAACCGCCGGCCGTAGCAATAGTGCAATGAGGCAGCAAATGAGACAAACGGTAAATCGACAATATATCATAATCGCCCCGAAACTAATAGGTCACCGTCATCGTGAATTTGGGGATCAATTCATTATATCTTTTAACATAGCGCATTTTAAACGAGACTTCGGCATACTGCTCCTGCTGTTGGTTGTACCGTTTGACCGCCAACGCCGCATCAAAAGCCGAGACCACATGGTTCGCCATCGTCACGAAGAGCATGGTCGTTGCTTTGCTGAATTCGTCATTTGACTCCTTGCGCATAGTTAAATATTTCTGCCGGTAGATTGAGGAATCGCCGTCCGGATACGCGTGATCGATCCACCCCCACTGAAACTGGTCGTACTTACCAATGTTTTCGTAATAGGCGTGGTTCCGTATCGGGAAGGCGGAGTCTACTACCGGATCAATTTCTACGTCCAGGTGCTCCGAAAACAGATTGACGAATTTCCCTTCGTCGAGATCGAACCACTTTGCTGTGTCACCATACTGCCAATCGGCACTGGGATAGTCGCCTGCTAACGATTCAATATACTGATCATATGACCAGGTTGTATCGGCGAATGCCTGATAGCGGTCACGGATATCGGCGCCGTTACCGTGATAATCGGCATAGAGATACAATCCGGCAGCTTCAATGCCCAAAAAGAGGAGGGGTTTAATAAACGTGCTCTTGGCATACAACTGCCCAGTACCCGGTATGATTAACGAGTACAGAAATGCCCGCCGGGTTGATTTGGTGTGGACTTCGTACATTTCAGGGTTTTCTTCCGGATTGCCGAACGGATCGTTGTACACCTGGGCCCAGACGGGTTCATCACTGGTTAAGTGCGCCGTCACTTTGAGATGTTGATTAGCGGACAACTGGTCAAGGGTGTACTCGCCGGTCCTCGGATTTTCTACGCCGGCCCACGAGAGCCCCGGTATGGTTGCCATCAGTATTGATACGACAACAAGAATGTTCAGACCACTTCGCATTACTATCCTCCTGAAGGCAAACTATTGTTTCCCTCGTTACTGTCCAGCGTTTATACCAATTATCGGACAATTGCCACCGGGCAAAACAACACCTTACTATTACTTGCATCATCCACCACGAGACGACAATAATACACGCCGGAGGCAACATCGCTACAATTCCAGGTTATCGTATTATCGGTGGCCGGTGAACCGTCATGTGTGAACTCATCGATCAGGTTACCGGCAACGTCATAGATCGCCACCGCGATGTCGGCTGCTGTTCCCAGCTCATAATGAATAAAGACTTCGCCTCCACTGGTGGGATTGGGATAGGCGTATGCCGATGATTCATCCACGGTATATTCCGGCGTCGACACGGGCGGCAGAGAATCCAGCGGATAGACGTAGTGCCGGGCCGCATCATATCCCCGTTGCGCGATCGCGTAATCATAGTCTGTGTCATCAATGGTATAGCCGTAAAGGAATCCGTCACCCCCAACACCGAACACTGCTGCTGTCTGGGAGTTTTGATCGTAGGCAAATGCCGGTGATTGGGCTGCCGGGGGACCCAGGGGCAGCGTGGTCAAATCGGGGCGCCCGAACGTGCGGGGCTGAAGCCAAATGATTTCGCCGGCATCTGTGCCCAGGATAATTTTCCCCCGCAGGCCACCCTCTGACCCCAGAAAGACCGGCGGGAACGCCGGCGACCCTGCGGGATAATGGCGATCAATTTGCACGGGATAGTTTTCCTCGATAGTACCATTATAGTTATACGCATAAACATAGTTTGGTGCGATCACGACAATTTCCAGGTAGGTGTCACCGTCAACATCGGCCAGAATCGGCTCAGTCAAAATTTCCTGCTCCACTGAAATCGGATAATCGATGAGCGGGGTAAGAGTCGTGTCAAAGGCCCAGATCATACCGGGGTTGCCGGCGCAGATAATATCCAATCCGCCGTCGCGGTCGAGATCGGCCATCACCGGACCAAACACCGTATCGGCGGAGAGCACAACTCCCGGCGCCTGCTGGTCAGCCGGCCGCAAAAGGTAGGTTCCCGCTTGAGCGGCACGGAGGTAAAAGGCGTCCTCCCGCGCAGTGCCGGCAAATCCGGTAATTCGTCCCTGGTCAGAGACCAACAGGGAATCCTTGGCGTTGCCGACAATCGTCTTGTACCCGCCGCCCGGCAACGCAAACGCCACTTCCTTAATTGATGACCGCGGACGATCGAAGACAATTGACGGTCCGGCAATATCGTGAACGGAGTGCACGTTAAATACCGTATCAGCATACCTATCCCCGGAGAAATCAGTCAACCGCCACATATGGATCGTATCGTGGTCATCGACGGCGACGAGATTAAGGTGGCCGATCCCGTCGATATAATCTGCGACCGGGGGCCCCTGGAACAGGTTGGGAATTTCCGCCGCGATTGCCGCCTCGACAAGTACGGTATCGCCGTTCATTGAAACAATCGTATCGGCGCGTTCATTTTCAAAAATGGGCGAGCCGTCAAAGCGCCAGCCGAAAATCCGGTTGCCGCTACTCAATAAAATCTCCGGGCTGCCGTCCGGTTCAAGATCGACGACCATGGGATTGGAATACGGCCCGATACCCGCCCACACCGGGAACCCGGGCAATAATCGATCGTTGGATACCGTGAAGTCCATCACTAAATCCGGTCCGGAGGTCACCGTGATCGTTATTCCCGTCTGCGCACCGGAGTTGGTCTCGGTGGGAATTGGGGTGGTTGGGGAGAATGTCCGACGGTTGGGCGAAATAAACATGTCGGTCTTCGTGCCGAAATTAGTTGCCTGATCCCCCCGGAATGAAACAATCATGTCGGCTTCGATCAGCGACACGAAGCGGCGGTCACCATTCCATTGCAGCGTGTTTGCCTGGTAATTATTGGGAATATCATCACCAACTAAGGTATCATCGAAGGCGACCGTTTCATCCACATGCCAGATGAGAATCCCGCTGCCGGGAAGTAAGTAATCATATTCTCGCGAGGGATTGCGATCGGTGTCGACCGGCCCCATGATCACATTAGTCACGGGATCCTGAAGGATCGCCGTGATTTCATCCTGGTCGATATTTACCTGGCGGTTTTCAATCAGGTAATACTCGGCCCGCGTGATGGGCACCAGCACAATCTGTGGCTTCGTGTTGTCCAATTCGGCGGCGGTAACAAACGCATCGTCATCGACGCGCACCGTATCGATCGGCGCGAAACCCAGAAAGGCCCGAGACCAGGCATCCGGGAAAACCGGCACTGAGCCAAAGAGCAGACGCGGGAGGCTGTCGACCTCTACCTCTCCCCCAATGTTGATGGCGTTGTTGTCCATCAGGCTGAAATTACCCACCTGGGTGACAAAGGTCTCGGTGGAATACAGGTCAACCAAGCCCAACTGGTGACCGAATTCGTGCGCCATGACGGAATTAATTACCGTAATTCGATTATCCTGTATGGAAGTCTCTGGCATAATCATGCCATCAAGAATCACATGCTCACCATCATCGACAGCAATCGGGGCGCCGAGCAGAATATACCCGGTGAACAGATCGTTTGGCGTGTTACCCATCCAATCACTCTGTCGGTCCGCTCCCGCATGAAAGACACAGTAGACATCATAATCGGAGAACCGGAGGTCGGGGTGGGTCGTGTCGGCAGCGCGGAACGCATCGAAGTAGAATTCGGTCAATCCGATAGTCGGGTCCTGTTCGCCGTAATGCGCCATCGTATGTGGCAACCGGTAGACTTCACCGGCATTAGGCGGGTAGACCGTACCCTCGATGGAGACCTTCCCATTTGAGACGGTGTGCCAGTAGCGATGCATGGCCTCGATGTGTTTGCCAAAGTACGCCGAATCATGGGGTGCGGCATCGAATAAGTGCCCGTGTTCGTCTTTGTAGGCGACTGAATCACGCAGATCCATAAGGCCATTGCCGGTAGTCGTCGGATCGTCCGGCTCTTCCGGGACAAATTCCACCCGCAGAGCCAGCATCTTGAATGTCTTCTCCTCCCGCAAGGTGGTCTTGGCCAGGCTAAACTCGGTGTCGCGTTCGAGTCCCAACAGGTTGCGGGGAGACGGCCGGCAGAGGGCTGACTGACCGTGCTCATGAAGCGGCGCCTGTTTGTGTTCAACGACCGTCCGCGTAAGCGGAATGACCTTGCCGGACTGGGCGGAATTCTCCGCCATCACCATTGCAGACCCAAACAGGATCGTTAGCAGACCAAGCATACCGACCGTGGCACCGCACCGTTGTACAGTCATGTATTTCATACGCGTTCTATCAACCCCGAATCGATGATGTTTAATACCACACATTGGATAGCTGCACCCGAAGGATATTCGCCATCACCTGGTCTTCACGGACCGAGGGGATGTACGCCAGATCGATGCCGAGTCCTTTGATCAAGAGCCCGCCACCAACGGTCGGGGTTTTAATATCCCCTTCCTGGTCGTAGATGTAGCCGACCCGGAGCGCGACAGTCTTGGCATACCAATATTCCATGCCAACGTTATAGATAATCTGCCTTAGCTCCGTGGAGGATGCCTCACTCAGATCAACCAGCTCTTTGTTCAAATCAACCGCGAGCGTCAGATTGTTAAACGGAGAATCGGCCAGCTTATAGGCCAAACCCAGCGTCAAGTTGCGCGGCAGTGGATCGGACTGATCGGCGTCGATATAGGTTATATCCGGACCGAAATTCGTAAGCGCTGCACCAAGTTTCAACCGCTTGAATGGGGTTTGGTACAACAAACCCGCATCGAGCGCAAACGCCGTTGCGGTACCTTTACCGACTTCACGCCCGGCACCCTGCTCGGAGAGCCGGGAGTAAATGACTTTACCGGTTAAACCCGCCGAGAGGTTATTGTTGAGCCGTGTGCCGTAGGTAAAACCAAACGCAAAATCGAACGGATTAAATGACCCGATAACCTCCGAGCTGCTCGCCTCGGTACGGGCCACTTCGCCGTAGGAGAGCACCTTGGTGTTAAAACCGATTGTGCCCAGCCCATCGATATGAGTCGACAACGCGCCGTAGGCGAAATAAATATCCTCGGCCAGTTTCGGAAGCCATTTGACCGCCATGAAAGATGCCGTGGACTGGGCGCGTTCATACCAGACAATTTTAGAGGGGGTCATGAAGTAGAGATCATTCCCCGCATTAACGATAGCAATGCCGTCGGCATTATTTAAGCCATGCTGATGCAGCCGCCCCCAGCGGCCATCTTCGTAAATCATGTACCCGTACTTCGAACCCACGAACACTTTGGCGCCGGAGGAGTGAATGCTGCGAATGGTGCCGCCGACCGGGCTGCGATACAAATACACGGTTTCGCCAGCGTCAATGGTGGCATCGGTTTCGATGCTGTTATAGTGAGCAGTCCAGTTGGTGAAGGCCTCAACACGGGAGGGTGTCGCCGAACTGCCCAAATATTGTTCCGCCAAGTCAGTCAATGAAATCGGATCTTCCGGCGTGAACGCGCGGTAACCGAACGAGGTCCAGCGATTGTTGTGGTACATTTTGAGACCTTGCTCGGTCCCGACCCAGAGCCGGTTGAGTGCATCCTGATGCAGCGAGGTTATCGGCGACTCGAAGACGACCTCGTAGGGAATCAGCAATTCGGCGCCCGGTTCAAGATCGTCGCCCTCGATGTGGTTTATTCTGCGAATTTCTTCGGCGACCGCATTTACGCGGGCCTGGTTTGCACTGCCGATGAAATCGGCGGCGATTTCGGGGATGGTTTGTCCAATGAGCGCTTTCACCGTAGCCGTGGTCATAAACATGCCGTCGGTGAAATGCACGAAGCCGGCCGCCGTTACAATCCACCCTTCTTTTGAATTCGGGAAGTACACCTGGTTGATCTTCGGTGACGGTAATCCGGCCTCGGTCCCATAGGTCTCCCACGTTGCGAAGTTGTAGACTTTCAGGCCGTCATCGGTTGCCAGCCATAACCGTTCCTCCGCACCGGAGGAAAGCCACATGTCATTAATCTGCTCGACCTCCCATCCTTCATCCGTCGGTGGAACCATCGGCAACCACGTTTGATTGGAATTGCGGTACAGTCCATTATCGGTGGCGATCACAAATTCTCGCGCACCGACGGCCATATCATGGACTTCGGTAATATCTTCGGGGAGAGCGAGGTCGCTGATCCATTCGCTGCCCACCAGACGGCGTAACTGGCCCTGAGACAACAACCATACTTCGTAGATCCTCTGGCCATATTCCGTCGACGGCACCGCCACCGCTTCTTCAATCGGGTACTTCCAGGGGATATCCAGTTCATTCCAGGCGTCGGAGAGAGGTGATTGCCCCAATCCCGCGGGATTCCAATGAGTCGCCGAGGCGTCATTGGCCACCGCGACAAACGCATCTCCCATCCCGGATGCCCGGACGCCGGCGCCGATTCGCAGAAACAAAACACCGGCGCTGGAGATTGCCGTTGCGTTATGGGCAACTCCCAGGCAAACAGTGAATACGAGCAAAAAAGTGATAATTCGCTTTAACATGCTATCCTCCGTAGTGCTTTCACGATTCTCGTCACAGAGCTACGTGGTCTTACGATATGTTGAAATGTTAGCGCCATAGTACGACTTTCTGGATTTTCTCCGATATTGTATTATCGGCGGAATTCCCCGTCCCCTGGACGACACGCCCTTCAGCCGTCAACTTGGTGATATATACGCCATTCGCCACCCGGCTGCCAACGTCGTCGGTTCCGTCCCAGACCGTTTCACCGTCGATTACATTGTCAATTGTCTTGATGAGCCGGCCGCTGACGGTAAATACTTTCAACGTCGCCCGCTCGGTGATGCCATTTGTTGCATAATAAAAGGTTGTCTGGACAGAGAATGGATTCGGGTAGTTCAACAGTTCTAAGACCTGGTACGGCAGGTCCTCGCCGATCGTGACGTAGATTGACACTTGTTCCGAATTGTTGGCATTGTCCCAGGCCTTGACAATGAGAGTGTATTCACCATCAGCAACAGCCAAGGGGACTGTATAGGTTGCTTTTCCGCTGCGGTAACTGCCGGGTTCGTAGGAAAAGGATCCCGTAATATCTGTCTGATGCCGCTGTTCGCCCTCGAGCGTGACGGTAACAGAATGCCCCGGTTCACCCGTCAAATTTATGCCGGAAGTATCCTGCAAAACAATCGTGAGTGCACTACCGGCAGCGAGGACGGTTTGATCGGAGAGTGGTTCTTGCCCGATTTGTATGGTGATAGTGGGACCGATAGTATCGGTTAAACTCGGGACGGTACCACCCAGCGCAATTCCGCCAATCCCGCCGCCGGCGTCGTTATTTGCCGAGAACGCATATCCGGTAATGTGGGCATCTGTCCCGCCGTAGGTAATATCTTTGGGGACAATGAATCCTATTGAGAACATGCCACTTACGACCGGGATCGTACCGCGATAGATTGTCCCGCCAGGGAGTTCATAATCAATGGCAATATTGTCCGTTGCCTGAAACCGGCGGTGCCGGGGTGCATCGGAAACCACAAATTCTGCCGAGCCGGTAAAGTCTGATTGCGTGGTACCATCAGCGTCCACTACTCGGCCGGTGACTATCGCCTCACCCAGAGCCGACAAGGTTTCGGGATAAATCGATTCGAAGACCAGCCGGTAGCGTGGGGCGCCAAACCGCATGGCGGGATCGCCAAACAGGGTGTAGCGACGGTCATTTGAATGGGGAAACGGCGGGCGGTCCTCAAATTGACGGCGGATCTTTGCCAGATACAACGCCTCACCGATTCTCGGCGGCGGTTCGGCATACAATTCTTCAAAGAGTACCCAGTTCAGTTCCCGGTTGGCGCTGGCAAAGACAATACGCGTGGCCGAAATTGCCGCGGCTGCGCCGCCGTTCGGCTGCCGCACCATTTCCTCAGCAAGCCCCTCGCTTTGGGGGTTATCGAAGAATCCATTGGAACAACTAGCGGTGAACATGAGAGTCAGGCGGTCACCATTTTGCATCCGCGGGACATCATTTGCCCGCTCCAATACGTGCTCGTGCGCCCAGAGGTCGGGATTTCCGTGGCCGATAAAATCAATCAGCGCCACGCCTTCATTAATCATATCCAGAATCGCCCGCCGGGCTTCCGGCTTGGACCGACAGGTCGCGCCAAACGGGTATTCCGTCAGGTATATTTTGCGTTGCTCCACCCGCTCGGGTACGATGGAGGTGCTCAAGAATTCTGCATCCTGCACATGCACTTCATTCCCCGGAGAATAGGAGCAGCCGCCGGTGGCGACGTCATCCGCGACCAAACATATCCGGTTGCGCCAGGCACCGAACGTCTCGGGGGATTGGTAGCGCGCAATTTTTTCGGCGATAGTTCGAACCTGGTCGGTCGACTTGACCGCCCAGCGGCCGATGATCATGTCGGGATAGGGATCCTCTACGTCCTGATCGGTGGTTAAGATTTGGTCTGGGCCAAAATAAATGAACCCATCGTCCGCCGGGAATGGCTCATTGGGCGCCAGATACGGCGGTACATAGCTGACCGCCCCGTGGTTACCGTTGTCAGCCAGATCGTAATGGCCATCCCCGATTAATAGTGTGTATTGCGGTGCGGGCTCTTCCCAGGTCTCGAATGCGTGTTTGAGGAACCAGCGGATGGCCAACGGATCAACCAGGCCGCCGGAGAAGACGTCATAGATATCCTCGATATCGACCTGATGTGTGGAGAATCCGGAGCGTTCCTCCACCGTCTGCAAAAACTCGGTGGCGGCCCCGAGGAATATTTCCGGACCAATGGCGATATAGTCTACCTGCTTTTCCGGAACTACTGATTTATCCTTGGTGCGTCGCTCCGCCGAGAGCGGCAGCGAAAAAATATCTTCATTGCTGACCCAAAAGACTCTCCGCTCGGTGCCGCTCTGTGTAATTTGGAACCGAATGGTGCCCGCACCAACAACCGCGTTGGCGACACGCACCGGCATAAAAGGATTGGTGACATCCCAAATTGCGGGAGTTCCTGTAGCCGCATTAGTGATAACAAAAGCCATCGCGCCGGATTCTCGGGGTGCCGCGAACTTCAATTTCCCTTGACGAAGGCGGAGTTGGCGGTGGTATTCCACGTCGTAGGAATCCAAATAATTCGCGTGGGCTAGATCAGTGGAAAAGTCGACACGAATATCATTTGAACCAGTGAACGAGTCAATTATGTAGATATTACTGTCGAGGCCGTTGGTACGCGGCTCCGGCAGCAGCAACTCACCATCCACCAATAGCCGCACTCGCGCACCGACCGAATACGTTTCGACATGCACCGTAGCCGGATTCCCCGGTACAACGTCCACGGCGTTGAACGGTGCGATGGCGATCTGTTGATTCCGTTGCCAGTACCAGTGGTAATAATCGCCGACATAGCCATCCGCACGGATACGCAGGATTGTATTTTTTTCGTGATGTGCCCAGGCCGGCACAGCGAACACTTGCACAGCCCCGGGATCGTTAAGTCCTCCGTCCATTTCCGGCATCCGCAGCGGGGTGGATTTTAGCGAGGATTGTGGCGTCAGCCAGTAGACATTCGTTTCTGCGAAGGGATGGATGACATTTGTGAATTGGCTGCTGACCGAATCAATTTCCCACCTTCTGGTACTGTGCCCGTAAAACTCCAGGAAATCACCATCATCCCAGGAACCGTCCTCAAATCCTTGCGTGTGCAGGGCAACCTCACGGAGCTCCGGGGGAGTGCCCGCGCCGGGAAGTGGCAAGACACGGCCTCCGGTGCTGAAGACGCGAATTTGCCGGGGATCGGCAATTTGCGTGGGATTGAGTCCAAGTGAATCTGCCCGTTCGAAAGTGATCCGTTGGATACCATCCCCGGCCGTGCGCAATTTATGCCATATTGCCGCATGGGCAAATGGGTTTGCCTGCGCGGCCCGGGCGAGCCGGTCGGCCGCATCCGGAGGGCGTCGGAGAGCGGGAGCTGACTGGCTATTGATCAGCAAGCGAGAGAGAATATCATCAAACCGTCCATCAGCTACCGGGAGTACCGTTTCGGTTCTACCCGTAAATTGAATTCGGAGCGTGATTGAATCCAATATTTCAAGTTGATGTCTGGTTCCATCATACACAACCGGATGTATGACCACGCCGCCGACCCATTGTGACCGCAGTTGTCCCACGGGCAGCCGTTCGATGATTGATTCCGGTACCACCCCACCCGCAGCGAAGTGCTGTACGTAATTCAGCGATTGCTGCCGCCATGATTCAGCGACAACATTTATTCGATAATCGCCATCCGGCGGGACGGCAAAATGAATCGGATGAGCCGGCAAACGTGGGTAGCCGTCCAGCTCAATCTGGCTGCTCCCCGGTACTCTGATCGAGACCAGCCGGGCTTCTCCGGCAACCGTGTCAATTTGCTCGATACGGGTTCCGGGGCGATAGGTGAATTCGATACCGGTAGGAGATTCGTGGGTGATTGATACAGCGGCCTGGACAGGCAGCGCTGTGCTACAGATAGCAAGAACGCACAGGAGGCGCATTCGGCGGAAGTGTTGTGTAACGTCTTGAACCATCGATACTCCGACCTCCCCGCTCCGGGAAAAGCCGATTGTACTGTAAAGACCCACAATGATCAACCAAATAACGGTGGGTCAACTCATTATCGATGGTGCGTTATCGCCTCCTTCCGCGAATACCACTTTCGATTGTATTCTACCGCTAAATACCCGTTATGTCAATCCAAATTCCCACCCGATAGCAGGTTACTTCCCTTTTAGTGTCATAGCACTTCAAGGTTCCGTGCGCGCTATCACGCAAATTTCTTTCCCGGCTGACAAAATCACCACCGTTCTTCTACCCCCGAAGGCAATTATCCGTTGGTACACTACGGATTAAAATTTGCAAATCCAGATCAGTCCGTTGTAAATCCTGGCGATAGAAGTCAGTTCAATTTCGCATTCTCTGCATTACTTTTCACCCTAACGGCAAGCGACAAAATTGACCCGTATCGCCTCTATCTCCAAGACTTATCACATCGGCGCTCCGTCGTAGACTATTTGGGCAGCCAATTCGTTGGCCGGCATTGTAATTGCCTTATCGGGCACACGACATGGGATGATCAGAGTCTGTGGGAGGTGCCGGCCAACCTGTGATGCAGATTTTTTCGCACCTCGGAGCGTCCTTTGCGTACAATAATAGAAAGTGGTACAATACGTTGCCAAAGGATAACGGTAACGAGTCGCATCCAGCGACCGATTGAGAACGGGAGAGGAGCTTGACATGGCCGAAAGGCGATTTAAAGCATCATTGCTGTTTCTGGCAGTTTTGGCATTAGGGATAGTGTGGGTGGTTGGCCTTGGACAGGCGACGCCGGAAGAAACCGTTACCATTGCCAACGCGTCGTACGCACAGACAGAAACCCCTGAAGTCACCACCGAGAAACCCAAACGAGAGACGCTGTACCAACATATTAAGTTGTTAGACGGCATAGCCTTCCGAGTAGCCCAGAGCTATATGGAAGATATCGATCCGCAGGAGTTAACACGGGCCGGTATCGATGGGATGCTCGAAATCCTCGATCCATTCTCGGTCCTGATGGAGTTGAAATATTACACCCGCTTGATGGAAACTACACACGGCCGGTATGAGGGACTGGGTATGTCCATCGACATGCGGGATGATACTATTACCATTGTCGCCCCCATGGAAGGTACTCCGGCGATGCGAGTTGGCTTGCAAGCCGGTGACAAAGTTGTTGAGATCGACGGCGAATCGACTGAGGGCATGACCACCGAGGATGCATCCAAAAAAATGCGTGGTCCGGCCGGTACGTCAGTGGTTCTGACGATTGCGCGATTCGGAATTCCTCAGCATTTGGAATTTGAGGTCGAGCGCGCTGTCATCGAACTTAATTCGGTTCCGTACTACGGCATGGCCGATGAAGAGAATAAAATCGGCTACCTCCGATTGTCCAAGTTTTCCGAAACGACTCGCGATGAGCTGCGGGCGGCCCTCACCGAGCTGAAAAACAACGATTTAAAGGGACTGATCTTCGACTTGCGAGGCAACGGCGGCGGTCTACTGGAGCAGGCTGTCGAGACCGCGAGTCTCTTCCTGGAAGATGACAAACTGGTTGTCTATACCCAGGGGAAAGATCCCCGCTCGCAGAAGCGATACTATACGGTTGGTGACCCATTATATCCCGACAAGCCACTGGTCATTCTCGTGGACGGCGCTACTGCGTCCGCCTCAGAGATTGTCTCCGGCGCGGTTCAGGATTGGGATCGTGGACTGATCGTGGGGAATACCACCTTCGGTAAAGGCCTGGTGCAACAGATTTTCAGTTTACCGAACCGCGATGATGTTCGGCTAAAACTGACCACAGCGAAGTATTATGTCCCCTCCGGCCGCTGTATCCAGAAACCGCACATGTCCAAAAAGCACCCTGACCCAGACGATGAGGAGCTGGTTGAAGATACGGAAGATCCAATTTATAAGACCGGCGCCGGTCGGGAAGTGTACGGCGGCGGCGGAATCGCCCCGGATGTGCTGGTCGAACGCCGCAGCTATGCGCCGATCGAAGTGAATCTGCTGCGACAGTCGATGTACTTCAATTTTGCGGTGGATTACGTATCGAATCACCCGAACATTACCAACGATTTCGCAGTCACGGGCCAGATTCTCGATGATTTCGCCAATTATCTGGACGGGGGTGAATTTGCCTACAAGACGGCCATGCAGGTACAACTGGAAGAAATCGAAGAGATTCTGGCAGAAGATTCAACCAAGCACGCAATCTTCAGCAGTTACTTAGAAGAGTTGCGCTCGCTGGTAGAGGAAGAAAAGGATGCCGAATTCGTTGAATCTCAGGAAGATATCCGCCGTTCACTGCGCGGTGCAATTCTGCGTAACGCGCTCGGTGAACGGGGCTGGTATGAAGGTGTGGTGTTGCGGGATGATCCCTATGTTCAGCGGGCTCTCACTCTGTTGAAAGACCACGATTCGTACCGTGACGTCCTCGCCGCAGACCATGTCAAGGACGAGACGAGCAATCAATAATTCGCCGGACAATCTTGATTATAACGCCGGTGATTAAGACAGATCACCGGCGTCTTCCTATGCATTATTCGTCGGGTTCACGCTGGGAAAGGCGGGAGATACGGACCTGCTGCTCCGAGGAGCGGAGAATTCTGCCAGCGATTTGTTGTTTGGTGGAGGGATCGAAGAGATCGGTCTGCAAAGCGTGGCGGAGTTTTTTGTCCGCCAACTTGGAGACCTGGTCCCATTTGCCTGATGCCCGGACAATCTGCTCTAGTTCAGCCAGCTCCGCCGGGTTTTTCGATTCGCTGGGAATTCGTTCACGGCTATACTGCCGGATCCGCACCAGTCGGTCATGTCCCCGCAAGGTGGTCATTTTGGTTTCTTCGGCGAATTGTAACACCATTTGTCGGGCGGCTTCCACCTCCGCCCGGGCGGCGTCAAATTTCTCTTTCGCCCCAATGAACTTATCAGCTACGATGACACCCTGATCGACCGAGAAAGATTTGGCATCCAAGGCTTCCGTTAGCACCACGTGTTTTTTGGCCGGGCAGATCTGATTGTACTCGCACCAATCGCACAGGGCTGATTCGTGCGGCGGGAAATCGTGTGTCCTGGTTTTTTCAACAATGGTGTCGATAAGCGCCATCGTTTGTTGGCGTAACATTTCTAATTGGTCCGGGGTTCGGCTGGAGCGGACTTCCCGGTCCGATCGAACATAATGCCAGACTAAAACCACCTTTTTAGCATCGGGGTAATTATCCTGAACTCCGATTTGGTAAAGGGCGAGTTGGCGATCGGCGTCCAGTTTTGCCTGGTCGGGAACATTGCGGGAGGTCTTGTAGTCGTGCACTTCGTACGTGCCACTCTCACTCACCTGCAAGCGGTCAATGTATCCCTGCAATTTGTAGCCGTCGTTTTGTCCTCGAGTCAGGTCGATGAAAATCTGCTGTTCGAGACCAATGACCTTGCCATCCCGGAACGGGAAATACCGTTTGAAATAATCCATCAGACAGCGGCGTCCCACGTTGTGGTAATCGTCAGGGGTGTAATCCCCGCGGGTGATTGTTACGCGGTCGTTCCATTCGCGCTGCCACCGGCGTTCGTAGTCGGCGACGACATCCTCCCATTTTGGCGTCCGCTCCATCTCCACGTCCCGATAGACTTTTTCCAAAACCTCATGCACCCGGGAGCCGAGGAACGCCTCGATCGATTCTCGTTGTTCAATTTCCGGCTTTTCGATATACCGGAAAGCAAACTGCCGGGGGCAGTTCTCAAACGTTTGCAGTCGGGAGTGTGAATACAATGGCATCTTCTCCTCCTGCGTACAAGCTGCAGGACTGATTGGATGAGCGCAATCATTTTTGGGCGATTGACGGGCACTCATGGTAATTGCCAAAATCTCAATTCGGGTTATATTTACTACAGGTACTTGTCGGCCTCTGATTGATCGGGCGACTGATGATCCGCGATCACGTATCAACGAAGGCTAAGACAACCCATGGTGGCAAATAGCAACGCAATCCTCCGACTTTGCTTACTGACCTTATTGATTGCCGTGGCGTATAGGGTTTCCGAATCCGTGGCAAAATCCGAGGAATTCTTCTCCCCCGGATCATCGACTGAACCAGTTCTCTTTGAAAGGCCCGAACTTATGGGGCAGGTCCTGAACCAGGGGAAATTGCGCGCAACAGTCACTAACTGGGGATTTCTGGGTAACCGATACCGGACAATCCCTGATCCGATGAGGGACGAACCGGCTCCCGGACTGGAATACCCCGCGCGGTCCGGTATCGACTATCTTTACGATGCCAATCTGTGGGTGGGCGGCATTGTCGCCACGGATACGCTGGTGACCACCGGCAGCCGGACCATCTGGGCCCGCCAGGAGTTTTTCCCGGATACCGGAGCCGGCAGCAAACTGGTTTTCACGGATGATATTAACGACATTGGTTATCGTATCGGCTATGCCGACACCATTAGTGCCCCTTCGGTAGTTCCTCCCGACCGGTACGACGGGGTCCATCGGCCGCTGGATATCACAGTGCACCAGACTTGCCGTGGTTGGGTGGATACGAATTACCATGATTTCCTGTTGATCTCGTTGGTGGTGACGAATGTAGGAGCACAGACTATTCAGGACACGTACGTCGGTTGGTACGTCGATCCCGATATTTGGCATTACGATACACCGGGGGGCTATGCTGATGATCTGGTTGGTTTCCGCTATGGGAACGCCTGGTTCGAAGACGCCCACTTTCCGTACTGGGCGGCCTATGCGATTGATAATGACGGTGACCCGGATTCGACACTGGTATTTACGGAAACCTCCGCACGGGGTGGACTCGGATTGAGCCTCATTGGCGCCTCTCCCCCGCCGCCGGAGCTGTCTTTCAACTGGTGGTTCAACAGCCGCATTCTCGAGATCGATTGGGGACCCCATAAACCCGGAGAAATGGATATCCGTGGAACACCGGTCGGAGATACGGGGCGGTACCGCATGATGGCCAATGGCCTAATCGACTACGACCAGGTATATACTGCGGTTGATATGACTGCTGACGGGTGGGCGCCCCCACCGGATACGTCATTTTTTGCCGCCGGCGGTGAGATGCGGTTTGTGTATGCCTGCGGACCGTTTACGCTGCTGCCTGATGATTCCGTGACTTTGGATTTTGTAGTATTTCTGGGAGAAGACATTCATACCGATCCCACACATTATTTATACTCGTTCGATATCGAGGATCCTACTGCGTATCTTGACGGTCTATCTTTCGGTGATTGGGAAAACAGTCTCGCCGCCGCCATGAGCCTGCGGGAGGCAGGCTTTACCGATGCCGCTCCGGGACCGCCCCAGGATTTTAGTTTTTCGTCCTGGACGACAACCGAGGTAAATCTCGGTTGGCGACCCAAGCAGACGTTCGATTTGGCGGGGTATGCGGTCTTCCGCCGCGCTGTGGGCGGAGAATTCCGCGATGTACCGCTTGCCACTTTGACGAATACGGATTCGAGTTTCACGGACTTGATTTCCGGATTAGGGGCGTACGAGTACGCGATTCGCAGTTTTGATCTTGGGGGTCGTTATGGCCCATTATCGGACGCGATATCGGTTGACCTGCGGCGACCGCTGCCGGTGCAAATTCAGCGTGTCGCACCGCGGGAAGACGGATTAGAAATAGTCTGGCAGCCATCGGCATATCCGGATGTGGATGCATACCATATCACGCGCCGTTTTATCTCAGCGGATGAGGAAACGACCACGGTTGATTTGGGCGCGACCAGCGAATTGTCCTTTCTTGATAATACCGTCGGCGAGGCCGCTATCTACGAATATTTCGTCACCGCTGAATCCGACTATGGGTTGCTTAGCGACCCGTCCGCCCCGGTTGCGGGAATGCGGCTGGCGTTTGATCAGGGCACGTTGATCATCGATGAAACAATGGCGGACCCCAGCGGATTTTCCAACAAGGACTCCGTAACCGCATTCTGGCAGCGTGCCCTGCCGGAGGCCACGTATCGTTCAGCTGATCGTGGGGAACCCTCAACTCTTACTTTGATGGACTTTAACCCCCACCCGGTGACCATTGTCGTCTCCAATGGCAATTTCGCCGAGACCAATGAACTCCGTGATTTGTTGAAAGATTATTTCCTGGCCGGCGGACGAGTGCTATTGGTCGGTAGAGACCTATTTAACAGCGAGGACCTCGCTTCGGGGATTGCAATATTTGGTCAGGGAGAATTCCCGTATGAGTATTTCGGTGTCACGGAGGCGTACTATCCGGCGACGCTATTGTCTCATCCGACCCGGATAAATGCCGAGTTTGCCGGTGCTTGGGCCTGCGCCGGGGATTTGCCCGATCTGGAGGTGGACTCTGCACGCACTGATTGGGGGGTACCTGAGGAATTGCGGCCGGTGGGCAACGCCGTACCGTTCGTGGGATGGATCAGGGGCGATTCCGTCTCTACCGAATGCCTCTACACCTATCAATCGCGTTATGGGGATACTGCAACCTCGCAGGGTGAAACGACCGGCCTGCTGTTCGATAATGGACGCCGGCGCTCAGCAGTGCTGACGTTTCCGCCGTCGGCCATGTCTGAGCCGGCAATGCTCTCTGCCTTGAGCAGCATCCTGGGTCGTCTGGATGCACCATTTGCGTATACCCCTGGTGATGTGGACGGGGACGGTTTAGTCGGCCCGATTGATCTCGCCTGGTTGATCAACTACATATTCAGTGGCGGTCCATCCCCACCGATCGAGGCTGCCGCCGATGTGGATGGTGACTGCCGGACGAATCTCGTCGACGTTGTCATCCTGGTGAATTATATCTACCGTGGCGGGCCGGCGCCGGTCGCCGGGTGTACTGATTAAATCATTCCAATAGATATGAAAACGCCGGGCAAGCAATTGCCCGGCGTTTGTCTGTGCGCTTCTTGAAATGTTTACTGTTCGTCTTCCTTCACGGTAACCTTCTGGGTGATGCTGATGCCACCGTAGTTGGGATCTAAGTCCTCGGCAACCAGAAAGTCGAGGGCCACACCGAAGTCGGAACTCGTGGTGTAGGAGAATCCACTGGCGACACCCCACTGGTCGGTGTACTGCGGCGAACCGGTGATTGCGCCGGTCTGGGACGTCAGCGAGATTTCGTGACCACCCAGCGGATTGTTGTAGCGATCCTTGATCACGACTGATACCGGTACGGTGTAACCGTGCGGAATGGTCGTCTCCACATCGATATCAGAGTTCTTCACATACGCCGACGCCGACAGGAACGTTACCTGTTTGGAATCAGAGGCGCCATAGTAACCGCCCGCGATGGCCTGAAGGAGTGAAATCCCGGCAATGCCATCGTCCGGAATCGAATACGAGTAGTCTTTCTCGAATGTCTGGCTGAACAGCTCGGTTTCGTAGTAACTGCTATGGCACCCGTCTCCCAAACCACCGGAGGCGATGGTGCCAAAGGTTGTTTCCAGATCAATCGGGTAATCCGTATCCATGAAAACGCCGTTCTGGTCAAACACCTCGACCACGACATCGCCTTTGTCCTTACCATCCGCCAGCAATTCGGAGGGATAGAGAATGATGGTTGTCGTGCCGGGCAGCCCGGATTCGAAAAACGTACTGGTATCGGCAACCTCACCGCCGGCAGTAGCCGCCCAGTACCAGACGATCCCGTCGTTCTTGGGCTTGGAGCTATGCCAGTAAGAATTAGCGGTGCCGCGTTCGGTGAAACTGATGTTTGTTTCGTCGAATCCTTCAATGGTACCTTGCTCGGTCCAGAAATGTACCGCTGTCGAATCGGCAACCTCATTCCCCCACTGGTCGTTCACTACCGCCACAATTTCATTCGTGTAGTTCACGATTTCCCAAGAGGGCACATTACAATCGGCGGCGCCGACCGAAATGTAGGCGGGTGGGCCGGAGGTCATGATGACCTGCGTTGCCGCCGAGACCACTCCGCCGGCGGTTGCTCGAATGCGGGCCGTTCCAGCCAGGATCCCCGAATTGAATGTGGCGACCGCTTCACCATTCTGGTCAGTGTAGACGGTCACCGGGCCTTCCGGGTCGCCGTTGATATTCTCTCCGCCTCCCGGACCGGCAGTGATGGTGAAGTCGATCGGAAATCCCGGTGCAACCCGATTCCCGAACGCATCGTAGGCCGTGGCGGTGACGCGGGTCCATTCAATGCCACCGGTTCCTCGCACCTGCGTGCGTGGGAATTCCGGGGTAAGATTGATGGAGGATACGGTGTCGAGTGCAGTCAACTGTATACCGCGCTCGCCCTGTAAGACAATCTCCCGACCGGTGATGGTCGCCTTGATAAACACTGAATCAGCCACAGTTCCGGCCGTATAATTGGCGGTTGCCGTACCCCCATTCAGGGTGACTTCCCCGACCATCGAACCGATCGCGTCCCACTGCCCATCGTTGTCGACGTCAGTCATGAGCGTGTCGTTGCAACAGCCGAAATACCCGTCCAAATTCTCATCCATAAACCGCTCACCGGCGACAATTGTGGCAATGGTGCCGTCCGGCATCGGGTTATTGTCAGCGTCATACGCGTGGATCGTGACCATCGCCTGGGACATCCCATCGGCCGGCAGCCGAGTTGGTGAGACGTCGACGGCCACATATCCACTATCCGGAACGAGAAAGACCCGATAATCTTTCTGCACGAACGCACCGGCAAAGCTGGCAGTCGCCTTAACGAAGACCGTTGAGGCGTATCCGCCCGCGGTATAGGTGGCAGTGGCTTCGCCCCCGAGCGTTGTGACCAGGGTGTCGATGGTACCGATCGGATCCCAGATTTCATTCTCGTTATTGTCGGTGAACAGAGTATCCATGCAGCAGGTGTAAATGCCGTCACCATTTCCGTCGGCGAATTCGTCACCGGCGGTCAGGCGGATTTCCGTGCCATCCGCCACCGGATCGCCGCTGCCATCGAGCAGCCGGCAATTCACGGTAGCCTGGGAGAGATTATCGGCCCGCAGATTGCGTGGTTCCACCCAGAGTTCCAGATAGGCAACCGTGGCGGAGAGCATGAGTTGGACGTCTCGCTGCAGTACCCCGCCTGGCAGGAAGGCCGTGGCCTTAATATAGATGGTGCCTTCTATCGCGCCGGACGTGAAATACCCGACCGCGGTTCCGTCTACTGTGGTGATCGTCTCGTCAATAGTCCCGTAAGCGTCCCAGATGCCGTCCTGGTCAAGATCCTCGGTGACTTCGTCAACGCCCAGGTTGAAGACGCCGTTTTTGTTGACATCCGCGAATTTTTCCCCGGCAACCAATCGGATTTCGGTCCCGTCTGGGACCGGATTGCCGTCCCCATCCAACACACGACAACTCACCGCCGATTGCGATTGTTGATCGGCGGTGACAATAGACGGATTCACCGTTACTTCGATAGAGCCATCGACGGTGGATGCTTCTTCTTCCACGGTCAGGGTCACATATTGCGATGTGGATTTCTCGGTGCTCGCCTCGAGGGTTACTGAACCGCTGGTAGCCGCGGTAAAGACCGTGGCGGCGGTGCCATCGGGTCCAGTCGTTAAGGTCTGCTCGGCAAGCGTACCGCGGGTTGGCGGGTCAGCAACGAGGGTGACTACCACCCCTGATCGGGGATTGCCCTGATCATCAGTGACCAGTATCTCGATTACTGAAGTCTCGCCGGTCAGCAAATTCGCCGGTGTGGCGGTGAACGAGGCGATAACCGCCGTACCCTGTTGATTCGTCGGTGCGGAACAACCGATGCTCAGGGCGACGAGCAACAGCCCGCAGGCAACCGCTTTCATTCCATATCGCCACTGTGCATTGCGTACGTTCATCATATCTCCTTCTCCCCCGGCAGCTCGCCTGCTCCCATCGGACACAGGGTCCTTACGGCCCGGTCTCGGCTGACCCCATCATCTTGGTATCGACGATGGTTGGGGTGACGAAAATGACCAGATCGCGGGATTCGATTTGCGTCTTTGTATATTTGAACAAATTCCCAATAAGTGGAAGGTCCTTGAGAATCGGTACCCCTTGTTCGAGTTCAATCTCATCCTGAGTGGTCAGACCGCCGATAACCGCAGTCTGGTTGTTTTCCACGACCACGTGCGTCTCTGCGTTGTTTGTGGAGATGATCACCCCGTTGGGATCAAACTGATAGTTTGATCGCTCCGGCCGCAAGTGCAACAGAACGCGATCCTTTGAGGTGATATGAGGCGTGACCCGCAGAATTGTCCCGACTTCGGTAAAGGTAATAACGACGTTTCCGGCAGCGTCAAATTCCTTAATCGGAATCCGTTGTCCCATCTGGATGCGGGCCATGGTATTGTCGACCGTGGTGATCTCCGGATGCGCCAATACCTTCCCTTTGCCATTAGAGACGATCGCCTGCACTTTTGCTTCTAAATCCCAACCGCGTTGCATCGTCTTAAACATGTAGGTGGACAGCGTGTCGGAGACGCGCCCCTTGGATCCTAACACGTTCGCGTCATTAATATACGTACGATCGTCGTTGGACCCACCTACGCCTTCGCCATGCACTGACCAATCGATCCCCAACTCTTGCAGGTAATCTGTGGACACTTCCAACAATTTGGCGGAGATCCGAATTTGACGGGTTTCTTTATCCAACTTCTCGGCGAAGGCAGCAGCTTTTTCGACGTTGACCGGCTCATCGGTCACAATCAATGAATTGGTCCGCTTGTCGACGTCGACCTTGCCCCGGTTGGTAAGAATCGACTTGATCGGTTTGATTAAATCTGCAGCATCCGAGTGCTTGATGTCGATTATCTTCGTTTCCAACCGCACCAGCATTCGCTTGTTGGCCTCATGCTGTTCGCGGGCGTCTTCCTCTCGCTGATAGTCTTCCGCCCGCATAATGCGAATATATCCATCCTCGTGGGACGCGTGCAGGCTGTAGGTTTTAACGAGGATATCGAGCGCCTGTCTCCAGGTGACATCGGAGACATTAATGGTCACATCTCCCTCAACACCCGGCGCCGCGACCATATTCACCCCGGAGTACTCCGAAAGGAAATTGATCACCGATCGCACATCAGCGTTTTGGAAATTAAGAGCTTTAATCGGTTTTTCCGCTTGCGCGAAACCCACGGTCCCCGTGGATGCCACCAGGAAACAGACCAGCAGCCCGATCAAATACCAGTGAATCCTCAGTGTGCCGGTTTTCATAGATACTCCCAATCAGTTATTCCTCTTCCTCAAATTCGGTTGCCAAATTATCACCCACGGGAACGCCGTCCTGTCGCAGTTCCAAGACCACCGTGTGAACCCATCCATAATCGTCGACCTCAAAGACCGCACGATTCGGACCAATGAGTTTCACTGAACCGTTTCGTACGGGGTCGCCCTGATGTAAAATGTATCCGTACCCTTCCATGTCTTCACACAGCGCGATTCGACCATCGTAATCTTCCAGAATCCCCACCAGCCGCAACGCATCGACGCGGGGCAGTTGGGCCGTCCACAATCCGGAGCGCTGTCCATGAATAAGTGGTTCGAACGGATCCCGCCGTCCCCGACGCTGGTAATTCACCTCGGTTCGGTTGGGATCGAGTTGCACTTCCCGCGCGCCTGATTGCCCATCTTTCGGCGCCAGTACGAGTGGTTCGTCCGCTGGCGCTGCTTGCCCGTTGGTGGCCGCATACAGTGATCCCCGGGGCAGCACGGAAGGATCGGCGGTGGCGATTTTTTCCGCCAGTTCCGCAGTGTCGACGGTGCGGGTTGAAGATTTGTCCGTATCGGTCCCCTGAGCCAGTTCGTCCTCCTCCGGGGGAGTGCTCGTTTCCAGTTCGCGAATTCTCGCCAAGGCATCAGATTGGCTGGCGGGATCAGTGTTCACCTTTTCCGATTGTGGTTCGCCGAAGAACTTCCGTTTCAGCCGCACGAGGAGCGGCAGTTTTTCTTCCGCAGGCTTCTCGACCACGACCGGTGGGGGTTCGACGATAACGTCTTCACCGGCGATCACCACGCCCGTGTCAGTCGTGTCACCAGCGAGAGTCTGTTGTTCGTCCACGAGTGATGAATCGGTAACCTCATCCGTTTCCGCCAACTCGGCTGGCTCTGCCGATTGATCTTCGGGTCGCGGCGGGATCCATTTTGGTCCCATTGCTGCTGCTTCTGCCGGCGTGTATGAATGATCGACAAGGACCGGTGTCGGCGCATCTTCGGTTTCGACCGGCTCATGCTCCTGTTGGGTTGGACCAACCGGAACCGGAGGCGCCACCGGTTTGGTCTCGAGCACGTTCGGTGTATCACCCTGAGCTAAGGTACCGGGTGACGGCATGTCTTCCGCGGTGTGACCGGGGTCATCCGCCGCAGGCACAGGTTTGGCTGTGGCGGGAGGTGTTTGTTCTTGCTGACCGTCTTTTTGCTGTTGTGCCCAGAACGACGCCGGTTCCGACGTTTCCGCCGGACTTGGGCCAAAATCTTTTAAGCCCGTAGACCAGGCCATGAATGCCGGCTCATCGGGAGCTACCAATGAGATGACCAGCGAGGAATCGGTGGTGGAAATCTTGTAGGTCACCTCATGCGACAGGTCCAACACCACACGAACAATGTTCTCCGGTGTCACCGCATATTGACTGGTACGAATTCGACGAATTACCTCGGAGGGTATATCCGGGAAGGACATCTGCGGCAATTGATGAACGGCATTGCACACGTCAATCACGACCCGGAACGGCCGTCCGTTTTTCGGTTCTTCAATCATGTGATCGCACAAGAACCGCCCGGGAACCGGAATCGTTAACTCGGTAAATGATTGATTGCGGGCCAACCTGAGTTCGTTAACCTGAATATCTGCCGTCGCGGACGAGGCGAGACCAATGATGCCGGCAATCGCGATCAATCCTGCTCGTAGTATGTTCCGCAATCCTGTCATGATTGTATCCTCAATGGGGACCACTACACTCTCCTACAGGTCGTACAACACCAGCTTTTCCGATTCTTGGACATAATAGGCCGTCAGCGTGAGTGACGCCGTGATGGTGTATTTCTCGTTCTCTTCCGGAATTGCCTCGGCATTATCTCTCAAGACTTCTTCCATCTGTAAATCCTGGATATTGACGATAAACGGGAAATTGGCAACGTCGGCCAAAAACCAGCCCAGGTCGTGAAACGTGGTATTGAGGACGACCTGGTACGAATCGACATTATAGAAATCTTCCGGGGCAGTGCCCATCGGCAGAATCTCGATGATCTCGGAGTTTGACTCCAGGGCAGCCGAATGAACCTCCGAGAGCAGGTCCGGCACATTCTGCGACTCGGGCAGGAGCCGTTCAACCTTGCGATATCGCCCGGTCAGCGCCCGGTATTCGGCTTTTAAGGCATCCATGGAACGAAATTTCATTTCCACGTTTTTCAGTTCCGTCTGGATCTGCTCATACCGTTGCGCGTGTGCCTGGATCTTCTGCTCGTATCCCTGGTATACTTTTGCATACCACAAATAGCCCAGCAGGAAAATACCAATGCCCGCGAGTACCAGTTTTTGTGTCTTGGGATCTTTTAAATCCATGGTCGCATCCGCTACTTACGCTGGAGGTATCAGGTCCTCATTGGCCGGGGAGGGTCTTCTCTCCCGTCTCGGCCGGCAGCTGTGAAATAACCTCAGTGGTTTGCCCTTCAATATCTTGCATTTCCTCAACGGCAACCGGGTCTTCCAGTCGGCAGTTCATGCTGAATTCGTACACCCGGCTCTCTTCAATCCCGACTATTTTGGCATACTCCAGGATCGGCTGATCGAAATAATCCGATTTGTTTAACTGGATCATGAAGTTCGCCAGGCTGTTCAGGGTATAGGAGTAGCCTTTGATTTCCAGGTGTTTTTCTTTCGGTCCTGTTTCCACGGTATCTGCTGCGGCGGCCTCGCTGGGCATCGCGAGACCAGCTTCTTCCTTACTACCCGGCGGCGCGGTGGGTCGAAATTCTCGCAGCCAGAGGAAATCGGGCACGCGGCTGGCGATTTCATCGAGGATTTTGACCCACGCTTCCCGTCCACGGTCCAAATCATCGATGGCTGAGAGGCGAGCCAGAATCCGGGATTTGACCTCAACCAGCCGATCCACCAGTTGAATATCTTCGCGCATTTGATCGGCCTGCTGTTGCGCCTTGGCGATATGGGCATCGATACTGCGCAGGCGCAATATTTGCCAGCCGGTGACTGCGCCGAGAAAGATTACCAACACCGCACAAGCGGCCAGCCCCACCAAGGCCCATTTAGGTACCTGCAGACCGGTGGCCTTGCGCATTTCTTTCGGAAGGAGGTTTATTTCAATCATGGCACATTAGATCCTGCGAGTGGCCAGACCTACCGGCACTGCCAGCAGCGGCGCGATTTTTTCGGGGTCCATCCCGCCAAATTGTTCGGGATCGTATTCGATATTGCGCAATGGATTGAATATCTCAATCGGAATACCGAGCCGGGCCTGGATCACTTCCGGCAAGAAAGGAATGAGCGAACCCCCGCCGGAGAGAACCGTCCAGTCAACCGTATCGATCTTCGCCAGCGACTTGAAGTACGAATAGGCCACGTCCAAGCCGGTCAGCAATTCTTCCGCAGCGGAGAGGATCGTACTTTTGAGCATTTCCTGATCGACCGTGCCGTCAATCTCGCCACGGATGACATTCTCGGTCAATTCACGATTCAGGCGAAATTCTTTCTGAATCGTGTCGAAGATCGCACGCCCCCCGGAAGAGACATCCCGGGTCGAGTGGTAGATGCCGTCTTTCAGGAAAACAATATTGGTAGTGTCAAACCCGATATTCACCAGCGCGGTGATACGGTCAGGATCGGGTTCGTAATTCGCTTCATAGGCGTTAAAAATGGCAAATGAATCAGTATCGACGACCACGGGGGTCAGTCCGGCATCGATTACCAGGTTGAGCAACTCGGTCAGGAATTCCCGGCGGGCAGCGACCAGCAAGACCTCCATTTTGCCCTGCTCGGTGTCCTCCTTAATAATGTGGTACGCCATCGAGACATCATCCACATCGAACGGACTCCGCTGTTCCGCCTCAAAGAGGATGGCCTGTTCAGCCTCCGCACCACTCTTGCGGTCGATCTCGAATTTATCGGTGATTACCGCATGTCCGGAGACTGACACGACCACTTCACGCGTTTTGGGATCGCAGGCATCGATGAGACTTTGAATGTTGAGAATAATGCTCTCGCGGTCCTTGATCTCCTCCGCGACGAACGCTTCGGTCGGCAGCTCTCGGGTCCCGGCGGCGGTCAACGCGTAGCCGTCGGCCCGGTCCTCAAGACGGATGAACTTGATCGATGACGCGCCGATATCAAGACCTGCCATCGATTTTAACCGGCGACGCAATGGAATCTGCATAATAGTACCCGTCAATAGGTATTGGATTTTTTCAGGTTTCGGAAGTCACCCAGACCACCGATGAGACCCTCACATTTGAAATCCTTGCCCTTTATTGTCTTCGGCGAGTCACCCGCCGAATTTTAATCGAAACCACGATATCGGTGCATAATTCCCTAATTCTCTGGTTTCCCTGTCTTTGCTTCTCCCAGAGGATATTTGCACTGGCCCTCACGTAACTCAAAGCATACCATATCGTTTCATTCGATCTCGCAGCGTATTCCGCGAAATTCCCAGGACTTGAGCAGCTTGTACCTGGTTGTTGGCGGTGGCGCGAAGTGCAGCATTGATCATCGACCGTTCCAGGGCGGCAATCAAGTCGTTGTAAATTCGACCTTCCGAGTTTGAGGCAATTCTCCCAAAAATCGGATCGAGAATCGAGGCGAATAGGTTGTAATAATCGGCATTGATTTGATCGTAATCCAACCCCGGCGACTCATTGTGTTCCGCAAACACCGGAAACTCGGACATTTGCAGTTGGGATTCCTTGGCCAGCACTACTGCCGTATGAATGGCGTTTTCCAACTCGCGCACGTTGCCCGGCCAGGGATAACTCATCATGGCGTCAAGCACCTCGGGAACCAACTCCTTGGCAGGGCGCTGAGACTGCGCACAAAACTTCCCAACGAAGTACTCAGCCAACAGGGGTATGTCGGATCGGCGCTCCCGCAATGGAGGAAGATGAATGGTCACCACCTTGAGGCGATAGAATAAATCGACCCGGAACATCCCTTCTTTCATCGCCTCCACCAGCGACTTGTTGGTGGCGGCGATAACCCGCACGTTGACATGGACGGTGTTCTGCCCGCCGACACGCTCGAATTGCTGTTCCTGTAATACCCGAAGCACTTTGCTTTGTGTCAGTAACGACATATCCCCGATTTCATCGAGGAAGATGGTCCCTCCATCGCACTGTTCAAATTTCCCCAACTTGCGGCCGACCGCGCCGGTGAAGGCGCCTTTCTCATGTCCGAACAGTTCCGATTCCAAGAGTGTTTCCGGCAGGGCTGCACAATTGACCGAGAGGAACGGTGAATCACTGCGATGAGAATTACGGTGGATGGCCCGCGCCACCAGTTCCTTCCCGGTCCCTGATTCACCGAGAATCAGCACGGAAGCTTCCGACCGGGCCACCTGGCCGATCAGCTTGGCAATTTCCACCATCTCCGGTGACTGGCCGATGAGCCGGTCATGCTCGACCGTTATTTCCGGTGCCAGTGATTTGCGAGGAACGGGCTTGGCCTGGCCAACCGCCCGTTCCACAGTCTCCTGGAGATTATCCAGCCGAAAGGGCTTGGTGAGATACTCAAACGCTCCCTCACGCATGGCCTCAATGGCATTATCCGTAGATATGCGCCCGCTCATAATGATGACCGGAACGTCGCCGTGTTGTTCTTTGATATTCCGCAGCAGTTCCAAGCCGGAAGTAGTCGGCAAATGCACGTCCAGCAAGATCACGTCCGGCTCGACACGCGGCAAGACGTCGAGTAGTTGATCTCCGTCGGTCAGGGTGTCGAATTTGTAATCGGCCGGATCGAAATAATTGACCACCGCCTGGGCGATTTCGGGATCGTCATCGACAAGTAAAACACGCTTCCGCATATACTCGGGCCTTCCCCACCAACTCTGTTGATAGATTCGGCTATTCTGTATGGATCTTGAACAGGATGGTGAAAAACCCCAGATGCGAGGGTGCGGCGATGTGGGTAGTTGGTCCCGGGCTTGCCGATTGAGCGCGTCTTATTCGTCAGAGGATTTTCCGGAGCCGGTTTTTTCCAGGAGATAGTAAAGCGTCGTACGAGAGGTACCCAAAAGTTTGGCCGCTTTGGACACATTACCGCCGGTAATTGCCATGGCCCGGGCAACCGTTTCGCGTTCGATTTTTTCCCGCGCGGCGGCGAGGTTAAGGTCCGGCAACTGTTCGTCCGCGGATGGCGCCTCCAGGCCCAGGTCACCCGGTTCGACCTTGGGACCTTTGGAGAGAATTACCGCTCGTTTGATGCGGTTTTCCATTTCGCGCACGTTCCCCGGCCAGTCGTGTGCCATCAGCGCCTGATACGCAGTGCCGGAAAATGCCAGCCGAGTTTTGTTATTCTCCTCGGCGAAACGAGAGAGAAAATATTCGGCCAGGAGCCGGATATCATCTCCCCGGTCCTTGACATCGGGCAAACGAATATTGATCACCGACAGCCGGTAGAAAAGGTCTTCGCGGAAGGAGCGATCAGCGACGGCTACCTCCAGGTCCATATTGGTTGCCGCAAGAACACGGACATTCAACTCAATGGTTTTGGTCGATCCCACACGCTCAATTGTATGGTCTTGCAGGAACCGGAGAAGTTTGACCTGTAGCTTGCCGGAGAGGTCGCCGATTTCATCGAGAAACACCGTGCCGCCGTCGGCAACTTCGAATTTCCCCTCCTTGCGGAACTGCGCGCCGGTAAACGCCCCTTTTTCGTGGCCGAATAATTCTGATTCCAAAAGCTCTTCCGGGATCGCTCCGCAGTTAATTGGCACGAACGGGTGTTCTTGACGGTCGCTTTTTTCGTGAATGGCCCGGGCGACCAGTTCCTTACCGGTACCGGACGATCCGGTGATCAATATGGTGTAGCCGGTTGCCGCAACCGTCTCGATTAAGTGAAAAACTTCGTGCATCGCCGGGGAATCGCCAATGATATCCGCGACACGCGACTTGCGGGCGAGTTGCTCGCGGTACGAACGATTCTCACGTTCTAGTCGCTGCACGTAGATGGCGCGGTCGGTGATAGTCTTTAATTCTTCCAGGTTGATCGGCTTCTGGTAGTAATCGACCACGCCTTGCTGGACCGCATCGAGCGGATGGCGGGAATCAGTCGAGCCGGTGACCATAATTATTTTGCGCAACGGATCGCTGGCAGTCAGTCGTGGCAGAATATCCAACCCGGAGGGTTCGGATTCCCGCTCCGATAACGTGATATCCAAAAAAATAAGGTCGGGGGATTCTGCGGAGCATAATTCCAGGGCTTCCTGTGCGGTACCGGCAGTAATGACCCGATAATCGGGCTCCAACGCCCATTGCAATTGCTCGCGAATTCCCTGGTCATCATCGACCACGAGGATCGTATGGTCGGCCATCGATTACGAACGCTCCGTTGATTGTGCCCGATCCGCCGGAGTGTGCGTTTCACTCACCGCACGCTGCCAATACACATAAAACGTCGTGCCCACCTGGGGTTCACTTTCCACCGAGAGACGTCCCCCATCGGCCTCGACGATTTCCTTCACCTGGTACATCCCGATGCCCAAGCCTTTCTTTTTCGTCGACGAGAACGGGCGGAACAGCTTTGTGCTGATAAATTCCTGGTCCATGCCGCATCCCGAGTCCTCCAATTCCCAACAAACATATTCCTCTTCTCCCAATGTAACAAGAGACGTTTTGGCGGTCAGGACCCCTCGTTCATCCATTGCCTCCAGCGCGTTCACAAAGAGGTTTTCGACAACCCGGCGAACGTACAGGGGGTCGGCCTGGATCGTTGCCCGATCGGCAGCCTCAAATGAATACGTAACCTGTTCATGTTTGGGCAATCCGATCGATTCGGCGACGTCGTCAATTATTGGGTTCAACTTGACCGGCCGGCGGGCCGAACCGGTTGGGCTCGCGCCGGCGGAAATCTTACCGATCAATTTTTGCATATTACCGACCGCCTCGCGGATCGTGCGCATGGCCGAGGTCTGGAAATTAGGGTCGGCAATATGCCGTTCAGCGTTTTGCAGCAGCATGGATAACATCGAGACGGAGTTCTTCAAGTCGTGAATGATAAAAGACGAAAGGCGATGGAACGATTCCATTTCTCTGCGGGCCAGCAGTTCTTCGGATACCTGGCCGGTCATGATGGCAAAGGCGACCGGGTTGGACATCGCGGCGAGGAATTCAAAATCGTCATCGTCATACTCGGGGCGGTCCCGTCGGGGGCCCAGGACAGCGAATCCCAAAAATCTCCGTCGCGCCAGCAGGGGAACCACCACCTCACCATCCAATGATTCCGAGACCTCCATCAAGAATGAATGCTCGGTGTCGTTGTCGGTTTGGCTGATCCAGGTTTCCAGGGCGACCGGTTCACCCAACCGCCAGAGCCAGTCGGCCGCGCGTCCGTCTACCTGCAAACTGGCTTTCGAGGTCGAACCGAACGGATAATACTGAGTCAACCGGTGTCCGCCGCTGTCCGGCAAAAAGATATACACCCGTTCCGAAAATGCCTCCTCGAGAAACTCCGCGACGGTTTTGACCAGGGTCGGCAAATCCAGAATACCGGAAATATCGTCAGTAATCCGAGTCCACTCGCTGGTAAAATCAATCCGGCTCCCATAGAGATAGCGATCAATGAATTTTTGCACGCGCCGCCCGGCGGTGGGCATCATCAGGAGGCCGGAAATCAACAAGACTGCAAATACTGCCGCGAGTACGGAGACGTATGTCTCCAGGTCGCCCCCGGCCCATTTGATAATCATGCCGATTACACCGAGGAAGACCAAATATAGCCCGAACAGAATAGTCAGGGCGGAGCGATAGGTGCCCTCGCGTCGGGCTGTGAGGTGGAGGTCGTCCTCGATGCGGCGGCGCAGAAAACGGGCGCCGGTGATCAACGCGCCGCTCTGGAAGAACACCAGTATCGCTGCCCACCACGCATGAAGCCGTAACCAGAGGAAGCCTTCGCCTACGGCCAGAATCCAGGTGCCAACGAATAAGGCCAGCCAGATGCGAAACCAACGGATAGATTGTCGGGTGCGGCCGGCGGCCCAACGAAACGCCCGCTCAAAATAGGACATCGCCCAGACACCGGCACACAGCATCAGGAAGAAAATCCAGCGCTCAGCGGGAGCAACATACCAGGCCCCCGCATCATAAACAGGACGAGACCAGACAAGATAACCGCACAGGGCGAGCAATCCGATAGCGGATACTGTAAATACTCCGGCGGCCCAGGCGCCGTGCTCACCTTCCTCAGCCAGAAGACGATACCCGACCCAACCCCAGGCAAGCGGCATCAAACAGCCGGTAATGAAAGAAAGAACCGTTCCGTACAGGGGATAGAGTCTGATTGCTTCAAAACCAATGCCAAGCGCGCACAGTCCGACCGTCAACGCCGGCAAGAGGATAGTGGTCTGCCGCTCCCCCGTCCCGCGACGCTTTTGCCGAACGGCATCGATACTCGCCCCGATTGCACTCATGAGCGCAATCCCGGCGGCCAGCCAACTCGCTGCGTGCGGCGCAGAAGGCATTGTGTTACCTGCTGTTAAGGGTCATTGTGCCGGCTCACTCAAATAATAATGAGTGACGGTTCCACATGTAATACAGTTCGCCAGAAATTGAGAGATTATCACCGCGATTAAGACGATGATGATTGTCTCAGGTCGGAACCGTTGGGCGATTTGGTTTGCTTGCGTAGTGATCAATGAGAAGGGCACGGTAATCGAATAGGGCACGGCAAGCAGAAAAAAGGTCGCGATCGGGCGGCGGAAAAATCGCCGGATACTACCGCCCACCGCCTCCAACAAAGACAGCCGATCAAAAACCAGCATGACGGTCGTATACGCCCAGAGGGACATAAACAGCAACACCAGTACCCGGGACGCCAGATCGACTGCCAGTTGGCGCCGTGGGCTGCCGAACGACCAGCTGCTAAACAGGTCCGTAAATTGGGTAATCCCCAGAATAACAATTATCGTTGGGATCAGCCAGACGATGAATAGCGGGATGTATTTACTAAACGTCGCAGCGAAGTATCCCCCACGGTAGTTCCATTCCCCGGAAAAACGGTGAGCGAAGGAACACGTGGCTATGCCAAATGCCGCAACGCCGAAAATTCCATAAATCACGATTGAGGATTTGAAAAACATCATGGGCAAGACAATCAAATGTGCGGGGTAATGTCCAATAGCCTCGAGATTAAACCAATAGCGCAAAAATTCGATGGGCCACCCACCCAAAGCAGTCGCTGGTGCCTTAACCAAAAACCAGAGCAAACCGCCCTGTAAGAGCGACAACACGGCAAAGGAAAGCAACACCCAGCCATTGAACAGACCGCGCAGGGTAAACAACCAGGCGGCGAAAAAGCGGTTCAGTGAGTCAAGCATCCATCATCCCAACTGCCGGCAGTGGTGATCTATTACTCCGGTGGATTCCAAACAACCGGAACAGAATCCTTGGAATTCCCGTCCGTGTCGTACACAACAACCCAGTAATAGTACTGTGTCTCTTTGAAGTCACCATCATCGTCGGTGAACGAGGTGGTCGTCCTACTGCTGATAATTGCCAATAACTCATCCCGGCTATTGTCCTCTTCCGTCGAGCGGTATATTCGATATTCCTGGAAATTCGTGGCCTTCGATTCCTGCCAGGTGAACTGGATAGATGAAGTATCAGGAGCCGCTCGCCGTGGCGTAGTCACTTCAACAGAGTCTAACGCGATTCCCGTATCCGGCGTGGCGAAACGGCTGACGGGGTCTGAGATCGATGCCGAATCACCACGGTCAACGACCTTGACCCAATAGGTGTACGAGTTGGCGTTCAGATCTAATCCGCCATCCGTGTAGTCCGTCTCCCCCCGGCTATAGATTATGCTAATTAAACCACCTGGCCCATTCGTAGTGTCTTCTCCCTCGTCGACCCGGCGGAGAACTCGATAAGAGGAGAAATCACCTTCATCGCTCGGAGTCCAGGTCAACCGCAATTGCGTATCACTCACTTCGATCGGTTCTGCCAGGTCCACCTTTGCCGGAGGGGCATTGACGTCCGTAGTTACCGAAACAGTACCTGAGATCGCTGAGAGTCCACCGTCATCATACACCACAACCGCATAATAATATTGCGTTTCATATTCCAGCCCGGTATCCGCATAGGTGGTCGTTGTCGGTGAACTTGTCGAAAACACCAAATCCGATGCCGGCCCAACATCACTGTCCGTATCGCGGAACACGCGATAGAAAGCGAAATCCTCGGCGTCAGTTTGTGTCCAGGAAATACTGATACTGGTTTCGCCTTCCAGAAAGGCAAACGCCGTCACCGGATCGGGTGCCTGACGGACCGTGAGCAGCGTGGGGGCATTTTCTGTTTCGGCGTCATTTCCGGCACGGTCAGTAAAGCGAGCGACGACAGTCTCCGACTCGAAATCGGCGCCTTCCGGCACCTGCCAGCGCCGGTAGTACATCCCATCATCAGCAGCATCATCTCCACGTGTCCCGTCGTCGAAACACTCGATGGAAAATCCCGCAACCTCCGCCGAGGCTGACCCGCCGGACTCGCTGGTAGCAACAAGAAGGAGGACACTGTCTCCAACAGATAATTCCTGAGGAAGGCTCATTATCCGGACGGAATCGATAATGGCTCGGGTATCGAGGACGATGTCGTCGCTGCTCGGGTTCCGTGTGACAGCGCCGGACACGTCGCGAAATTCGGCATACGCGGTCTTCACACCATCTCCCGGCGGTAATTCCCAGCTACGGGAAGCGGCATAGGGCACCCACGGCCGCCCGGTAAAATCGGCCGATGACGCCAACCGCACGGCGTTGGTGCCGGTCGGTGCAGTAAGCTGGACTGTGACATTCAGCGAATTCACATATTCGCGATCATCCTCAATCGCCACGGAAAAAATACCCGGCCGGCCCGCAATAGCCGGGGACATTCCCCCCTCGACCCCCGCGCCATTCACACTGGCCAGGCGGTAGAAGTAAATCACATTGTTAGAGACACCCCGGTCGATATAGCTCGTCGTCTCAGTTGAATCGTAGAGTTCAAAGTCAGTGGCGGTAGTATCGGCTCGGTAAATCCGATACTGTGCGACCCCGGATTGTTCACTCCAGCGCAGTTCGGTGACCTGGTCTCCCACCATCACCGTCATATCCAACGGGGTGGGAGGTGTATCAATCGGATAATCGCTCTGGGTCGGTTTCTCGATAGTTCGGGAGCATGACGCGACAACAACCGTGGCGGTGAGTAATGCCGCACCGATGATTGTGTACCATTTAATTCTAGTGCCGGTGTCCATGTTTTTGCTCCACTAAAAGGTTATCGAGAGATACGCTCCAGGACTGCCGTCGATAAATCCCGGCGTGGCGGTGAGCGGCAATCCGGCGAATCGCTTGTCAGCCGGGAAAAAGACAAGGGCATCGACCACGTTTGCCGCCCAGATCCCGGCGGTAATTGACCAGACAAGGCGCCGGGTGGATTCGGCGTCATAGGCGCGGTCCTGCAATCGCAGTACCTCCTCGCGCACCTGTTCTTTTTCGCTTACCGAGGTGGCGTCACGGAAGCGATCAAGGCCGTCTTCCCATTCGTCTTTGCGGTCTTGATAACGCAGTTCGTAGATTGTGCCGACCACACCCGATACTAAAACGGACAGTCCCCAAAACGTACCGCGTCCTTTTTCCTCTGCGTAAAACTGTCCCCAGCCGGGGATCACCAGCGAACGCATGGCCGCTTTGATGCGGGTTTTGGGCACGAGATCGATGGCCAAGGTCTGCGGAGCACCCGGATCAAAGACAACTGCCTGGTGCCACCGTTCATACCCCGGTCGCGTAGCATGAACCAGATAGGTCCCGCGCAATCCGCCGGGAATCTGTGCGGGGGTGGTGGTAATAATCTCAGTCTCCCCGGTCAGATAGACGGTACATCCCGGTGGCGAGGAAACAATCTGCACCGATCCGGATGTCGCCGATTGTCCCAGGGCAGTAGCCGACCCGAGGCCGACCAGTAGAACGCACGTAAGAAAAGAACGCACGCGAAATCCCTTTCGCCAAAGTTTCAATTCGGCGTTTTACCTCACGCCTTTTTTACTGAGGATAGAATGTAGCCCGGCGCAAAAGCCGCGCAACACTTTTTCGGGCGCCGCAAAAAAGAATTTTGGCGGGCAGTCAGAGATAGAAAAGGACACGGTCGGCGCCATACTCAATTGGCGCCACGTCCGGTCAGGACGACCAGGATCGTTGCCACCAGGATTCTCAGGTCAGTCCATATGTTCCAGTACCGGATATATGTCAGATCGTACGAGATCTTCTTATGGACCGAATCTACCGATGAATCGTAACCGTTGCGTACTTGCGCCAATCCGGTGATCCCCGGGGTGACCTGTAACCGGTCCAGAAAGTGTGGTACCTCTTTGGAAAGCTGTTCGACAAAATGGGGGCGCTCCGGTCGCGGACCGACCAGACTCATGTCGCCTTTCAGAATATTGATAAACTGCGGAATTTCATCGAGCCGGGTCTTGCGCAAAAACGCACCCACCCGCGTAATACGCGGATCATCGGCCGTCGCCCAGATGGGCCCACATTTCTTCTCGGCGTTGTCCACCATCGAGCGAAACTTGATGATCATAAATGGTCGACCGTACAGATCCTGCCGACGACGGTTACGACCCCGCCGTTCGCCGGTCGCGGGAGCAGTGATGCGCCGGCGATCCTTGCGGCGACGATTAATCCCCACGCGTACTTGCCGGAAAAATACCGGTCCCGGTGAATCCAGTTTGATCATGATCGGTATGATGATAAACAAAAGTAGCGACAGGATTAAGCCACTGATCGCCACGCTGATATCAAACGCCCGCTTACAGACGGCATTACACCGCCAGACCATAACATACCGCGCACGCCAAATTCTAATCGCAGTAGTCCGAACAATGAGCGTCAACGCGAGAAACGCTAAAATGAAATTGGATACAGCATATTCACGCCAGCAGCAACGAAGGTGTTCAAATAGTTGGGCGAGACGCCCGGCAGCTACCGATTCCCGTCCTGTCGGCCACGCGGTTCCACGGAGCGGGTAGACTGAGTAGGCTGCATCCTCTCCATACGGGTGAGGTGCCACGTTAATATCCTCCAGCACTGAATAGCTAAGAGTGGGTACTCCAATTTTAGTTAGTACACAGGTAACCTTAACACCAGGCCTGTCGGCCTTCCCCTGATAGCTTAGCAAATCGAGTACCTCAGGTCAAGTGAATCTTACTCAACCGGCGGTTTTTTTCGATTTGCGTAAGCGGTTGATATGTAACGAAATGGTAACTTTATCAATGGCTTGGTGCAGCCAGGGACTCTGAGGCAGCCTAAGAATATCTCTTAGAATCTGCAAAACAATGCGAATTTCCCGCCTGTTAGCTGCAATCACTCTCCCTGCTGGCAATACCTTACTAAAATCGTCCCTGTTCTTATATCTTGGTAACGACTGCCAGAGGAGAGTTGTTTGATTCCAAATTGAATTTCCTCACCCCGGCCGGGACTCCTCATGTGCCCCGCATACGGGTGCAGTCAAGGAAACGTGCGAGAGTCGCCGATATAGGCAACAGGGATTGATAATCCAGGTCCAGCATGGCAGATAAAATTCTCATTGTCGATGATGAAGAGAGCATGTGCCGTTTCATGCAGATCATGCTCTCCAAGGAAGGGTATGATGTCGTCTCGGAACCGTCCTCTCGCAAGGCGCTGGGGCGTCTCCAGAAAGAACCGTTCGATCTGGTCATCGCTGACCTGATGATGCCGGAGATGTCCGGTTTAGAATTGCTTTCCAAGGTGAAAGAATCGCGACCGCAAACACCCTTCATGGTCATGACGGCGTTTGCCTCCGTCGATTCGGCGATCGACGCACTCAAAAACGGCGCTGTCGACTATATCACGAAACCGTTCAAAGTTGATGAAATCAAAATCGCCATTCGCAATTTCCTGGAGAAAAAACAGCTCAAAGAAGAAAACTCCTCCCTCAAAGAACGCATCATCAAGGATGCCTCATTCGACAGTTTCATCGGCCAGAATCCGGCCGTGTTGAAAATGAAAGAATTGGCGACCAAAGTGGCCGAGACAAACTCGACCATTCTCATCCGTGGCGAATCCGGAACGGGCAAGGATCTCATTGCCCGGGCGATTCACAATCATTCCCGCCGCCTCGGTTCACCGTTTATCGCGCTCAACTGTGCGGCATTGCCGGAACCATTGTTGGAAAGCGAGCTGTTTGGTCATACCAAAGGCGCCTTTACCGGGGCAGTCAAGGAAAAGACCGGACTCTTCACCGCCGCCGATACCGGTACCTTGTTTCTCGACGAAATCGGCGAGACCTCGCCCGGCATTCAGGTGAAATTGCTCCGCGCACTGGAGGATCAATCCGTTACCCCGGTCGGTGCGATTCAACCGATCAACGTCGATGTACGCCTTTTGGCTGCGACCAACTCTGACCTCGATGAATCAGTACGCAATAACCGCTTCCGGGCGGATTTGTATTATCGGTTGAATGTCATTACGATCTACCTCCCCCCGCTCCGCGAGCGGCTGGATGATCTGCCGGAACTGGTGGACCATTTCCTGGAACGCGCCAGCACGAGGTTGAAACTGCCGAAAAAGTCGATTACCGCCCCGGCATTAAAAGTTCTGCGCCGCTACCGCTGGCCGGGTAATGTTCGCGAATTACAGAACGCGCTTGAACGCGCGGTGCTCCTCAGCAAAGGCACGAATATTGAACCTGCCGACTTTTCCGAAAAACTGCACCAGGAGACCGCGGCCACGCCGGTCGAAGCAGCGTCGCCGGCGTCCCCCACGCTGGAATCTATCGAAAAGGCCTACATCTATTGGGTCCTGAACCAGACCGACTGGAATAAGTCCAAGACCGCCGAAATTCTTGGTATCGACAGTTCCACACTCTACCGCAAAATCAACAAATACAAATTCTCCAAAAAAGAACCCGCGGCCGAGTAAAATCCCCCGTATTTTTACCCTCGATAATCGGCTGCAACTTTTTGCCCATTGCGGTGTCTTGCAGTAACAGAGGACGCGAGAGCAAAATGGAATTCTGGGATCTATACCGGGCCTACGCAGATAAAATCTATACTTATCTGTTCTGGTGTCTGGGAAACAAAGAAGAGGCGGAGGACGTGACTGGAACCATACTCATTAAGGCGCAAAAGGCCTATCCCACGCTGCGCGATAAGTCCCGAACGCGTGCCTGGTTGTGGGCGATTGCCCGTAATACGCTGAAAAACACGATCCGGGACCGCAAGCACCATGTCTCACTGGATGATCTGCCGAATCAGATTACCCACGATTCCTCGGCAACCGCTCAGCACCACCTGCTGCGTTTGCGTCAGTCGCTGCAATGCCTGGCGCCGGAGGAGCGCGAACTCTTACTGCTGCGGGAATACCAGGGATTCTCCTACGCTGAGTTGGCCGAGCTGCTTGATGTTTCGATCCCCAGTATTAAATCCCGCCTCTATCGCGCCCGCGAGAATTTACGTCAACAATTTTTTGGGCAGGAGGTGCCCCATGCAATGTCCGGAGGTTCGTGAACTGCTGTCGGCAGAACTTGATGCCGCTCTTCCCGACGAGGACGCCGCCGCCGTCTTCCACCACTTGGCAACGTGTGCACTGTGTCGGCGATGGTACCGTGAAGTTCGCCAGACGGTTTCGTTTTTGTCCTCGCTGGAGACCGAACCGGCACCCGTGGCCGTGCGCGAGCGGGTCGAGCAGGCGAATGCCGACCGGCCAGTTCCTGTCGACCGTCCACGCCGAGGGGCACGGTACCAGGTCCCCCGTCCCCTGGCCTGGGCCGCGGCCGTCTTACTGGTTCTGCAACTTGGTCTTATCTCGGCTCAACTGGCAGGGTTTAAGCCGCTGACTACCGATAGGGTCGAGGAAGAGGTTCCGTCGATGATTGTGCTCACCGCCGATGACCGCACCTCGGCCACCACCGTGATTCAATCGGCGGCTGTCCACGAATCAGATACAAATGTTCGCAATGGGGGTTGAGGATATGAACCGAATTAGCTTCATTCTGGTGGTGGGGTCACTCGCTTTATTCGTCGGAGCAACTGCGGGTTTCGCTGCCGATTGTTTGCAAATCGACTTGCGGGTGGATAACCGAACAACTTCCCTGGTCGGCAGCCAGGAGGTGGTCACGGGCGAATGGGCACGCTTTGATCTCACCTTTGCCAGTGGCCGGTCCAGCATGCGCGTTGGGCATACCGACGATCCTTCCGAAAAACCGATTCTTTCATTCGGTCGTCATGGGCGGCGTGCGCCACGAGTTGGTATGAGTGTCGCAGTGAACGCGGCGCCACTGGAGGAGGAGAGATTCGAATTGGAGATTGTGCAGCAGATTGCCCGCAGAACTGCCCATTTTGATGAAGATTGGCGCTTTACCACCACAACAGAGACTGCTGTCCTTAAGCGCTTTCAGCCTCATGACATTGTCTTGGGTGAGGATGCCGACGGCAATCTGGTTCAGGCAACGATAGAACTGAATCGTTGCGCCGAGCGCACCCTTCTGCCTGCATGCGCGCGTGAAACCCTCGCCCAGGCTCGTTTTGACGCCGCCTATCGACTCTATGAACTATCAACCGATGCGTCAGCGAGTTCGGTAGATTCATATCAGGAAGCCGTGAAATATTTCCGTGAAGCCCGCGACCAGCTCCATCCACACATTAAGAGGCAGGGTGACGTTTTGCGAAATCGAGACGACTTGAGCCGCGAGACGGAATTCTCGGGGGTCGTCTACCTCCCCGATGGCGATTCCTGCTATCATCATTTTGAAATCGCGCTCAGAAACCTCGACTTCAGTCAAGACGAGTCAGTTTTGGATGCTGACCTGTACGTGGAACGAACGACAATTCACGGGGCGGACGCACCACTCGGCGCCTCGCAGTACTCTGCCGATGTCATTTACATTGATGATTATGATCGCCACATTCGACTGCGCAAAGGGAGAGAAGTCGAAATTATTGTTCCTCCAGGGAACGAAACGACCCGGTTTCCCTTTGCCACCCTTGAAGTTCTCCGATTAGTGGCTGACTGGTAAACTCTTGCAGTGGGTCGCGTTCCGATGCCCCGCATCGCGGGGCGTCGAAACGCGTACCCCACCAAAATGGTGGGGTTTTTAGTCGGTGCGGCCATGCTCGGCTTTTTGCCGACATCCCCGCAGGAATGTGGCCATTGATATTGGTGGGGAAAAGAAACGATTTATTAACCCACCGTTCCGGAGCGGTACTGGTAGCGGGGCAAGAACCCGACCCCATGGCTTAGGGCCCCCCGAGTCCGGACAAAATCTCCTGCGGGCTGCTTGCCAGCATCATCGCCAAAGTATATCATATAGAGTTTGTGCAAAGACAGGCTTATTCGTAAAGGAGTAACAATGCCCGCGATCATCGAATGTGTACCGAATTTCTCCGAGGGCCGTCGCCCGGAGGTCCTCGACGCAATCATTGAGGCTGCCCTGACTGTCGAGGGTATCGTACTGCTGGACAAGGAAATGGACGCCGATCACAATCGCGCGGTCGTGACCTACGTGGGAGAACCGGAAGCAGTGGCCGAAGGCGTTTTTCGTTCGATGAGCAAAGCCGCCGAGTTAGTTGATATGCAAACCCACGTCGGCGAACATCCCCGAATGGGAGCAACTGACGTGGTCCCGTTTATTCCGATCGCCGATATTTCCAACGCCGAATGTATTTCGCTGGCCAAGGAGCTGGGACGCCGGGCTGCCGAAGAACTGCACATCCCCATATACCTCTATGAATTGGCGGCCACCCGGCCGGACCGCGAAAACTTGGCGGATGTGCGTCGCGGGCAATATGAGGGCATTCGGGACGAGATCGAGACGAATCCCGACCGCACGCCGGACTTCGGCCCGGCCAAGATGAACCTCAAAGCCGGTGCCACCGCGGTCGGAGTACGATTTCCGCTAGTCGCATATAATGCCTATCTGAGCACGCCGCGCGTATCGATTGCCAAGAAAATTGCCAAAGCAATTCGCTTCGGTGGTGGTGGCCTGCGCTACGTCAAGGCCATGGGGTTTGATATCAAAGACCGGAATCAAGCCCAGGTCTCGATGAACCTGGTAAACTACACCAAAACACCCATCTTTCGCGTATTTAATATGATCAAATCCGAGGCGGAACGATGGGGGGTGCAGGTAACATCCTCGGAAATCGTCGGGTTAACGCCACAGAAATCGCTGGTCGATTGTGCCGTACATTACCTGCAGCTGGAGAACTTCTCCAAAGATCAGATTCTCGAGGAAAAACTTGCGCAAAAACTTAAACAGCAGTCCACGGAACGCGGCTGGGCAGGATTCGTCGATGAAGTGGCCTCCAAGTCCCCGGCACCCGGCGGCGGCTCCGTCGCCGCGGCATCCGGCATGCTCGCCGCGGGCTTGGTGGCCATGGTTGGGCGGCTGACAATCGGGAAGAAAAAGTATGCGGACGTGAAAGAAAAGATGGAGGAGATAATTCGGCACGCCGATGAGTTGCGTGCGGAACTGAGCATATTGATTCAAAAAGACGCCGACGCCTTTAATGCCATTATGGCCGCCCGCAAGCTGCCCAAGGACACTGACGAGGAAAAAGCCGCTCGTGCGGAAGCAATTACGAAAGCAACCAAAGTAGCCTGTACGACGCCACTGGAAGTTGCCGGAAAAGCGAGCACGGTTTTGGATCTGGCGAAGCAAGTTATTGAAATGGGGAACGTTAACTCGGTTACGGACGGCGGCGTTGGTGCGCGTATGGCGCATTCAGCGGTGTATTCGGCCGGGTGGAATGTGAAAATCAACCTCGGTGGGCTCGATGATCACACGTTTGTCGCGGATATGGAGCATAAAATCGGGGAACTTGAGGCGCACGCCGATAGTGTACTACAAGAGTGCGTAGAAGCAGTGAATAGCAAGATTTAGTTCGGTCCGGCAGGATCGCAGTAACGGAGAGATCGCATGCAGAAAGCACAGTGGGTAGTGGCGGTGGTGGCGGTACTGGTTATTGGCAATATCGCCCTGGCGGAGGGTTTGAGTGTCGAACGCGAACAACAAATTATTCGCGATGTACTCAGTATTTACCAACCGACCAGTGATCTCGCTGCTGCGGAGGCGGCGCCGGGTTCCGGCAAGTGCGCATTCGGCGTAATACTGGAGGCAAAAAACAACTGGTCAAAGTTATCCAAAAGCGCCCAGGACTTGCTGGCCGAATATGTACTTGAACGACCGGAACGGGAATTCCACTACGATACTCCGGAGGGACATTTCCGCATTCATTACGATACCTCCGGTTCCCACTCAGTCGATCTTTCCAAAGGCTGGTCGGAAGGTCCGGAGCGGATTCCCTATTACGTCATCCGTGTCGGGGAAATTTTCGAGGAAGTCTGGCAGAAAGAAATCGAGGAGATGGGATATCCGGCGCCACCATCGGATGCACCTTACGGAGGCGAAACGGATGCCGTCGACATTTTTGTCCGCAACCTTGGTCGGATATACTATGGACTCACCACGCCGGAGTATTCATTTGGCACGTCTCCACCGCGAGCGACCGCCTACATGGAAATCGACAATGATTATCGCGATTACGAACCGTTATACAGCCCCGAAGAATGGGAAATGATTCTATCGGTCACGGTGGCGCACGAGTTTTTTCATGTGATTCAGGTGGGTATGGATGTCTCCGAATATTTCGCTACGGAGGAAGATCTCGAAACCGGCCAGGATAACGATATCTGGTGGCATGAGATGACCGCGACCTGGATGGAAGATATTGTCTACGGTGAGGTCAACGACTACTACAACTACCTTCCCGGTTTCTTCAACAATCCGGCTTGGGCCCTCACTACGGACAATACCGTCTTCCAGCGCACGAATTATGAATACGGTGCCTGTGTCTGGCCTCGCTATCTCAGCGAACGGTTCGGCAATGATATTATTCGCGAGGTGTGGGTCGAGTGCGCGAAACACCGCCTCTTAAACGTGGTCCCGGTCCTGGCTGATGAGCTTCAGGAACGAGGTGCCTCGTTATATGAAGAGCTGGGACGCTTTCGGCTTTGGTGCTATTACTCCGGTGATCGATACCGGACTTTCTCCTTCGAGGAAGGCTTGTATTATCCGACGATTGATGATACAAAGTATCTGTTCGAGTATACATCCTACCCCGTGGAAGATTCGGTGCCCCTTTTCTCTGCCGGCACCAGCAGCCGACTCGCCCCGTATTATCTGGGGGCGACCTACATTAGTTTCGTTACTCCGGAAGCAGATTCCACCATCGACTTCAAGTTCAGGCTGACGCATGAAGACCTTGATATATGGGCGATTGTGGCAGCCGGGATGACGCAGTTAGGTGAACCGGATATCTTCTCTACTCGCAGCATTACCGAACCGCTCGTAGTGCCGAAGTGGCAGACGTATGAGAATATCATGGTGATGGCGATGCCCTATGACCGCGATTATGTCTTGTACCGCAACCTGCCACAGCAAAAATTTTCATTTGAAGTCAGCGATACGCTTCAATCAATTGCGGGTGATGAGGTCAAGCCGGCGTATCCAAATCCGTTTACGGTAGGCGACGATGCGCTGTTAACCGTTCCTGTCTATCGGGAATCCAAGGAAGAAACGGAAGTGACGATTTATACCGCTGCCGGCGAGTTGGTGCGTGGCGGCCGAACCGAACGGGATGTCGGCGGCACGACACCATATTACTATGAACAGGGCAGCGGTCCCCCCCACCGGGATTTTCAGTGGGATGGCCGTAATCGCTCCGGCGAAGCTGTGGCCTCCGGAATTTATATTTGCCTGGTGCGGTTGGGCGACGACGTCTCCCGGCAAACTATCGCCGTGTTCCGTCCGTGAACCTCACTGCTCGAGAACTAGCGCATATCGGCGGCCTGGTAGCCGCCGCCTTTGTAATCAAACTCCCCTTGTTAGGAATCCCCAATGTTGAGCCGTTTCTCCTCACGTACTTTTTCATTGGCTTTCGCTTCGGCCCCGGTTGGGGATTGACCATCGGCGCAGCGGCGGAATTTTTGTATTCGACGCTTAATCCGTTCGGCCCCGCTATTCCCCCGGTCCTCCTGGCGCAGGTCCTGGGGATGGGGTTGGCCGGATTGATCGGCGGAATTCTGGCCTCATGGAATCCCTGGGATTGGTTGACGAAACCCAATCGAATTGGGCTGGCGATATTGGGAGGCGTTATCACTTTGTTCTATGATCTGGCAACCAACCTGGCCATGGTCGCCACCCTGGGCAGCCTCTGGGCGTGGCTGATTGCGGGCATCCCCTTTTCGGCGTTGCACATCGTCTCCAATTGCCTCTTATTTGCGGTTGTATTTCCGGCGTTGTGTAAAATTGTCCCGGCGCCGCAGAGGAGGCAACCGGTCTCATGAATCGCTCCTGTCGAGCAGGATTACTCTTGAGTATCCTGACGCTTGCGATTCTACCGCTGTCCACCGGCGCTCAGGACACACCTGTCGAGCCTCAAGATTCACTGATCGACACTACCAGTACTGTCCGTTCCGATTCGGTGACTGCCGACGATATTTACCAGCAGTACCTCGAACAAATGAAAGAGGAACTCGGTGATACGACTGCCGATACCACAACGCCCGCCCGGCCATGGGTCATCGTACCTTCTCCCTGGGATACAGTCCCGACCACTCGACATCATTCGTTTTCTGAGATGATTGCCCTGCCACACCTCGCATTTTCTGACCATCTGGTATTCAATTCCATGATCGATGCGTATGCCTTAACTGAGTTTGCCACCAGTCGGCGTTTGTTCCGGCGTGGATTCCAGGGCGTGCCGCCGTCGATGACCTTGGGCAACGGGCCACTCTCCCTTCGGCGACCGACATTTCCCCAGGTCATGGCCGCCGATGCGATGATGATTCCCCCCTTCATGTTCACGTCGTTCGTCGGAGGACCTAGCGGCGTGGGAGATCCCCGCGGCAATGTTATTGCCGCAAACACGATTGACTCAGTGCCGTCGGTGGCCTATTCGGACTTTCTGGTTCGGCAGGGCACGCATGGTATTAATCTCACGCAGGGCCGCCTCCTGCGCCCTCTCCCCGAAGGCCGCCTGGTAAACCTGGGCTTTTCCTTTGCCCAATCGGACGGTGTGGGGATTAATGATGCCGGAAACAACCGTTATTTGTATAGTGCGTTGTACTCGCCGCTGCCCTTTGGCTTGCGTGCTTCCGGATCATTTTACCAATATCGTTCACTGTCTGATATCCAGACCGCCTCTGATTTCTGGTTGTACCGATTCACCCGCGATGATCTCTCCTGGCGCACCGTGTTGAACATCGAGCCGGATGACACGGTGTCCACTCGCTGGAATGTTCGACTCTCACATAACGCGGAGAAATTCCACCTCAAAAGTTCACCGAGTCAATTGCATTCATACGTGACTAAGGTTTCACACACGTCGTTGGACGCCATGTACGTCATCGATACGGCTCATCAGCGTCTTTGGTCGGTTTCGGCCGGCGGTGAACTCCAGCGTTTTGCCATTCACAGTATTGAGCCCAGCCGTCTCTCATATCGGTTAACATCTCGCTATTATCAGGCAATGACCCCCGGCATAAGCGCGATTGTTCGCACGCAGGTGACGGGCACCACCGACGATGCCCCGGCTCCCGGGATCAGTGCGACACTGCGAATGGAACTATCCACTGCCACCGAAATCTCTCTCAGCGCAATTCGTGAACGCCGCATACCGGCATTGGTCGACCGTGACTGGCCGTTGATGACTGCAACGTTCTTGAATGACGACGATGAAACACTCACGTACATGGAACGCGGATCGTCCGGCCTGTCCAGTTGGTGGTCGAACCAACTCCGTCTTGCCGGAACATATCAACTCAGCGATGCCTTTCATCTGAGTGGCAGTACCTGGGCCGGTTATGAAGAAGCATATTATTATTGGCGGGATGCCAACGCCCTCGACACGGCACTAGCCTATCAGCCGGTAGCGCAAGATGCGCGCACCGTGGGTTTCGAACTTCAATCCGCGGTGCACTGGCCAACGTGGCTGACCACACGGATCATGTACGGATACAAACGGGCCGAGACATTGTCCGGCCGACGCTTGCCGGATTATATCGATCATCAGCTCGTCGCGCAATCACAGTTGACAATTCATATCCCACAACTCAACCTGCAATTACACGGTGCGGCCGAATTCATGGCCTGGCGAATGCCAAGTAAAGATTATACATTCTATAACCGCCGGGAGGTATATCGCACCGACCTGATTGGGTCCGCAACTATCCGCGGTCTCACGTTGTATTGGCTGTCGCAGAACTTTTTCAATTACGGGTATCGCAAGTCTCCCGGCTTTAATTATGTAGGACAAACGGTCATGTGGGGATTGCACCTGCGTCTGTGGAACTGAGCCGCGTAACGGAAATATCTGATACTATCCATGTCGCTGATTCCCTTCGCCAACGCACCCAACCGCCGCGAGATTTGGTCATGGCTGCTGTACGACTTTGCCAACACCATTTTCTCCATGAACATTATCACCATGTATTTCGCACAGTGGGTGGTGATTGACCAGGGCCAGGGGGATTTATGGTACGCGATTCCCTATTCAATTTCGATGGGAATAACGGCGCTGACCATGCCGATTCTGGGCGCCGTGTCGGATTTGCTGGGTAATCGCAAGCGGTTTCTTATTATTCTCAGTCTCAGTTGTATTGGCTGTATGCTCGCCATCGGCATTCTGGTGGGAGTCCTGGACCTCAGTTCGCCGCTGTTTATTATTTGCATGGTCTTATTTGTGATTGCCAATGTTTCGTACGAAGGCGCTATTGTTTTTTACAATGCGCTGCTGCCAGGTGTCGCCACCCCGCGCACCCTCGGGGCGGTGTCCGGCTGGGGTGTCGCCCTCGGTTACCTGGGAGCAATTGTCGGATTGGTGACGGTCTTCCCCTTTGTCGAGGGGAGTGTTTTTGGCCTCGACATTGCCGGCCTCCCCGGCTGGGGTCGGTCCGGAGCGTTTATTCCCACTGCGATTCTCTTTTTTCTGTTTGCGCTGCCGACGTTTATCTGGGTGCGTGAGTATTCCGCGGGTGCTCACGGACACACGGGACGAGGATTATTGCGCAAATCGTTCGACCGGCTCGTGGGGGGTCTCCGCGCCACCAAGAAATATCCGGGCGTGCTGCGTTTCCTGATTGCTGACTATTTTTTTGAGGATGCCATCGCCACCGTTATTGTTTTCATGGCCATCTACACGGAAAAAGCGATGGGATTTCCGGACCAGGACAAGATTGTCCTGTTTATGATCTCAACGGTTTCGGCAATCGCCGGTTCGCTCTTTTGGGGCTGGCTGACCGATTGGCTGCGGCCGAAACGCGCGTTACGTCTGGCGGTCTGGGGCTGGATTGGGACGCTGTGTATCGCCGCTTTTACCACCAATGCCACAGTTTTCTGGATCCTCGGCTCGTTTATCGGGATTTTCCTGGGTGCGGTGTGGACCTCCTCGCGTGCCTTGCTGATTGGTTTGGTACCGTCCGACGTCATCGGCCAATTTTTCGGCCTGTATGCCCTTTCCGGACGGGCAGCCGCCATCATCGGCCCCCTGATCTGGGGTGGGATCATTGCAGTCTTCGCCGTCGACACCGGAGCCGGTGAAACGCTGCGCGACTGGGCGGATTCAGTGGGATTGGGTGATTCCGCCCTATTGCGCGAATCAATACAGTACCGCTTGGCCGTCTTGGTCATGGCCGGGATTATGGCTCTTGGTTTGATTATTTATCGACGGATTCCTGACCCGCTCCAGAACCGGTAATTGCTGAATTTTCTGTTTGACTCTTGGGATGAGACTGCCGATTCATAGAGATACGTGAACGGAGGGTGGTATGGCGCGTGCAGGTTCACGCTGGTTTTCGATCTTGATTGGAACATTATTTATCTTTTTTGGCGTGGTTCTTCTGCTCGATCATTTGGGCATGGAAACAGACACCCTCTGGCGGTACTGGCCGGTGGTGTTGATTGCATTGGGAGTCGGGGTGATTTTCAGCCGAAAGTGAACACTGCGGCAACAGAGAATCTCCCACGCACTCATTTCAATCGCAAACGATGTTTAATTGCTGCGGCCAGCAACGGCAGCATTATCTCGTGATGTCCGGTAAAGGTGAATCCGTGACCGGACTTCGCCGTGGGCCGCCGGACCACGTTCTGCAGCGGACGGTAGTGTTGAATCATATCGAAGTTGGCGGTGGAGAAATTATCCACTCTCCCCAGATTTCGGGCAACCGCCAAGGCCTTGAGGAAAATCTCCGGGAGGACGACTGCTGAACCGAACAGAATGACCACACCACCACGGTGGAGTTTCCGGGCGACACCGCACAACAGCTTGAAATCACGATGGCTGGTCTCCCCTACCGTTGCGGCGTCGAAATTGGGATGCTGTGCCACAATATCCGCCCCGATAGCGACATGGACTGTAGCCGGAATATCCAGTTTCAGCGCATTATAGAACAGAGAATAGCGGCGATGAGGAATTCCCCGACGCGACAGGGAATGACCAAAGCCCGCTCCCAATCCGCAGGATTTTTCACGCGCACATTCGATACCCTCGGCAAACCAGGCAGCCGTCTCACGGGCCATACCAAAGGTGCCGTCATGCAGATTGGTGAGGACATCTTCGGACGTACTCCCCAAATGTGCAACTTCCAGGTCATGAATAGCGCCGGCGCCGTGCATACAAAGAGCGCCGACCACACCATGCTTCATCAGATCAATGACCACCGGCGACAGACCACACTTTATCACATGTGCGCCAAGGAGCCAGATAATCGGTTTGTCGCGTTTATACGCACGAGCGATTTGTTCGATTAACTGCTGCCATTCCCGGCCTTTGAGGATATCCGGCAGGCCGGCAAAAAACCGGCCAACGTTGTCGCGGGCTTTTGGGGGACGGGCAAATTGCTCGCGCCGGTAGGCGCCACCCCGGCGTTGCACCGGAATGGTCTTCACCTTGCGTAAATCAACCGGGCGATATCGTGCCATACTAATAGCGGACAAGCCGTCCCAAACGGTAGTCTTCCAGTTCCGCGACAATCGAGCCGACGATGACCTTACTTTTCATTAACACCGGCATTTTCAAACGATCATCCGTCAGCCAGACCGTCAATTTCCCCTGGTGTTTAAACAAACCCGCTGCTTGCAGCAACGGTTCCACGACGATGGTACTAAATTCTCCTGCCTTAACCTGCACACGCTCGCGACGGATCACCCGCACTTCGAGCGGGTATGATTTATTCTTGGAGAAGTTGTCGACAAACACCGTGTCGCCGACCTTGAGTGGCTGCGTGCGGGTGTAGAAAAGCAGGGAAAGTGCATCCTGCACATACGGCGGAATTCGGACTGTATCATGCTGCGTGGTGGCCAGACCGTATTCGGGATAGAAATCTGCTATCCGATCCGAGTTGTATCCCCCTTCTTTAATGTGTTTCTCGAAGTGAAGAGGGTAAATCTGTTGAGCGTCAATAAGTGACTCCGCCCAATCTTCGACCCGAAAGAACGTCGAAAAGAACCGCGTGGAGCGCGCCGTGGTGCGAATACGGAAACAAGGACGGCCCCGATATTCTGTCACTTCGGGAATTGTAACGGTAGCGTGTCCGGCCACAATTTTTTCCCAGCCCAGGGCAAATTTGAGTGTTTCTCCAACACCGAACGCTACATTGGTGATCGGCCGGTATTCGTACGGTGGGAATGTATCTCCGGTATCTACCATGGTATATGGTCGCAGGAGGGAATCAACGGTCGGATCGATTGCCGGAAATGAATCGCCCAGTGCGACACGGCTACTCAAATTCAGCAGACAATATACCAATACTACCGCCGGTAGGAGCGTGCGATGTCGGTGGCCCGATTCCTGCAATTGCACGGATCCATTTCCGATCATACGTCACTCACCGTCACCCGCCGGTCACGTTTCATCTTCGGCTCCTGAGTTCTGGCCTGCCTGGCGGATGAGTTCTCCAATACTTCGTTGTATGGCGTCGTCCATCTCCAGAAAAACGTCTTCATACAAATCCTTGCTGCCGCCGATGGGGTCTCGAACCGATGCGCTTCGCCGGTCTCTGGTTCGGCGCGGGTAGGTCTTCAGCATATATACTTTTTCCGCCGGCACGCCCATCGCCAGCGCCAGTTCAAAATGTTCGTCGGCCAGCGCCAGGATCAAATCAAACTGCCTCCCCATCTCCGGCGTGAAAGCCGCCGAACGGTGCTCAGCGATATCGACCCCGTGAGAACGGGCAACTTCCACAGCCGTCGCCGTCGCCGGTTGATCGTGTAATCCCAGCGTTCCCGCCGAGCGAACCTCGACGCCATCAACCCCCCGGTCCTGCAATGCCTTTTTCAGGATACCTTCCGCCATTGGTGAACGACAGGTATTGCCGGAACAAAGGATTAATACGCGAAACGGTTTCCCAGACATCAGTTACCGGTCCCCTTCGAGTGGCCTGTAATATCTCCCGCGCCCGGAACGTGGGCAATACCTTTTTACTCAGGAACCTTGAGATTGGGTATGATTTTTTGCAGTTGTTGAACAGAAATGGCACCCTGCCGTTTAATCGTCGGCGTACGGCCCGTCAAATTGAGGACAGTTGAAACGTCTTGCGGCTGATATTCATTATTTGGCTCACACCAGATAACCGTAGCCTTGGTCGCCGATTCCAGCCAGGACTTGTAATTTACGGTCTTTGGATCTTCATTTGACGGATTTGCTGACGTCGCAAACAAGTACCGATTCGTCTTCCGCATCACTTTATAGACAATCGATTCGGCGGTTTCGCGTACGCCGACCGATTTACCGTCACCCCCGACCGCCAGGTAAAAATCCGGCAAGGATGGCAAAATTAACGTCAGCGGCCCCGGCCAGAACGCTTCGGTTACCGGCAGGTATTTGTCCGGCAGTTTAATATGCCAGCGAACCAACGAGCTGGCGTGATCGACAAACACCGGCAGTGCCTCCTCCCCCGGCCGATTTTTCAGGGCGCAAATCGCCTCGGCCACCGGTTTCGCGGTGGCGTCACCGATGATGCCGTATACCGTATCGGTGGGAACGACTGCCATACCACCGGTCAGCACATGCTCCGCGACCTGATCGACAACGTCAGCTTCCGGGTTCTTTCTGGTGAACTGCAGTCGGCGTACGGCCATAGGTCATTCTCCGGTTTCTTCTCGGTGTGAGATAATCCAGGCGCTGGAATAGCCTATCTGTATGACCTGCTGGAGAAACCGCTCCGCTTCGGCCAGGCGCTGATACGGGCCGGCAATGAGCTTGTAGTATGGCTCTTCGAAGATAATTCGGACCGGCATGGTGGTCAGAGTATCAGTTTGCCGTTTGACTTCCCGGGCCTCCAGAATGTTCAACGTCGCGAAATACTGTACGTCGTATCCGGTGACCACGGTCTCCTTTGGGCCGGGGTACCGGGAAAAATCTCCCGACAGCGAATCATAGGCGGCGCTCGAATAATCGGTCAACCCGATATCCACTGCCGTGGCAATTATTTTATCACCAGGGTCAGCAAAGGGATCGGTACGGTCAACCGTCTCTTCCTCCTCCGGCGCAGTTCGCGGGGCGCGCCCGCGGAATTGAATGCCGCACGACGTAACGGTCCAACCGATGGCGACCAATAACAACAGAACGGCGATGCGGTGTTTAGAGGAATTTGCGCAGGCGTTCATCTTCTTCCAATCGTCCCAGAAGTTTCTTCAATTCCGGCATGCGGGCTTTATGACCGACCATCACGATCCCGTCGGTTTTAACGACGACAAGATCCGAGACCCCAAAACACACGACAATCCCGTCACTATCATTGACCACCGTAGTCTCGAACGACTCATGCGTCAAAACTTCACCGATTTCTACATTACCGCTGATGGAGGTCTTACGGATCCGCTGCAACGCCAACCAGGAGCCCACGTCGTCCCACTTAAGGTCCCCCTTGATGACGACGACATTATCCGCCGACTCCAGCACCGCCACATCGATGGAGACATTCTCGGCTTCCTGGTATAAGTTGGCCAGGGCCTCCTGCTGATCCGGTTGATTGATCCGTTCGGCGTAATCATCGAGCGCGGTTTTCATCTTCGGACGGCAGGCGCCGATCGATTTGAGAATTGTCTTTGCCGACCAGACAAACATCCCGGAATTCCATAGGTGCATTTGGTCGCGATAGTACAATTGGGCAGTAATCTGGTCCGGCTTTTCCCGAAACGCGGCAACCTGGTAAGAGAGGATTCCCTCCTCTGCCGCAAACTGTTCCCCGATTTCAATGTATCCGTAGCCGGTCTCCGGCCGGGTGGGGGTCACGCCGATGGTGACTAAGGTCTCGCTGTCGCGGGCAATGCGGATTGCCTCGCGGAGAATATCGAGCAGTTTCTCTGGCGGGATAACCAAATGATCTGAAGACAAAACTACCATGACCGCGTCCGGATCGCGCTGATGAAGTTCCACAGCTGCCAGTCCGATGGCAAGACACGTATTTTTGCCGTACGGTTCCGCAATAATATTTTCTGCATCCAAGAGCGGAACCCGTTCCAAAATCGGGTCTTGGAGTTCCTTGTCGGTCACGATATATACCCGGTCCTGCGGAATCAGCGGCAGAATGCGCTGGATCGTTTCCTCCAGCATGGTTTTATCGGAGATAATCGGCAGGAGTTGTTTAGGCCGGGAACGGCGCGACATCGGCCAGAACCGTTCGCCGCGGCCACCGGCCATGATCACAGCATACTCCATCAAATCCCCCTACACTTTCGGCGGTTGGCCCATCAAGTGGTCATATTCTCTGCGCAGGCGTTTCACGTCTTCCCATGTCTCGGCCTTGTAAGCAGAAAACCGCAACAATGCCGCGGGATGATAGGTTACCATCAATTTCATACCATAAAAATCCATGAAGGTGCCGCGCATTTTTCCCAGGGGCTGTTTGGTATCCAGCAGTATCTGTGCCGCCACTCGTCCCAGACAACAGATAATTTTCGGTTCAATCATTTTGATCTGTTGCAGCAGATATGGCAGACAGGCCTCCGCCTCGTCCGGCAATGGATCACGGTTTTGCGGCGGGCGGCATTTCAGAATATTGGCGATATATACATCGGACCGCTTGAAATGGATTGCGGCAAGGATTTTGTCCAGCAGTTGCCCGGCTCGACCGACAAACGGCTCACCCTGCAAATCTTCGTCGCGTCCCGGCGCCTCCCCGATAAACATCACATCCGCGTGTGGATTGCCGACGCCGAAAACGAATTTCGTCCGGCTTTTTCCCAGCGGGCATTTCCGGCATTCACAGATCGCTTGTTCGAAACTGGCCAGATTAGGGTATTCAGCACCGGCGGATTTCAATTTCGGCGCTTCCACATCAAATAAGCCCAGCTCCGGTTCAGTTTCGACCCGCTGGCCTAATGCGCGCCGGGTTAATTCCAGAATTGTACTGACATCCCCTGATTTTCTGGTCACGAAACCGATCCTCTACGCGTTCCCTTTTTGCATCAGCGTCACAATACGGTCACAGATTTTGGCCGACAACGCCCTTTTCGAAATTTTGCCGGTTTCCTCTGGGGAGTTTTCGCGGTCAATAATAACGGCTATATTCGTATCCGAGCCAAAGGCCGCACCCTCCACCAGCGGATTATTGGCAACAATCAGATCAACTCTTTTTTCTTTCAGCTTCGCCTGTGCCGCCTCAATGAGATTTTCTGTCTCCAGCGCGAAACCGACCAGGAGTTGTTTGGTCTTCCGTTCGGCGAGGCTGCCGAGGATGTCTTCCGTCGGCGAAAGAGTGAGTGAGACATTAGACGCCGACCTTTTCATTTTCTGTTCGGATTGCTGCGCTGGGCGGTAATCAGCGACCGCCGCAGCCATAATGACCACATCACTGTCGGCGTAATGGCGGTCGACCGCCGCTTTCATCTCGGCTGTTGATTCGACCCATTCCACACTGACCCCCGTCGGCGGCGACAAGGCAGTCGGGCCGGAGATGAGTATCACCTCGGCGCCGCGAGTAGCCGCCTCGCGAGCAAGAGCGTATCCCATTTTCCCGGATGATCGATTGCCGAGGAAACGCACCGGATCAATAGCTTCGTACGTTGGGCCGGCAGTGACCACTACTTTCTTGTTCGCAAGGTCCTGCCTGGCGGAAACATACCGGTGTACCACCGCCACAATTTCGTCCGGCTCGGCCATGCGCCCGACACCGACTGTCCGGCAGGCCAGATCGCCGGACCCCGGTTCGATTAGCTGCACGCCCCGCTGCTGCAGAACCGCCAGGTTTTCCTGCGTTGCCGGATTCTGATACATGTTGGTATTCATCGCCGGAGCAATGAAAATAGGCGCTGTGGTGGAAATCACTATTGTGGTCAACAAGTCATTGGCGATGCCGGCGCGTAGTCTCGCCAGTGTATTGGCCGTAGCTGGAGCGATAATCACCAGGTCGGCCCAATCGGCGATGCTGATATGCCGGGTCCCCACCACCCGTTTCTCCGGAAACATTTCCAACAACACTTCCCGCTCAGAGAGACTTTCCATCGTCAAGGGCGTGATGAACTTAGTCCCTGACTCGGTCATGCACACCCAGACATCCGCGCCCTCTTTCTTCAACAGACGCGTCAGGTAGGCCGACTTATAGGCCGCAATTCCCCCGGTGATCCCCAGGAGGATATGCTTCCCCTGTAAGGGGGAGTGTGTAACGCTCTCTTCCATCATTTGTTCCACGACCAACTAATGCCGGAAGTTCCGAATGCCGGTAAACACCATGGCAATTCCGGCATCGTTACACGCGGCGATAACCTCGTCATCTTTCTTCGACCCGCCGGGCTGGATTATTGCCGAAATCCCCGCAGCCGCAGCAACCTCAATATTGTCCGGCATCGGGAAAAACGCATCGGACGCCAAGACCGATCCCTTGGCGCGCTCGCCGGCTTTTTCGATCGCGATCTTGACCGCGTCAACCCGCGAGGTCTGGCCTCCACCGATACCAACCGCTCCGGTACCTTGCACCAGCGCGATCGCATTGGATTTGACATGCTTGACCAGTTGGCGGCCGAAGAGCAATGATGCAATATGGCCTGGATCGGGTTTGCGTTCGGTCACGACCTTCAAAGCTGATTCTGTTACTTCATGCGTATCTGGAGACTGGGCCAAAAGTGCTCCTGAAAGGACTCGATAAGTCCAATCTTCCGCAGGTGGCGGCTGTTCGATACCCGGTAACCGCAGGAAACGGCGAAGCTTTTTCTTTTTTAACAGCGCCAGGGCATCCTCATCATAGTCCGGAGCCAGCACGCATTCCAGGAAGAACGTCTTGGCCAGCTTTTCCGCAGTGGCCAGATCGACCCGGCGGTTTAAGCCCACGATGCCACCAAACGCCGACATGGGATCAGTATCATGTGCCTGTTGATACGCGTCCGCCAGTGTTTCCGCCGTCGCCGCGCCGCAGGGTGTTGCGTGTTTGATTACGACAGCGAATGGTTCATTTTTGAAATCGGTAACCATGGAAAGGGCACATTCCAGGTCGGCATAATTGTTGTAGGAAAGCGCCTTGCCGCTGAGTACTTCGGCATCGGTCAGCGATAACCCTATGTGTCCCATTTTCCGGTAGATGGCGGCCCGCTGATGCGGATTCTCGCCATAGCGCAATTCTTTGACTCGCCGAAAGCCGGAGATTCGTAATTCCGGTAGTTCGTCATTTGTCGATGAGATTCGTCGTTCCCAGAAATTCGCGATGGCGGCATCATAGGTCGCGGTCCGGGCGAAAGCGCGGGCTGCCCAGGCTTTCCGGCTGGCCGCATCGATAACCCCGTCATTGACGGTATATTTATTAATGAACTCATCGTAATCGGCTGGATCAGTCAATACCGCGACGGATTCCCAGTTTTTGGCCGCGGAACGGATCATCGACGGCCCGCCAATGTCGATATTCTCGGCGGCATCGAGATCGGAGCAGGTGCCATCGGCAGTGACTTTCTCAAAGGGATAGAGGTTGATCACCACGAGATCGATTCCCTTGATTCCTTGCTCGCTGAGTTGTGTTTCATGTTCTTGATTGCCGCGCCGGTAGAGAATCCCGCCGTGAATTTTGGGATGCAGGGTCTTTACCCGGCCATTGAGGATTTCCGGCGAGCCGGTGGCCGAGACCACCGAAATGGCCGGAATCTTTCGGCTTTTCAAAAAATTCAGTGTCCCGCCGGTGGCCAGAATTTCGATGTTCTGCTCATGCAGAAAGCGAGCAAGTTTGACCAGGCCGCTTTTATCACTGACCGAAAGAATCGCGCGGCGCACAGCAACGGAATTTGAAGTCTCTTTTTTCACCGCGTCTTCCACAGAAGTGTCATTCATGTCTCTTCACTCTTCATTAATGTATTAATCAACCGACTAATCTCGCCAGTGCTTCGGCGTACCGCCCGGCGGTCGCCTGGATCACCTCCGGTGGGAGTTTTGGTGGCGGCGGTGTTTTATCCCAGCCGGTGCTTTCAAGGTAGTCACGAACCGGCTGTTTGTCGAAACTCTTCTGAGTTTTGCCAACCTGATACTCATCTTTGGGCCAGAACCGCGACGAATCCGGCGAACAAATTTCATCGATCAGGACAAGCTTGTCACCGTCCAAACCAAATTCAAATTTGGTATCGGCCAGGATAATGCCGCGGGATTCGGCGTGTGCTGCACACTTGTTGAAAATATTGATTGTCGCTGTACGCATTTGTTCGGCCAGCGGACCGCCGACCATGGAGACCATCTGTTCGAAGGAGATGTTCTCGTCGTGACCTTCCACTGCTTTGGTGGCCGGGGTAAAGATTACTTTCGGCAGGCGCTGGGAAAGCTGCAAATCGGTAGGAAAATCAAAGCCCAGCAGTGAAACCGTGTCGGTCTTCGTCTCTTCTACCACTGCACGATATTCTTTCCACAACGACCCGGTGATATAGGCGCGGGCGACACATTCGATATCGATGCGCTTGAGTTTGCGCACCAGCATCATCCGTCCCGCCAGCATCGGTCGGTGATGGTGCAATTCCTGCGGTAAATCATCAACCTGGGTGCTGACCAGGTGGTTCTCGACAACATCGGCGGTATAGCCGAACCAGAAATCCGACATGCGGGTCAAGACCTCGCCCTTGCCGGGAATGGGGTCATCCATTACTACGTCAAAGGCCGACAAGCGGTCGGACGTGACAATCAGCAATTGGTCTCCCAAGTCGTAGACGTCCCGGACCTTGCCGCGGGCAAACAGCGGATACTCGGGAATTTCTGACTGCCATACTGGCGGATACTGCACCGTGGTCAACTCCATCGCATCACTCCTTGTTCTTCAGGACTCCCAGCGGGATTTCACCTCGCGCCAGTCTAGCCACCGTCTCCGGCAGCAATCTATGCTCTTCCTCAAGCACACGCTGCTGTAATTTCTCCGGGGTGTCATCGGGCAGTACCGGGACCTTTCGCTGGGCAATGATTTCTCCATGATCAAATATTTCGTCGACGAAATGGATCGTCGGCCCGGAAACATTTTCTCCTGCCGCGATGACCGCCTCGTGCACCCGCATGCCATACATACCCTTTCCCCCGAATTTGGGCAAGAGGGCGGGATGGATATTTATGATACGGCGCTCATAGGCCTCAATGACCATGGGATGGACCAGCTTAAGATACCCGGCCAAGACAATCAGATCGATCTGTTCCTCCCGAAAAACCTCAAGCATACGCTCGCCGACGGCATCATAGGAACCTTCGGTCTTTATCGAAATATGCTCGGTCCGAATCTCCGCCTGGCGCGCCCGCTCCAGGCCATAGGCGTTAGCTTTATTTGAAATGACTACTCGCACCTGCGCCGAAAGCCGGCCGTCCTTCTCGGCGTCCAGAATTGATTGTAAGTCGGTTCCTGACCCAGAGACCAGTGCTGCCACATTGCATGCCATCTAAAAATCCAACTTCTCACGAATAAGCCGGTTCACTACCTGCGGATTTGCCCGGCCCTTAAAGTGCTTCATTACCTGTCCGACGAAAAAGCCTAATAGTTTTCGCTTTCCGGCATGGTATTCCTCTACTTCGTCCGGGTGACGCTTGAGGATATCCTCCACTACCGGAGCTATCTGTGCCGGGTTAGAAATCTGTTCGATACCCATTTCTGCGACGACAGATTCGGCGGATTTGCCCGTTTCCCACATCGTGGCAAAAACCTGCTTGGCTGCGGTTCGGGAAATTGCTCCTTGATTAACCAGTTTAAGTAATGACGCACATTCTTTTGGCGGAATACGCGTTGACTCAGGAGAAAGTGATCGAATATCGATAAATGAAAGCAGCTCATTGGCAATCCAGTGTGCGGCCTTTTGAGCATCACAGTTATATGCCAGCAATTCCTCATAGTAATCGGTCAATGCGCGTGAGGAGGTCAGGATTTCGGCATCATACGCTGAGAGATTATGTTGGGAAATTAGTCGTTCGCGGATAGCATCGGGGAGTTCCGGCAGGTTGGCTTTGAGTTGCTCAATCCAACTGGGATCGATCTGCAACGGCGGCAAATCCGGCTCGGGAAAATAACGATAGTCGGGCGATTCCTCTTTGGCGCGCATTGATTCGAGAATCTGCTGATGATCGTTCCAGTTGAGTGTTTCGATTTCCACCGATCCTCCGGATTGCATAACCGTGCGCTGGCGATCGATCTCGGCCGTTAATGCCCGCTCGACCCCACGGAAGGAATTTATGTTCTTGATCTCTGTTCGGATACCAGAATCCTCCGATTTGTCGGGGATCAGGGAAATATTGGCATCACAACGGAACGCCCCTTCCTCCATTCCGCCCCGACATACACCAAGGAAATTAAGGATTTGCCGGATTTTCTGCAAAAACGCTTTGGCATCAACCGGAGACAGTAGCTCAGGTTCGGAGACAATTTCCACCAACGGCACGCCGCAGCGGTTGAAATCGATGAGGCTGCCTGCCCCTGCTGAAGATTCATGAACGAGTTTGCCGGCATCCTCCTCGAGATGAACCCGCGTCAGATTTATCCGGCGTTCCTGGCCGTCAAACACATAGCGGATCAATCCGCCAAGACCCAGTGGGTATTCGTACTGCGATATCTGATAGCCTTTCGGCAAATCCGGGTAGAAATAATTTTTTCGGGCAAACAGGCTGTTCTCCCGGATTTGTCCGCCAACTGCGAGCACCAGGCGTATGGCCAATTCTACCGCATGGCGATTGACCACCGGCAGCGCACCCGGTAATCCCATGCAGACTGGACAAACATGCGTGTTCGGGTCAGCCCCGAAATCCACCGAGCAGCCGCAAAACATTTTCGACTTGGTGGCCAGTTGGGCGTGTATCTCCAGTCCGATTTTCGGCCGATAATCCGTTTGTTTGGCTGCTTCAGCAATCATGGTTCACCGCTCATCAGGCGTTCAACGTTTTCCGCAAAATGGAGCAGCGTATCTTCGCAACCATGCGGCCCGATTATTTGCATACCTACCGGCAGGCCGTCGACCTTGCCGACCGGAATAGACATCGCCGGTACGCCCGCCAGATTAGCCAGTACCGTGTAGACGTCGCAGTTATACATCTCCACCGGATCACCGGTTTTCTCGCCCAGAGCAAAAGCGGTAGTTGCCGTCACCGGAGTTAGCAGGAAATCACAGTTTGCAAAAACACGCTTCAGGTCCCCGCGGATAAGCTCCCGCACCTTCTGCGCCCGCAGGTAATAATCGTCGTAGTATCCCGCTGAGAGAACAAAGGTGCCGAGGAGTATGCGCCGTTTGACTTCCTCCCCGAGTCCCTCGGTGCGTGTGTGCTCATACAGCGTTTCCAGGTCGTGGTAAAGTTTTGCACGACGACCATACCGGACACCATCGTATCGGGCCAGGTTCGCGGACGCCTCTGCCATGGCGATGATGTAATACGTCGGCACACTATGGGCAATTCGGGGAATGGAAACTTCTCGCAGGTGACAGCCGGCGTTGCGCAGAAAATTTTTGGTCTTATCGTACTGTTCTTGAATGGTTGGTTGTAATTCTTCGTCGTTCCACCCAACAGGTATACCGATTGTGTATTCTTCGATCGCTTTCGGTGAGCCGGCCTTATTGCCATTCATAAGTTCTACTGATGTACTGTCCAACGGATCAGGTCCACGGATTACCTCAAATACCGTTCGGCAATCCGCAACTGACCGGGCAATGACCCCGATCTGATCGCAGGAAGAGACGTAGGCCACCAATCCATAGCGGGAGACAGCGCCATAGGTTGGTTTGAGTCCTACAACTCCGCAGAACGCCGCCGGCTGCCGGATTGACCCACCGGTATCAGCCCCCAAAGCAACGGGGACCTGGAAATCAGCCACGGCGGCGGCGGAACCGCCGGATGACCCGCCGGGTGTCTTGTCAGGATCATGAGGATTATGGACAACTCCGAAATGGCTGTATTCGCTGGATGATCCCATCCCAAATTCATCCAGGTTGGTCTTGCCAATGATGACCGCCCCGGCCTCTTTCAATCGCGTAACTGCTGTTGCATCGTATGGGGGGACAAAATCGGCCAGCATTCGTGAGGCGCAGGTGGTACGGAGATTACTGGTACAAATGTTGTCTTTGATCGCTATCGGGATGCCCTCAAGTGGGCGTGGGTGTTTGTTTTGGTAACGCTTATCAGATTCGCGGGCCTGGGCGTGGGCCGATTTGTCAACCACGGTGATAAAAGCGTTAAGGGACTGACGTTCGGCAATCCGCGTCAAAACGGCGTCGGTAAGTTCACGCGCGAAAAACTGACCGCGTACCATCCCCTCCAACATATCCGAAAGCGAGAGATGGCAAAGGTCCATTGCGCTCAGTGAATCCCCTATAATACCGGGAGGTACTGCTCCCACTCGTAGGAGGTGACTGCCTGACGGTAGCGGTCCCACTCAACTTGTTTGTTGGCGATCAGCGATTCGAAAATATGATCGCCCAGCGTCTCCCGGGCCAACGTCGATTCGGAGAAAACGCAGATGGCGTTTTCGAGTGAATCGGGTAGCGATTCGATCTGAAGATGGTTCCGGGTCTCGAAGTCCATATGGAAAATATTTTCTTCAATCGGTTCCGGCAGCTCGTATTTCTGCTCGACACCGCGCAACCCTGCAGCCAACATCAGCGAAAAGGCCAGATACGGATTACACGAGGGGTCGGGCGAACGCAATTCGACGCGGGTGGCCTTCTCCTTCCCCACCCGATACATCGGCACCCGCACCAGCGACGAGCGATTGCGTCGCCCCCACGACACATACACCGGCGCTTCATAGCCGGCGACCAGCCGTTTGTAGGAGTTGACCCACTGATTCAGCACCAGGGTGATTTCCCGAATGTGAGTCAGGATGCCGGCAACGAAATGCCGCGCGGTCGCGGAGAGGTGATACGGGTCATCCTGCGCGAAAAACGCATTGGTCTCCCCTTTAAATAACGACATATGCGTATGCATACCCGAGCCATTTTGCGCCTGGATCGGTTTGGGCATAAACGTCGCATAAAGGCCTTTTTCCATGGCGACTTCTTTGACTACCAACCGATAGAGCATGGTGAAATCGGCCATGACCAGCGCTTCCTGGTATTTCAAATCGATTTCATGCTGTGACGGTGCTACTTCGTGGTGAGAGCACTCCACGGTCACACCTAGGCGTTCGAGAGAGTTGACCGTTTTCTTGCGGGCCTTGGTCCCTTCGTCGATAGTGGCATAGTCGAAATACCCGCCCTGATCAAGTGGCTCCGGCGATTCTGGCGAACGAAAATAAAAATATTCGATCTCCGGCCCACAGTAGAAGGTATAACCCTGATCTTCAGCTTTCTTTAAGGTTCGGCGGAGCACTGAGCGGGGGTCGCCCTGGTAGGGAGTCCCGTCGGGGTTTTGGACATCGCAGAAAATCGAGGCCACGCGTTCGCCGGAGATTTCCCAGGGGATTACGCGGAACGATTTCAGGTCGGGAATCGCCATTAAGTCCGATTCCTCAATGCGCACGAAACCCTCAATAGAGGATCCGTCAAATCCCTGTCCCATTTCGAGGACTTCCTCAATTTCTGACCGGGTGATTGACATCCCTTTCAAACGACCGAGGATGTCGGTAAACCACAAGCGGATATACTTAACCCCGGCCTGATCGATACTGGCGAGAACGCTTTCTTTAGTTTTTACCATGCACCGCTCCTTCAAACCACTACGTGGCGAGTATGCCCCCTGGCTATACCCTTGTCAATGAAAATGGGGCCATGAGATGACCTTCGTAATCCCCGACAAAGAAAAACATACGCCGCAGGAGGAGCAGTCATTGGAACTGGGGGACGGGTAAGTGGAACCCGAAGAAATGTGTATCCCACCTAAAGTTTTGAGTCCTGACGGACTCAAAACGGCAGGTGGAGCCGTAATCCCCCACCTGTCGCTCCCGGCTGTAAGCAGCCGCTCGCTATAGGTGGGATACCTGTGCGTGCACGCTCCGGATTCGTGTAAACCCACCTACAGCGGTGAATCCGTCAGGATTCACCGCGACAGGTGGGTTGGTTAACAACAAGATCCAGCGTTACTCGGACTCAGTCTTTTCCGTTATCTCTTTGGCCTGTGTCAAAAATGGCGTGATTAAATCCATCGGCAACGGGAAGATGATGGTCGAGTTTTTCTCCGAGGCGATTTCAGTCAGGGTTTGCAGGAAACGCAGTTGCAAGGCGCTTCGCTCTTTGGCGATTACTTGTGCCGCTTCCGTAAGTTTCGACGATGCCTGCAATTCACCGTCGGCGTGAATGACTTTTGCCCGGCGTTCCCGCTCGGCCTCGGCTTGCCGGGCGATGGCACGTTGCATTTCCAGCGGTAAATCGACGTTCTTTACCTCAACCACCGAAACTTTGATACCCCATGGTTCGGTCTGGTCGTCAATGATTTGCTGTAATTGCTGATTAATATGTTCCCGGTTGGATAACAAATCATCCAGGTCAACCTGGCCCAGGACCGAGCGCAACGTGGTCTGGGAAATCTGCGAGGTCGCTAACAGGTAATTCTCTACATTGACAATGGCCTTATTGGATTCCATCACGCGGAAATATACGACCGCATTGACCTTGACGGTAACGTTGTCACGGGTGATCACATCCTGGGGCGGAACATCCATAGTCACCACCCGCAAATCGACGCGCACCATTTTATCAATGATGGGGATGAGCAAGATCAGCCCAGGGCCCTTCGACCCGACCAGTCGTCCCAAGCGAAAGACAACGCCGCGTTCATATTCTTTGAGTATGCGAATGGCATTGGCCAGCACGAATAGTAAGACAATGACTGCCGTAATCAAACCAGGTTGGACAACTCCCATGTCAATTCCTCCTAGACGAGCCGTTCGACTTTGAGGATCATGTCATCGACGGCTACGACTTTAACCGATGTTCCTACATCGATCGTAGTATCTGCGATTGCTTTCCAGTATTCACCCGCGACGTAGACCATGCCGTCAGGATCGAGTTTTTTACGCACGGTGCCGATTTGACCGACAAGTCCCGTCCCACCGGTTGTGGGTTTTCGCCGATACGTGCGAATGGCCAGGATAATGGCCAAAATAAAAACACCGCTGATCACACCGACCACCGCGAAAATGATCGGCAGGGAAATGCGCATGTACGGGTCCGGTGAATCGATCAACATCAACGAGCCGATCAACATCGATGCCACCCCGCCAACGGTGAGCACTCCATGGCTGATGACTTTAATCTCCAGCGCAAATAAGATGAAGGCAAGGAAAATGAGGGCTAACCCCGCATAATTGAGTGGCAGTTGTTGCAAACCGTAAAAACCAACGATGAGACAGATTGCTCCCACAGTGCCGGGTACCCAGGTCCCTGGGTGCATCAATTCCATCATGATACCGAATCCACCCAACGAAAGCAGAATATAGGCAATCTCCGGTGAGGTGATGATTTTTAATATTTGATCTTTGAGCGAGAGCGTGATAGGGTTCGTCGTGGCGCCGGCGGTCTGGAGAGTATCCGGCCCGGTGGGGAGGAGAAGGATTTCTCCGTCAATTTGCTCCAGCAGATCATCCATCGATTCGGCGACCACGTCGATAACATTGGAATCGAGCGCCTCACTGGCCGTGATCGACACACTCTTCAGGACAGCGTCCTGCACCCACTGGATGTTCCGGTCGCGCCGTTCGGCTATTGCGCGGACATAGCTTGCGGCATCCTGTTCGATTTTTTCATTGAGGACCGAATCCTGGATTCCTCCCTGCGGGCCGACCGTGTGCGCAGCGCCAATATTCGTACTCGGGGCCATGGCCGCAATATGGGCCGCGATGGTAATATACATTCCCGCCGATGCGGCTCCCGCGCCATCCGGCGCCACGTACACCACGATCGGCACATTCGCGTTGAGGAAAATTTTGATAATGTCACGAGTAGAGGTGACTAGTCCGCCGGGAGTATCCAACTGCAGGACGAAGGCCTCCCGACCCTGCAACTCGGCATCGGCGACGGCGGCTTCGATCACGCGCAGCGTTGTCGGGCCAATTGCCCCCTGCCAGGTGAGGACATCCACCTCGGCCGCGGGATCACCGAGGGCTGAAATGGCCAAAAGCGTGACGGCAATCACAACCGCCGCCAGAGATATTTTCATCCTCATGAATAGTTCCCCGCCGATAAGGTCGCCTGTACCTGGCCACCTGTCAACCTCAAACTCTTCACCATGGTCTCCCCGGCTCAGAGCGCAGAATACACCACTCTCCCATTAAATACGGTCATGATCACGCTGGTTTGCATGATATTTGCACGCTCCGTCTCGAAGATATTATCTGAAAGTACGGCAAAATCGGCCACCTTCCCCGGAGAGACAGTACCTTTGGTGTCCTGCTCTCCGGAAGCCTCTGCTGCGGCCACCGTGAACCCGTAGACTGTGTCATAAACCGACAGAACCTCCGCGCGCGTCCAGGGTCCTCGCTCATCGCCCGGCCTGGACCGGTTTACCGCGGCGTGAATCCCCTCCAGTGGCCGGAGCCGCTCGATTGGGGTATCAGACCCAAACACGAGTGGTATTCTCTCATTCAGAAGTGAGCGAAAGGGGAAGGACCACCGGGCGCGACGTGTTCCCCAGTGTTTGATCGCCGTATCTCGATCAGTCAGCAGGTGCGACGGTTGCATGGAGGCGACAATGCCGCAGCGGGCGAAATCGGCGAGATCATCCGGATCGATCAACTGCGCGTGTTCAATACGTGAAGCGATAGCCTTTGGCCTGCGACGGACATGTTTGAGAAATCCATCAAGTGCTCGCCGAACCGCCGCGTCACCGATGGCATGCACCGCAATTGCCCACCCGGCACGAAAGGCCCGGCCTACGAGGTCAGTAAACTCATCTGCCGAAAAAACCGACACACCGCGACTGCTGCGTTCGCTGGTGTAGGGGCGTTTGAGGTGGGCGGTATGCGAACCCAAGGCGCCATCCAAAAATACCTTGAGGGCGCCGATCCTTAAGAGTTCATCGCCCAACCCCGAACGGAATCCGGAGGCGGCCATGCCGTCCATCGTTTCCACCGGCAGCGCGTGGAGAACACGCAATTGTAATTTCTTCTTCAAGTAGAGAGATTGAAATACGGCAAAGGAGCGGTCAGAACCTACGTCGTGGATGCTGGTCACTCCCTCGCGATAGGCATCCAGAAACGCATCCCGCACCAGCCGTTCCTGCCGCGCCTGCGAAGGCGGCGGTATGACATCGCGCACCAGCCGGCAGGCATTCTCGGTAAGATACCCGGTAGGTTCGCCACTTTCCGGGTCCCGGTGAATTACTCCTCCCTCAGGATCGGGTGTTTCAGCGGTGATCCCGGCTTTGCGCAGCGCCTGCGAATTGACCCAGAGGGCATGCTCGTCTTTAGACGAAAAAACCGCCGGCCGATCAGGGATAATCGCAGCAAGATACTTCTTGTGTGGAATCTCCCCTTCCGGCCAATCGTTGACGTTAAATCCTGACCCTTGCACCCATCCCTTCTTCGGTGAATGTTGCAGCTCCGCCTGGATACGTTTTCCGGCGGCTGCCAGACTTTGTGTGCCGGCCAGTGAGATCCGGGTCTTTCCCAGGGCGGTGTACACAAAATGGGTGTGCGCGTCACAAAATGCCGGAATCATTAGGCAGCCATGCAAATCAACCCGCTTCCACCGGATCCCAGGGATATGCGGAATATCAACCAGATTGCCGGTCCAGATGATCCGGCCGTGCAGGACGGCCACCGCCTCGACCTGCGGCTTGGCGGCATGCATGGTGACAATCGGTCCGCCGTAGATGAGCAGCGCATTGTCTGTGGTCTTTGTCATAAACTCTCGCCCATTAATTGTCGCCCCGAGCCACCAATATAGCAGAGAAGCCGCGGCAGATCAGGTGGAATTTTCAGGAGGGAGGAAATGAGGAGTGATATGAGTCGAGGGAGAATTGTGTCTGCCCAAGTTACCCGACCCACACGCGGATATCACCTTCCCGCTTGGTTAAACCCCGGTCATCGGTGTAGGTCAGGATTGGAACCGTATATTTGCGGGTGGTGTCAAGCAGGTCGCGGGCTTGGGCCACGGTTATCGAGCCGTGTTCGCCACAATGCTGCTTGATCTTTTCTATTATTTCATCGATGGCGTTTGTGGGATAAATGATGCCATCCGGTAGACTCACCATCTCTCCCGTAGTTACCCACATATTGATGATTTTTCCGGCATTGTCGCTTTCCGCTTCCAGTTCACTGCGTGTCGGCGGCGACATGCCGCCCTGTTCAACCATGGCCTTCAGCTTCGCCGCTTCATCTTTCCAGGCAGTGGGGAAAGTCGGACGGAAGTCGGGAAGGTGATACTGCCCGTCCTTGACCTTGATGCTCCCTTCCGCAAGCCAGGAATTGATCAGGGCCCGAAATAATTCGCCCGGAATTTTGACCCGGTTGCGCCACTCGATCTCATTGTACCCGTATGCGTAAGGGACCTCTTGATGCCGCTGCTTGAGAATATTCAGTGCCCGTTCCTTGTGTCGCTCAGCCAGTTCAGTGCTGAGGTAGCCGCCGCCAATTTCGCGCCAGGCTCCAGTGGCAAGAAATTCAGCGATAGTTTCCGCAACCTCAGTATTCGAGAAACGGATATCTGACGGCACTGCGCTTTTCGCCAACCATTGATGCTTTTCCATCTCAGTATTGAGAATGATGGCCAGTGAGAGATCGTCAAACCGCCGCCGGAGCAATTCGAGATATTGGGTGTTGGAGGGCGTTATGCGATACGCCGGGAAATCCAGGATTTGCCCACCGCCGATAGTAATCTCCGGTGTGGGAAGACGCAGCACAAATCGGTCACCGATTCGCGCTTTAATTGGATGCGCCAATCGCAGTTCGCAGAGCGCGGTTGTTCCTGGTTTAATCTCCTCGGTGTCCAATAAACGGCAGGTGGCCTCCGGTTCAGCGGTACCCAGCAGTGCCAACAACACGCGACCAGTCTTAATCGACCACCGCGACTCCGCCAGCAATGAGAGCGAAACAATGACGAACGAATACGTATCAGCATCATCCCGGCGAACAAGGCATTCGCCACGCGCGAGTTCGCCGCGTTCCACACCTGACAGGTTCGCCGCTACCCGTCGGCCGGGCCCTACCGCATCGACTTTTTGCTTATGCGATTGCAGTTCGCGCACCCGCGCTGTGTTGGCCGATGGGACCAGTACGACTTCATCGCCGACAGTAAGCGACCCCTCAATCAATGTCCCGGTCACCACACTTCCGCGACCGGCGATGGTGAACGCGCGGTCAAGATACAGTCGCGGCCGGCCGATATCTTTCCGGCGATCGATCCGGGTGACCAACGACTCGATTTCTGCCTGCAGGGTATTAATTCCCTCCCCGGTTACCGCTGACACCGGGACAACGGGCACCCCGGCAAGAAAGGTATCGGCGGTCTTATCTTTGATATCATCAACGACAAGTTCCAACCAGTCCGGAGCAGCCAGATCCGCTTTGGTGACCGCCACCAAACCATGCTTGATATCAAGAAATCGTAGAATATCCAGGTGTTCAGTCGATTGTGGCATCCAGCCGTCATCAGCGGCTACCACGAACAAAACAAAATCGATAGCCCCCACCCCGGCAATCATGTTCTTGACAAATCGCTCATGACCGGGGACATCCACAATGCCGATGGGTGTGCCGTCACTGGTATTAAACCAGGCAAAGCCTAAATCGATAGTCAGGCCGCGTGTTTTTTCCTCGGGCAGGCGGTCGGGATCGATGCCGGTCAGGGCCTGAACGAGGGCGGATTTGCCGTGATCGACATGCCCGGCTGTGCCAAGGACAAACATGAGGATTATTTGCTGCGCTCGTGGGCACGCAGCAGTGCCGCAGTCAGGATTTCATCCTGGCCGGGGAAAACGGTTCGCAGATCAATGCGGAAGACACCGTCGCCGATCGTGCCAATCACGGGCGGAGAATCATCGCGCAGCAGTTTGGCGAATTGCTCAAGCCGGCACTCCGGCGTTATCTCCAGGCCAATCGATTCGAACAATTCCTGCGGCAGCGAACCACCCCCAACGGTTGATTTCATATAGGATACGCGGCACTGCAGATTCTTTTCGTGTAGCGGCTTCATGATCGCTTCTGCGCGTTGACGCATTTTATCTAATCCGTGCGCCAGCATCTGATACAGTGGCAGGCGCTCCATGGCAGCCCCCTCCAGGTGAGCGCGGGCTGCATATTCCATTCCCGCCAGGGTGGTCTTATCAGGTCGAAGCGCCCGGTAAAACGGATCCTGCCGGAGAATTTCAACGTATTCCCGCTTGCCGGCAACCATGCCCGCCTGCGGTCCACCGAACAGCTTATCACCCGAGGCAGTCACGAGCTCAGCCCCTTCGTGGATCGCATCCCCAAGTGTTGGCTCGTGTGGCAACCCGTATTGCTGGAGGTCAGAGACTGCACCCGATCCCAAATCCATCACCACCGGCACTCCTCTTCCCTTAATCGCCCCCGTAAGCTGTGACAGGGAAACCTCAGCCACAAAACCGCTCATCTTGAAATTGCTGTGATGTACTTTCAGAATCAGCGCAGTCTGTTCATTCATCGCGGAGACGTAATCTTCAATTGTCGTCTTGTTGGTTGTGCCAACTTCGCGCAGTTTGGCCCCCGACCGTTCCAAAATTTCCGGGATACGAAATCCGCCGCCAATTTGCACCAGCTCACCCCGGGAGATAATGACCTCTTTGGCGTGTGCCAGCCCCGAGAGCACCAGGTAGACCGCTGCGGCATTATTATTGACGATCAACGCCGCCTCCGCCCCGGCCAATTGGGCGACCATTGTATCGGCCAGCCGGCCACGCTTGCCACGTTTACCGGTTTGTAACTCATACTCGAGATTTGAGTAGCCCTCCGGCGGCGCCCCGGCCCGCGGAAATGGTGAGCGGCCCAGGTTTGTATGAATCAAAACCCCGGTACCATTGATGACTTCCCGCAGGTATTCACCCGCCTGTTCCGGGATTCGATTGAGAATTTCGTTTACCAGTTGTTGATCGGACGGTGCGTCTTTTCCCGCCGCAATGCCGGCACGCGCCGTTTCGATAACCGCACGAATCACCTGGAGGACGATTGGCTTGGTGTATTTCGCAATCGCTCTCGCAAACGCGGGATGCCCGCTGAGAATTTCAACTGACGGCAAACGGCGAAAATCAGCTTCCGGCATATCTAATCCTGTGGACGCTTATCAAAAAAGCGGAAGGGGTGGGAATCGAACCCACCGCGACCGACCCTCGGTCGATCGCCTACGGATTTGAAGTCCGCGCCGGCCACCAGACCGAATCCGCTTCCTCAACAAGTATAGACAACCCGCCCCCAAAACTCAATGGTCTGCCCCCCGCTAAATCGACTGCCCGGCAAGTTTCAGAGGATCATCGACAATGAGGTAATCCTTGACCGTGAATCCTTCGGCGTATTTGACCTGAATTGATTGTCCCAGGCTGCGGGCGTGAATTTCCATGAATTCGAAAATATCCACTCCGGGATTAAAAATCTCTCGTGCGCCTTCCTTGCTCTGGAACTGTGACTTATATGCCGCGACTGCCTTCATTTTTCGCTCAAACTGATCGGTGATATCGACCACAAATGAGTGACGGACATCGCGCAGGTTGGACGTATAGACTATTTTCCTCGGCCGATGTGGTTCTCCCGGTGCGTCATATTTTTGCAGCCCGGCCAGATAGCACGCATCGTATCCCAAATTGCCCGTTTCCCGATGGTCCGGGTGGCGTTGTTTCCAAAACGGCAGGAAAACCGTTTGTGGGCGATAGGTGCGAATGACCTCGACAATCGGTTTTTGGAATTCCGGAATATTGCGCAGACCGGCATCCGGCAATTCCAAATTCTCTCGCACTGTGACTCCCATAATCCGTGCGGCCTCGGCGGCTTCGGCATCCCGATCGGACGCGGTCCCCCGGGTGCCCATCTCCCCGGCGGTTAATTCCAACAGGCCGACCTGATACCCCAAATCGACCAATTTAATAACCGTGCCACCGCAGACAATTTCGGTATCATCCCGGTGCGCTGCGATGAACAGGGCGTCAAGTTCCTGTGCCATACTCACTCTTTGTACAGTGCTTCGTACTGGTCGATTATTCTCTGGGTGTCGAATTTTTCGCGGGCAATAGCCAAGCCCGCTTGTTTAAGTGTGTCGTGTATCTCATTGTCCGTCAGGAGTTGTGCCAATCGCTCCCCTCCCAGTTCGTAATCCTCCGGCCGCACCAGGTACCCGGTCACACCGTCGGTAATCACCTCACTGACCCCACCCACGTCGGAGGCGACCACCGGCACCCCGCAGGCCATGGCCTCCAGTGCCGCCAGACCGAAGCTCTCATAATGCGACGGTAACAAGAATGCATCAGCGCAGGAAAAAATATTTTCAACTCGCTGCTGGTTCCCCAGGAAGTGGACCCGGTCACCAATTCCCAGTTTGCGGGCCAGGGCCATCGCCGAACCACTTTCCGGCCCGTCCCCCACCAATAGCAACACCGCCGGCATTTTCAAGGTCAACTGATAAAACATGTGAATCACCCCGGTCACGTTTTTCACCGGACGGAAATTGGAGAGATGCATAACGATTTTCTCTCCGTTGGGGGCGTAGGTCGAACGGCAGGAGTGAGCCGGGCGCGGCTGGAACCGTTCGGTATCGACAAAATTGTAGATAACGTCAATTTCGCGTTCAATCCCAAATTCTGCTTTCGTTTTAGCCGCGAGATACGATGAGACGGCAGTCACCCGATCCGAAACACTGATTGAATACTTCGTAATTTCAAAAAACGATTTATCCAAACCAACCAGGGTGATGTCGGTGCCGTGGAGTGTGGTGACTAATTTCGGAGCAGCGTCTCCCAAAATCCCCTGGGCGAGGTGACCACCGATGGCAAACGGTATGGCATAATGCACGTGCAGCACATCCAAGCCTACATGCCGCGAAACTTCCGCCATCCGCGAGGCCAACGCCAGCGTGTACGGTGGATACTCGAACAGCGGGTACGTGGAAACTTCGACCTCATGGTAGAACACATTGGGGGCGAATTCATCCATCCGGTATGGCAGCGCATGGCTGATAAAATGTACCTCGTGGCCCCGTTTCGCCAACTGGTGTCCCAACTCGGTGGCCAAGACCCCGGAACCGCCCGGGACAGGATGACAGGTTATGCCGATTTTCATGGGTCGTTATAAGCTGAGGTCGATGATTTGGTGGTCCTGGGTGTCAATGGCAATACGGTCCAACACATACGCGATAAGATCGGGACCGTACTTATTGAGATAATAGGGTAAACCAAAGACCCGTTCCTGGAGTGTGTTCTCCGGATACAAATGAGCGGAGACTTTATACACCTGATCACGGATGATTTCATTTCGCCGTTTATGTGCCTGAAACGCCTTTTTTTCCAGATTGGTCAATTCTCCGCGGATTCTCCCAGCGCCTTGTTCGAATGATTTTTTCAGGGTCGGTTCGAATGAGGTGACCGCCTCGTTGAGTTTGTCAATGTGGTCGGTGAAGCACTCGACGGTCTCACCAAATTTCTTGTGCAAATCAGGCGGGAATGTCCGCTGGGCGACCTCGTTGACCACCTGCTCCCGGTCGGTGAGGACATCGGGGACGCTTAATTCGAGTTTTTCGACGGCTTTGCGGATTTTGCGTTCCAGCAACGTGACGAACGGGCGGGAGAGGACAATCGGCTGCACCACGTCAAACACTTCAAATAACGCTCGCGCCTGCGCCCAGTAGGAAATTTCCGACGGACCCGCAACATACGCAACCGCCGGAAACAAGTAGTTCTGCATCACCGGCCGAAACAGCACGCCGGGAGAGAATCGCTCCGGGTGCTCTTGCAACCGCTCCGCCCAGGAATTTTTGTCACCGTCGTCGATACCATCGGTAAGCTGTCCATCCCCTTGGACCTGGAGGGCGTTTCGTTGACCATTGGCATGAAACAAATGCGTGTTGGGCTTCGGATGCGAGACCTGGAGACGATAGCCGGATTCCTGAATGCGCAAATTACACCACTCGAGCCGATCTGCCGAAGATTTCGGGTTTTGAATTTCCTGCGTAAAGAGATCCACCGCCTGCCGCTTAGCCTCGACACAGGACGGTGAAAACAAGACCAGTCCCGTTCCACGGGTAACCCACGCCATCCAGTTGGCGAACGCTTCGGTCATAGTCACACCGGGGCGGTAGGCCTCCTCGAGAACGCCGTCGATTTCAGCAGAAAATTCAGTTTCCAGGCGCACATCGCGCCGAGCTTCGTGCACCTCGCTGATTCGGTCATCCAGGGCTACCTGGCTGATGGGTATTCGTTCCGGCTCTGACGCCGGTTCATATTCTAAACGACGGATTTTGTTATCGGGCCCGGGGAACGCCGTCCAGCGCACTTCGGCAAAATCATGATCGTCGGACGCCATCCAGAAAACCGGAATCACCGGACGATTCAGCATTTCCGCAATCCGCCGAGCCTGGAGGATTGCACCCATTGTCTTGTAAATTGCGTAGAGCGGTCCACCAAATAATCCCACTTGCTGCCCCGTGAATACCGTCAGCGAATCAGTCTGCCGCAGCCGTTCGATGTTGCCGCCGGCAGTATCGTCGGTTCCATACTTTCGGTGCTGATCCAGGAGCATGTCAGCCAGGGCATTCCGATCGAAATCCCGATCGTCGAGTTGCCGGGCACACGACTCAAACTCCACCTGACGCCGGTACGGCCAGGCGAAAAAGCCGCAGATATGATGTGGGTCGTAGAGATAGTCCAAAAAGAGACGGCTCCCGCCGGGGAGCCGGTCATAGCGAATTGTCTGATTCATCTCTCTATCGTATCCCGGCCTACGTATCGCGCGGCGGCTTCAATTCGTCCGCCGACGTTTCGGATTTCTTCTTCTTCAAACCAAACACTTTGCCGAAGAAACCGAAGAAATCCTCAATTAGGGTATATACGACAGGAACCACCACAAGTGTGAGTAGTGTTGAAGAAATCATGCCACCGATGACCGCGTGCGCCATCGGTTTGCGCAACTCCGCTCCCTCCCCCAGACCCAGCGCCAGCGGCGTCAGCCCGAGAATGGTCGCCGAGGCGGTCATCAGAATGGGCCGCAGCCTGATCGGCCCGGCTTTGAGAATCGCGGTGGTGCGGTCGTCACCGCGATGACGAGCCTGCTTGACGAAATCGATAAGTAGAATTGCATTTTTCGTTACCAAGCCCATCAACAGTACGACTCCGATCATGGATACCAGCGAAAGGCTTGATCCACCGAGAAACAGCCCCACCATCGCCCCAACCAGCGCCAGCGGCAGCGAGATCATAATGGAAAACGGGTCGATGAAGCTCTCATATTGCGATGCCAACACCATATAAATGAAGACAACAGAGGCCATCAGGGCGATGAAGATGCGGTTAAACGACTCTTCCTGCCATTCCGCAATCCCGATTGGCCCGATTGAATATCCCGGCGGCGTGGGGATTTTGGCCACTTTTTCCGCAGTGGCGGTACGTACATCACCGGCAAATTCGCCCGCAGTATTCGCCGAGATCAATATCTGCCGCTGACGATCGTAACGATTGATTTCCACCGGCCCTTCGGCTTCGGTCAGTTGGGCGACCTGATTGAACGGCACGAAAAAGTGATCACGACCCGGGACCTCCTTATTACTTTCAATATGAATGGTGGCAATATCCCACGGGTCGGAACGGTCCATTTCACGCAAACGGACTGTTACATCGTACTCATCATCCCCCTCTTTATAGGTGGTAATGTCTTCACCGTCGACCAGATACTGCAGCGTGGAGGCCAGGCTGAAGACATTAATTCCCAGATCGGAGGCCTGGGGCCGATCTATTTCCAGTTGAATTTCCGGCCGACCGCCCTCCATGGAATTTTTCACGTCCACGGCACTCGGTATGGCACGAATTGAATCCTCAACTTGCTCAGCCAGGCTGGCGAGGGTGGTCAAATCAGGGCCGGTCACGGACATTTGCACCTGCGCCCGGCCTTCCCCTTCACTGGCCTGGCTGGTCAAGGAGGTATATAATCCGGGGAAGTTTTCCAGCTTCTCGCGCATATCGTCGATGATGGTAAACACGTCCCGCTCACGCTCGTCGCGCGGCGTTAATTTCATCACCAGGCTGCCTTCGGAAACATCCTTCTGCCCGGAGCCAATTGTCATGTAGATGTGCTGGACCTCGTCATAGGTCCACATGAGATCTTCAAGTTTTTTTGCCTCTTCGTAGCTTTTTTCCAGCGATGTTCCCGGCGGCGCTTCGAATGCCAGGGAAATTTCCGCCTGATCGGTCAAGGGCATGAATTCAACACCGGTGAAACTGCCGAGAATCAAGCTGCCGATAAAACCGACGGTAGCCAAGCCAATTGTCAGGAACCGATGGCGCAGAGACCAAGCCAACAGACCCCGATAGCCGGCCGCCAGACGATCATATCCGGCATCAAAACGGCGGGAAAACCCGATAAAGAATCCTTGTTTCTTTTTGCCGCCATTCTCCTGTTCATGGGTGAAATCGGCGGGCTTGGCCTTGCGCGCTAACACCGAGAACAGCATGGGGGTCAGCGTGAAAGCAACAAATAGACTGAAGGCAATCGAGATGGCAACGGTGATGGCGAACTGCTGAAAATACTGCCCGACGATACTGCCCATGAAACCGATGGGGACGAAAACCACGATAATGGAAAGCGTCGTCGCCGTCACCGCCATGCCGATTTCGTCGGTCGCCCGCGAGGCGGCCACTTTGGCCGGTTCCCCCATGGCAAAATGCCGGTAAATATTTTCCACGACGACAATGCCATCGTCAATTAACAACCCCACGGCGATCGAGAGCCCCAGCAGGCTCATAAAGTTGGTGGTAAACCCCAGTAAGTACATGCCAAAGAACGTCGAGATGATCGACGTCGGAATCGCCAAGCCGGAAATCAACGTGGTGCGCCAGGATGCTAGGAACAAAAAGATGACAAGCACCGCCAGCGTGCCGCCAATTTCAATATTCATAATGACATCGGCGACCGCTTCTTCAATAAAGGTTGAGTTGTCGGTGGCTATGCCAATCTCAAAATCGGCGGGCAGATCCTGACGGAGAGCCTCGAGTTCGTGCTTGATGCCTTCGGCCACTTCAACGGTATTGGCGCCAACCTGACGGATAACATCCAACGCAACTGCCTCGTTACCATCGTAGAACGCCAGCGACCGCCGTTCCTTGATGCCATCGATCACCTTGCCAATATCACGGACCTGGACCGGCCGGCCGTTCCGGCGCGCGATGATCAGGTCGCCGAACTGTTTCCAGTCTTGTATCTTTCCCAGAGTACGAATTGTCCATTCCGATTGGCCGCGTTCCAGACGGCCGCCGGGAATCTCCAAATTTGCCGCCTGAATCGAACCGACAACCTGCTGAATCGAGACCGAAAACCCTTCCATGCGCTCCCGATCGAGAACAATCTGGATTTCGCGTTCGGCGCCGCCGACAAGGTCGACCGCCCCAACACCATTGATTGCCTCCAGCCGTTTAATGATAATGTCTTCAGCAACGGTCGTTATCTCTTTCAGCGACCGCGGCGCCGAAATGGTCAACGACATAATGGGCATCGATTCGGGATCATATTGCCGGACAACCGGTTCTTCGATCCCATCGGGCAGGGAGGCACGGATCGTGCTTATTTTTTCCCGGACCTCATTGGATTTATCCATCGCATCAACATCAAACTCGAACTGCATCAAAATCTGGGAGTAGCCCTCGTATGAAGTACTCGAGAGGTGTTCGATCGACGAGATGGTATTGACCGCCTCCTCAATCGGAATGGTGACTTCCGACTCGACCGTCTCCGGCCCGGCGCCGGGGTAGATCGTGGAAATGACGACGAAAGGAAATTCAATGTCGGGGAATAAATCGACCGGCATATTGACATAGGCGTACACGCCGAGGATCATAAACGCCACAATGACCATCGTCGTGAAGACCGGTCGTTTGATCGATGTATCCGCTAAAAACATGAGATGCCCGTTACTCTTTGATTTGTGCGGTGACCGGCGAACCATCCAGCAACGACTGTTGCCCGAATACGACCACCCGGTCCCCGATATCCAGCCCATCCGCTACAACCACGATATCGCCGACAGTCGTTCCCAACGTCAGGGGACGGAAGTGTGCTGTTGAATCTGCCTCCACGAACACACCTTCCTGACCCTGCCGGTTAACCAGTGCCTCGACCGGTACTGTGAGCACGTGTTCATATTCCTGCAGGAGGATTTCGCCGGTTACATACATCCCGGGACGCAAGATTCGTTCATCATTTTCGACCAGGACCTCAATTGACACCATACGGGTCACTGGGTCCGCCGATTCAGAGAGCTCATCAACCCAACCCGTTGCGGTGATCGTGGTATCCAGGCGGGATGGAATAATAACGAGCATTCCTTCAGCGACAGATTGGGCATCAAAATACGGGATGTCCAAGTGCAGACGCATGGTGTCGGTATCGGCAATTACCGCCAGCACCTGTCCGATGTATGGTTGGTCACCGACATTGACATACAAGTCAGTCACCGTGCCGGTGATAGGAGATTTAACTTCCACCTGGTCGCGGGCCGACTCGTAGTTGGCCTTCGCAATTTTAAACTGAGTCTGGTAGTAGTCGCGTTCCTGCTCGGAAACAGCCCCACCCTCATACAAATTGGCGTATTTTTCATAATTGCGTTTGGCTTCGACATAGGCTGCTTCGGCCTGTCGATACTGGGAGGTGGGACCGTATTTGTCGAACTCCAACAATACCTGGTCCTTTTTCACGGGCTGTCCTTTAGCGACCCGTCGTTTGATGATCGTCTCGGCAATCTTGGCCGTCGGCTCGGCCTGCCGGATGCCTTCGAGCGTGCCGTTATAGGATCGCGTCCAGTCCACATCAACAGGAGCGGCCGGGACTACCGTCACCGGTACTGGTCGTCGTCCCTCAGCCGCCTGTTCCTGGCCGCCACAGCCGGCAAGCGCCGCCAGAGAGCAGGCAAGCAACAGTATGAATACTCCCCAATATCGTTTGGTCATTTCCTGGCCTCGTGTGTTTACTATTTTATCCCCACGGTAGTCACGCCTTAGTCCGGCAGCTCCGAGAATTCGTTCAGGACCGGTTGCCCGACCGCTCGCCGCAATGCGGCGCGCGAGACCAACACATCCCGCAGCGCGGTATTGTGATTTAGACGCGCGGTGGTCAACGCCAGCCGCGCATCCGTGACTTCCAGTTGCGTGCCGATCCCCTCGCGGTAGCGCAACTCGGCAATTTCGTATCCCCGTTCGGCCTGGTCCACCGTCTCGGCTTGGGAGGCCAGTCGCTCGGTCGCTTCACGGAGATTGTTTTGTGCCTGCTCGATTTCCAGTGTCAGTTGTTTATAAATCGACTGGTGACGGAGTTCGGCCTGTGTCAGATCGGCTTGTGCGTTCGAGATATTGGATTTGATACGAAAACCCTCAAAAATGGGCATACTTAGCGAAAGCGTGGCGGTCCAGGACGGCGTGCGCTGCCAGCTATCGAAGCCAAAGGTTTCGCGGTAGGCCGACACGTTGTACCGGCCGCTCAATTCCAGGCTGGGCAATCGCTCGGATCGTGCCACCGTGACCGCCCGCTCACGCATTTCCACTTCCAGTTCCGCTTGCATCAACTCCGGCCGCGCAGTGTCGGCAAGGTCAATCAATGCAGACAATTCGTCGTCCTCCCAGACCGCCGAATCCGGATACGTCAATTGCAGCGCCAGCGGCCGCCCACCCTCGATGCCGAGGATGTTGCGCAAGGCAGTGTAAGCCAGGTCGCGGTTGTTCTCTGCCTGTAAGACCTTTGGTTTAATATTGGCAACTTGTACCTCGGCGCGCAGCAAATCATACTCAGAAATCGCTCCCTCTTCATATTTTTTCTGCACGACATCGAGAGTTTCCTCCGCCAACGTCAACGATTGTTGCGCAACGGTCACGGCTTGCTCGGCCAGGTAGGCATCATAGTAAGTTTGCGCCACGGTATACTGCAGGTCCAACAAAGCCTGCCGACGGACCTGACGCGTATATTTGGCGTATAACCGGGCGGCGGACCAGGCCGCGAACATGCGGCCACCCTTAAAGAGCGACTGGGTGGCGGTGAATCCCCAATTCACCCCATGCTCAAACCCGAATTTGAACCGTTCGACATTATTGCCAATGGTCACAAATTGGGTCGGTATTTCAAAACTTCGCGTGTAATCACCGTGGAACCGCAATTGGGGAAAAACATCGGCGCGGGCGCGGGCCACCTCCGCATCTGCCTTGCGTTGCTCAGTTTGCGCGATCAGAAAATCCTCATTGTGCTTCAACGCGTGGCTGATCGCATCCTGAAGTGTCAGCGTTAAGTATTCCTGCCCGGCTGCCGGAATCGAGAATCCAACGACCAATAGCAAAATAATCAAAATAATATGTGAAGAATTTCGCATTAATTTCCCGTTAAGCCTGTTATCTGTTACGTGCTGTTTCCGCGTCTGTCGGCCGATAAAAATTGTGTTCTATTTCAGGTAGTGTACAACCGGAGAGGATTGCGGGTTGTCAAAAGGTCAGCCTCACAACCACTTCCGAGTCTTGATGAACCAGAACATCCCCACCAGCACCACAACAATTATCCCCCACACGAACAGGTAGCCATATTCCCATTCATACTCCGGCATTTGCAAATTCATGCCATATAATCCCACAATGAAAGTCAAAGGAAGCATAATTGCCGAAAAGATTGTCAGAATCTTAATAATCTCGTTGGTCTTGGAGGAAACGGTGGAAAAATATACTTCCAGGGCCGAGGTCAAAGTATCCCGGTAGGAATCGACCAGGTCATTGACCCGGTTGAAATGATCGAAAATATCCCGGAAATATATATTCATCTCCGGATCGATGAGCCGGAAGTGTTCGCGCGACAGCCGATTCAGGATTTCTCGCTGCGGAGTTACCAGCCGTTTCACCGCAGCCAGGTCGCGTTTCAGATTGAAGATATCCTTCATTACCCGTTCTTCAGGCTCATCAAATACCTGATCTTCGACCTCATCCACCGCGTCTTCCAGACCTTCCATAGTGGTGTTGAAATGATCAGTAAGATAGTCAACTATTGTGTGAAAGGTAAAGGCAGCCCCCCGTGAAAGCACGCGCTCATCGCGCTCGCACCGCGTGGCCACCGCTTCCAAGGGCCTTACCGGCTCACGATGAATGGTCACCACCCCGTTGCGGGTAAGAAAGATATCTACTTCCTTGGTGTTAACCCCGGTGGCCACATCGAAATCTGCGATTTTGAACACCAGTAACAGGTAATCCTGGAAAATATCGATTTTGGGGGTGGGAACCTCGGCAATGACATCCTCAATCGCCAGCGGGTGGAACTTGAAATCATGTGTCAGGACATACGACTCCTCGTCGGTCGGGGAGAGCATATCCACCCAGAAGACCGTATCCTCCTGGCTCATCAGATCGGCAAAATCCAGGATGCCCTCATGCCGCTCAAGGCCGGGGTCGGGACGATATGTGAATGTCGAAATCATAACGCTTCCATACGTTTAATCGACACGAAACCTCCTATTTACAAACAATAACCCGCAATTTCAATTTTAATTTCTTGCAATGACGGGAGATTGGTAACCAATATTGGCCCCCATCGTACGCCAAATCCTTTGACAATTGCGACAATTTGCGGATATTGCGGATGAGGGTGGAAGTGATGAGTTTCATTAGACCAGTTGCCGCATTTGTCTTACTTCTCGCGGTATCGACAGCATGTTGGGGCGAAGCAGATGCGCCGGACACCACTCAGGGCGCCATCGCCGACGCCCGGCTTTTTGACAGGGCAGAACCAGCATCGTTGCGGCTCAAGTCACCGTCGCAACCGCCCCCGCAATCATTCTGGCAACAGATGTGGCGACCCACGCGTGGTCCGTCCCTCACCCGGCTGGCGCTCTGGGAGGGTCTGGCGTTGACTCAGGGGTATGTTGCCTATCGAAAAGCCACCGAATTGTGGGGCGACGCGCGCGGGAAGTTCCATTTTAAGGATGAACTCCAGGGGGACTACCTGGCTTTCTCCGATGAGGTCAGCCATCTGCTCATCGCGTATAAGTTGACCCAACTGGCCCACACCGGGTATCGCTGGAGCGGCCTCTCGGCGGATGCCGCCGCGCGCACTGGTGCAATACATGCGGCCCTGTACATGGCCTTCGTTGAGTTCCCGATGGACGCTTACAATCCGGAGCAGGGATTCGGCCTAACCGATCTGGTGGCGGATTTCCTGGGCGTTGGTCTGGCGTGGTTCCGTGCCGGACAGACAAACCCCCGATGGGATTTCAAGGTGTCGGTCAAACCGCAGTTTTTCTCTGGGAAAGATCGGGTGCTGGCTCAAAATATGTCTGAATACGACGATTACATTTATTGGCTGACCTGGCGAATTTCCGACAATCGCTACAACCCTATCGTCCTGGGTCTGGGGTATTCCACGCATCATCCACCGGGTGCATTCGCCGGTGATGTCCCCATCGATCGCCAGTTCTATTTTCATCTGGGGACTTCACCGGCCGAAATCGGCCGTTTTCTCGGAAAGCCCTTTGACAAACTGCTAAAACCCGCTGAAGTATATTTCTTGGGTGTGGGACCGAAGACCGAATGGCGATGACGTTCTCCTCCTTCACCTTATTCTGATAATCTTGAGGTTTTGTACTTTAGTATATGAATGCCACCCTGCCAAAACCGGGTGATACGATTACCGTCCCGATCACTGATCTGGCATTCCAGGGCCGAGGCATCGGTGACCACGACGGCATGGTCGTGTTTGTCGACGGTGGTTTACCGGGAGATGTGGTCGAGGCGCGTGTCTTTAAGCGAAAACGGCGACATTTGGAAGCCGTCGTCACCGAGGTTAAAGAGCCGTCGCCGGATCGTATCCCGGCAAGCTGCCGGCACTTCGGGCATTGCGGCGGATGCAAGCTCCAACATTTGCGGTATGAAAAACAACTGGCGTTTAAAGCGGAACAGCTTCGCAATCATCTGATCCGATTGGGAGGATTGCCCGATCCGGGCCCGGTCACGATCCTCCCCTGCCCGGATATCTTCGGGTACCGCAACAAAATGGAATTTGCGTTCGGGCAGGACACGGAGAAAAACAATGCCGTAGGGTTACATCCGCGCGGCCGCTACTGGCAGGTCTTTGATTTGCAGGAATGCTACCTCCCCCCACCCGAATTTGCGGAGATTGTTGAAGTGACACGTTCCTTTTTCGCCTCAACACCATACGAGCCATACCATTCCCGACATCGTACCGGCTTCCTCCGTTTTCTGGTGGTGCGTATCGGTCAGGCCACGGGAGAGATTTTGGTCAATCTGGTCACTACCGCCGGGGAGCTGTCAGAGGGAAATCAGTGGGCCGAGCAGTTGGTTGATCATATCCCATCAATTAAAACCGTTCTTCGAACAATCAACGATACGCCGGCCCAAATTGCGGTCGGGGAAATGGCGGATATCTGGATCGGTGACGAAACTTTCACTGAACAACTCTCAGGATTGACCTTTACCCTGGGCCCAACATCATTTTTTCAAACCAACACCAGACAGGCCGAACAACTTTTTCGGACCGCACTTGAGTTTGCCGAATGCTCCCCCGATGATGCCGTACTTGACCTGTACTCCGGGGCGGGGGCTATCTCTCTCCTGGTTGCGCAATCGGTCAAACGAGTCACCGGAGTAGAAATCGTCTCGGAGGCGGTCCGGGCGGCGCGAGAAACGGCGAAGGCCAATGGAATCAACATTTGCACCTTCATCTGTCGCGATGCTAAAAACTACTTGCAGGAATGTTTGGACAATGGGTCGACATTTGATCTGGTCATCACCGACCCGCCGCGCGCCGGCTTGCATCCCAAAGTGGTCAAGCGCTTATGTGCACTTCAGGTCCCGAAACTCGTGTACGTCTCGTGTAATCCGGCCACACTGGCGCGCGATTTGCAAATGCTTTGCGAATCAGTGTATTCGTTGGATCGGATAATCGCCGTAGATATGTTTCCCCATACGGCGCATATTGAGGTTGTCGCCCGGCTGTCAACAAGATAACACCCGTTGTACGGTAGTCATTGTCCTGACCATCGGTTTTTGTGTATGTTATCACAAGTCTGTACCCAGGCTGGGGACATATGATCTCCGGGTGGAACGCATGGAATATGTCATTGCTGCACTACTTTGCCTTCTCATTATCGTGATCCTTTATCTGGGATTACGACTGGCCAAACCGGCTCCACCGGTTGAACCCGACCCCCGGATTGACACGATTCTGGAGACCCTGGCGGAACACCGGGTGGCACTAAACCGACTGGTGGATGTTCCGGAAGGATTAAACGATGTGCGTGAGCGCCTGGCGGCCGGCGGAGAACAACGTCGCAGCATGCAGGAGTATCTCTCGGAAACACGCCGCACCATTGACGGCATCACCCAGCAGCTCAGCGGCGTTTCACAATCCGGCGGCAAGAGCCAGGAGTTGCTGGAGCGGCTGCATCGGGTCTTGATGGGCGCCTCCTCACGCGGCAAGAAAGGCGAGTATCTTTTGCATGAGCAACTGGCCGCCTTTCCCGCCTGGTTGCTGGCGACCAATTTTCATCTGGGTAACGGCGTGGTAGAGTTTGCCTTGCGGCTGCCCGATGACCGGGTGTTGCCGATTGACTCCAAATGGCCGGAACCGGAACTGGTTGAACGATTGGACAAAGTAAGCGATCCCGACGAGGCAACCCGCCTGCGTAAGCAGGCAGAGAGTAGAGTGCTGCGCATTACGCGGGATATCGCCAAATATATCGACCCGGAGAAGACCGTTCCACTGGCCGTGGCGGCACTCCCCGATCCGGTATATACGGTCGCTGGCGGGATTCACTACGAAGCATTCAAACAGGGTGTGCTGCTTATGCCCTACTCGAATGCCATCCCGATGTTACTGGCCATCTACGGGTTGATCCTGCGCTTCGGCCAGCGTTTGAACATGGAAAAGGTCAAAGGGCATCTGGGGGCGCTGGACACATTATTGAATGAACTGGAAAAAACGATCGATGACCAGTTGGGGCGCGGCGGAACCATGGTCATCAATGCGACGCAGAAATGCCGCGATGTGACGATTCGTATGCGGCGGTCGGTCGCCGCTGCCAACGCTCCGGCGGACCAGGCGAAATCCGTGGAATCAGATCAATCGTCTGATTTGTTCAATCTCGGAGATCAGTCATGAATGAGAGTATTTATGCTCCCTGGCGGACCGAGTATATCCTCGGCAAACGCGAGAAAGGTTGCGTGTTCTGTAATCGGATACGCCGAAACTCCGATAAAGAGGACCTTATCCTCCACCGGGGAACCAAGAACATCATTATCATGAACCTCTACCCGTACAATACCGGACATATCATGATTGTTCCCAACCGGCACATCAGTACGCTCGATAAACTGACGCCGGACGAGCGCGCTGAATTGATCGAATTAGCCTCACTCAGCCAGGTTGTGATCATGGAACGCCTGCAACCGCAGGGACTGAATATGGGATTCAATTTCGGCCCGGCCGGCGGTGCGGGGATCCGCGATCATCTGCATCTGCATATCGTCCCCCGCTGGATCGGGGATACCAATTTCATGCCTGCGTTGTTTGATACCCGGGTGAATTCCGTCGATCTGCCGATGGTGTACGAGCGATTGCGACTTGGGTTCGCCAAACCGGAAGAAACCTGAGCCTCAACCAAGCTAAGCCATAATCGGATAAGAACCTACGGCCAACAATCGTCGACACTTGTTTGCTCGACGCATGTCTTTGTCGGACAAATTCTTGAACTGCACCATGTATTTTAGTATCTTATCATTCCGGTGGTGGTCGAACTTATGACGGGATGATGCGTAAGGCTGCACGGGTAGCCGGCTTGAGGTATCATGAAAATTCCGCGAAAGAAAGACCTGCTTAAACTGCAAAAGCAATACAAGACCGACAAAAAGATTGGCGAGGCCCTCGGTGGTGTCCCCGAGTACCTGGTCGCCTACTGGCGACGCAAAAAGAAGATTCCGCCATATTCGGCGCCGAAATTCTCCCGCAAAGAAATCGAAGAAGCCTGGCTGCGACACGGGGACGATTTCAAAGCCGGCCGGGAATTGAATCTCTCCAAGGTCGCGTTTTACTCTTGGCGGCGCAAATACGGTATCTCAGAAAAGCCCACTCATCTGAAGCTGGAACAGTTGGAATTGAGGTTTACCGCGGCGATGGATAATGCCGCAATTGCCGGCCGTGCCAAAGGGAGCGCCCCCGCGCCGACCACGCTAAAACTCTGGCGCCGCATGGCACAGAATTCCACCGACGGACAACTGACACCGGACTGGCATTTCCGCGAGCATAATGGTCCGAAATCGGGGACCGGGCTCTTTGAATTGTATTCGGGGTTGGGGATGCATCAGGACGGCAATTGCCCGGATCACGCCGACACCAAACTCATGCGGCCGCCGGTCGGGCAGTCGCTCTGGGGTGACTGTCTCTTTGGCCGCACCGACTGGCAACTTATCGAAAATCGCATCATCCGTCCCGGAGAAACGATTTCCGGTTGCGCGCATGAATTGGGGGGATTGGGAGGAATCGCCGCACTCTGCCTCGGGGAAAATCTGGAACAACCGAAAGCAATCTGCAAAGTGGAATTCGCCCGTCAGGCCAGCCACCGCGCGTGTGTCGAGGATCGCTTCCTCGACTTACTCAACCGTTACCCCGCTGCCGAATGGCAGGACGCGGTACTGGAGTTTGAGGGAACTACGGTCGAACGGCTCACGATCGATCGCAAGATAAAATTAACGCAATTGGCAACGGCTTTCGGTGCGGCGGCCGCGATCTGTCCATTTGATGAAGTCATTCGCAAGCATTTCCCCCGTAACATGAAGGCTAAATTTATCAAGGCCTTTCCCGACCGTGGTGCGCACTATGATCGCGAATTTCTGTTGGAAAGCCGGCTGAAAGATGTGCGGGTGGGCGTTTTCGACGGTTCCTGGTCGATCCACAGTGGTGAGGATGCCGCCGGCAACGAAATCGAAACCATCATCATTGGACCCGATGCACTCCCGTACGAAATCGCTTACGCCGCCGAAATATTAAGCGGGTATCACATTCCGACCAATGTCACCGTTTTTGTCATGCCCGTCTCGGCATCGACGATCTTCGACAGCCATCGACGCGGCTGGCTCGAACGGCTGGTCACCGCCGGGGCATCGATCGTTGACCGCCGGGTTTCCGTCAATATCGATCTAGATAAATTTCTCGGTCAGGGAGATGTGTTAAGCACCCGGCCACCGGAAAATTTGAAAAGCGTGATTAAGAAGTCTCGCCGATTGTGGTTTGCGGGAATCCGGACTGTAGCAGCAACGGCCATACGGGGAGTCATCACCCCGCCTTGATGTTTCCACGCAAAAGTATTTATCGGCCCGATGCCTCCAGGGGCGGCAACGGGATGAAATGTATGCCGGTGCGCAGGATTACGGCCAGCCGTTGTTGCCAATCAACAAAACGCACCCCCGGGGTCCAGGCATTCCAGACCTCGTAGCTGTACTTTTCCTCTTGCCGCAAGTTACCCTTGAGATCAAAAATGCGCACGAAGCCACGCGTATGACGTTTTTCTACCGGTACCGACCGACCGGCGCTACTGTCCACACCAACGGCAATGAATTCCTGAGCATCGCTGATCGCCAGTGAACGGAAATTTTCACCGGCATTAGGTAGCTCAAGGTATGTTTGCGCGATGGTGTCGCCGAGGGTATACACCGCGCCACGATCGGTCCCGACCCATCCTACCAAATCACCCTGAGGGGAGACTGCAAGAGCGCGCACGATTTCATCAGTTGGGATTGTCTGTATGCGTTTGCCGTCCCGGTAACAGCGTAGTGACTGGTCTTGCCAAATGGCGAAGACGGAGCCATCAGATGACATTTCATACAACGAACCCGCCCCAAAATGCGCCAGGGGCGTCCCGTCAGCCGAATAGGCAAGCACCCCCTCGGTCGCAGTCCGATACACGAATACCGATCCATCTGCGGAGAACCGTCCCCCCTGGAATCGTTCGATCGTGATAGTCTTACTCTCGGTGCCGGAGGCATCATAAAACCGCAGGGTTGATTTGGCCAGTCCTTCGACACCATCATGCCCAACAATTGCATTGCCAGTCGGCGAAACGATGACTGAGGTAAACTGCGGTTTCGTCAGCCGAAATTGCCGGGTGCCGGAAAGATCGTATAATTCAAATGCCACCGGCTTGAGGGTAGTCGGTGAATGGTCATGATAACGCGTAATTCCCACGACCTCGCCGCCCCCGGCGGGCAGGTTGACGACTTCGTTCCCTTTCAGACGAATTGTCGCCGCAGCATTACCATCAGCATCATAAAATCGCACGGCGCGTTTGGCAGCGGTCACCACTTGCCCTGCCGCATTGACCATCGCCCGCTCGCCCGGATCGTGGGTAATCCATTGTGATTCTGCTTGAATAAGATGTGCCGTCAGGAAAAAGTGAAAAACGAAAATGAATACTATGCCTGCTGTGTTTCTCACTGCACGTCCTCTCCCCTCTGCAAATTCTCCATACCTGTATCCACCGAGAAACTCATTCCACGTCCTTATAGTATTCATATACGTCATCGGTCGAAAAAGTGTACGCCCGAAATGGCTTACTAATCTTTTTTTGGCAAGACAATGGCGACGTGAACAGTGTAATCCACCGATCGTGATACTTCAATCCGCTCGAGATTGGCCAAACTCAGCGCCGGGCTTCCGATCCGACGCATCGGGAGATTGCACCAGCGGATGATTGATCGCCGGCGGCGAGGAGAGCGGTGGCAGGTCAAAGACTCCCTCGAGCGTCGGGTTATCCTGCTCGGCAATCCAATGCAGGGAAAAGGGGATTTTTTTGCGGAAATGCTCGACGGTTTTCTTGAACTTGCGTGCCCGGACATGACGGGGGGCTTTGCCGGTCGCATCAAACACCAGGGAGGCCGAGCTGGAGAGAATCTCAATCCTATTGTGCGCGAACACCTTGGGGTTCTTTTCAACAAAACGGAGAAAGGTTAAGAGCGCCATATATTCACATTCGATCTGCCAGCCGCTGAAATTGCTTTTGAATAGGATTCCGAGATCCGGAACGGCAAAGGCCACAATCCCACGTTTGGTTCTACTGTCGGCTTCGAGCATTTTCCCATAGACATAACAATGCATCGCGGCAACTCCTTCTCATAACCGAAGTTGCTGCAAATGTGATGCCGCTGAATGCCACGGGCGGCGTGCACGTGATCAGATCCCCTGCCAGATTATTACTCTTTGTCGTTTGGGGACTTATGATGCCGACGGTGGATCGGATGGTCCGTGGTTGCCCGGCGGGTTTCCGCTGAGTTCGCAAGGGATTGCCTACTCATTGCAGGTCAAGTGCCGAGACTTTGGCCCAACTCGTCTTCGAAATCTTTCTGAACAAGTAAATATTTGCCCGTTGCCGAGGCCACCACGGTACCGTCCTCGAGTCGTCCCTCCCCTTCGGTTTCATAGATACGCCCCCGACGATTTACGATCTTGGCGGCAAAGGTAACCTTTTGGCCGGTGCGAATGGGCCGTTTGAAACGTGCCGTCATCTCGGCGGTCACCACGACAACATCCAGTGCGAAGACCGCCTTGATCATGATCTCATCCAGCAGGGCAGCGGTGATCCCGCCGTGCAGAATGCCGTGATATCCCTGAAATTGCTCCTGAGCAGTGTATTCGCCGATCGCGCCATTCTCATCGGCGTAGAATTTAACCTGCAACCCGGCCGGGTTTTTATCCCCACAAACAAAACAGCCGGAATATTTGCCCACTTCCTTCAACATGATGTCCCTCCTGCCTCAGTTATAGTATAACGAACAGCGCCGAGCAAGTCATGGGAAGGAACCGTGCGGAAAGGGTGGCAACCCCAAACTTGGTCCGCCGCGGGCGGGCTTCATTTGGGGTTGATGATCGATTTTCAAGATACTACACACCGCGGGTGCACCACGGCTTGCCGTTTCAGTAGATTCATTGTACAATGCAGGTCGAAACCCCTGAGCCCTGCTTTGTCACCCCAGCGGAGGCTGGGGTCCAGGGGTGGTGGAAGTGTGGGGAAATAGTTTCGACACCATCCTCTTTCAACACTCCCCAACGTCGGGTGGGCCACCCGGCCAGATTTCCTCTTCCAAAATGGTTGGTTTAGAACATCTGTCCTCCTCCCTATAACCTAGCCCGAAGAACCGACGAAAACCAGCAACTTCTAAACGCAAGATTTGTCCAGCTTACGCTGAAACAGGACAGCGTCGCTTATCTCATTCCCCTCGTTAAGGATGACCCAATTAGACTCTTCTCTACTATCAGTGGGGTTCCTACTGCACGTAGTCATGAAGAGCGCAAAAAGCAACGGAACAATTACCGGGATGACAATCCAATAGTGGCGTCTATTCGACATCCGAACCGCCTGTTCGTTCGCGAACAATTGCTGTCATAATGTACTCACATCGCATAAAGTAACCAACTACTATACCGCGTTGCACTCAATTTCTTCCATTTCCTTCGGTCCCCAGCAATTGCTGCGGGAGTAGCCTCATTGCACAATGAAGAGCACTGCCTGTCAACACCAATACCTTCTCCCCAATGCACTCCCTCCGCAAGCCACGGGGCACCGCCCAGTCATAATGCTTTTACATACACGGTGCTTTCTGCGCAGGAATGATGAAAGGCTCTTAGATACAACAACTGTACACTGTATCAGATAAAGTAATTACCTTTCCTGGTCAAGGGAACAATCCAGCCTTAATGAGGAGTATATGCATCCTCATTTATCAATTACGCTCATGGATCGTGATAAGCATCTGTAATCCAACACAAACGGCGGCCCCGCAGAGCCGCCGCTGGAGAAATGTTTTTTTGGGGTCAATTATTCCAAATCGCAGCCGTCAAACGATTCGGTGAAATTGCTGCCATCAATGGTGGTGGTATAGATACCGCTACTACCACTGAAGGTGAGCGTGATGTATGCGTTGACGGTTTCGTTGATATGTTGACCGTTCTCGTCGTAACCGTCGACCGCTGCTGAGAATGCGATCACAAACGACCCACCGGTAATACATCCATTACCGCCCTGCTCGGGATTGGACACGGCAATGTCGTTGATCTCCAGGTCATACGTCATATCCATTGTCGTAGGACCGTGCTCGGTTTCGAATCCCATCACCATGGTCATATCCATGGCGCCATCCGCAATGATCATGGGCGACTGGAAGCCGCTGAACGAAAACGCGCCATCCATATCCATGGACAGACTCATATTAAAATCCGGGATTGCGATCGACATCGTAACATGCTCGCGTAAATACACCGCGTCGGTCGTGGCCGGGTTCGGTTCATACTGGGGCGTACCGGCCAGATCAAGAAAGCGCAGGCTGTCGGTAATCGACACGGATTCATTCTCGGAGATGCCGGTCGCCGTGATAATATGCCAGCCGTTCACATACGCGGTGTCATACGTGATCACACTATCGGTAACTACGGCCGGCTTGCCCAGTGGACGGGTCGCCGCCGTGGCCGGATCGAAACGCTGAAAGCTACTCAGGTCCTGGGTGACAAACGTGGTGAAGCTTTTGACGAAGGAATCGATGTCTTCCTCAACTAACTCGTACTTTTCGCTGGCCGACAGGCTGGGGGTGGTGTCAGACGGGGAACTGCACCCACCAAGAAACACCGCGGCCAGAACTAACACAGCGGCCGATTGAACCATAGTGCGCATGGGCAAACTCCTCATGGTTGCTGTTGCATGAGCCGCACGATAATTGCCTTCTGCACGTGCAGCCGATTTTCCGCTTCATCGAAAACTACCGAGTGTGGCCCGTCCATGACCTCGTCGGTGATCTCCCGGCCACGCTCAGCCGGCAAACAGTGCATCACGATTGCGGACGCTTTTGCTCTTTTTACTAGGTCGGCGTTGACCTGGAAATCGCTTAGGATTTTCTGGCGTTGATCGCCCAGCTCTTTATAACCCATAGAGGCCCACACGTCCGTATAGATAACATCCGCACCCGCAACAGCTTCGTAGGGATCGTGCGTAATGGTGATTTTGGATTTGCCCTGCGAGCGGGCAAATTCCACAATCTCCTCGTCCGGCATCGTTTCCGCGCTGGTGCCCAGCCGCAAATCCAGCGGAATGAGCGCGGCGAGGTTAGTCCAGGAGTGAAAGGTGTTATTGCCGTCGCCCATGAAGGCGATACTCAGATTATCGATGCGCCCCAGGTGTTCCTTGGCCGTCAGGATATCCCCCATCACCTGGCAGGGATGGTAGCGTTCGGTCAAGGCATTGATCACCGGCACAGACGCATATGCAGCCAGTTCCTCAATGGCATCCTGATTCAAGGTGCGAATGGTAATCAGTGACACGTACCGCGAGAGCACCCGAGCGACGTCGGCGATCGTCTCCCGCACGCCGAGACTTATTTCGGCGTCAGTGATAAACATACTATGACCGCCCATCTGGGAAATGCCGATCTCAAACGAGATGCGGGTCCGCAGGGACGGGGTGTAAAAAATGAGTGCGGCACTCTTACCGGCCATCACCTGGGGTGGCTCGGCGCCGGCTTTAAATTGTGAAGCCAGTTCAAGCGTTTCGCGGATGTCCTGGTCGGTCCAGTCCGCAATCTTGAGAAAATCCTTGGTCATGGGATACCTCAACTTGGCAGGCAGTTTATGATAGTATTCGTATCGCGCCGGGGGTCAGAGGATATAGCGCGACAGGTCCTCATCTTCAATGATGTCTTTTAAGTTTTTCTGCACCAGTGTTCGTGTTACTTTAAAGGATTTTTTCTTCATCGTCGGCGCGTCAAACAACGTGTCTTCCAACAAGGTAGTCATCACGGTGTGTAAGCGGCGCGCGCCGATATTCTCCGCGCGATCATTAACGATCATCGCCGTCTCGGCAATTTCCGCAATTGCGTCCTTATTAAAGGCCAGCCGCACCCCTTCGGTATCCAACAACGCGCGGTATTGTTTGATCAGGGCGTTTTCGGGTTCGGTGAGAATGCGCACGAAATCGTCACGGCTGAGGTTGTCCAGTTCGACGCGGATCGGAAATCGCCCCTGCAACTCGGGAATCAGGTCGGCCGGTTTGGCGGCATGAAATGCGCCGGCAGCAATAAAGAGAACATGATCGGTCTTGATCATCCCGTATTTGGTCGTAACGTTGGTGCCTTCGACAATCGGCAGGATATCGCGCTGCACGCCTTCGCGCGACACATCGGGCCCGGACTTGGAGCGTTCGCCGGCGATTTTGTCGATTTCGTCGATGAAGACGATGCCGGATTCCTGGACGCGCTCCAGCGCTGCGGCAATGACATCGTCCATGTCGACCAGCTTATTAATCTCCTCGTTGATCAGGATCTTTCGCGCTTCTTCCACTGAGAGTCTGCGTTTCTTGGGCTTCTTCGGCATCATTTCCGAGAACATTTCCTGAAAATTGACGCCGAGTTCCTCCATGCCCATCGGCGAAAAGACCTCAACGACCGGGAAACGGGATTCTTTCGTTTCCAGTTCAATTTGCTTTTGATCCAGTAGGCCTTCTTCGAGCTGCTCCCGCAATTTTTCCCGGGTTCGTTCCCACCGGGCCATGGCTTCGGGTTCCATGACCTGCCCCTCGGTGGTGGGCGCCCGTCGCGGCAACAATAAATCCAGCAGGCGTTCTTCCGCCAGTTCCCGCGCGCGGTCGGCAACACTTTCCGCTTTTTCGTTTTTCACCATATTGACCGCCAGGTCGGTCAAATCCCGGATCATCGATTCCACATCACGTCCGACATATCCAACTTCGGTGAATTTCGACGCCTCAACCTTAAGAAACGGCGCTTGCGCCAAGCTGGCGAGCCGCCGCGCGATTTCGGTCTTGCCGACCCCGGTCGGGCCGATCATGATGATATTATTGGGCAGGATTTCCTGGCGGAGATCATCGGCGATTTGTCGACGGCGCCAGCGGTTGCGCAGGGCGATCGCCACTGATTTCTTGGCGGCGTCCTGCCCGATAATATAGCGGTCCAGCTCTTTAACTATTTCCCGGGGTGTCAACTCTTCGATCACTTTAATACCTCAACATTGATATCGCGGTTGGTATATACGCAGATGTCAGCGGCAATCTCCAGTGCCGTCTTGACAATTTTCGCGGCGTCCATTTTGGCGTGGTGGACCAGGGCACGGGCCGCCGCTACCGCATACGGCGCCCCCGAGCCGACCGCCAGCACATCGTCGTCCGGCTCGATCACGTCCCCGTTCCCGGAGATTAGTAACGAATGATTTTTATCCATCACGATCAGCAGCGCCTCGAGACGGCGCAGGTATTTGTCCATCCGCCAGTCCTTGGCCAGTTCTACGGCTGCCCGGGGCAGGTTTCCGCCAAATTCCTCGATTTTTTGCTCGAACCGCTCGAATAACGTCACTGCGTCCCCGGAGGAACCAGCGAAGCCCGCGAGAATCTGATCTTCATGGAGCCGCCGGATCTTCTTTGCCGACTGTTTGAGAATCGTATCATCCAGGGTCACCTGCCCGTCACCGCCCAGCGCGACCTCGCCTTTATAACGGACACCGATAATAGTTGTCGAACGATATTGCATTACTCTGCCCTTTCCGCACGCGGGAAAGCCTGTTTGTATGTTTTCTTTAGATACGCATTCGAGACATGGGTGTAAACCTGCGTTGTCTCGACGGATTGATGACCGAGGATTTCCTTGATGGCCATCAGATCCGCCCCGCGATTAATCAAATGCGTGGCAAAGGTATGTCTGATCATATGCGGGTGCACTTTCCCGCCGCTCGCAATTGCGGCAAAACGCCGGGCGAGAATACGGGCCAACGATCGCGTGGTCAAGCGATTCCCCTTGGGATTAATGAAGACAGCCGTTGTCGGGCCGGTCTGGTCGGCGCCAAATTCGTCAGCAACTTTTTCGCGGTAGGTCAGTAGTCCCTGAGTCGCCGCCGACCCAAGCGGAATCAACCGGTACTTGTTGCCCTTGCCCAACACACGCAGGCGCTCATTGTTTTCATCCACCGCCTCCCAGGTAAGGCCGGCAATTTCTGCCAACCGCGCCCCGGTCGCATAGAATACCAGCACCAGTGCGCGATCACGAGCGTCCCAGATGGTGGCATTGGGAAGAGCATCCAGCCATCGCGTCATAACATCTTCACTAAGAAACCGGGGCAAGGTCTTCGAGATTTTCAAGGAGGGAAACAAATCGGCCACATCGCCTTCCAGGTGCCCCTGGCGAGCGACCGCGCGAAAAAAGGACCGCAGGCTCGAAGTCCGCCGCGCCAGGGTCCGCTGGCTGTCGCCGTGGCGGCGCCGGGCTGACAAATAATCCATGATCATCGTTACCTGCGCTGCGTCGGTAACAGTGGTAATATTGCGTTGCCCGCAATGTTGGGCAAACAATTCGAGATCGACCCGGTAGCTGCGGGTCGTGTGCGGCGAGTAGCGGCGAATACGTTCCAACTCCTCCAGAAAGCTCGCCATGAGTGCCGTCAGATGCGTTGTCATAAAAAACCCGTGATCATGCAGACACAATCCAGCCCCTGCCACAGACAATAGAGGTCAAATCGTCCGATGTAAAGACATTTCTCCCCCGTGCAACTTCTGCTATATTTTCTCCGTAGGTGTCTAATATTGCGGTCAAGGAGTGTAGATTGTATGAGCGACCTGGCAGTCAGCACGCAGCCTTCAGGAGATAAGCCGGGCGACGCATTATTTGGACCGGTTACTCAAGATGCACGGATTACCAGTGTCGATACCCTGCGCGGCGTGGCAATCCTGGGAATCCTGGTAATGAACATTTACGCGTTCGCTATGCCGTTCGCCGGCTATTCCAACCCCCTGGCCTATGGCGGCTCAGGGCCTTTACACCATGGAACCTGGGCGTTCACGCATCTCTTTTTTGACGAGAAGTTCATGGCGATATTTTCCATGCTGTTCGGCGCCGGGCTCATCCTTATGCTGCGGCGGGCGGAAGCGGCCGACCGCTCCCTGAAAGGCATATACTACCGGCGAATGCTGTGGCTGTTGGTCATCGGTGGTATTCACGCCTATGGAATCTGGTCCGGTGATATTCTCGTCCCCTACGCTCTGTGCGGATTGGTGTTGTATCCCTTCCGCAAACGCTCACCCAAGGTGCTGATTATTCTCGCAGTGATTTTGCTGTTCGTAGGCGCCGCGTTGCGGGCGGCGAGCGGTGGCTTCATGATGTATGCCCGCAAGGTTGAGCAAGAGATCGCGCAAACACGGGCGGAAGGAAAGGAACCTCTACAGTGGCAAGTTGAAATGGTTGCCGGGTTCAGCGAAATGAGGGAGTTCTTCAAACCCACCGAGGAGGATTTACAGAAAAACGTTGCCATCCGGCAGAACGGTTTCGCCGGTATCCTGGAGAAACGCGTAGAGAGTAGCCTGATGATGCACCTCCAGGCAATGCCCTTTATGATCTTTTGGCGCGTCTGTGCATTGATGTTATTAGGGATGGCGTTGATGAAAGCCGGCGTCTTCTCCGCCGGCCGTTCACGGAAGTTTTATGCCCGGCTGGCGGCCAGCGGATATGGTGTAGGGCTGCCCGTAGTTTTCCTCGGCTATTGGCAGCAGACTGCTCATGAATTCGATTTTGCCCGGCATTGGCTGATCAGTAGCCATTTTAGTTACTTCGGCAGTATCCTGGTCGCCCTGGCTCACATCAGCATGGTTATGCTCCTCTGCAAGTCAGATATCTGGACTGCATGGAAACGCCGGCTCTCCGCAGTGGGGCAAATGGCCCTGACGAACTACTTGATGCAGTCGGTGATTCTGACCACCATCTTCTACGGATATGGTTTGGGGCTGTACGGCACGATTGATCGGTTCTGGCTGATGGGCTTTGTCGTCGGTACGTGGATATTGCAGCTTATCATCAGCCCGTGGTGGTTCGCGCGGTTTCGCTTTGGGCCTGCGGAGTGGCTTTGGCGGTCGCTCACCTATTGGCGGTGGCAACCCATGCGAGCGACCAGTGGGTGATCTTTACGGCGAAAGAATGCGCCGGTAATGCAGCATGACGCCAACAATCGCCTTCATATCGGTTGGCTTACCCACAACGAGTTTGTCTGTCCGGCCGAAATAATTCAGGCAAGTGCTGCAAGACAAAATCTCTGAACCGGAAGCAGCGAATTGCTTGAGTTGTTCCGTAACCGGAGAATTCTCGGTCGTCAGAAAAACTCCGCTGTTCATACAAATAATCTTTTCGGGAATATTGCCGGACTCGAGTAACGTCTTCAAGAAACTGCTCATTAATTTCGCGCCCAGGTCGGGCTCCCCCTCGCCAAGGTTTTCTGAGCGAAGGACCAACAGCAAATTCGCATCCACCGCCATGCGTTCTCTCCCCGAAGATTACGCCGACATACGCTCCGACACTTGCGGCGCTTCAATTATATGTCCGCACGCCGGACACTTAAGATGTTCCCCGCGGGCCTTGGTGTTCTTTTCGACCATGAAGGGATGATCACACGCCGGACACACCTGCTTAACCGGCTTGTCCCAAATCACGTAAGTGCAGTCCGGGTAACGGGAGCAGGAGTAAAAGACCTTTTTCCGGCGGCTCATGCGCTGCACCAACTGCCCGCTGCATCCCTCTTCCGGGCATTGCACTCCGGTGGGAACGGCTTTGGTGTTTTTGCATTTGGGATAGGCGGAACAGGCCAAAAACTGACCGTAGCGGCCGGTGCGGATAACCATCGGCGCACCACACTTCTCACAAACCTCGCCGGTTTCCTGCGGCTCGCCGCCACTGTCCAGCGGTTTGGTGTTGCGGCACTCCGGATAGCCGGAACAGGCCAAAAACTTGCCGGTCTTCGACCACTTGATCACCATCGGTTTGCCGCATTTATCGCAGACCTCGTCTGTTTCGTCCTGTGTTGAGGCCTTAATCTGTGACGCATTCGCCTTGACTTCCTCCAGTGCATTGCGGAACGGCGAATAGAACTCACCGAGCACCACTTTCCAATTTTCTTCACCGGTTTCAATACGGTCGAGTTCACTCTCCATCTGGGCGGTAAACTCGACATTGAATAAATCCGGAAAGTTCTCCACCAGAACCCGGTTTACCACCTCTCCCAGTTCCGTTGGTGATAACCGGCGATTCTCCAAAAGCACGTAATTGCGGGCCATAATTGTCGCGATAATCTGTGCGTAGGTGGAGGGTCGGCCAATGCCGTTGCTTTCCAACTCCCGCACCAGGGACGCTTCAGAATAACGGGCCGGCGGTTTGGTGAAGTGCTGCTCCGGCTTGATTGCGTCACAGAGAAGGTTATCGGATTCTTTTAATACCGGCAATTTCGGCTGCTTTTTGCCGTTGCCGTTTTCCGCGGGCAAATCTTCGTAAATCTTGAGATAACCCTCAAACTCGACCGTTTCGTCGCCGGCTTTGAACTCAAAGGTCTTATCCGGAACATGCGTTTCATTAGCCGCGTTAATCGTCACCGAGGTACGCACCACCCGCGCCGGTGCCATCTGGGAGGCCAGAAAACGTTCCCAGATTAGTTTGTACAACCGGAATTGATCGCGGGTCAGGGATGATTTAACGCGTTCCGGAGGCTGACCGAAGTAGGTGGGTCGAATCGCTTCATGAGCGTCTTGCGATTTTCCCTTGGTCTTAAAAAAGCGGGGTTTCTTTGGATAGAATTCTTCTCCATAGGTCTTGATAATATATGACTTGGCCTGGACGGACGCCTCTTTGGCAATGCGGACCGAGTCGGTCCGCATATACGTGATCAAGCTGACCGAACCCTGTTTGCCAACTTCCACCCCTTCGTAGAGTTGCTGGGCCACCATCATTGTCTTCTTCGGGGAAAACCGGAGGCGACGGGCGGCGTCCTGTTGCAGGGTACTGGTGATATAGGGGGGCGACGGATTGCGGGTTTTCTTTTGTTCATTAATGTCGGCGACCGTGAAGACCGCGTCTGCGCCCTTTTCCCGCTCGGGTGACAATAATTCGACAACGGCCTCGGCCTCCTGGTCGGAAGACAGATTAATTTTCTTCCCGTCGATCTTGGCCAGATCAGCAGCAAACGGCTTGCGGGACGACTTGCGCAGGTCGGCGGTAATGGTCCAGTATTCCTCGGGCTCAAAATCGCGAATTTCCTGTTCGCGTTCACAAATCAGCCGCAGGGCAACCGATTGCACCCGACCCGCCGATAACCCCCGACAGACCGCTTTCCACAAGACCGGACTGACCTGGTAACCAACCAACCGGTCAAGCGCCCGGCGCGCCTGTTGCGCGTTGTAGAGCTTGCTGTCTAAATCCGCCGCAGTGTTCAAGGCACTCAAGACGGCAGACTTGGTAATCTCATTAAAGGTGGCCCGCTTGATTGTGGCCTTGGTCGAGCGCAGCTGGTCGGCGACATGCCAGGCAATCGCTTCACCTTCGCGGTCCGGGTCCGGCGCGAGGTAGACGGTATCTGCCTTTGCCGCTGAGGATTTCAGTGATTTAATAACGGCCTTTTTGCCGTCGAGGATTTCATATTGCAGTTCAAAATCGTTATCAGGATCGACACCAAGCTTTTTGGGCGGCAAATCAACAATATGCCCTTTTGTCGCAGCAATTTTATACTCTTTGCCCAAAAACTTGCTGAGCGTCTTCGTCTTCGTTGGTGACTCGACGATGATTAAATTCTTTGCCACAACCCACTCCCCTGTTCTTACCGCGTTTCGCCGTTCGCCTTGGGTGCGTCTGATATTCGACGACCGTCGGTGCGTTACCGACGGTCGCTAAACAGAATATCGGGAGTTGCGGGCTATTCTTCCACCCGTTGAAACTCCAATTCTCCATCCAGCAGCTCACGCAAGGCCTGCGACGTGACCTTGACCTTTTTCAAATCGGAGACCAGATCGTCACCCCGCTCTTCCGCCGCGAGCTTCTCGGTGTTAATCTGCCGAGCTCTTGCCGCAGCAATAAGCACGGCCTCATACCGGCTTTTGGTATGTTCATCCAGTGGTTCCAACGGCCGTAAGACCATGGATCAATCCTCCAATGTATCAAGCGAACGCGATAATTTCGTTTTGTACCCCTGTGCCCGCTCCGAGCGGAGTCGTTCCGCCCTAATTATTGCCGCACAATCACTAACGGTATCGGTCAATTCGTCATTTACCACCACATAGTCGTATAACCGCCAGAAAGGCAATTCCTTGCGCGCCCGCGTCAGCCGCTTGCGGACTGCAGACGCGTCCTCCGTCGCTCGTTCAATCAATCGTTCGCGCAAGGCCTCCCGTGACGGCGGTTCCAGAAATATCAGTACGGCATCCGGGTAGCGCCGTTTGATCGCCAGCCCCCCGACAATATCCAGATCAAAAAGCAGCACCCGCCGCAGCCTCAGTGCGTCTCTAATATTAACCTTCGGTGTCCCATAGAGATACCCGTGAACCTGAGCATATTCAGCCAATTGGTTTCGCGCAATCATTTCCTTGAACCGTTTTGTTGTCACAAACTGGTAATGGATCCCGTTTCGCTCGCCCCGCCGCCGTTTCCGGGTCGTCGCCGACACCGAGTACATCATTTCTGGATCTCGCCTCAACAGACGTCGGCAAACCGTCGATTTCCCCCCACCCGAAGGCGAGGAAATGACCACCAGCAGCCCGGATCGCCGCCGATCACGCGATCTGCCGTCCGTTGTCGCACCCTGTGAAGAATTAGGCGCCATGCCGGCAATTATTCCACGTTCTGGATCTGTTCGCGGATTTTTTCCAGTTCTTCCTTCACCCGCACAATACGGGACGAAATATCAGCCGAACCAGCTTTCGAGCCGATGGTATTGGCTTCTCGCACCATTTCCTGGGTCAGGAAATTCAGCCGACGGCCCACCGATTCCGCGCCGGTGATTGCCTCACCAAAATGGTCGGCGTGAATTTTCAAACGTACACATTCTTCGGTGATATCGGAACGCTCGGCGAAATAGGCGACTTCCTCGGCTAAACGTTGGGGGTCATAGCCATTATCGCCAAAAAGCTCCTTGATTCGGGCACGGAGTTTTTCCCGGTACACCTCCACGTTACCTTGGGAGAACTTCTCAATTGCCGCCACCGACGCAATCACCATCTCGATCCGCTTTTGCAAATCGGATTGTAATCTCTCCCCTTCGGCCTGACGCATTAGCCGAAGACCGTCAATAGCGCCAGCAAGGGCTTGCTCACCAAGGCGTTGGACAAACTCCAGGTCCGGCTCGGCCGCCCGGTAATGGAAAACCTCCGGTAAAGTGACAAAATCGGCGACAGTCACCTCGCCGGGAAGATCGAGTTTATCCTTAATCTGTTGGAAAACCTCTTGATACATCCGGGCCATCGGCTCGTTTAACGAAACGTCACCGACAGCCTCCGGTGGAGATTCCCATGCCAGGGTACAGGAAATCTTCCCGCGGGAAAACTTGCCGGCAATTTTCTCTTTGAACGGTGACTCGAGGATATTAAAGCCGCGCGGCAGTCGGACTTGCGTTTCAAGATACCGCCCGTTTACCGAAGAAAGCTCGACCGTGGCCTTGTGGCCGTTAGCCTCTGCCTCACCTCGACCAAATCCTGTCATACTCCGTATCATACTATACCTCGTTCGCGGGAGTCATGATTTTACGGTGTCGGCAATCTAAAGTCAAATTTAATCCCAACTGCGCTGTCCATAAATACTATATTGCCGAATTGGAAATTGTATATTTCACTCCGCAACAGCAAGTTGGAAGCGCCGATACCCAAGATTTCGGGGCATGCCCCATTTCACTGGATCGGCCCGGCGGATAAGCCGACATTGCCGGCGAGGCAGATGGCATGAAAGTAGCGGGATTATTCCTTTATACATGGGCCGGGGAGGCACAGGCAACGATGGCCGGCATGCGTATCCGGCGGTTTCTCTTCTATCCGGATATTCCTGTGTTGGTCATGCACTTGACCGGAAGACGAGATCGCTACCTGCTTCTGCCCAATGCCACTGGGGTTGCTGCCCCCTACTGGATCGAGCATAAATCTGACTTGACGATCCTGCCGGGTGAATACATCCCCACTGAGAAGTTCAACCGGCTGCGCAATAAATACTTAACCGGTATGACGGCGGCCAGCGACGATCGCCGATTGGAAATGCACATCGCCGAGCGGCGCGAGGAGGGTCTGCAAGGAGTCATGCGCCTCATTTTACACTTAATGGGTCCCCGCCCATTGACTGTCCTCACTGACCGGGCCGGGCAAATCCTCGAAACAGACCGGTCAACGCGGAATTTTCGCCGCGGGAACCAATATATCCCACCGGAACCGCTCGATCTGCTCGATCCACTGCAAATGACGTTTCCCATATTTCTTGCCCGCATGGCCGAATCCGGTACAGGCAGTATTTCGGATTTCCTGCAACGTCATGTTTGGGGGATTGATTCAGAACTTGCCTCGATAATTATTCCTGCGGACAAATCGAAGTTTCCCTCTACTCTCGTGAAGCAGTGGGAATATTTTGCGAACCTGAAGGCCCGCATCAGGGAATTTGTCAATCCGCACACGAAACTTATTATTGATCCGACCAGGGAACGTATTGTTGACTTGGGTAGGGGGAATGACTCGGTAACCGTCAATGAACTACTGCTTCGCCGGGTAACGGCGAACCTGCAAAAAACAGAAACTGTCGACCAGCAGACAAAATGGCAGCGGTTCATAAAACGACAGCGAAAAAAGACACGCAAAGCTCTAGATGCCCTCAGCGAGCGAGAGAAGCACGCCGCGAAGGCAGGGCAGTACCGTGTATTCGCCGAAACACTTTCCATTCATCGGGGGCGGATTCGGAAAGGGCAGGAGGAAGTCGCTTTGCCGGATCCGTACCGCGAGGATCAAACGGTCAGTATCCCGCTGGATCCCAAAGCCAGCGTGCAACAAAACATCGAACGGTACTTCAAAAAACATCGGCGGGCGTTAGCCGCGCGCGAAGCCTTGCAACAGGAGCGAAAACGACTGCAAACGATTACCGATACACTCGATGAAATAGCGGGATATTGGCAACAGCAGGATGATCCACACACCGGAGTGGATGGCGTACAGGAACAGACGTGGAAGCAAAGGCTGAAAAAATTGAGATTACCCATTCCGGAAAGCGGTGCACCCAGTCAGCCACGGGCACAAACAGTCAGAAAGCCCTATCGGGAATACCGGCTCGGCGAGCACTATGTGGTTCGGGTCGGGCGTTCAGCACGAGACAATGACGAGTTAACTCTCCATCATAGTGTCAAAACCGATCTGTTTTTCCATGCCCGGCAGGTCAAAGGCGCGCATGTCCTGTTGCGATCGGACCAGCCGGGACAAAAACCATCAGGGGAAATCTTGCGGCAGGCGGCCCAAATCGCCGCCTTTTTCTCCGATGCCCGCAGCTCGGGGGCGGTGGATGTTGCCTATACTGAAATGAGATATGTGCGCAAGCCCCGAAATGCACCTCCGGGGCTGGTCAATCTGCTGCGCGAGAACACCCTCATGGTCGAGCCGGCCCCACCCCCCGGGTACCAGGAACGTAGAGATTCAAGTTGATCACGGGAACTCTCGGGTGTATAATAGAACGATATTACGCAACTCGGGATGAGGCTGAATGAAGACGAAAATATTGATCATTGTGGGGCTGGTCATTGCCATCGCGGTTATCGCCGTTCTTACCGTATGTCAAGGCCCAGAATCTTCCGGACCGCCATTGGATCGGGAGACGTTCGTTCAACTGTATGTCGATCTGGAAATGATTGCGGAACAAGCCGGCATCGGCACACCGGAGTATGATGCGCGTCGCGACTCGGTACTGGAGGCATATAACACGAACTTCGACGATGTCACCGGGATGTTAAAAGCGTACGACGATAATCCGGAACAATGGGCGGTGGTGTGGGAAGATATTCTCGCAGAATTGGAACGCCGCAAAGAAAACCTGGATGAATCCGACACGCTCAGTGCCCCCTAGAAACCCGATTTACCGCAGTTCTTTTCATCCCCATTAATATCGGGCCACAAAGGCCCCCTCGATATGCTGCACGCTGGGACCACTGGTATCCAGGGTCACTCCGATAACATCAAAACGATAATCTGCCGCGCCGCAGTCATGCCGAGCCAAAAATCCGCGCGCCGCCCGGACTAGTGCCTGCTGTTTGCGGGGGGTAACCCATAGTTCCGGCGGACCAAAAGTGTCAGTTGCCGCGGTCTTTACCTCAATGAAAACAATTGTCGACCCATCGCGGGCAATGAGATCGATCTCTTTGCGCCCGGCGCGATAATGTCGATGCAGGATGTGGTAGCCTTTGTCGTGAAGATGTTCTTCCGCTATTTTCTCACCGCGACGCCCCAAATTCTGTCGTTTCACGGACATTGATGGCCTCTAGTATAAATCCAACTCTTCCTGATCGCGTAGCTTGATCGTGCGAAATGACTTGCGATGTACCGCTACCGGCCCATGTTCGGCAAGGGCACGGAGATGTTCGGGGGTTGCGTATCCCTTATGTGAGGCAAAACCGAAACCGGGATATTGGTGATCGAGCTCTTCCATCAAACGGTCGCGAACTTCCTTGGCCAGAATCGAAGCGCAGGCTACAGAAATGCTCCGGCTGTCTCCTTTGACCACCGGCACCTGCGGAATTGTCAATTGGGGGATTTTGTGGTTACCGTCAACGATGACCGCCTCTGGTTTAACCGGCAGGTCAGCGAGAGCCTTGCGCATAGCCAACAGGGAAGCCTGAAAAATGTTAATGCGGTCGATTGTCTCCACATCCACGCAACCCACCGCCCAGGCAAGGCACCTTTCAGTGATATGCGGGAATGCTTTCAGCCGGCGCTCGGCCGTAAGAACCTTGGAATCATCGATCCCGTCACCGTCAAACCCACCCGGGAGGATAACCGCGCAGGCGACTACCGGTCCGGCCAGTGGGCCGCGGCCGACTTCATCCACGCCGGCCACACGGGTTAGCCCTCGGTCATAAAATTGCCGCTCGTAGCGCCAGAGATCGATTCCCTCAGTGTGATTGTTCATCACGCATTTACGACCGTTCGCGTTCCTTGATTCGTGCCGATTTACCTCTTCGTCCGCGGAGATAATACAGCCGTGCCCGACGGACCTTGCCCCGTCGAACCACCCGAATGCTTTCAATATTGGGTGAATGCAGCGGGAAAATACGTTCGACACCGATCCCGGAACTGACTTTCCGCACCGTAAATGTCTCACCCGTTCCGCTGCCGCGACGCTGAAGCACCACTCCCTGAAACACCTGCGGACGTTCCTTGTCACCCTCTTTAATCTTGACCTGCACCCGAACTGTATCTCCCGGAGCAAAATCCACTTTCCGATTGGTGAGCGAATTCTTCTCAACGGATCGCAATAATTCTTCGCTCATGTTCTCCTCCCGTATTACCCGGACGGGCGAAACCGGGCCTACCGGCAATTTCCGGTACGGTCCTCTCCCCGTCAATCATTTCTCTCAATTTATAGCCGACTTTGTTCTGCGCAGCAAATCAGGCCGATATTCCCGGGTCGCCTTCAGTGCTGCTGCCAGCCGCCACTCATCTACTTTCGCATGATGCCCGGAAATCAAAACCTCCGGCACGGTTAATCCGCGAAATTCCGCGGGACGGGTGTATACCGGCGGACCGAGTAAGGGCGTATGCTGTTGTTCGTCAGTCAATGCAAATGAGTCACCTGCCGCGGAATCTTCATTGCCCAAAAAACCCGGAATGCGCCGAACCACGGCGTCAATGATCACCATTGCCGGCAACTCTCCCCCGGTCACCACGTAATCGCCGATGGAGAACCGTTCGGCTCCCAGTATCTCAAATGCCCGCTCATCGATTCCTTTATAATGGCCGCACACGAAAATCAAATGCTCACTCTCGGCCAGTCGATTAGCATCATCCTGCTTGAACAAGGGACCACGCGCGGTAGGAATAATTACTTTTGCCGACCCGGAGTTTTTCCGCAAATCCTCGACTGCCGTCACAATCGGCTCAGCCATCATCACCATCCCGCCACCACCGCCGAACGGCGTATCGTCCACCACGTGATGTTTATCGGTGGTCCACGACCGCAAATCATGCGCAGTGGTTGCCAGTATACCGGATTCCCGCGCCCGCCCCATAAGCGAGACGGCAAAAAACTCGCCGAACAGTTCGGGAAAAATGCTGACAACATCAATACGCATCGTTGATACTCATTCAGTCTTCCAGCAAACCGGGCACGGGGTCGATTTTCATCGTTCCCTCATTAAGGTCGATTTCCAGGATAAAATCTTCCACGGCGGGGATCAAGATTACCCGCCCGTCCGTAGTCCGGCATTCATACACGTCGTTCGCCGGGGTTTCCAGCACTTTGGTCAGCGTGCCGACCGTGTTACCCCCCGGATCAACGACCGTCAATCCCTCCAACTGGTCGTGAAAATACTCGCCCTCCGGTAACGAGATTCGTTCGGCTTCGTCGATCTCCAGCGTACCGGTATTCCAGGCGCGGGCATCCTCCGGTGTATCGATGCCTCGCACCTTGAGGATGGGCTTGCCGGAGATAATTTCGAACGCCTCCACCTCCACGGCAAGCCGACCGCGCCGGTTGACCAAGTAGATGGTCCTCAACGCTTCAAACCGCTCCAGATTGTCGGCAATCGGCCAGATGTAAAAATGCCCGCGCACGCCCCGGGGTCTCCCGATTCGCGCCAAAACGACATACTCGCCAGTCCTATTCTCACTGACAGCCATGCTCATCGAACGATCTCGAGAGGTTGACTATTCCTCTTTCTTTTCTTCCTCTGCCTCTTCTTTCGGTTCTTCCGCCGGTTCTTCGGTTTTTTCTTCGGCCTCTTCCACGGCTTTTTCCTCAGCCGGGGCGGCTTCCTCTTTCTCGGCCTTCTCCGCTGCTTCGGCTTTTGCCACGGCTTTCTGGCCTTTTCGGCGTTTCGAACGTTCGGTGATCCGCTCGGTCACTGTCAAATCACTCGGTTCTTCGCCTTTTTGTACCTGTTCCCAGATATTCCACAGGCCGATTTGCTGGTACAGTGAGCGTACCGTGTCCGACGGTTCCGCGCCCCGCTTGAGCCATTCCAGCGTCTTTTCCACATCAATTTTTACCGTAGCAGGCTTCTCAATGGGATTGTACCACCCCAGCATTTCAATAAACCGCCCGTCCCGTGGCGTCCGGGAATCGGTGGCAACAAAGCGGAAAAACGGGCTTTTCTTTTTGCCCAAACGTCTCAATCTAATACGAACTGCCAACGAACAACCTCCTCACACTGGTATTTGTAATAATGTACCTACGACCAATTTTGTTGATTGCAAAGAATTAGAAAGGAAACTTCATCCCGGAAAAGGCCTTTGGCCCCATTTTCCCCAATTTTTTGACCATTTTCTGCATTTCACCAAACTGTTTGACCAGCTTGTTGACATCCTGAATCGTGTTCCCCGAGCCTTTGGCGATCCGCTTGCGACGCGAGCCGTTGAGCACACTTGGGTTCCGGCGTTCTTCCGGCGTCATCGACTGAATCATCGCCTCCACCCGCACCAGCGCGTGATCGTCTATCTTCAGGCCTTTCATCGCCTTACCCATGCCCGGAATCATGCCCATGATCGATTCCAGCGACCCCATATTCTTCAACTGCTGCAACTGGTCGTAAAAGTCCTCGAACGTGAATTGCGCTTTGCGCAGCTTTTTCTCGAGTTCGGCGGCTTTTTTCTCGTCCACCGCTTCCTGGGCCTTCTCGACCAGCGAGACCACGTCCCCCATCCCCAAAATCCGCGAGGCCATCCGGTCAGGGTAGAATACCTCCAGATCGGACGGTTTCTCCCCCGTGCCCACGAACTTGATCGGCTTCCCCGTGGCTGAGAGAATCGACAGCGCCGCGCCGCCACGGGCGTCACCGTCGGTCTTGGTCAGCATCACCCCGTCAATCCCCAGCGCTTTATTGAACTCATCCGCCGATTTGACCGCGTCCTGCCCGGTCATCGCATCGGCGACGAACTGGATTTCCGTTGGCTTGACCGCGGATTTGATTTCCCGTAGCTCGGTCATCAGCGCGTCGTCGATATGCAGCCGCCCGGCGGTATCCAGGATCACCAGGTCGAAATCTTCGTCGCCAGCGTAATCCACCGCCTTTTTGGTGATTTTGACCGGATCGTCCTCGGTGGTGAACACCGGCAACTCGAGCTGTTTGCCGAGGATTTGAAGCTGGTCTTTGGCGGCGGGACGGTAGATATCGGCCGCCACCATGAGCGGCCGGCGTCCGGCGCGTTTCATCCGCAGCGCCAGCTTGGCGCAGCCGGTGGTCTTACCCGACCCCTGCAGGCCGACCATCATCCACACTGTTACGCCCCGGGGATTGAACGCCATCTCCCGGCTCTGGCCGCCCAGAAGCTCGACCAGCTTGTCGTGGACAATTTTGATAATCAACTGGCCGGGGGTGACCGAGGTGAGTACCCGTTCGCCCAAGCTTTCGGCCTCGACCTCTTTAATGAACTGCTTGGCTACCTTGTAGTTAACGTCCGCTTCGAGGAACGCGCGCCGCACCTCTTTGAGCGCGTTCTTGACGTTTTCCTCCGAGATTCGCCCGTGCCCTTTGAGCGACTTGAAGATACCGTCCATGCGGTCTGTCAGTTCATCAAACATAGTCCAATCCCTCTGGCCGGGATACGGCCAAGATCTTACAATATAACAATTTTTGGCGGATGTGGTACAGAAAATTGCGGGGCGGCGTGAGACAACACAGCGCAAATACCGCAAGCGTCAAAAAATGATTGCAAGCTCAACTCGCAATAATATTTTGCAATAGATTCGCCCGATTTATAAATTTGGATCAGGGAGGAACATATGACCCTTGAAGAATGGTTCTGCCAAACACTGTCGCCGCAGGTGTTTTGGGTGGCTCTTAGTTCTATTGCACTGATTTTCACCTTTTTTGCCATTTGGCGGTACACCCAGTCAACCACGAAACTCGCGGATAAAACATCCGATATGTCTCGTGCAACTGAAGAACTTGCAAAGGCGCAACGCGAAATAACACAATTAGAAATGAGACCGGTTGTTTCAGTCTTTTGTCTAGAAAAAAACAATTTCAACTTCATTACGGGGTTCAAAAATTTCGGTAGAGTTTTCGTAGGTCGAAACCCCTGAGGCGCCGCAGGCGGCGTGGTTTCGACGTCATACGCTTCGCACTCTCCCCAACCTTCCGGATAATATCCTCCCGCGAGGTAATCCCGATATGATGAATACGCGAAATCCGCGGGATTTCGCACCAACCCATGCTTCACCGGATTGTAATGGATGTAATCGATATGCCGATTCAAATCGTCCTGATCGCGGATGACATGATCCCAAAAGCGATATTGCCAGACGCGGCCGTATTCGGACCGTGTGCGTTTGCGTAGACGCGATGAGAAGGAGAGTTTTACACGTTTCATTATATCAGAAATGTCATGCTCGAATGGGTCAACAATACAATGCAGGTGGTCGGGGAGTACAACCCAGGCCATCGAGTTTTCGTAGGTCGAAACCCCTGAGGCGCCGCAGGCGGCGTGGTTTCGACGTCATACGCTATTCACCGAAATCACCATCAAATGTGATCACTTCGCACTCTCCCCAACCTTCCGGATAATATCCTCCCGCGAGGTAATCCCGATATGATGAATACGCGAAATCCGCGGGATTTCGCACCAACCCATGCTTCACCGGATTGTAATGGATGTAATCGATATGCCGATTCAAATCGTCCTGATCGCGGATGACATGATCCCAAAAGCGATACTGCCACACACGTCCGTATTCGGACCCGGTACGTCTGCGCAAACGCGCTGAGAAAGAGAGCTTTAGGCGCCTCATTAAATCGGAAATGTCATGGTCCAGCGGATCGACAAGAAGATGCATGTGGTCGGGGAGTACAACCCAGGCCATCAAATCAAATGGCGATTTGGCCTTTGTGGAGATAATTGAATCCCAAAGCAGATCGAAATTCTCCAGGAGAATGGGTAAGCGCTCAACCGTCACATGGGTGAGGAAATAGACATATCCGGGGTATTTATAACGACGAATGTTGCCCATGATTCGATTACCTTGCGAATATCGTCGAAACCACGTTCGCCTTTGGCGAACTCAGGGGTTTCGACCTACAAAAAATCCAACATCCGGGCAAACGCAATCATCTTTGATAATAATATGACTGTCGGGAGCAGTCGTTCGGGCCCCGGCATCGGGGCCGCGCACGAAATCAAGATCAGCATGGATGGCAAGGGACGCTGGATCGACAACCGCTTTGTCGAGCCAGGTGCCGCCGGGCTTGTCGAAGATCCCGGAATCGGGGCCCTGGGATTAGATTCCGTACCCCTCCCCCACCCCACACTGGATTCCCGATGTCTCGGGAATGACACCGGTGGTAGTTTTCGTAGGTCGAAACCCCTGAGGTCGCTTGCGACCGTGGTTTCGACAATCAAAATGACTCCGATATCACGAGATTGATCGTAAAGTCACCATGAGGAGAGATTTTATATCTGAGGTCTTAATATGAAATTCCCGTACGAATGGCCCGTTTGCATACTGTGCTGTGAGAAAAAACCTGACAGCTGGGAGCATTTGTTTCCCGAGGGGATCGGCGGTAGAATTCAGCAAAACTTACTTTGCAAAGGGTGCAACAGCGAAACCGGCTCACGGCTTATTTCGCGGATTAAGACTGATCCTTGGATCCGAAAAGCAGCTTGGCGGGTGAGATCCCAAATCCCAGAAATATATCGGAAAATTGAAACGCATCAAAGGGATCTTCATATCACCGAAGGCGGAATATATTTCGAATCAGCAAAAAATAAAAAGGGGAGACAGATTCTTACTAAAAAGGCCGAGAAAGGCGGGATTGTATTTGATCCATTTAATCCTCCCAAATCGATGTTAAAATATTTAGAAAGACACAGCATTAATCCAAAAAAGCTCAAAGCGGTGGCCGAGAATGGAGCGGGAACTACGCCAGACTATGATGCTGCAATTGTCAACGAAGGGCAAATTGAGGGCATTAAAACTGAATTTAGCTACCCGTCGATAGTCAATACAGATGCCGACCCTCGGGCCTTTTTGTTACTAGTATATGAATACTTCGCGATTTGGGCGCAAGAGAGCATTTATTGGGAAGGTTTTAATTGGATCAGGGATTGCATTCGAGGCGGTTCAATACCACACCATTGCAAGGCTGAATTATTTCGGCGAAACAATCCTCAACCTGTACATAGAATACAAGCTGAATACTCCAAACCGACATTAACCGTGTCGATCTTTTTCTTCAACACCTGTGTAAGAAAAGTTTCATTTGAAGTTATGATTCAGAATAAGGAATTCCCTGTTATAATTGAGGATTTGGCAGAAAATAAAGTACTCTACGCGGAGTCATTGGAAGACGCAGAATCAAGTCAGTACTATGTATTTGAATCATAATGTTCATAGTCCCAGGTGCCCCAGGGCTTGCCCTGGGATTAGATTCTGTATTCCACCCCCCAAATGGATTCCGGGTCAAGCCCGGAATGAAACGGTCGTTATCGACCGATTTCTTTGCCCCGGTGGCCCACCCTTCGGGCCCGGTGGCCCACCCTGCGGGGTCTGTTGAAAAAGTCCTTGAGATTGGGTTTGTAATTTTCTAGATCGTAGTATGCAGACGAAACGTGATCATTGCCAACAGGCCCGGGTGGCCCACCCTGCGGGTGGGTTTCCTGATTTTATTGTACGTTTCACCACATGGGCTGATCGTCACACGGAATTCCCGACGTCTCGGGAATGACACGCTTTGCGATCCGTAGGGTGTGTGCTTCGCACGCACCATTGTTTCGATTCCGCAGACTTTCTCAATATCCATCAACGGTGCGTGAAATCACGCACCCGACGAAAACTGGCTTCCCGACCTCTCAGGAATGACACGCTTTGCGATCCGTAGGGTGTGTGCTTCGCACGCACCATTGTTTCGATTCCGCAGACTTTCTCAATATCCATCAACGGTGCGTGAAATCACGCACCCTACGAAAACTGGATTCCCGACCTCTCAGGAATGACACGCTTTGCGATCCGTAGGGTTTGTGCTTCGCACGCACCATTGTTTCGATTCCGCAGACTTTCTCAATATCCAATAACGGTGCGTGAAATCACGCACCCTACGAAAACTGGCTTCCCAACGTCTCGGGTATGACACGGTTTGCGTTCCGTAGGGTGTGTGCTTCGCACGCACCATCATTCGGTGCGTGGAAACCACGCACCCTACGCAATGCCGCGCACATACAAAAAATCCATAACAAAACCACCGGGAATAAACCGGCACCAGCCGGGTATGTGACCTAGACAGGCTTAATATCATAAAGCAGTAACATATGGGGGATGCTGATATGATCAAATCAATCCCGCGAATTGCTCTGGCAGCCATGCTGATGGTTGTCTATTGCGCAAAACCGTCAGCGCCAGAGGACCCGGCCTATTTTGTCTCGACCCCGATGCCGGATGAACTGGCTGAATTGTCCGCGTTATACCTTTCCGGCGAGATACAAGCGCCGCAGGAATTATACGACCGCGTTCACCGGGATCTGGAGATCATTCGGAATCAATACGGGAGCGAATATGCGGTCGTTCAAGATAATGATTTTGACGATTTATTTATCCCGAGTTGTTTCTCGGCAACGGTCGATTCGACCATCGTTAACGCGTTGTTTGACGACTACCACGACCCGATCGACTCTTTACATGCCGTTCATGAATGTTCTTCGTTTGATGTGGTTTTTGATCACGGAACCGCTTACCTGCATTGTGAATTTGCCGGTCGCCGTCATCCCAAGCGTGTGCTCGAGGATTATCTGCAATTGCCAGGTTTCCTTGACGGTAGTATTTGCTTTTATGTATGGAATGGTTTCGATACCCCGAAAGTCTATGCGCCCCGCATGTGGGCTGATACAATCAGCTATCTGTTCTCACTGCACGCAGACTATTATGTGTATATCACAAGCACGGAAAGCGGAGTGAGTGCAGCTGATGTGTGGCATCCGGCAGTAGAACCAGACCCTCCAACCTGGTGGCCGGAAGCGAGGAAAAACAGAGAAAGCCTGTTTGCATGGTTGAATGAATGATGTCCCCCGTACACTGGATTCCCCACCACCGTGGGGAATGACACGGTTGGGCGATTCAGCCAAGGATCATCGTTCGGGCAGGCTAAAGGCCTGCCGCGCACAAAACCAAACACCCTAAAAAAAACCCATCGCACCGGGAAACCCTGATCTCCGGGTGCGCGTTGCGCTCCCTCAGATCAGGGCCACACACCGATGTCTCGGGAATGACACGGTTGGCGTTCCGTAAGGTGTGTGCTTCGCACGCACCAAAAAATCCCGCTGGCACGGGCATCTCACGCCACGGCGGGCAAGCGCCCGTGCTCTACACCATCATCCTCTTAATGATCGTATTGCGGCACCGTAATCGGGGGATTTGAAGATGGCCGCGCCGGCGACCAACACATCCGCGCCCGCGGCAATCGCCCGCGGGGCGGTGTCGGAATTGATTCCGCCGTCGATTTGCAGACGCGTGGAAAAATCGCCGCCATCAATCATCTTGCGCGCGGCTTCGATTTTGGGCAAAACATCGGAAATAAACGACTGGCCATAAAATCCCGGATGAACCGACATCACCAAAAACAAATCCAACTTCGCCATAATATCTTCGGAGATTTCAAACGGTGTCTCGGGATTAATTACCAATCCGGCCTTAATACCCAACCGGTGAATTTCATCGATTGCCGCCCGGGGATCCGGCACAGTTTCAACATGCACCACAATTAAATCCGCGCCGGCGTCGGCGTATACTTGTAAATACTCCAGCGGATTGGAGATCATCAGGTGCGCGTCGAGGAACAAATTCGTGTATTTACGCACTGAACGAATGAAGTCCGGCCCGATAGTCAGGTTTGGTACAAAGTGCCCATCCATGACATCCAGATGTAACCAGTCCGCCCCCGCCTCCTCGACCGCCTGAATTTCTTCGGCGATGCGGCCGAAATCAGCGGCGATAATTGAGGGCGAGATTAATACCTTCCGATCTTTCACGTGGATTATCCCTCTTGCGAGATGGTCAAATCAATAGTCGATCCGCGCGGTACCCGCGTGCCTGCGGTAATTGACTGCCGTACCACGGTACCCGGCAGCAGCACTTCGTCCAGTTCATGATATACCGCACCCAATTCGAGCCCGCGCCCATCCAACAGCGCCTCGGCTTTCTTGATATTTTCGCCGACCAGAATCGGCACCGTCACGAGGCTGTGCATATCTGCCTCGTTAATCTTGATATTTACCGCGGAGCCAATCGGCACCGAACCACCGGCTGCGGGAATCGAGCCAACCACTACCCCGCCGGGTAGAGAATCATCCCGGGCATAGGTCTGCCCCCCAAGCACCAGCCCGGTTTCCTCAAGCATCAACTCTGCTTGCCGGGGTGTGTAACCGCGCAAAAACGGCACGACGGTCATCTGCGCTCCGGCGGAAACAATTACTTTAACCCGGCGCCCCTCTTTGACCAGCGCCCGCGGACGTGGAACCTGATCGATAATTACATTTTCCGGGATCGCCGGGCTGTGTTGCCGGGATTCAATGTCAATCCGCAAGCCCGCGGCCCGCAACAGTTGTTCGGCCTCGCGGACACTTTTTCCGATTAGCTGGGGGGTGGGGAATTCCGAGCCGTGGCGCGTCACCATCGGCATGACGATGGTGTTGGCGAAAATTCCGAAGATCAGAAACACCAGCGCGACTCCGGCCGCGTAATACGGCCAGCGGATCAGCCCCCAATAGCGGGACTGGCGCAACTTTGCTGGTGTAAGTGTAAACCTGCCCCTCATCGCACTCTCCGCAACCGCGCCGCAAAAATGCAATCTAAGCCCGCACGCGGCGGAAAGGTAAACAAAAAACCGTTTGCATCAACAAAATCGCCCCCGACAGATTTGTCTGCATGCTCCAAAAGAAAATCAGGTCGATTGATCAGGAAATCGCGAATAACCCCATGATTCTCCCTCGGAGCAATCGTACACGTCGCATATACCAGGGTTCCCCCCGGCTTGACATGCTCGGCGCAGGCAGTGAGGTATTCTCTCTGCGCCACGCTTAGGCGGAGGATATCTTCGGCAGTCTTCTTCCAGCGAACGTCCGGGCTTTTCGGCAAGGTGCCGAGAGCACTACACGGGACATCTGCCAGCACCCGGTCGACCTGGTTCGGCGGCAGGGTGCGCATGTCTCCCGCCATAGTCAGAATTGATTTCAACCCGAGACGGCCCTTATTTTCATCCACTCGTGCCAGACGGCGGGTGCTCTTGTCGATGGCAAATACGTACCCCTGGTCGAGTTGTCGCTCAGCGATCGCGGTGGATTTGCCGCCGGGCGCAGCAAAGAAATCGGTGATTCGTTCCCGTGGTTTGGGATCAAGTAAGGTGATCACCAATCCCGCCGCAGGGTTCTGCACGGTCGCTAAACCGCGTCGCAGGATTTTCGAATTGGCCGACGGCCCCGATTCACTCAGCCATTGATAGTAACCGGGAAACAACGGAATCGGCGCGAGGATCACCTCTTCGGCTCGTCCCGTCGCCAATAACTCGGCCTCGGTGGTTTTCACCGGATTTAATCGGACACAAAACTCCGGCTCACGGTTGCCCCAGCGGCAGAATTCCTCAATCGCCCCTTCATCCCCGATTTCGGTGAGCATGGCAATCAACCAGTCGGGATAGGAATACCAATCGGCAAAGTATGCGAGCGGCTCTTTACGCGGGGACGGGAACTGTACGTCATTGCCCTGGTCGATACAACGCCGCAGTACCGCATTAACCAGCGACGCGGTGCCCTGATGGCCGAGCCGTCGCGCGGCTTTGACTGTCTCTGAAACCGCTGCATGTGGCGGGATTTTATCCGAAATGGATAATTGAAACACCCCCACGCGCAGGACTGCTTTAATGTTTTTGGTCAGCTTATCAAATTTTGCTTTGAGGAAATGCCGGGCGATGACATCGAGACGACGTTTGTATTTGATTGTTCCAGCAGCTAGATGGTACACCAGGCGGCGATCGATTGGTTTGAGTTTCGCGAATCCGGGGTTGGTGTTGAGGATATCATCGAATAAATCATCAGATTCGAAAACATCACGCACGACCTGCGCGGCGACCACGCGAGGGCTTTCAGCCCGTCGGCGACCGGGGGATTTCGCAGTATTCTTCTTTTTCGGCGGCACGCGCGTCCTCACACCAAAAAATAGTACCGGTTTGGATGATACTACTCCAAACCGGCGCGCGAAACTATTATGGTCAGGGCTGTGTCTCAGTCTTTCAGCATCGGGATTTTCACGCCCTTATCCCTAGCGAACTGAATTGCTTTTTCGTAGCCGGCGTCCGCATGACGCGCGATACCACTTCCCGGATCATTCGTGAGCACGCGATTGAGCCGTTCGCCCATTTCTTTGGTGCCGTCAGCAACAATCACCTGCCCGGCGTGGGTCGCCAACCCAATTCCCACGCCGCCACCGTGATGAATCGACACCCAGGACGCACCGGAGGCGGTGTTTAGTAGCGCGTTTAACAATGGCCAGTCGGCGATTGCATCTGAGCCGTCTTTCATGCTCTCGGTCTCGCGATATGGTGATGCCACCGAACCGCAATCGAGGTGATCCCGGCCAATCACTATCGGCGCGGAAATATCACCCTTGGCGACCAGGTTATTGATAATCTCGGCGAACTTGGCGCGGCCGCCGTACCCAAGCCAGCAAATCCGCGACGGCAACCCCTGAAACGCTACTTTTTCATGCGCCATTTTGATCCAGCGGCAGAGCGGTTTGTCGTCGGCGAATTCCTTGAGGATAACCTCATCGGTAGTATGAATATCTTTGGGATCGCCCGAAAGTGCCGCCCAGCGGAACGGGCCGCGGCCCTCGCAGAACAATGGCCGAATATACGCCGGGACGAATCCGGGAAAATCAAACGCGTTTTTCACGCCGGCTTTTTCGGCCTGGCCGCGAATGTTATTGCCGTAGTCGAAAGTTACCGCACCGGCTTTCATCAGGCCAAGCATGGCCTCGCAATGTTTAGCCATCGAATCATACGCGCGCGTGATATAGCCGTCCGGGTCTCTCTTGCGCAGTTCAGCAGCTTGCTCAACTGTGTAACCCTTGGGGATATAGCCGTTGAGCTCGTCGTGTGCAGAGGTTTGGTCGGTCAACACGTCGGGGATTTCACCCCGTTTGAGAATTTCCGGCAATACCTTGGCACAGTTACCAACTAGCCCAACCGAGAGCGCTTGTTTGTTTTTGGCGGCATCTTTGACCCAGGTCAGGGCTTCGTCAAGATCACGCGTCATCTTATCGCAGTATTTCGTTTCGATGCGTCGGCGAATGCGTTCGGGATCGACTTCCACGCAGAGCACAGCGCCGTTGTTGAAAGTTACCGATAGCGGCTGTGCGCCACCCATCCCCCCCATGCCGCCGGTGAGGACCCAGCGTCCGGCCAGATCGGAGTTGAAATGCTTCTTCGCGAGTGCGGCAAACGTCTCGTACGTCCCCTGCAAAATTCCTTGGGTGCCGATATAAATCCACGAGCCGGCGGTCATCTGGCCATACATGGTTAGGCCGAGCGCGTCCAAGCGACGGAATTCATCGGCAGTTCCCCATTTGGGGACCAGGTTGGCGTTGGCAATTAATACTCGGGGTGAATACGGATGTGTCTTGAATACGCCCACCGGTTTACCGGACTGGATCAACAGCGTTTCGTCATTTTCCAGTTCGCGCAGCGATTTCACGATTGCATGAAAGCAGTCCCAGTTGCGGGCGGCTTTGCCGGAGCCACCGTAGACAATCAACTCGCGCGGGTTTTCCCCGACTTCCTCGTCGAGGTTGTTATGCAGCATGCGCAGCGCGGCTTCCTGCGCCCAGCCTTTGCAGGAGAGTTGCGTGCCGCGCGGGGCTTTCAACGGGGTATATGCGTTTCCACCGGTGGCGGTTTTTTCATCGGTATGAGTTGAAGTCGCCATCGATTTTTCCTCCTCACAGTTCAATGGAGAAAGGTACGCGATGATAGGTGAGGAGTCAATGTGAGTGACAGCAGGGATGTGTGGCCCTGATCTGAGGGTGGGCGGAGCGCACCCGGAGATCAGGGTTTCCAGGGACGATGGGATTTTGCCGAGTGTTCGCTGGTGTGCGCGGCAGGCCTTTAGCCTGCCCGAACGATGATCCTTGGCTGAATCTGCCACCCGTGTCATTCTGGTGTGCGCCGCAGGCCTTTAGCCTGCCCGAGCGATAGCTCTTGGCTGAATCTTCCACCCGTGTCATTCTGGTGTGCGCGGCAGGTCTTTA
>CAYWVO010000002.1:0-4207 GCA_964461835.1 uncultured Ignavibacteria bacterium | reverse complement strand
ATTCCCGAGACATCGGGAATCCAGTTTGGGGTGGGGATGAAATACCGAATCTAATCCCAGGGCCCCGATTCCGGGATCTTCGACAAGCCTTGGGGCACCCCGGCTCTTCCAGATAAAAAGTCATAAGTTTCGTCGATTGTTGCATCTCTTTGCCAAGTAGGATGCAACCGTTGCGGCTATTCCGACTATGAATTCCACTTCGACTCGATCAGGTATGACCCCCTCCCTTAAATGTCTTCCTCTTTCCGAAGAGAATCCCCAAAGTTTGGCAACCGCATCATTTACCGGCTTAGGCAGTAGATCGGGGTGTTTTTTTAGAAGTTCACCGAGAGTGGACTTAGAATCCCCAGACACATCGCGCATTACGCATTCCACGGCGGCCATGGCATGGTGAATGGCCCCAGTGAGATCGGGCTCCGGCCTAATTGACAAACACGCAAGTGTCTTACGAATTTCAGAACTTGCCGTCGAACGAGATTGATTATCCAATACCTCTTTAGTTTCACCGACCGCGGATTCGAAAACCTCTGGACCTCTCGTTTCTACATATCCACTAACAATTTGCCATCCAATCCCAGCCTTTCTAAAATATTCGTTTACTGATTCTTCGAATACTTTGTAAAAATGCCCACCTCCTCCGGAAAGTAGGTGTTGGCATATTGCTTCGACAATATCATAAGCTTTGTACCATTCACAGGATTCGAATTCATACTGGCACTCGTCCCAAACATTCGGTTGCGACCAATTATTCGGATTTGGTCTACGGAGCAAAGTTTCACAAATGATTTCACGCAAGGTTGAAGCACTTATTCCGGCTTTACTTGCCTTCTTTAGAATAGTATACCGAGCATCTTCTGAGAGCGCCTCGCGTACACTTATTTCTGGATATCCAGCATCGTAGCCATGTCGGTCAGAAAAGGACTGATTAGAATCTCTGTTCATGTCTTTATCTCCATTCGGATCATACATTTTAACGCATAGTGTAACTGACGTCAAGATGGTTTTTGCGATGAACAAGTGCTCGCCAGTCTAGCTATCGCCCCACTAACATAAAAATGGATCCCAGCCTACCCGCCAGAGGCAGGCAAGCCCGGGAATGACACGTGGAATGTCACGGGCAGACTATACGACCGCCACGCACACTTCAGACCATCGCTCGCCCTGGCGCGCGGCGGCCCTTCCTCACCGATAATCAAAGTCGTTAATCCTATGTAGTGATGTGTATCATTTTCTTCGGGAAATGATACTGAGAAATATTGAGGCTCACCTGCCGTTGTCAGGATTAATGTCGAAACCACGCCCACCTGCCGCGGCCTCAGGGGTTTCGACCTACTTCTATTCCCTCCGCGCCATTAACTCCGGTAATGTCGAATAGTAAGGTTCTTTCAATTCTGCCGGTTGGAGCGGGGCACAACCGTCGAGTGCGAAATCGCCATGTGTCACTTCGCCGATGTGTTCGATGGGGGTATTATGTTCTTTCGCTAGTGTATGTAAGTCATCCAATTTATTCGGAGAAATGCTTAGCATGATGCGCGATTGCGATTCACCAAACCAGAGAGCATCCGGACGCAAGTCACAATCTAATTTCACCGTGCAGCCAAATAGCTGATCCGGGTTGGTGATACAACATTCGGCCAGACACACTGCAAGTCCACCATCGGAAACATCGTGGGCGGAGTTAATCAATCCTGCCTGAATTGCGGCCAGGACGAATTCCTGCACGTTTTTCTCTTCGTGAAGATCGAGGTACGGGGCATCACCAGTTATTTTACCGTATATTGTTTTAAGATATTCGGAGGCGCCAATATCCTCTCGGTTTAATCCAACTAGGACGATCAAATCGCCGGCATGTTTAAACCACTGTGTCGTGATATGAGAAATATCCTCAATCATCCCGACCATGCCGATGGTGGGCGTGGGATACACGGCCCGGTCGGGATCTTCGTTATAAAAACTCACATTACCGCCGGTGACCGGCGTATCGAAGACACGGCAAGCGTCCCCCATCCCGCGCACACATTCGGCAAAGAGGTAGTACATCTCCGGCTTATACGGATTGCCGAAATTGAGACAATTCGTAATTGCCAGCGGGCGCGCGCCGGAGCACACCACATTGCGTGCCGACTCAGCAACCGCAATCTGCGCCCCGCGTCGGGGATTGAGATAACAGTAGCGACCGTTGCCGTCGGTGCACATCGCCAGCGCTTTATTTGTTTTGCGGATACGAATCACGGCCGCATCAGAGCCGGGAGTCACCGCCGTATTGGTGCGCACCTGGCTGTCATACTGGCGATAAACCCATTCTTTACTGGCGATATTCGGTGAACCGATGAGTTTCAGCAAAACCTCGGACAGGTTATCGGGAACCGGAATAGTTGAGATATCGAAATTTTGCGATTCGTCTAGCCTCGCCGGTCGCTTTTCTTCGCGTTTGTAGACCGGTGTCCCGCCACCCAGGGCAAGATCATATGCCGGGACATCGGCTTTGAGTTCGCCGTTTTCGAACACGCGGAACTGCCCGCCGGTGATCACGGTGCCGATCTGCGCGGCCTGCAATCCCCATTTTTCGAAGATTGCGCCGACTTCGTTCTCTTTGCCTACTTTGACAATCACCAGCATCCGTTCCTGCGATTCCGAAAGCAGCGTTTCATAGGGAATCATCCCCTCTTCGCGCACCGGGACTTTGGCGATATCGATTTCGATTCCCTGCCCGCCGGCAAAGGCAGTTTCCGAACAGGAACAGGTGATGCCGGCGGCGCCCATATCCTGAATGCCGACAACGAGGTCGTTTTTGATCATCTCCAGAGTGGCTTCGAGGAGGAGTTTTTCGGTGAAGGGATCGCCGATTTGCACAGAGGGACGTTTGGCTTCGGATTCCTCGGTCAGTTCCTCGGAGGCAAAAGTCGCGCCGTGGATACCATCACGCCCGGTTCGCGAACCGACCACGTACACCGGTGATCCCGCTATGGAAGCAGACGCGCGCGCGATCCGATCAGTCTTGACCAGTCCCACCGCCATCGCGTTGACCAGACAGTTGGTGGTGTAAGCGTCTTCGAAATAGACCTCTCCACCGACCGTGGGCACCCCGAACGAGTTGCCGTAATCGCCGATCCCGCGCACGACACCATCGAGCAGATAGCGGACCTTGGGATCTTCCGGATTGCCGAAACGCAGCGAATTCAGCGCGGCAATCGGCCGTGCACCTAATGTAAAAATATCCCGCAGAATACCGCCGACCCCGGTCGCCGCACCCTGATACGGCTCGACAGCTGAGGGATGATTATGCGATTCAATTTTGAAGACCACCGCGCGCCCGTCGCCGATATCAACCACGCCGGCGTTTTCCTCCCCGGCCTCGGCCAGTGTGTTTTTACCGCTACGTGGAAGCGTCTTAAGCAGCAGAATAGAATTTTTATACGAACAATGTTCGGACCACATCACCGAGAAAATCCCCAGCTCGGTAAAGGTCATCTCACGCCCGAGGATCTCTTTGACCCGCTCGTATTCCTCGTCGTTGAGTCCGTGCTCGGCGACCAGTTCCGGCGTGACCGGTTGTTCTTTCACGACCCCTCCAGTATGCGAGTGCGTGGCCCTGATCTGAGGGAGCGCAAAGCGCCCCCGGAGATCAGGGTTTCCAGGCGCGACCGGATTTGCCACAACAGTGACCGCTCCTGGCTCCATTGTCTCGCGGTGGCCCACCCACCGGGCGGGAAAATCACCCACCCGCTAAAAGCGCCAATATACTGTTTACGCGACCAAGTGCAAGATTGTCATTCCGGGCTTGACCCGGAATCCATTTTGGGGTGGCGGTGGGCGGCCCCGCCAATCATTTTCATTGCCCACACCTCCAAAAAGTGATATGATAACTCTGCAATTGAGGATATCATGGTATTGGTGAGGTGGATGCTTAGTCCGCGAGGCGGAGTGCGGTATATGCCTTGATCATTTGAGACGGGTGAAAGCATGGGCACAGAAGAGGCGGCGATGGAGCTCCTGTCAAGAGTTGTGTAAATTTGATTTTCAAGCAGCGTCCTTTTCGGCCTGATCGGCTTTCTGTGTAACCTCAATTCCATCCACAAATGTAGTTCCGTCGAGCACCTTCGCCACCAGGTGCGGGGCGTTGATCCGGCGCCATTTCTTCTGCGCCCGCAGGATCAACTGGAAGATCAGGTACAGAGCCGAGCGGGGCGACTTGATCCGTCGGGCC
>CAYWVO010000001.1:0-275813 GCA_964461835.1 uncultured Ignavibacteria bacterium | reverse complement strand
GGTGCAAAGCACCCACCCTACAATTGCCACCCCCCTCCCCCAAAATGGATCCCGGCTCAAGGCCGGGATGACACGGCGGCGAAAATTCTGTTGATTCCAGAGGACGGGCAGACCGGAGGTCTGCCGCGCACAAGTTCTATAGACGTACAGGTTAAAGACCTTCCGACTCGGTGCGGCACCCAGCGGGTGCGCTCGTCGCGATGAACTCACGAGGTCCTGATACCCCGCCAAAGGGATCATCCCGCCTCACTTCACCCGCTTCGCAAATCGCAGCGTGGAGATCGTGAAAATTACGGTGGAGAATAATGCCAGTGCCCCAACCTGGGGATAGAGCGTATCCAACCCGGCCCCTTTCATCATAATCCCCCGCATGATCACCATAAAATAGCGGACCGGATTCAAGTAGGTGAGTTTTTGTACCACCTCCGGCATGTTCTGAATAGGAATGAAAAACCCAGAGGTCAGGATGACAAAGACCATAAAGAACCATGCGTAAAACATCGCCTGTTGCTGCGTACGGCTAATCGTCGAAATGAATATGCCCATTCCCAAAGTAGTAAATAAAAAGATAAACGAGAGACCATATAACAAGGGCCAGGAGCCGATAAATGGCGTTTGAAAATACAACACCCCAAAGGCCAGCGCGATCGACATCTCCACATACCCCAGCAGGGCGAAGGGAATAGTCTTGCCCAGCAACAGGGCCGGCTTACCGATGGGGGTGACCAGCAGTTGCTCCAGCGTGCCGATTTCCCGTTCGCGCACAATAGCCAGGGAAGTCAGCATGGTCGTGACCATAGTCAGCAAAACCGCGACAATCCCCGGCACCATAAAATTGACCGATTCCTGCTCCGGGTTGTAGAGAACTTTGTGTCGTAATTCTATTGGCAACGAGAGGTCGAACAGGCGTTGGTTATATTTTTGAGTCATCAGGCCGGCGTAGCCCATGGCGATGGAGGCGGAACTGGCATTGGAACCGTCGAAGAGAAAACCGGCACGAACCGGTTTCCGCTGCTGCAATCGCTGCGAGAAATGAGGCGCGATCACCAGGACAGCGTCCTGGCGATTCTGCCGAAATCCTCTTTCGGCTTCAAGGAGCGATAATCGCGAGGCCGTCACCCGGAAATAATCTCCGGCAGCCAGTGAGCGTACGTAATCGCGGGAAAGCTCACTACGGTCAAAATCATAAACCACGACACCGACATTTTTCACGTCAGTTTGCACCACATGCCCCAGCAGCAACAGTTGGATCAGCGGCATCAAAAAAATCAGCCGCAGCATCACCGGGTCACGAAAGACCTGGTAGAACTCCTTTTTAATGAGGGCGAAGACCGTTTGTCTCATACATCAGGCCAGCTTAATGGTGAATTTTTTGACCGCTGCTCCGAGCATAATGACGGTCAACGCAATCAGCGCCACTGCCTGGGGCCAGAGTGTAAGTAAATCGGCGCCTTTGAGCATAATGCCCCGGATAATCAGCAGAAAATAGCGCGCCGGTACGATATAAGTGATATACTGCAATACCGGCGGCATGTTTTTAATCTCGAAAATGAATCCAGATAACATAACCGAAGGCAGCACCGTTACCATCAACGCGGCCATCATGGCCAGTTGCTGTGTCCTGACCAGGGCGGAGATCAGAATCCCCAGGGATAACGCGGCCACCACATAGATGATTCCCATAAGGAACAGCAAGAAGGTGGACCCAACAAAGGGCACCCCAAAGTGAAACACCGCCAAAAGCAGCACCAGCAAACCATCGAACAGCGCCAACGCCACGTAGGGGAGGACCTTGCCGATTATGATCTGGCGCGGGGTGATCGGGGCGGTGAGCAACTGCTCCATCGTCCCCGTTTCTTTTTCCCGGGCAATGGTCACCGAGGTCAACAGCGCCGACACCATCATCAGGATAATGGCAATTAAGCCCGGCACGAAGAAATGGGACGATTCCAGATCCGGGTTATAGAGCACTCGCGTCGACAACGAAATGCCCGGCAATTCCATCTGTGGCGGTAGTCGTCGAGCCAGGAAACTGTTGAGCAGGGCATTGGAATAATTAGTGACCGCCGCACTGACATTGACGTCCGACCCGTCCACCAACATGCCCAATTCATACTCATGCCAGTTGGTTAACGCCTCGTTCAGCCCTGCGGGGATCGTCAGGACCGCATCGGCGTCACCGTGTCGCAATAACTGGTCCGGGTCGCGCAGAGTCACCGTTTGATCCGGCGCGATGAACTCCTCCATCGTGTAGAAAGTTGTTACCAGTTCGCGTGATGTGACCGTGCGATCAAAATCAATAACGGCCAGCCGGATGTTTTTGATATCCAGATTTACCGCATACCCGTACAGGAGTGTCATCAAGAGCGGCTGCATAATCGCTACGAACAGCGAGCGTGGATCACGAAGAATATGCCTGAGTTCTTTCTGAGCGACAAAAGCGATACGCCTCATCGTGGTTCCCGCTCCTGAATCAGGGTGATAAACAATTCATTGAGATCAGGCTGATCGGATTCCTCCACCATTTCACCGGGATTGCCCATCGCGATGATTTTTCCCTGATGCATAATGGAGATCCGGCGGCAGAATTCTGCCTCGTCCATGTAGTGCGTGGTGACGAACAGCGTCGTCCCCCCCTCGGCGAGTCGGTACAGGATTTCCCAAAATCGGCGACGAAAGACCGGATCGACCCCGCCGGTCGGTTCATCAAGAAACAGAATTCGGGGGCGATGTAACAACGCGGCAGCCAAGGCCAGCCGTTGTCGCCAGCCGGTGGGCAGGGAAGAGGTGGGGCGATTGATAAACTCGCGCAAATTCAGCTCGGCGGAAAGTTCGTCGATTCGTTCCCGTAGTTGTTTTGGCGGTAGACGATACACAGACCCGTAAAACCAGAGATTTTCTTCGCCGGTCAAATCGGCGTAGAGCGAAAAATTTTGCGACATGTATCCAATACTATGCTTGATGCGCTCGGTCTCCCGATAGAGGTCGTACCCGGCTACGGTGCCGGTGCCGTCGGTCGGGAGCAGCAACCCGCACAACATGCGAATGGTCGTTGTCTTCCCGGCACCGTTGGCACCCAGGAAGCCGAAGATTTCTCCCCTTTCAACTTCTAGGCTGACCTGGTCGACCGCGCGGAAACCATCGAACTCTTTGGTCAAATTGTCGATATCGACAATCGTACTCATGGCTTACCCGCTGATCAGCTGCACAAAGGTATCTTCCAGGTCCGGTGTAACAGTATGTAGTTCATCAGGTAATTTTTGCCGGCGGAGGGTGTCTTTTATTGTATCCTGGTCGATGCGATCTCCGGCATAGATATGCAACGAGGCGCCGAATCGCCGGGCAGAGACACCATCCGTTTCGTTGACTTTTTCCAGTTGCTCCGTCGTGGGTTGTGCTCGGACCCTGTACACCCGACCGGAGAACGTATGTAATAATTCATGAGGAGTCCCCGCAGCCAATCGTTCCCCTTGATGAATGAAAATCGCGTAATCGGCAAGCGCCACCTCGTCCATGTAGGGAGTGGAGACGATAACGCTCACATTATCGTCACGCAACTGCCGCAGAATCTCCCAGAACTGCCGCCGGGATAGGGGGTCAACTCCCGTTGTTGGTTCATCTAAGAGTAGCAACTCCGGATCGTGCACCAGTGCGCAACTGAGAGCCAGTTTTTGTTTCATGCCCCCGGAGAGCGCCTCCGTACGCCGGTTGCGGAACGGTCCCAGTCCGCTGAATTCATAGAGTTCGTCACTTTTGGACGCAAACTGCTGTTGCGACTGGCCGAACAGACCGGAGTAAAACCGTAAATTCTCTGCAACCGACAAATCAGGATACAGCGAAAACACCTGCGGCATGTAACCCAACAGCGGTTTAATCTTGTCAAATTGGGTAACGACATCAAAACCCGCAATCGTAGCGTGTCCGGCATCGAAGGTTAACAGCCCCGCCAGCGAGCGAAAGAGCGTGGTTTTACCGGCACCATCCGGTCCGACCAGTGCAACAATACTGTTGCGCTCTGTAGTTACGTCGAATTGGTTGACTGCCTTAACCAGGCCGTAACTTTTCGAAAGACGGGAAACCTCAACATAACTCATGGAATTCTCACTACGACCGGCATACCGACCTTCAACCGTTGTTGGGGATTGGGAACGGTTACCTTGACTGCGTAGACTAAATCCGCCCGTGCTTCTTTAGTCTGCACATTCTTGGGAGTAAATTCCGCCTCGGAGGCGATCCAGCGGACTGTGCCGGGTAGAGGTTCAATCTCAGTTTCGGAGTCAACCTCTGCAGTTGCGCCCAGAGTGATCCGGGTGAGATCATCCGGTGGTAAGTAGATTTTCACCCATACCGTGTCCAGGGCCGCGATTTCGACACAGGCGTTTCCGGGAGAGGCCAGCTCACCCGGATCCATGAACCTTTCAACAATGACGCCGGTTATCGGAGCGGTTAAAAAACAATCTCGAAGTTGCTCGGCCAGCAGATCGGTTTGGGTGTGCGCCTTGCGCATCTCCGCCTCCGCCGCCGCCAGTGCTGCTCGCGTACTGTTGGCACTCAAGCGGGCCTGTGCAAGCTGGGTCTCAGCGACATCATACTGTTGTTGGGTCACCGAACCGGAGGGGAGCAATTGCTCGATACGGTCATACTCTTTCTTTGCCAGTGCCAGTTGTTGTTCGGCACGGTCGATATCAATGGCTGCCAGGTCGCGTTTTGTTTGAGCCGCCGCGTATGCCGCTTCTGCCTGCCGCAAGCGGAGCGCCAGCAACGTGGTGTCAATCATGGCAATCGTATCGCCGCGTGAGACATAGTCGGCTTCATCAAACCGCATTCGTTCAATTCGGCCACTGCTTTCCGCCGAGACCAGCGTTTTGGTAGTTTCCACGAAACCGGAACCCCAGGGGATGGGCTGTTCCTCGGCACAACCCGACAAAAGCACCACAATCGTAAAGGCACACCACACATACCGGACGGTCATTACAATCCTCCATAAATCTGTCGGGAACCCAGGGCGTACCAATACTCCGTGATCGCCAGATGTACGTCGGCCTGCGCAGCCCGGAACATCTGTTCGGCAGCAGTGAGCTCCTCTTCGAGTTCTACTAATCGATTCACTGTCAATCTGCCGGCCTGTTGTTGTTGTTGTCCGAGCCGATAGCGGTCTCGCGCGAGGGTCAGTTCGCGTTGCCGGCTTTGGGCAGTTGTCAGTGCCTCTTGCGCCTTGTTGTAAGCAATGTAAGCCTCTTGCGTTAGAGTTTGGGTCATTTCTCGCCGTTGCATACGCAACGAGCGAACTCGTTCGATTGCGGCAGCCCGTTCACGTATTGGGCGACCGCCAAGATTGAAATTCCACTTCAAACGCGCCCCGACCGAGAAATAATCATTCCAGGTCTTGTTGAAAAAATCGCGGTTCGGTTTGCCGACACTGTAACCGACATGTCCGGCAAGGCTCGGCCACGCCCGCGCGCCAATTATGTCCGTTGCCGCCTTCGCGGCGGTAATCTGATGATTGATGTACGCAATTTCCGGCCGATCAAGGCTGGAGGTCTCCGGCGCCGGACAGCAGGATTGCAATGAGACGATTGGCTTAAGGGAGTCGGTCGCGATGATATCATCGTCCATATCTAATCCCAGCAATCGCGCCAGAACGATGCGGGCGTTTTCGCACCGCGTTTCCTGAGTTTGCACTGCTTGCAGGGCGTGTTCGTGAGCCAGCTTTGCCTCCAAAATACCCAGGGAATCGGCCAGACCGGCCACGTGGCGGTTGGTGATGTCTTGGGCGATAACCTCAACTCGGCGAAGTGATGCCTCTGCCGATTTGAGGAGATGCTCAGACAAAATTAGCTGCAAGTATGCCTGCCGCGTCCGGCGGGACACCGCCAGCCGTCGACTGTCTAAAGCACTCGCGGCGGCTAACACGTTCGCCTTGCTCTGGTGAATCGCACCGCTGATGCTGCCGCCCGTAAACATCGGCAATGATAATTTCAAGTCGGCCTGGTAATTCTCCTTTGCACCGACTTCCACCGTCTGTCCCATCGGCAAGTTCAGCAATTGGGTCTCATCAATGTAGAAGCTGGTCACATCGGCGGAGAAGGTAGGCAATCGGCTGGCCCGAGCGACTCGATGTTGGCGGAATGCGGCAACAGAATCGTACTCTGCCGCTTTGATGGTGTAGGAATAATCGATTGCGCGCTCGATTGCCTCGGCCAGGCCGATGCGGGTTTCTGCCTGGGTCGTCGAGCCCAAGAGCGACAGCACCACCGCCAGGTTAACGAGCCAACAAGCCGTGCAGAAACAAATCGACCACATGTTTCGGCCGCGCCTCACGAAATCGTTTTGCATCCTTGATCTCCCAAATGGAATTCACCATTGGCGCCGCGATAAGGTACTGGAGGTTCATGCCCAGAAATGAAATCAGCGCCTGGCGACTATCGACATTCCGGTAACGCCCCTCGCGTTTGCCACGATCCAGCAGACGCTTTAACTTCCGCGGCAGTCCGCGTAATTGGAACGCCGCTCTGAAGGAGGCTCCCAGCTGGTCACCACCCTCGGCCAGTTCCCGCAGAATCAATGGTCGTAATTCCTGGTGTTCGGAAAACAACGTGACATACAACCGGGCAATTTGTTCGAGCGCTTTCTCTACGGTGTCCGCTTCGCCGACAATGTGGTCGGCTTCCATGGCCAGTTGCCCCAGATGGGAATCCAGAACGTGGCGGTACAATTCCTCTTTCGAGCCGAAGTAGTAGTAGAGCATCGCCTTGTTGGCCCCGGCGGCCCTGGCGATCCGGTCCACCCGCGCCCCGGCCAGGCCGCGGTCGGCAAACTCCGCGATCGCCGCGGTCATGATTTTTTCTTTGGTTGAGCGCTCGTCCATAACTAACCAGTTATTTTAACTGTATAGTTAGTTGATTTATCGACAATGTCAAGGGATTTCTTTAAAAAAATAATGGCCGCGGTGAAAGAAGGAGGGGAGGGTCGGGGTACTCCTCTATGCGCGTATAGATCTTCCGGTCAATTATTACCAGCTCGTATGCGAAAAGACGATAGCGGCAGACCGCCTTACCGGGGGTGATCAGCGACCCAGATCCGAGTCCCTTTGTGGAGCTGCCAGTGGCCGGCGGACCATTGTTCATTTTCTTGATTGACCCAGCGGCCGGGAATCCAGACAAATCCCTGAGGCCGTTCGATCCAGAAACCGGGGACCCAAAGTCCTTGCGGTTCTTCCACCCAGTGACCGGTTAGCCAGCGAAATTCGTCGCCCGTCCACTGCCAGTGACCGGCGATCCAGACAGCGCCCCGATTCGGCGCGGGTGGCTTTGGCTCAACTCTTGGTACAGGAGGTGTGGTCGTCACGTATACCGAATCGGTCGTATTGCCACTGGCGGATTCTTCAGCCCGATCGGCCGCCGATTGGGAGAGTATAGACCCGCCGATCGATGAGATGCCAATCAGGATAAAGATAATAATCTGTGACATGTGTGCACCTCCCCCTACTACTTGTGTCGGCACAAAAGTCTGGATGTTCGAGAAATGAAGCGGCGGGAGCGGGCGCATTTTTGGCGCACCGCACAATGGATACGCCCCCGATTAACGGGGGCTGAGATAACGGATTGGCCGGCTAGCGGATAATCACGAATTTCCCGATTTGAGTCCCCAAATCGGATTCAACAGTCCAGATGTAGATACCCGAGGTCACCGCTTGTGTATTGCGGGTGATCAAATCCCATTCCAGGTGCCAGGAGGTATCGGACAGACGGGGATGGGGGTGGTGGATCTCGCGGACAAGATCACCGTCCAGCGTGAAAATCTTAATGGTTGCTTCTTCCGGGAGGTTAACGAAGTGAATACGCCGATCGCGCTCAGACCACCCCTGCCGTTCCCGATCTTCGTATTGCCGTCCCCGGTAGTCGGCAGAAATCTTATAGGGGTTGGGATATACCACGACTTTCTGCCATTTCTCCGCGGTGTTGTTGTCGGAGGAGTAGGTCGCATAGGCCGGAGTCGCATTAATGAGGGGAGAGGATTCCAGCGGCTCCAAAATTTCCCGGTTCCCGTAATCGAACGCACTGATGGCAACATAATATGGCTGGCTGGGCAGGAGGTTTTCAATCGTGATTTCGTAATGCCCGAAGTGCCGCCAAACCTGATCCCGGTCGTCAAAAACCGAATCGGTACGCACATATTGTATCTGGTTTTTGATGACCTGGCCGTCAACAGCGTATTCGTTGCCCCGATTCCAGTCCTGCGGCACGAAATAGAACGCGGAGTCGTGTTGATCGATAAATGGTGTACGCGGCGATGAGTAATCCTCCGGGTCGAAGGCAAAATCAGGATACATCTCCAGCAGGGTTTCCAGCCGGAGCGGATCAGTTGTTTGTATCCAATCCTGCTGGGATTCGTCAAAGTAGTACCGCTTATAGTCGACAATGTCCCAGGACGCCACGAGGGAGAAAGCGGACAGGGCGTTGTATTCGGCGATATAGACCCGATATCCCTCAAAATCATGTTTGAAGGTGAAGTTGTCCTGATCTGTTTCTGTATTGATGCCGCTCCAGCGTAGCGTCAGCTCATGCGGACGGGCACTGATGTCGAATTCCGGCGGTTGCGGCGGCGGTGGGCCGTTAAAATCAGGGACACCGTCGCCCGCGTAGTAAATCGTGTCACAGCTGATTAGAATAGTATCGATATACCCTTCGGGATTATTGACGTCCGGCGGCCGCTCCTCAAAGACCGTGTCGCGGCAATTCACCAGGTAGTATAATCCGCGGCAGCCATCACCATCGCTGTCCACCCCGGGATTATCAAATACCCACGCCGCCCACTGGGCATTCCGGGCGAAATCTGAAAAGTCGAGTCGTTCGTAAAATTCCCACGGGCGTTGCGGATCAAAATACTCTTCGAAATCGTTCGGATGCACATGGAAATTCTCCCCGGCGACATAAGCCAGGGTAACATAGGTCGAATCGCCGGGAGCGAGATCAGACAGTGGCCCGAAGGAGAACAGGTACCGTGTATCAGTCCCGTCGGCAATATTGGCGGCCAGGGCGCCCTGTTTCGATTCCCGCCAGTCAGTCGAGTCGGAGAAATCGACCGCAGAGTATAATTGGTCGAAATCAAATTCGTTATTCGCCATCACATAGTACTTGTTCAAATCGCCACTGGGGGTTCCTTCGCCACCGGTACCGAAATTGCGGGCAGTGTTTTTCTTGCGTGGTCCCCAGTCAAACCGGGCATCGGCGCTGCGAGTCCACCAGTTGAACGAAAAATCCAGTGGCGCCGGCCCGCACCCTTCTGCAGATGCGGGTCCCCGAACCACTCGGGTCCCGGAGACACCAGTCGGGCTTCTGAAATCAAAGGCCCCATTGGTGGGATCGCCGTCATTATCGGCGGTCCAGGCAATGTTGATCGTGTCGCGCAGCCCGGGATAGGCCGAGGGGACGGTATGCAGGTACCCGGAATAATCATCACCACTGCCGTTGCCGACGGTCACTTCGTGCCAGCAGTCAGCGTCGATAAACAAGCCCATGTATGGTGCCTCGATAAGATTGTCTCCGATATTGCGGATGACGAAATCCAGCAGGATGAAGTCCTGAGCGTAATCGTAACCCCAGGAGTAACTCTTCTGCGTCACCTGTAAACCAAGCGGGATATGCGGTCGACGCAAAAACGGGTCTGGTGGGACAAACGACGGATCGGTCAGGGTATCGGTGTATTCAGCGACATAATCCTGCTCCGAGATTGCGTCAATGGAGTAATGGTCCGACGATTTTCGCGTGGATCGTTCAATGATATTTGCCGAAGCATCGGCCGTTGGGAAAAACTCCGTCACCCGGGCCTCGTCAACCGTACCGGTCGAGACCAGGGTATCCTCGCCGACGATGGCGCCGAACCATAAGGCGCCCCAAAACAGGTAGTTGATACCGGAACCCGCAGGAAATTCGAACGAGGGTGCCGGCGTGCCGGCATAGGGTCCTTCTTGTTCGATAATCTGGCTCGAACGGAACTGACTACCGAAGATTCCCCAGTTGGTAATGGTCATCCACACATTACCAACCCGATGACTCCGATTCTGCGTCAGGGGGACCGCAGCAGCTTTTCCAAAAGATTGGAATGGTTGGAGAGTCTCCTTGTATCGGAGGTCGATATCCGCCTGCGCAGACTGAAACAACCCTTGAGATAAAATCAGGCTTACCACAAGGAGCCCGATAAACACAACGACGTTTGAATTACGTAGGTAATTATGCGCCACGGTACTACCGCTTCTCACGACAACCCTCCGCATCCTGGCAATCACATCCGCCCCGAAAGTTGACGTACACAACATCCTCTATCTGCTACCACCCACCCGCAGGTTACCATGACTCCTGCGGTCAGGGTATCCTCGTACACTACATTGAAAACCAAGGAGATGCAATACGTCGATCAATGTTTGTTTCCTGTTTTCGTAATCTTTGTCACAAATTCTTTTCACCCTGCCCATACCTATGCTGCTTGCATTTATACCCATCAGGCTGGACAAAATTCCCCCAAACTGCCACAAGACACATACGATTACTTTTTCGGGATTGCAGGCGCTGATTTTGAAATCTGTCAAGGCTGTTGACATGCATGCATCTCTACCGTCCCTGCTTCAGCGTCTCCGGCACCACGCCGCTTGTTACGTGCTGTAGCGCAAAGAGATAAGCGGTCCGTGGTTACCATAATTGTGGGCGAGGAAGAAATCTAATCTGCCGGAAAAGTGCTTTTTCCGGAGAGTCGAATGTCTGCTTGCGTATAATCCCCAGGAGCCGGCTTTCTGCCGGACAGCATTGTCCGTGGACGGAAATGTCATATTTTAACCAAATATCGGTTCCGGCCGATAGTGGTCCTGTCTGAAAGCGGTGGCCGGATCAGGTGAGTCGCCGCGACAAACTCGGAGTGAAGATGTGCAGTTCCCGTTTTGTCCGCCGTCTATTCGCAGATTGGTAACAGCATCTCTGGGAGCACTTTTGGTGTTGTCTCCCCACGTGGTGGCAGCCCAAGGCTCGATTTACGGCACAGTGTACAATGTGTCCGGTGCAAATCCGGATTCTGCATCCGTGGTCTGGTGTGGCTTTCTGGACGACACCGACGAGGAAATCCGCATCGAGGCCAATATCGGTGCCGGCTACGACGGCAGTGTCTGGTTTGACGATTTTCAAAATTACACGACCGAGACGGCCGGCAATCCCTATGACCACTATTTTTTCGATACGGCGAAGACGGAGTGGGCACACCTGCCGGGAATAATCCCGGATAATTCATTTCAACAGGAAGACATTACCCTCCAAGAGTCATCATTTCCCACGCCTCCGGCTGGACTTCAGGCGGAAGTGCAACAATCCGGGGAAATTCTCATTAGCTGGGACACCGTCACGGGAATGTCGTACCATGTCTATCGCCGGGAAACCAGCAATAATGGACTGTACCGCCGGATTGATGATCCCACCGGTGCGCTCAGTAATCCAGGGGCTGTCGGGCCGACATTTACCGACGCCGACGTGGCTGTTGGAGTCAGCTACACGTATTTACTGATTGGCGAAAGCGAAACCGGCCAATACTCGCCGCACTCGTCTCCCGTGACGGCTACCGATCCCACCGCCTGCGATTGCGGGATTGCGGGGGATGTTACCTGCGATGACGATTCTACGCCGTTGGACGTGATCACGCTGGTCAATTTTGTTTTCAAAAGTTTCGATGATCGCTGCACGCGAGCGCAGTGTCCATTCGCCGTGGGCGATGTCAACTGTGATGACGACATCACGCCGCTGGATGTCATCCAACTGGTCAATTTCGTGTTTAAGGGTTTGGACGCATTGTGTGATGGCTGCGCCCCATAGCCCATTGTGGCGCGTCTCGATCAAAATCTTCGACAAATCTTCTTCAGTAAGAGAAAGGCTCTGGACGTATCTGAAGGAGTGGATTGTCGTGGAGGAAGTTTGTGTTGAACCCACGCGCAAATCACGGTAATCTGGACGGAGTAGGATGAAAAGATGTGAGAGAGGAGATACAATGAATTCTCGATTCGCCGCAGTGTTCTTCCTGATGGTACTGTCTGTCATACCGGTCGGTACGGCGCTTGCCCAGGACGCCGAACGCTCGCCACTCATGGATGCCCTGCACAGCGAGTTGGATCGTTCATTTGCCGCGATGGAACACGCGAATGACGCCCCGTTGTATTACCTGCGGTACCAGGTCACCGATATCGAACAATACGAAATTGCCGCCCGCTATGGGGCCGTCGTCCGCAATGATCATTCGCGAGATCGGGTGCTGGATGTCGAGTGTCGGGTTGGTGATTACCAGCTGGACAATACCCATGAAATCCGGGGCGAATTTGAATCGTCCGGAAAGCCGCCCGCGCCGGAATTGCCACTGGACAACGACCTCCTGGCGATTCGCACCATTGCCTGGCGCTACACCGATGTTGTCTACAAAGCAGCCCTGGAGCGCTATACTAAAGTGAAGACGAATCAGCAGGTATTGGTGGAACGGGAGGACACGTCAGCCGATTTTTCCCGTGAATCTCCCCACACCTTTATCGGTGAGACAAAACATCATACCCTCGATCCGGACAAATGGCAGGAATTGTTGCGGCAGTGGAGCGCGTTGTTCAAGGAACATGCGTTTGTCCACACCTCGGGCGTTTCCCTTTCCTTGAGCAACAATAATCGGTGTATCGTTGATTCTGACGGCGCTGAGATTCAAACCGGACAATCATATGCGCGCCTGGCGATCCACTGTTCCGGTATTGCCGATGACGGAATGAATCTGCGGCGGACTGAAACATTTGATGCCGCATCGGTGGAAAGACTACCAGAGGACAGAGAGATCGAGAAAGCAATCCATCGTATGATTGCGGAATTGGAGGCGCTGTTGCAGGCGCCGCTGGCTGAGCCCTACGCCGGTCCGGCGATTCTGGTCAACCGCGCGTCGGGCGTATTCTTCCACGAAATTTTCGGCCACCGGATCGAAGGTCATCGACAGAAGTCCGAACGCGAGGGCCAGACGTTTACCCGGAGGGTGGGTGAATCGGTGTTGCCGGAGTTCATCAGTGTATATGACGACCCGACAATTGAGAAATGGGACGAGACTTTTCTTCGCGGGCATTATGTGTACGATGACGAAGGTGTCCCGGCGCAACGGGTGGTTGTCGTGGATGATGGCATTTTGAAAAACTTCCTGATGTCTCGGTCACCGATTAACAACTATCCCCACTCCAACGGCCATGGACGTAAACAGCCGGGACGGTCCCCGGTGTCTCGTCAAGGGAATCTGGTTATCGAATCATCGAAGCAGGTGCCATTCGAGACCTTGCAGGAAATGCTCCTTACGGAGTGTCAACGGCAGGGGAAGCCCTATGGGCTGATTTTCTACGACATTTCGGGTGGATTTACTATGACCGGACGGTACGGCCCGCAGTCGTTCAAAGTAATTCCACTGTTGGTCTACCGGGTATATGCGGACGGGCGTGAACCGGAACCGATTCGCGGTGTCGATATCGTGGGGACCCCCCTGTCGTCATTTGATAAAATCATGGCCACGGGCAACGACTACGGGGTGTTTAACGGAACGTGTGGGGCAGAGTCCGGTTGGGTCCCGGTTTCGGCAATCTCGCCCTCCATTTTGGTTTCCCAGGTAGAGATCGAGAAAAAAGCCAAAGAACAGGAAAAACCGCCGCTCTTACCGCCGCCGTATGACCCGTCCGAACCACAGGGCGCGCTGCCGCAGGAGGTGCACTAATGAATTTTATTCTTCGAATCATGGTGAGCGGTGTTTTGCTTGTTGCCGCCGCCGGTGTTTCGGCACAGGTCGACAGCGACCTGCTGTTTCGGGCAATGTCCGATGAAATAGATCGCAATATGGCCAAGTTAATGATGGAGGAATTGTCCCGGCCGTACTTCATTTCATACACCATCGATGACGTTCAGGATGTTACGCTGCACGCCTCATTGGGATCGGTCAAGCGATTCGATAATGAGCGGAAACGGTATCTGACGGTGGAGGTCCGCGTGGGCAGTGACACCCTGGATAACACCAATTTTGTCGCAGGATTCGGCAGCCGTGGGCCGCATTATTCACGCATCGTCATTGACGATGACTACGATGCATTGCGCAACCGCATTTACCTGGAGACGGACGAGGCATACAAAGACGCACTGAAGGCGTTATCGAAAAAGAAGGCGTTCCTGCAGACGCGAGTGATTAAGGACCGTCCCGCCGATTTCTTAAATATCCCGCCACAATCCTTTTTCGATACCCCCGAAGCATTTACTATCCCCGCCGACAGCCTGGCCGAACTGGTGCGGCGCGCCTCAGCGGTCTTGCGTGATTACCCGTCTATCGAAAGTTCGGACCTCCGTCTCAATCGGGCGGTGATAAATCAGTATTTCGTCAATAGTAAGGACGCGCGTGTGCTGCGGGGCGATCGTCTGATTGTCGTCAACCTTGAATTAGCCGGGAGAAACAAAGATGGTGGGGATGTCTCCATCGCCGATCAACTGATCGTTAAGCGGACTGCGCAACTGCCGCCCCCAGAGGAACTTGCAGCGTGGGTGCGCAGGAAGGCTGACGTGTTCCAGGAGATCATGGCGGCGGATGAAGTGGAAGAATATTCCGGCCCCGTAATCTTCACCGGCGATGCAGCCGGTGAATTTTTCCGGCAGTTGTTTGCACGAAATATTGCCAATGCGCCAAGTCCAACCTATGGCGATGAGCGCATGCGGGCCATGGTCGACGGTCCACAACTGGCCAATAAAATCCGCCGTCGTGTGTTGCCGCCGTTCTTCAATGTCTTTGATGACCCGACGATGGACAAATATGGTGATGCGCCGCTGATGGGATCGTATGAGGTAGACGACGCCGGGGGACAACCGCAACGGATACAATTGGTCGGAAACGGCAAGTTATTGACGATACCCCTGGGTGTTGCGCCGACGAAGAAAGTCACTGAACCCAACGGGCACGCGCGCGGTGCGGTGAGTAAAAGCGTGACCGCCAAAGTCAGTAATCTGATTGTCGAACCGTCAGAACGTACCTCAGCCGATAGTTTGTTCGTCGCCATGCAGACCCTGGTGGAAGAATTTGAATTAGAGTATGGATTAGTCGTCACGGAATTGACGGATTTAAATGCACCGCGGACCGGCATGCGCATGTTTGGTGGACGCGTTGGCGGACAAAGTGCCCTCACTCCACCGCTGGAGGCGTACAAGGTGTACGCGGGCGGGCGCCGGGAACCGGTGCGCAACCTTGAATTCGTCAACGTGACGGTTCGGTCGCTGCGGGATATTCTACAGGCCGACAGCGAACCGCACATTTACCATTATCTGATCGGCAATGACTACGAGATGCCGGCCTCTGTGGTCACGCCGTCGTTTCTGGTTGAGGAACTGGAATTAAAGAAAACCGAAGCGAAAATCAAAAAGCCACCGGTGTTGACCTCACCGCTGGCGGAACAATAGGCTCCCAATAGATGACAAAGGACCCCGGTGCACTCAGCATCGGGGGTTTTTTACGCCACCGGCTGCTGGGTATTTGACCTGACGCATTCGGTTACCAACCTGTACCAGACCGTGGAGCACCAATGCCCCGAAAATCAGGGAACCGCCAACGATGGCGAACCAGGCTGGATGTTCGCCGCCAATTGTCCAGGCAAAAACGCCGGCGAAAAGCGGTTCCAGAGCAAAAATCAAAGCCACTTTCACCGGTGTGGCAATTCGCTGCGCAATCATCTGAATCACGAAAGCCGACAGAGTCGGAAACACTGCCAGAAACACAATGGTCCAGAGAGCGGAAGCGCTGCCTACGCTCAGGGGGAAACCGCCGATGATTGACACAAGAATACTCGCCGCCCCGACGAAGAGAAACTGCTGCCCCGAGAAGGCGTAGGGATCGATCCCCGCCTTCATCGCCTTATCCGAGAGCAGTACGTGCAGCGCGTAGGCCAGTGCGGCGATCAGCGTTATCGCATCGCCAAGATTGATGCGGGTCAGACCCCCGGTGAGAAATCCCAGGCCGGTTAAGGAGACGACGCTGGCCAGAAAATCAATCATCCCCGGTCGGTGTCCGGTGAGCGGGCGCATCAACAGGGGGACAAATAAGACAAACGTCCCGGTAATAAATCCGGAATTAGCCGCGGTTGTGATCCCCAGGCCAATTGTCTGCGGGATATACAACATCCAGAGAATGAACGCGACCGGCAGGACGTGGCGAAATCCTGCCAGAATCGGTCGCCGGGTGGCTGCCTGAAAGCAGGCCAGCAATGCCCCAGCGAGTAAAAACCGGTAACCAACCAGGGCCACCGGATGCACGTCCTGCAAAACGTCCTTCACGACCACAAACGTCGCGCCCCAGACAGCGGACGCATAGAATAATCCGATATCAGCTAGAATATGTTGACGGCGCGTTGGCATCATAAATCCACACTCTGTCTCGCGTGGGTACCGCAGTATACGTCGATTAAGCTGGATTCCTACGAGGAAAATGAATGGTGGTTATGCGTAGAAGACTTGTTGCACCAGGAGCACCAAATCAATCAGATTCACCCGACCATCATTGTTCAAATCCGCGGCGGCCGGTCGAAGGGGCGCCATTCCACCGCGAAATATGTAATTGACCATCCAGACTGCATCCGTCAGAGATATCTGCCCATCCTCGTCGAGGTCCCCAATGATTGCCGGGGGAGATTCCGCAAAAACCAGGGCATACTGCTCACCGGCAATGAGAACCGCATTTTCCGTGATCCCCCCGGCTACCGCCGGATCGGAGAGGTCCAGGGTTGACATAATGTGCGGTTTGGTTGGGATGCGGTTATCGACTGCCGCAACCCCGAGGGAATCGTCCAACACGTACACAATGTTCCCCCTGGTGAAGATTTCCTGCGCCGCTGGAAAATCATTCCAGGAAGCGATCAGCAGTGGGGTAGGCGGATGAGAGATATCGTATACGGAAACGCCGGCAGTATCGGCAGCGACAAACATCAACCGCCCGGCGAGATGAATATCCTGTACGTGACCGGTAAACGTCAAGGTGCCCAGCTCTTCTGGTTTGAAAGGGAATGAGATATCGAACAGGGCTACGCCCAGCTCCGGGCCGGCCAGTAAAGCGATGTCATTGCGGACTGCCGCGTCCGTCGCCCCAGCCCTGGTTGCCCGGCCACCGGCCAAGCGGATTTCACCTCCGTCCATGATGAAGATGCTGAACCCTTCTCCGCCGTCGGCAACCAGAATCCGCGATGCATCGAGGACGACGTCGTGGGCAAAACCAATCGTTGTCCGCCGAAAAATCTCGACCGGGGCGGTCGGATCAGAGATGTCCCAGACCACCAGACCCGAATCACCAGCGGCAAATGCCAGAAAATCACCCGTGGCATCTAAGCCACTAACAACGCCCGGGAACGTGGTGCGGGAGAGCAGGGAGGATTGCGCAGGCGGTTCGATTGAGTACAATTCAATGCCATTGCCTGACAGTGCCAAAATTCCCAAATCCCCCCGAGTTGTGGCATCGGTGAGTTTGCCGCCGGTTCTAACCTGACTGATAGGCAATGATGAAATGGGATTCCGGATGTCAAATATCATCAAGCCGGAATCACCAATCGCGGCCAGATAGCGGTCAGTATTGGCAATCTCCCAGAGGCCGCTAAGGCCATTGCCGGCGATGAGGGTAGGAGCAGTGCGGTCAAGCCACTCCAGAACTAAAAGGCCACGGGTACTGTCGGCGGCGACCAAATAGTGTCCTTCAATAGCGAGATCCCGAATCGGGCTGTACGAATAGAACCTGCCAACCTCCTCCGGGTGTGGCAGAGCAGAGTAATCAAGGATGAACACCCCCGAATCTTCAGCGGCAACGGCCAGGGAAGTCTGGTCGAGAACTATCGCGGATATATTGGCTTGCGAGAAAGAGGCATCAACGGCCTGCGGTGTGCCCTGAATATGGTAGGTCAGAATCGTGCCATCCTGGCGGCCAACAAATAGCGAATCATCAGAGAAGCCGAAAGCGGTTACTGGTGACGGAGTCTTCTGATAAAAGTCGCGTGTGGGTGCTGTGGGATCGGCAAGCGTGATTCTTCCCCAGCCGGCTTGGTCGGCGTAATAGATGCGGTTGCGCCAGCCGGCAAGCTCAATGGGCGGACCCGTAAGGGCCTCACCAAATGTCTTCTCACCAAAATAACCATCAGTATGAGTGAAGACAAACAAGGAATCGAGGGTCGATAACGCTACGGCAGAAGACACGCCCGCAACCGCCTGGACACCGATTGGGTAAATGAGCCGGTCGGTAAATTGCGGATTGTTTGGGTCAGTCAGATTGATCGATTGTACACCGGTGCGGTCGGCGAGAAATAAGGTGTTTCCGGTTTGGTGTAAATCTGTGGGCATGCCATCAAACAATACCTCAACGGGTGCCAGGGTAATTTCCTGTGCGATGGAAACCGTAGTGGTTATCGAAAATATCGATGAAAGGTAGACAATGAGCAATACTCGTCGCATAACCGACACCGCCCTGAACCACATCCCCCATTCCACAAGGTAATGAGCAAATTGCACATGTCAAGAATGTACGTCTGGGGAGGGGGTCTGACGTGACCCACCAACAATTACCCCATCTCCCCTTAAGTTTTTTTCCGGCTCACCGATAACTTCCCCGAAAGTCAATTGGACTGAGGAACGCGGGGCAAATGGATTTGTCGTCTACTTCCGATACTGGTGTACTGCGTCGAATAGCTCCTTCGACCGCTATCCGTCATTCCTCTGGTCGAACTTACCATTCAGGGAAGTGCAACTACCAAGGAGGGAAAGATGCAAGGTAAGGCCATTGGTTTCTACCGGAGATTCGTGCCGATACTCGTGTTAACGGTGTCAGTGCTTAGTGCCTCGTTATCGGCTACGGCCACCCCAACAACCGGCAGTGTAATCTGTGGCACCGTAGAAAGTGATACCGGGATGCCACTACCGGCGACCGTGGAATTGTGGGATTCTTATCCCGATGGGCAGATTGTCGGCAGTACCGAGGCCAACGTCGACGGAGTTTTCTGTGTTGAGGCCGATCCCGGCACCTATATTCTGCGCGCTTACTATTCCGGACATTGCACCAATACCTTTCCAGAAACGATCGTGCCGGCAACCGGTGCCGTCGTGATGCTGGATGAATTGCCCCAACCGGTCGTCACCCCGTCTGTGGTCGACTACTGGGGCACCAATGCGACACTGGAAGGTTACCCGCTTCAACCGGGAGATGTAATCACCGCGTTCGACCCGAACGGCGCATTTTGTGGGATCACCCAGGTAGAGGAGCCGGGGCAGTACGTGATCCATGTGTACGGCGACGATTTGTCCACCACGCCGATGTTTGATGAAGGTGCGGAGACGGGTGATGAAATTACGTTCTATATCAACTGTGAATGCCCGATCGAAGCCGAGAATTTCTGGATGAATCACGCCTTTTTCAATGAAGATCTGCATTTTACCTGTTACCGCACCCAGACCATTCCCTTGTGTGCGCCCTGGATCTTGATGTCCTACAATGTCGAAGTGGAAGATCAGCGGCGGGAAGTGGTGTTGAAGTCAATTGATAACCATTATTACCAGATTATCAGTTCTCTCTGCGGTCATGGCGCAATTTCCTGGGATACGAGCCGCCCGGCAGGACTCAATGACCTGGAATATATGGATAACGAGCATGGGTACTGGCTATATACCGACGGGACCGTCAACAAGGTGTCCATCACCGGCCTGCCGGTTCCTCCGGATCGACCGCTGGAATTATGCGCCGGCTGGAACGTGATCTCCTACGTGCCGAACGAACCGGATCATAAGGACCATGCCTGGAACAGTATCGCCGGGTTGTATGACTATGCCTTTGGGTTCGAATGTGTTACCGGCGCCAGGACATACGATCGCGACCGCCCGGCCGAACTCAATGACTTAACCTGCCTGTATCCGGGACACGGGTATTGGATTCGCATGAATGAACCCGGTACGCTGGTATATCCGACCGAGGATTACAATTGTCCCCCCGAGTCCGGTTCGCCCAAAGTGGTGAACAACGTTGCCAATCTATCGGTCACCCGTTTCGTTTCCGATTTCTGGCATCCCGGCGGCGTCCTGCCGGCCAATGTCAGCGTTTCGGTGTTTGATGAGGACGGCATCTTGTGTGGGCAGGCGGTTACTACGGCTGCCGGTGGACTGCTAGTGCATGTCTACGGGGACGACCCGACCACTACCAGAGACGAAGGCGCCGAGGAGGGGACACTGTTGACTTTCCAAAGCCAATACCTCGATCTGGATTTGCGTGAGACGCCGGTCTGGACTCACCGCGGGTCGCAAATCTTGCTTTTTCGCAAACCAGTCGGAACGGTGAATAATCCGCCGACGCAGTTCGAACTATTCCAGAATTATCCGAATCCGTTCAACGCCGAGACGGTTATCCGATTTACTTTGCCGGAAAACAGCGACTGGGAACTGGAAATTTTCGATATCCTCGGGCGGCAGCAACACTACGAAGCAGGATTTTCTAATCCCGGCACGGTTTCGATCACCTGGGATGCGTTCAACCTGCCATCGGGAATTTATTTCTACCAGTTGACTGCCGGGGAGCTGGTGCTCTCTCGCAAGATGACCTTATTGAAATAGGGAGCGAGTTCCAAAAGCTATACAATTTCTATAACCCACCGTTCCGGTGGGGCACGGAATCTTATTTCAAAATAAGTCCTGGGCACCCGGTCGACCCCGCTTTAACGGGGTACGTATGTGGGATTTGGGAGTCCTTTGGATTCTGTCATTCCGGACTTGATCCGGAATCCATTTTGGGGCGGGGGGCGCTTGGTTTGCCGGAACGCGAAGCGTTCTGGGAGCGGCGGGATTTTTTCATAGCAACGCCCTGGAAATCCACCGCGGCGGAGGCGAAGCCCAGGGCCACGCCGGCCGATCATTTATGCTGGGTTTGCGAATACGTTTTCAGACAGCAAAACGGCCACGAAAATCCGTGGCCGTTTGGCAAATCTCAGGGTGTGCTGACCGTTATTCCCCGGCCAGCATTTCCCGTTCGAAGTCGATATGCATTGTCGGCCAACGATAGCCCATGTTCAGTTCATACCCAATGTCCCGCACGACCATCAGGAATTGGTATTGAGCCGGCGTATCAGATAACGATCCGGTGCCGGTAGCGGGATAAAAATCTCGCGGGTCTGGTACGGGTGCAGAGAATATAATTAATTGCCAGAATGGGCTGTCCTCGTCGAAGTCCGGATCGGGCTCCACCGTTACGTAGAGATTGTCGACGTACTCATTGTTGACGACATCCAATTCCCCGAAGACCGGGACATTTTGGAAGAAATCCTCTCCAGGGACCGTGAAGTTGCGATCATACTGACTCTTGATGCAATACGATGAATCATCATCTGCACTTTCTGCCGTTTTGAACCGCCCTAGCGAGAGAGGATCCTGCAATGGTGAATCTTCCGTAAAAGTGATCCAGGCTTCGTAGGACCAGCCGTCTACGGCGTTAGGCAGAGTTTCCAGTGACGGATTGACAACGGTATCGGCTGCAGAATCGACCCAGGTAAAGATATCGTAGTGAATCGAATCAGCATCTTCCCAGCTGATTCCTTCTTCACACGTGTCCCAATCCTCCTCGACAAAGCACAAGCGCACCGAATCTAACGTATCACTCCGCACGACGTCCAACGACTCCGGCTCACCGAACCAGATGCCGTAGCCGGCGTTCTCATCGTCCCACCAGTCACCGTCCGATTGACTGTAAACCCAGAACGTAATTTCCTGGGTCCATTGGTTGAAGTCGCTGATATCCGCGGTGCTAATTGGGTGCTGCAAATCGCAGTTATCATTGACCTCGTCGATTTCGCCTTGCAGGATTACAATCCCGGAACTGACCTCCGTGCTGTCTTCGTCTTCGATCGTGATCGTGATAAAGATCCGGTCGAATTCCAGGATATTAACCTGGGCGTCAAAGCGGTTCTCCATCGGTGTATCCGTGCCGGCCAGCAGCGGCGACGACGTGTACTTATCCCAGTTAAATCTCCCAAACCTCTCCCACGTGCTGGGGTCGTCGGGGACAAATTCGCTCTCATCGTTCAGTGATCCCGTGACCAGCCAGCCCTCATAGACGTATCCCGAGGGCAGTTTTTCCAACGCATCTGCATCTAAGGTGAGAATATTGGCGATTCGGTTTGGTTCGGTCGGAGGATCGATCATACAACCCGAAAGCACAACCGCCGTGAAAGCGAACACACCCAGACTAACCGCCGTGAACCACTTACGCATACGACTCCTCCCCGCATCTGTGACAAAACACACTATAACGCAAAATATTCCTCTGTGTTGCCGGCTGTCAAGCGGAATCGCGGTTGGGACGCGGTCCAACCCGTTAAACGTGACAGCTTTATCCACAGAACCATCATTCCACAAGCCATTACCCACCAATAATTGCTTTCTTCCCGAGTAATTCCCGAAAAATGTGAGAGAACGTCACTGCTGCCCCAAATGCATGGCCTCGCGCACCCGCTGCATCGTCTCGACCGCCCGTTTCCGGGCGCGATTGGCGCCGTCAGCCAGAATATCGTACACGTCTTGCGGCCGTTTCACCAATTCCGCCCGCTTCTCCCGCACCGGGGCCAGTTTCTCGTTTAACGCCGCGGTCAGTTTTTTCTTGCAGTCCACACACCCCAATTCGCCGGTGGTGCACGGAGTATAGACTTCTTCGTAGTTGACATTGTAAACTTTATGCAGCGCATATACCGGGCAAATTTCCGGCCGTCCCGGATCGCCCTTGCGCAGCTTTTGTGGATCAGTAAACATCTTCTTCAATTTGGCAGCGGTTTGCTCCGGTGAATCCCCCAGAGTGATATGGTTGTTGTACGACTTTGACATTTTCCGGCCATCGGTTCCCGGGATCGCAGGAAACTTGGTGAGTTTCGCTTCCGGCTCGGGAAATACCTCACCATATAACGAGTTAAATCTCCGCGCGACTTCCCGCGTCAATTCGATATGGGGCAGTTGATCCTTACCCACCGGCACAAAATGTGCCCGGTAGACTAAGATATCCGCGGCCTGCAAGAGGGGGTAGCCTAAAAAGCCATAGGAATCCAAACCCAGTTCCTCGGATTTTTCTTTGTAGCTGGGGATCCGTTCCAGCCAGGGAATCGGGATAATCATCGAGAATAACAGGTGGAGTTCGGCGTGTTCTTTGACCGCAGACTGTACAAAGATAGCGCATTTTTCCGGATCCAGCCCCGCCGAAACGTAATCTACCGCAACCTCAAATATCTTCTCCGGCAACTCCGCAGTCTTTTCATAATCGGCAGTGAGGGCATGCCAATCGACGATGCAGCAGTACATCTCGTAGTCGTCCTGCAACGACACCCAGTTCTTCAGGGCGCCTTCATAGTTTCCCAGATGCAGTTGCCCGGTAGGCTGCATCCCGCTTAGAATCGTCTTTTTGGCCACCCGCGTATCCCTTTCTCTCAATCAGCCGCCTATAATAACACATCGCTTACCAAAGGCAAAATCAAAGGTGCCATGTGGATAATTGAAACACCATCATTCTGTGTCGGGAAAATTAACAGCTTGTTCCGTTGATTCCAGATGCCGCATGTAAGCTATTAAAAGATAATTAATTATGGGGTGTGCAAGGGCTTGCATATCCCGCCATTGTTAATATCCTTATGGCAAAATCGTCGAATTATTGAACAAGTTGAGAACATATTCCGTACGAATAAAGTCCGCAATGATAATCTAACTCTATGATTGACAAGAAGTGACATACATGTATATAAGCGTCATTTTTGTGGAATACATTTTGCTCCTATTGTTATAACAGACGGGTGCCGCTTTCCTCTGTTCTCTTCTTTACCGAAGGGTAACCAATAGAACGCCAAGCGGCACCCTTATATCTTTTTCTCAAGCCAAATTCAACACCCACACACTCCGTGAAGGTTGGAGCCTTTTGTGGAATAACTGCTTATTTTGGCGGTATGTCAATTGAACATTGCGGATTGACAACGTCATTTTTTTTGAGCAATGGGGTGGGGGATGAAGCGCTTGTTCATTTTTGGAGTTCTTGCCTGTGGTGCGGTTGCGCTCTCATGCGGGGAGGATAACGGTCTCTGGTCACGATGCCGTCAGCGTAAACCACTGGCGGCTAAAGTCGGCTATCATATCTTTCCGCCATATGATCAGCCGCAGACCCTCGCGCTGTTCGTCTGGACTTATAATCCCCTGGGTGATTCGGGATTCCGGATCCGTGGAGATGTAGAATTTTCGCCGGGAGCTGATACGATCCGTCTTGAGCTGAGAGATGTTTATATTTGTGGTGGGTCGTCGGTCTTTTATCCGGCGTGGAACCGGTTTATCTATCCCACCCAGGCCAGCAGGCCGCACATTCTCGAGTTCATTCTCCATTTCGGCGACGAGGTAACCGTCGTAGATCGGCATCGCATTACCATCATCCAACCTGACAGCATCTTGTTCGAGCCGATCAAAGCGGATTCGACGTATCACCGCAGGGCGGAAGAGTGGTACATGTGATTCACCGGGGTACGCATCAGGCCGGTATAGCCGGATTAATTGTGCTCGCTGCATTGATGTTCGCCTGCGCTGACACCGTGTTCCTCGAACTCCACTATCCGGACGGTCCCCCGCTGGTCGAGGCCTATACGGCCGAGTTCGACTCGAACCTCGTCGTCACTGTCGAGCCGACACGCCGCGATTCCTCCTATTATATAAATTGACTGCTCACTCCTCAGTTGACATCCCTCACCGCACACGGTTTGTTACTTCCCGATGGGGAGGCCAGATGAAACTCCGCGTACTCGTAGTTGACGATGAAGCCGCTCAACGAGAGCTGGTTGGCGGGTTTCTCAAAAAGCAAGGTTATTCCGTCTCCATGGCGGCATCGGCGGAAGAGGCTGAAAAACTGGCTGAGAAAAAATTCTTTGAAGTCGCAGTTCTCGATATGAAAATGCCTGGCAAGAGTGGGCTGGAATTGTTTACCGACTTGCACCGGAGTAATCCTGATCTGCAGGCAGTATTCGTGACCGCTTTCGGCACGCTCGAAACCGCGGTTGAGGCGATGAAAGAGGGCGCCTTCGATTTTCTGACCAAACCGGTTGACCTCTCTCAATTGCTGGCGATCCTTAAGCGGGCGGGGGAGAAACACCTGCTCCTGGCGGAAAACCGGTATCAGCGGGAAAGCCTGGAGGAGCCGTACCGTGACAGTGAAATTATCGCCGAATCTCCGGTTATGCGGGACATACTTTCGACCGTGACCCGGGTCGCCCAGTCTGATTCGACCGTGTTGATCCAGGGCGAAAGCGGTACCGGCAAGGAACTTATCGCCCGGGCGATCCACCGTGCCGGACCACGCGCAGCGAAAAATTTCATTGCCATTAATTGTGCAGCCGTACCGGAAACGTTACTGGAAGCCGAACTGTTCGGGGCCGAGAAAGGCGCATTCACCGGCGCGGTTGCCCGGCGCGTGGGGCGGTTTGAACTGGCGCACGGCGGAACGTTGTTCCTCGATGAAATCGGCGATATGCCCGGCTCGATCCAAGCGAAACTGTTGCGTGTGCTGGAACACAAATCGTTTGAACGTCTGGGCGGAACTGACACAATTGAAACGGATGTTCGCGTCCTGGCCGCCACTCATCAGGACCTGCCGGCAAAAATCGCCGCAAACGAATTCCGTGAAGATTTATTTTATCGTTTGAACGTAATCCAGATCACACTGCCGCCGCTGCGCGACCGGGTCGAGGATATCCTGCCCCTGGTGGAAAAGACCATCGAACGGCAAAGCGCGAAGCTCAATAAAAACATCTCCGGCATCACCCCCCCGGCGAAAGACGCGCTCTTGCATTACCACTGGCCCGGCAATATTCGCGAGTTGCTCAATCTGGTAGAACGGGCGTGTGTGTTATCGCGGCACAATGCTCTTGATACCGAGGATTTTCCTCTTGGGCAGACCGCGAGGAGTACCCTGGCAACGGAGTCAGACAAGACCGACGCCGACACGCCTTTGCGAACCGTTGAGCGCAACCACATTATTCGTGTGCTGGAAGCCCATGACTGGCAACTGCAAAACTCTGCTGAGGTGCTCGGCATCCATCGAAATACTCTTCGCCAGAAAATGAAAGATTACGAAATTTCCCGCCCGTAACTGCTTTTGCTCTTGCTCATGCCGCAACCGCCACGCACATAACTCATTCGCCTGGTGCCCGGTTATTGTGCGAGCCAGGGGGCAAAAGGTGCGCGACTAACTAGATTACACTTCCCGTTATTGTGTGCAACTTGTTGTATTCCAATAGATAATAATCCAGGGACGTGCGGTTGGGGTGGTTGGCACGCCTGCTGCAATAGTGCTGCGTGGAGGCACAGGAGGACGTGATGAAACAGACGATCATTTTTGCAACATGGCTATTATTGCTGGGCTTGCTGGCCACGGGCTGCACAGTTGAAGAGACTATTGTGGAACCGACTGAGGATTTTCAACCGCCGGCAACCCCGCGAGGTGTGACCTCGATCACCGGTGACGGATTTGTCGAAATACTGTGGTTTGAATCCGATGAGGCGGACCTTGCCGGCTATGCCGTATATCGCTCTTTTGAACCTACCGGATTATTTGACTTAATTGCCGAGGTCACCACGGGCCGCTATGTGGATCGCGACGTACAGAATGGCTTCACGTACTATTACGCGGTTGCGGCATACGATTATTCGGGGAACGAATCAGCACTGTCGCCGGAGAACGTCTTCGATACGCCGCGCCCGGCCGGAAGAAATCTCCTGCTCTATGACATGGATTATCGGCCGGATTTGACCGGCTATGATTTCTCCGGGCGACGGGTTGTCGGCTTCGATGACCAGCGTGCTGATATCACCGTGGATTACGACGACGACCTGGATGTGTTCTTCATCGATGTCGGGAATATCGATACCGATATCCAGGATTTTGGCTACACCGATAACCTGGATGATATCAGCTATGCACCGGAGAATGGCTGGTCCGGGCTGGGTTACGCTGAGGCGATCCTTGGCCACACCTACCTGCTGTGGACCAGCGATAACCATTTCGCGAAGTTCCGCGTGGTCGGAATAAACGGCAATTCCCTGTTACTGGATTGGGCCTACCAAATCGATCCGGGAAATCCGGAATTATCCCGGCCGCCGCATGAAGAGGATTACCTGAGAGAGAACATACGCACAGTGAAATTGGCCGTGTTCAAGTGAGGTTCGGGGGAGAGGTATCATGTTGAAAAAACTCATTATTCCGTGCCTGGCGGTGTTCGTCGCGACATTATTGACCGGCTGCGTGATCTCATTTGAGAAACGTCATCACCACCATCCTGATGCCTGCTACGATTGCCATTACGGATATGAATTGGACCGCCGGAGTGTGGATGTCACCTGTAGTGAATTCATAATCACCGTAGATGCGGGCGGGTACTGGTACCGTCCTGCCGGCACAGATGTCTCGCCGGCCAAATTCCATATGTTCAAGGCGCACGACGATAACACCGTTCTTGGACCTGCGGGGCCGCAGGGATAACAGAGGAGGGATTGTGATGAGACAGATGAGGTTGCTATTGGTGATATCGCTGATCCTGGCGGTCTCACTGCCGGCGCTGGCGGACCCGCACGATGCTTCATTGATCCGCCCCGGCCCGCGCGCTGATTTTGAGGTATTTGTCTGGCCGGACCGGGGAGTTGATGCCATCTACCATCCCGGCGATCAGATTAAGGTCTACTTTGAGGTCACCCGCGATTGCTACGTGGTATTGTATGATATCGACACGCGCGGACGATTGCACATTTTGTTTCCCTTTAGTCCGTGGCAGGACAACTATGTTGAAGCGGGTCGGGTCTACGAAGTACCGGGGAATTGGGATAATTTCTCCCTGTATGTGGAGGGACCAACAGGGACAGAGTATATCGAGGCCATCGCCTCGCCATATTCAATTGATTTGCCCGATTGGCCGATTTACCTGGATTCTCCAGGGCAGTATCCGGTTACCTGTCCTGATCCCGTACTCCGTGATTTCAGGGCGGGGCAGAATCGTCTCGGGTACATCTCCCGCGTCAACCGGCGCATCACCGGTGATCGGTGGGATTGGTGTGCCACCGACCTGGCCAGGTTTTATGTCCATCCGAGGATATATCGTCCACATCCGCCAGTCATACATCCCCGGCCGATAATTATCGATCCCTGGCCGGATATTTTCATCGAAGTGATCTACATTGGCTGGCCGGTCGGCGGGCGGATCTATGTAGACGGCGTGTATTATGGTACTGCGCCGCTGCGCGTCCGCGGCATTCGGCATGGTCAGCACCGCATCGAGTGTTATCACAAAGGTCGTCTGGTTCGCAGCCAGCGGGTGGAGTATCGCCACAAGCGGCACTGGGAGAAGCAGATACGTTCCGATAACAACCAGGGCCGTCACCGCAGTAACGTATTTCGCAAAGTGCCGAAGGCCAAAATCGACCGAATTCGGCTGCGGTCCTCTGATCGGGACAGTCACCGGATCGAACGATCAAAGCATGACCTCAGGGGCGATTCACGGGTATCACGGCATCGCTCGGCAGGGCGATCTCCCCGAAAACCGGCAATCTCCAGTGAGAAGCGGGAAATCAGTCGAAAACGTGCTCCGCGAGAGATGAGAATCGAGAGAGAAACCATCAGGACCAAGCGAAAATCCGGCAGTGGACGCGAGAGGTTAATCGAAGATGCTGGCCGGCTTCTCTCGAAAAGCCTGGAAAAGACAAAGACTACGTCCCGGCGGGGAAAGACCACAATGACTAAGCGCGATCCCCATCGGGACTCGCCGCGGAAAGAATCAAAGGCGTCCCCGGAGAAAAAGCGTCGGAAACGACGGCGTTAATTGACAATTGACCCCAGCCGATGCGTACAATATATAGGTAGTGAAGGAGTGATATGTGATGACACCTGTCGGGAAACAAAGAATATCGCGGGTGCTTCTGGGCGCCGTCATGATCTTTGCCTTAACATGGATGATGCCGCAGGATGTCCAGGCTGTCAAGGTGGTGCGTGAAAAGGCAAAGAAAGTCGAACCGGTCAAGAAGGAAAACGACAAGGCCGAACCCAGCCAGAAAAAGCTGCTGAAGGACGTAGAATCTCAGCGGAAAAACGCCGAAAAGAGTGGGCGGCGCTACGATCCGTGGGTAGATCAGAACAACGACGGGGTCAACGACAAATTGAAAGACAAACAACCACCTCCCATTCCCCCAGCGAAATCAGCCGAGCCGGAACCGACGCAGTCGAAAGCGGCACAGGTGGAGACCACGAAAGCCAAGAAATCAGATACGGCGAAATCGACACCAAGAAAAAAGGTGCGACGTCGCTAACGGGAGGACGAGGAAAAGAAATTCCGCGAATTTCGATGAGTATATGGTAAGCCCGGCAGTGGTTTGCCGGGCTTTTGCTATTGTGGGGGAGAGCATAGTGACAGTTTGGTCTCCCGGGTGAAGCGCTGGCGCATCCATTTTGGTCTTGCAGGCACAGCCAAAAGCAATATATTGGGGAGTTTTGGCCGGGGGTAAACACAATTCCGATCCAAGGAGGCTACACCCCGGCGAGGATAACGGGAAGGAGACAGGCGTTACGGATCGCGAGCTTCTGGCAAAAGAACTCACAGCGCTCATACAGCCGGTGTTGGCAGACGCAGGCGTTGAACTGGTGGAGATGCAGGTGGCGGGAGTTCGCCGCCCCATCGTTCGGGCCTTTATTGACAAAATCGGTGGTGTGACGATAGCGGAATGCACGGCGATCTCGAAACGCTTCTCCCTGGAACTCGACGCGGCTGATATCATCACCGGCAGCTACACCCTGGAAGTTTCGTCGCCCGGTTTAGACCGGCCGCTCACAACGCCGGCGGATTTCAACCGTAAACGGGGAGAGATCGTTTCGGTCCGACGGAAAAGCCAGGCGCGACCCGTGTCCGGCACCATCGTCGAGGCCGGCGAACAACTAACGGTGGAGACCACTGATGGACGGCAGGTCATCGATTTCGCCGATATCATCGACGGCCGGTTGCAAATTTAGCGGCAGGTTACGGTAATGGCATACGATATCATGGACGTGATTCAGCAGATCACGAAAGACAAGAACCTCGATTACGAGTATGTCCTGGAAACGGTCAAAACAGGATTACTCCAGGCGGCGAAGAAGCGCTATGGACACGTCGACAACGTCCGCGTGGAAGTTGACAAAAAGGACAACGACCTCTACATGATCGCCACCAAACGGGTGGTTGACGAGGTGGAGGACCCAACCCTGGAAATCTCGTTGGAGGAAGCGCGGGAGATCGACGCCGAGGCGGATCTCGATGACGAAATGGAGATCGAAATCCCCTTCGAGGAATTCGGCAGAGGGGCGATCGGTGCGACCAAGACTATCCTCGTCCAACGTATCCGTGAGAAGGAGCGGGAACAAGTTTACAATGACTATTCCAATCGGATCGGCGAACTCGTTACCGGTACTGTCCAGCAGATGGATAAGAACGGAATCTTTATTACGCTCGGGCAGGCCGAAGCCATCGTTCCCGCCAAGGAGCAAATCCCGCGCGAACGTTACCGGCAGGGAGATCGCATCCGCTGTATTATCATGGACGTGCAGCGTGTCCTCAAAGGCCCGCAGGTTATTCTCTCGCGCGCGACGGATCAACTCCTTGAACGGCTTTATGAACTCGAAGTACCGGAAATTTTCGAGCGCATTATTGAAATTAGAGCCATTGCGCGGGAACCGGGAGAACGCTCGAAAATAGCAGTATTGTCTCACGATGCAAGAGTCGATCCGGTTGGCGCCTGTGTGGGAGTCAAAGGCGTGCGTGTCCAGGCGATCGTGCGTGAACTCGCCAACGAACGCATTGATATTGTCCACTGGGACCCCGATCCGGAAATCTTTGTCACCCGCGCCCTGGCACCCGCTACCGTGGTGCAAATCACGACCAGCGAAGAAGAACAAGAAATGGAAGTGGTCGTGGATGACGAGAAATTATCCCTGGCGATTGGCCGCAATGGTCAAAATGCCCGGCTGGCCGCCAAGCTGACTGGCTGGCGGATCACCGTTATCTCTGAGAGTCAATATCTTGATCGGAAGAGCGGAAAAATCTGGGATGAGGAAGTCCCGCAAACTCCACTGACTGAGCTCGAAGAGATCACGGAAAGTGTGCGGACAAAATTGGAGTCGGGGGGCGTCAACAGCATCGAACGACTGGCCACGCTGGCGCCGAATGAGTTGGAAGCAATCGATGGCATTGGACCCAAGACCGCCGCCAAACTGGCCGACATAGCTCAGACCGTGATGGCCCAACGCAACGATGAAGGCGAGGAGACGCCGGAGGAAGAGCCGGCGATTGAGTCAAACGAGGAATAGATAGAGGTTAAGGAAATGGGCGGCGCAGTGAACGCGCACCTTTCCTGGAGGGATGTAGAGAAAGAATGGCGTCGAAGCGACTATATCAGGTAGCGCCGGAATTCAATCTGTCAAGCCAGGCACTGACCAAACTTGTCCGGGATCTTGGTTTTCCCGTCAAGAGCCATATGAGTGTGGCCACGGACGAGATTATGAAGGCAGTTCGCAATGAACTGGAAAGACAGAAGAATGCATTGAAGAAGGAAATCGAAGAGAAACAACGGCGCTTAATGGCTCGTCGCGATCGACAGAAGCGAAAACCATCTGCCGCAAAATCTACCGGACGGCCGGAAGCAAAGAAGACCAAGGAACCGGCGCCGCCAAGTGCGCCTCCCCCGCCGAAAGGTAAAGGCGGACCGCCCCCCAGACGCCACGATTCGCGGCGAAGAAGGAAACGTCGCGATAAAAAGCGGCGAACGGTTGACCGCCGTGAGGTCGAACAGTCATTCAAACGCACCATTGCGAACATTTCCAGCAAGGCCCGACCGAAAAAGCACCGGAAGAGTCGAGCTGCGGATGGAACCACCGCCGAAGGTGAAGACCTGCGGGTCATCGAAGTCACCGAATATATGTCCGTAGCGGAGCTGGCCAACAAGATGGGCGTTAACCCGGCGGAAGTTGTCGCCAAGTGTCTGGAATTAGGGATGTTGGCGACTATTAATCAGCGGCTCGATCTCGATACCATTCAGACGATTGCGCTGGAATTTGACTACGATGTCAAACAAGTAGCCGAAATTGGCGCCGAGATGCTGGAGGAGCAGGAGAAAGGTGATTTCACCACGGCTTCCCGCCCACCGGTGGTTACGATTATGGGACACGTCGATCACGGAAAGACTTCACTGCTTGATCATATTCGAGAATCAAATATCATCGCCGGTGAATCCGGAGGCATTACCCAACACATTGGCGCCTATCGAGTGGAACAGGAAAAGGGGATGATCTGTTTTCTCGATACACCTGGTCATGAAGCCTTCACTGCCATGCGGGCGCGGGGTGCTCATATAACCGATTTGGTTGTACTGGTTGTCGCCCAGGACGATCGGGTGATGCCGCAAACCGTGGAGGCGATTGACCACGCGCGCGCAGCCAAAGTCCCAATTGTTGTTGCCATTAACAAAATGGATTTGCCCGGCGCGGACGCGGCCCCGGTTATGGATCAACTGGCCAAGAAGGGACTCCAACCCGAAGAGTGGGGTGGGGATGTGCTGATGTACCCCATCTCGGCCAAGACCGGGGAAGGAGTTGACAATCTCCTGGAAGGAATTGTGCTTTCTGCAGAATTACTGGAGTTGACCGCGCCGGTGGACAAACCGGCAAAAGGAGTGATTGTTGACGCCCGTTTGGATAAGGGACGCGGCCCCATTGCGACCGTGCTGGTACAGGAAGGAACCTTGGAGCCGGGCCAGTATTTTGTTGCCGGCGAATCATTCGGTCGTGTGCGGCTGATGCACGACGAACGCGGCCGGGTCGTTGAAAAGGCCGACCCGTCGGTAGCGGTAGTCGTGACCGGTTTCTCTCAAGTCCCGCAGGCCGGGGATACATTTCAGGTCACGGCCAGCGAGCAAGTCGGGCGGGATATTGCGCGGCAACGGGGGCGAGTCAAACGCGAACATCTTTATCGCGGCGTCCGTAAGACGCACCTCACCGATCTGCATGAACGCATTAAAGAGGGCCAGCTCAAGGAACTGCGGTTGGTGCTCAAAGGCGATGTCGATGGCTCGGTCGAAGTGCTGGCCGATACACTCCAGAAAATCAAGTCCGAAGAAGTGGCGGTCGATATTATCCTGCGCGGTGTTGGTGCAATCACTGAATCAGATGTCTTGCTGGCGGCCGCGTCAGATGCCGTCGTTATCGGCTTTCATGTCCGTCCCGATTCCCGGGCACGGGAGATTGCGGCGCAAGAAAACGTCGATATTCAATTGTACAATGTTATCTATGAGGCAGAAGCGGCAATTCGGGCGGCCTTGGAGGGGATGCTCACGCCGGAAACGATGGAAGAAGTGACTGGAACCGCGGAGGTGCGAAACACCTTTCGCATCTCTCGCGTGGGCGTTATCGCCGGGTGTTACGTTACCGAAGGGACGATTTACCGCGATTGCAAGGTTCATCTGGTGCGGGACGGTGTCCAGATCTACAGCGGTGAAATTGGCAGCCTCCGACGATTTAAAGACGATGTGAAAGAAATCTCGTCGGGATATGAATGCGGCATTCGTCTTGAAAATTTCAATGATATCAAAGTCGGCGACACGCTCGAAGCCTTCCGGGTGCGGGAATTGGAGCGCAAACTACAGACTTGAGTGGATTCAGGCTCGGTGGCTCGCCATGATCGGCGCACTTTATCTGCGATTACACTTACCCGGATGCGGGTCACTGAAGGATAAACGACGAATCATTAAAAGCCTTAACCAGCGAGTACGGCAAAAGTACCAGGTGGCGGTGGCCGAAGTCGGTGATCTAAATCGGCCGACCTATTGCGAGTTGGAAATCGCCGGCGTGGCCAACGAACGCGCACACGTCCATCGGGTATTAACTGCCGTCTCCCGTGTATTTGAGAGTCGGCCGGAAATCAATGTCATTGAGGTACAGACCGACATTTAGAGAGATAATAGGCAGAGATTGATGCGTTCCTTTTCCCGGGCCGATCGGGTTCGCCAGCAACTAAAACGCGAAATTTCCGCGGTATTACGTGATACGGTGAAGGGCTATGATCTGACCGCCGTCACCATTACCGAAGTGGAGTTGAGCAAAGACCTTAAATTCGCCAAGGTATACTTCACGGTGTTGGGCGATGAGGATCAACAGCAGGAGCTGGCCGGCGTATTACAAAAAGTATGCCCGGTGATTCAAGCGGAAGCCGGTGCTCGTCTCGGCATTCGGGTGGTGCCAAAATTAGAATTTATCCTCGATCGGGCGGTTGAGCGGGGTTTGCGTTTGGGAGAGTTGTTCTCGCAGATAGAGGCTGAACGTGAAGATCGACAAACGGAAGATCCGGAAGATTGACGAGTACTTCAAGCGGCCGGAACCGATTCTGATTACGTCACATCGTGACCCTGACGGCGACTCCATTGGCTGTCAATTGGCCTGTTACGATTTCTTACGCCAACGGCGGAAAAAACTGGTCGTGGCCAACGATGGTGAACTGCCGGCCAAGTATCAATTTCTCGACCGCCGCGGGATCATCAAACAGCCCGAAGAGGTCAAATCCCGCCACTGGGCAGCAGTCGTCATCTTTGAGTGCTCCAGCCTCGAACGGATTGGACGGATCCAGGAATTGACACAGCCGGACACGCCGATTATCAACATTGACCATCATATCGGGAATACCCGATTTGGAACCATCAACTGGATTGACCGCCATGCCTCGGCGTGTGGTGAGATGGTCTACGATCTGGTGACGGTCCTGGGTGGGAAAATCGGCAAATGGTCGGCTGAATTATTGATCACTTCTATTATCACCGACACCGGTCGCTTTCATTACAAAAGCACCAAGCCGAAGACGTTGCGGATTGTGGCAAACTTAATGGAGACCGGGGCCGATTTGAAGAATTTGACCGATCGTCTCTTTTTCTCATTCCCGGAACCGCGATTTCGTTTGATTAATCATGTGCTGTCGCGGGCGGATATCCGGCACCATGGACAAATTTGTTTGCTGACCTTGCGGCGCCGTGATGCGCTCAAGTATGGTGTCTTATACCGCGATTTGGAGGGGTTGGCGGATGCCACGCTCACGCTGGAGAGCGTGAAAATCGGTGCGTTGTTGAAAGAAATGGAGGGCGGCTGGACCAAAATTTCCCTGCGGTCAACCGGCCGGCTGTCCATTGTTCCCCTGGCCAAACACTACTCCGGCGGTGGCCATCCGAACGCCGCCGGCTGTCATATCGATAAACCTTTGAGTCGGGCAGTGGAGGATTTAGCGTCCACCGCGACGCGGTATCTACGTAATGGAGATCTGCGGAATTCTTCCAGTACATAAACCCGCCGGCCCGACTTCCCATGACCTCGTCAATCGGATGCGCTCACTGTTTGGCATCCGGAAAATCGGGCATACGGGGACCTTGGATCCACTGGCGGATGGTCTGTTGGTCTTCTGCCTGGGGCGGGCCACGAAAATCACGCAATATGCGACCGGCCTGCCGAAGACCTACCGCACAACTGTCCGGTTGGGTCAATGCACTACGACCGGGGATGCTGAAGGTACGGTGGTAGAAACCCGGGAGATTCCCTCAGCGATTGATACCCGCGTGAAAGACGTCCTGCAATCAGTTGTGGGAAAACTGGAGCAAAAGATTCCTGCTCATTCCGCAGTGAAAGTGAAAGGCAGAAAACTGTATGAATATACGCGCACGGGGACGGAGGTTCCAGTCATCGCACGAGAGGTGGAAATCGGCGAATGTGAGTTGCTCCGGCTGGATTTGCCTATCCTTGAACTTAAAATAACCTGCTCCGGTGGTACGTATATTCGTTCGTTGGCGGAAGAAATCGGGGACCGACTGGGCTGTGGCGGACATGTCAGATCGCTGACGCGATTACAAGTCGGAGCCATCGTTTTAAATGAGGCCGTGACGATTGCTGAATTGGAACATCTGAAATCTCCGCAAGCCCGGGCGGCGCTCCTGCGGGAAATGGGCGAATTATTGCCGTTCGCGCGCGTATCGGTCACGCGGGAGAATGCTGAGAATATTCGCCACGGTCGACCACTGCTGGCCCGGGCAATTAACGCGGTAGACGGGACCTTTGATCCCGAGGATAAGGTGACTGTCATTGACGAGACCGGGCGGACACTGGCGGTTATGATCGCCGAAACGAATTCGCAGCACGTGCGCAACGGTGCAGCGGTTGCGCCCCTGCGCTATGATCGGGTCCTGATTTCCTGATGATGACGTATGCCGACGAATAACGCTGACAAATCGGTTGTGGTGATTGGTTCGTTTGATGGTGTCCATCGCGGCCATAATGCGATTTTTCAATCGGCTCGCTCGGCGGCCGATGCGACGGGGTACCGCTGTTTGTGTCTGACTTTTTATCCACACCCCAAACACATTGTGGATCCGGAGGCAGCGCCCCGGTTACTCAGCTTGCCGGATGAAAAAGAATATCTGGCCCGACAACGGGGGATCGATGAAGTGGTGACCATGCCGTTCACCCCCACGCTGGCGGCAACGTCGGCGGAGCAGTTTGCCGAGGAGGTCCTGGCAGAAAAATTGAATGCTCATCATTTGGTAATTGGTTACGATTTTGGGTTCGGGCGCGGTCGCCGAGGAAATGCGGAACTCCTTACCGATTGGGGTTCACGTCGCGGCATTAGCGTCACCGTGGTGAACGCGATTAAGATTAACGGCGAGCCGGTCTCCTCTACGCGTATCCGACGGTTGATCAACACCGGGCATTTTTCGCGGGCCCAGACCCTGCTGGGACACCACTATCCCATATTCGGTCAGATCGCCACGGGCGAGGGTCGGGGGCACGGCCTGGGCTATCCAACCATGAATCTTTCGGTGACGGATGACAAACTTTTGCCGCCAATCGGCGTTTATGCGGCCCGAATCGAAATTGGCACTGTCATGTACGGGGCAATGGCGTATATTGGTACTAAGCCGACCTTCGGGCAGCATCCACTGGGAGTGGAAATCCACGTGTTTGACTATCCCGGCGATCGGCCTGCCGAAGCGGTGCAAACCTGGTTTACGCACTGGGTACGCCCCGATCAACGGTTCGATTCGGAAACGGAGTTAAAAAATCAACTGGCTCGCGACGAGACGAATGTCCGCGAGATGCTCGAACACATATAGTAAGGAGTTGGCATCGGTGGTCCTTACGCCCGAACGGAAACAAGAAATTATTACCGCGTATCAGTTGCACGATCGTGAAACTGGTTCCCCGGAAGTGCAGGTGGCGCTGTTGACGGCGCGCATTGCGTACATGACGGAACATCTCTCGCGGCACCCCAAGGATTTTCATTCACGTCACGGATTGATGAAAATGGTCGGACAACGCAAACGGTTGCTCGACTATCTGCGCCGCAAGGATATTGATGCCTATCGGCAGTTGATTGAAAATCTCAATCTGCGTCGTTAAGGCGAGAAGAAGAAAATCCACTATCCCTGATTGAGACCCCCGATCGAGGGCTGGGTTGGTTTTGAGTGCAGCGTAACAGTGCACAGATACGTTTTTGCAGGAGGGAGGCATCCCAACAGTGCGATGATGCCGACAGCGGAGTGACAGGAGATACCATGGCACAGAGTGTGCAAGCGGAAGTAAGCGGAAGAACGTTATCATTGACCACCGGCCACGTTGCCAAGCAGGCGAACGGCGCGGTGTGGGTACGGTACGGCGACACGGTCGTACAAGTGGCTGTAGTCTGCAGCAAAGAACCGGACTTGCAGAAAGACTTTTTCCCGCTGCAAGTCGATTATCGGGAAAAGGCATACGCGGCGGGAAAAATCCCCGGCGGATTTTTTAAGCGAGAAGGACGTCCCTCAGAGAAAGAAATCCTTTCCGCCCGGATGATCGACCGTCCGTTGCGACCGCTGTTCCCGGAAGGATTTCGCAACGAAACACAGGTCTATGTGGTGGTGCTATCGTCCGATCAGGAGAACGATGCGGACGTGCTGGGTATCACCGGCGCTTCGGCGGCCATGGCCGTCTCCGACATTCCGTACGAACACTGTTTTGCCTCCGTGCGGGTCGGACGGATTGATGGCGAGTTTGTGATAAATCCGACCACCAGCCAGCTGGAAGAATCCGACATCAATTTGGTTCTGGCCGGAACGGCTGATGATGTGGTCATGGTCGAAGGTGGGTGCAATGAGGTCAAGGAAGAGGATCTCCTGGCTGCGCTCCAAATCGGCATGCAGGGGATAAAGCAGATTGTGGAATTGATCCGTGAGCTGCAATCACAGGCGGGCAAACCCAAGTTCGAATTTGAGCCGGTTACGGTTGATGAATCCCTCGCCGCTAAGGTCACCGAGTTGGCTGGTGATCGCATTGTCCAGGCGAACCGCGTCCAGGAAAAACAAGGGCGTCAGGATCAACTCGACGCCATCGCCAAAGAAATAATTGAACAACTGGCTGAGGAGTATCCGGAACAGGAAAACCACATCCACCAGGTATTGCACGACTTGGAACGGGAAGACCTGCGACGACGCGTGCTTGACGAGGGTGTACGCGCGGATGGTCGCGGCTATACCGATGTCCGCGAGCTTTCCAGCGAGGTACGCGTGTTGCCCCGAACGCATGGATCGGCAATCTTCACCCGCGGCCAAACGCAGGCGCTCGCCGTGGTTACCCTGGGTACCAAGATGGATGAGCAACGCATCGATGATCTTATGGGCGACACGACCAAGACCTACATGCTTCATTACAATTTCCCGTCGTATTCCGTCGGTGAGACCCGGATGATTCGTGGACCCGGACGGCGGGAAATCGGTCATGGCGCACTCGCCGAGCGGGCGTTGCAGCCCATTGTTCCCAACGAAGAGTTGTTTCCGTACACGTTACGGATTGTCTCGGATGTGCTGGAATCCAACGGCTCTTCCTCCATGGCCACGGTGTGCGGCGGGACGCTGGCCATGATGGATGCCGGCGTGCCGATCAAAGGTCCGGTGGCCGGCGTGGCGATGGGACTGGTCAAAGAAAGCGAACGGTATGCGGTTCTTTCCGATATTCTGGGTGTGGAAGACCACCTTGGAGATATGGACTTTAAAGTAGCCGGCACCCGCGAGGGCATCACCGCCTTCCAGATGGACATTAAAATCCAGGGTTTGACTACGGAAATCATGGAAGAAGCGCTTGCCCAGGCCAATAAGGCGCGGGGAGTGATTCTGGACTCCATGTTGGCGACGATCCCTACTCCACGCGAGGAACTCTCACCGTACGCCCCGCGAATTATCACGGTCCAGATCAAAATCGACAAAATTGGCGATGTGATCGGTCCGGGTGGCAAAATGATTCGGAGTATCGTTGAAAAGACCGGCGCGAAAATCGATATCAATGATGATGGAACGGTCATCATTGCCTCAGTTGATCAAGAGGCCGGGGAAGCCGCACGCGAAATGGTGATGGAGCTCGTACAGGAACCGGAAATTGGTAAAGAGTACGAGGGCAAGGTTCGTCGCATTACGAACTTTGGCGCGTTCGTGGAGATTATTCCGGGGACTGATGGTCTCTTACATATTTCGGAAATCGCTTACGATCGCACTGAACGCGTTGAGGATTTCTGCAAAGTCGGAGATACTGTTCACGTCAAAGTAATCGAGATTGACCCCGAAGGCAAAATTAGACTTTCGCGTAAGGCGTTGCTACCCAAACCTGCGGGTTACGGTGAACGGGGGCGTGGGCGTGACCGGCCCGGCGGTCCCCGACGGGGATCCCCCCGTGGCGGCGACCGTAGACGCCGTTCACCATCGCGATAGCACGCGGCCCGAACAGGACTGCGTATGTAATGCAGGCGCAACCGAACGGTTCTCCTGAAGGTTTTCTATGGAATATCAAAAGACAGTATTGCCCAATGGGCTGCGGATTGTCACTGAGAATGTCCCGGGCTTCCGATCCGTAACCGTCGGCCTCTGGGTTGAAGTCGGTTCCCGGTATGAATTGGAGGACCACTCCGGCATCTCCCACTTACTGGAGCATATGGTCTTCAAAGGCACTGCTCACCGTTCCTCAAAAGACATCGTCTCGTCGATTGAGTCGCTGGGCGGTTCGATTAACGCCTTTACCGCCAGAGAACAAACGTGCTATTACGTCCGGATTCTCGATAAGCACCTGCCGGTGGCGGTGAGTGTTTTGGCGGATATGCTCACCAGGCCGAAGTTACGGCAACCCGATCTGGCCCGAGAAAAAAACGTCATCTGCGAAGAAATCCGTGACGTGAACGACACCCCCTCGGAATTGCTGCACGACCTGTTCTGCGGTGATCTCTGGGTCGATCATCCCATCGGCCAGCCGATTATGGGGTGTGAAAAATCGGTATCCGGCATCAAGCGGCGCGATCTCAAGCGGCACCATCAGTCCCACTATACGCCGGATAATGTGCTGGTGGCCGCGTCCGGTCACGTGAATCATCGACGGTTGGTCCGGCTGGTGCGGCAGGCCTTTGACCAATGCGCGGGAACGGCCAACGGCAACAGCTTGCCCGCTCCGGACAATGCGTCCGACCGGCATGGGGTCTACCAGCGAGATTTGAATCAGGTGCATGTCTGCATGGGCGTGCGCGCCATACCCTTTCTGGACAAACGCCGCTACGCTTTACTATTACTCAACGACCTGCTCGGCGGTGGGATGAGTTCCCGCTTGTTTCAGTCCGTGCGTGAACGGCACGGTCTGGTGTATTCGATTTACTCTTTCCACGATTTCTTCAAAGACACCGGTGTCTTCGGCACGTTCTTTGGTACGGGCCCCCGTCGAGTAGAGGAAGCAATTGATGTCGTGTTTAAAGAGTTTCGCCGGGTCAAGCGGCGGTCGGTTGATTCCCGGATCCTGCACGATATTAAAAATCAGATCAAAGGCCAGCTCGTGCTGGGTCTGGAATCATCGTCAAACCGGATGCATCGTTTGGCGCGTCACGAATTATTCACCGGGAAATACCAGTCCGTGACTCAGACCATGCGGGCGATCGATCGCATTACCGCCAAAGATATCCGTGACTTGGCCCATGATATTCTGACCGAAGATCGACTCCGGATTTCTATGATTGGGCCGGTTGACCGCGACACCATTGCCCATTTGGACTGGGCAGCGCTGGGCTAAGTGTTGCGGTAAAGTCGCTCTGTCACTAAAGAACTAAGCGGGTGAAGGGAGTCGAACCCTCGACGTCAAGCTTGGGAAGCTTGCATTCTACCGCTGAATTACACCCGCTTTTGCTGGAAAATGCTCAATAAATCCAGCGGATGTCAAGCGCTATTCACCGTGGGGATCAGACCCGCAAAGCTTCCAGTTCCTCGTCGGCCAGCGGCGCGACAGTCATCGACTCGGACTTACCGTTTTGCTGCCAATGAACGTTGACTTGCGATTGGGATTTTCTGGATGAATAGCGGGCGGTTAATGCACACGCCACGCGCAGGCTTTCGTCCGTGACGGCGCCACGTACCAGCGTGAGTGGCGAACCGGCATCGAGGACTTCAACGACCACGTCGGATGGATCAACATTTGCGGCCACCTGGTTGTTGTCCTTTTCATCCCGACCGACGATGATTTTGGTGTCCGGCGAAAGGCGGAAATGACGTCCAACCCGCAGCAGATTCAAATCAGAAAAGGTCACTTTGGGGTGATTGGTAAATAAATCCTGCAATCGCTTGGAATATTCCGGATCGGTTAACAGGCAGCCGCCGGCCGGGGAGGGGTAATCGTCCAGACCGAACTGCTCGGCCAATTCAAGCTGACGTTTCCGGGAACGACCGACAATAGCTTCCAGTTGGTCTCGATCGACCAATCCCTCTTGCTCGGCAATGGTCGGTTCCAGTAACTTGGCGGAGAGCGGGCGCAATAAACGCCCTTCGAGGCCGGCTTCCCGCATGGTTAGCGCCATTTTGTCCCGCATTTGCGAGAACGGCCGTTGACCGAGCACCTCTCCGGTGATAATGAAATCCGCGCCCACAGCCTCCATGAATTCTTTGGCTTCACCGAGCATCAGAATTCGACAATCAACGCACGGATTCATGTTTTTCCCGCGCCCGTATTTAGGTTCGCGCACGATGTCGACAAATTTATGTCCTAGCGGCATCAATTTTACTGCAAAGCCGAATTTCTCGGCCGCCGGGTACGGGTTGTGCGAGCACGATGACCGGTCTTGCAAATCACAGCCGAAGTGCGTCATAAAACTGAGCGCCGTAACCTCAATACCCTGCCGCAGCATCAGTAGTACGGCAAGACACGAATCCAGTCCGCCGGAAAAGAGCGCAATTGCATGTGCGTTTCGTTTAGTCATCCCAAAAACTAACGACCGACCGGCGGGGCGTGTTGGTAAGTTTACGGTCGGATACCTGGTGAGTAATGGAACTGGTGGTTACGGCATCCAGAGCGTGGTCGCATTGGCCAGATCGATAAAAATTTCCGGGGCGATCCCGACCACCAGCAAGCCGATCACCGCCACGACAATCGCAAAGGACAAGCCGACGGTGATGGTGGGTCGTTCCGGTGTGGTTTCGGAGTCTTTCATGAAGCAAAATACCGGCGCCCGTAGGTAGTAGTACACCGAAACGATTGAGTTCACCGCGGCAATGATTACCAGCCAGACCAGACCGTTTTCCAGCGCGCTCTCGAAGATGTAGAATTTACCGACAAATCCGGCGACCGGTGGAATTCCGGCCAATGAAACCATGAATATGGTCAATGCCAGACTGAGCGCCGGTTGGGTTTTCGCCCGTCCGGCACAGTCTTCGTAGGTCAGTGACCGCTCCTGTGATTTTTCCAGTGCCGCAACCACAATAAACGCGCCACTGGCGGCCAGGAAGTATCCCAGCAGGTAATAGCCCACCAGGCCGACCGCTTCAATCCCGCCGACCGTTACTCCAATCAGCGCGTACCCGGCATGGGCAATCCCTGAATACGCCAGCATCCGTTTGACTGATGATTGGGTGATTGCCAGGAAATTTCCCACGGTCATGGACAGTGCGGCCAACACCCACATGAACGGCCAGACAAAGGGGTCCGATAGTGGGAAGACCCAACCAACCAGCCGCAGCAGTATCGCGAACCCGGCAATTTTCGGCCCGGCGGCAAAGAACGCCGTAATGGCGGTGGGTGCGCCCTCGTACGCGTCCGGTTCCCACATGTGAAACGGGACGGCGGCGATCTTGAATGCCAGCCCAACGAAAATCAGCAACATGCCGCAAATCCCGACCAGGCTGGTCCCGGCCCCGGCTTTCCAGGCCTCGGAGATCGCAAACAGACCTAGCGATCCGGTCGCGCCATAGACGAGCGCAATACCATACAGGAGGAATCCAGACGCGAATGCCCCCATCAGGAAATATTTTGCCCCTGCCTCTACCGAGCGATCAGATTCTCTGCGTGACGCCGCCAAAATGTACAGCGGGATGGACATGACCTCCATCCCCATAAACACCATGACCAGATTGGCGGAACTGAGCAGCAGCAGCATCCCCAGCGTCGAGAATATAAACAATGGGAAGACTTCGCCGTGCCAGGCCTCTTGTTCTCGAAGAGAGGTGTCAACCACACACAGCGCGAGAAAGGATCCAATTATCGCAATTGTGGCGAAATAGCGGGAGAAGTCATCGACCAGCAACATCCCACCGAACGGCAGGCGCATCGAGGGCCAGAATAACCAGATAAAGACGCCGGTGACCAGCAGGGTAACCAGACTCAAAGCCGGCAGCAACCGTCGCTCTCGCCACCCCCCAAAAGCATCGAATAAGAACAGGAACGTGCCGCCTAAAGCGAGAACGATGAGTGGTGAGATCTCAGCAAATTCCATATTCAGTGCTCCATCTCACCCGGTATTGTCGGTGTCTGGCCATTTATAAATTCTGGTTCCTGCATGCTCGGATCATCAGCGCGGACAATCTGTGCCTGGCGGACTTTTTCCAGCACCCGATCCAGCGCAGGCTCCATCCGCGCAAGAAACGGCTTCGGGTACACGCCAATGACAAATATTAAGATGATTAATGGGACCATCACCGCTCGTTCACGTAATCCCATGTCGGCGATGTTTTCATTTTCCTTGTGAGTGACTTTGCCAAAAAAGACTCGCTGAAACATCCACAGCATATAGCCGGCAGCCAGCACAATACCGAACGTTCCCAGTACAGCCGCCGTAGTCTGCGAGCGAAACGCCCCCAGCAGGATAAGAAATTCGCCGACGAAACCGTTCGTGCCGGGGAGTCCCACCGATGACAACATGGTGATCATGAAAAATGCACCAAACACCGGTACTACTTTAAATAGTCCACCAAAATCAGCAATCAGGCGGGTGTGCCGTCGTTCGTAGATTATCCCGACCAGCAAAAAGAGTGCGCCGGTCGATATCCCGTGGTTTATTTGCTGCAACAGGGACCCCGTGAAGCCAATTGTGTTGAGTGCGCACATCCCGAGCATCACAAACCCAAGGTGCGATACCGAGCTATACGCCACGAGGGATTTCACATCCTTCTGTACCATCGCCACCAGTGCCCCGTAAATGATTCCGATGACTGATAAGATTACCAGATAGGGGATAGCATCCAGAAAAGCTGACGGGAACAACGGAATCGCAAACCGCAGGAACCCATATGTCCCCATTTTTAATAATACGCCGGCCAGGATAATCGATCCGGCGGTCGGCGCCTGCACATGTGCATCCGGCAACCAGGTATGCAGTGGAAAGAGCGGCACTTTAATCGCAAATGCCAAGGCAAAGGCTAAAAACAACCACATCTGGCTTTCCAGGGGAATGTTGAACTGCTGCCAAGTCAGCAAATCAAAGGTCCACTCACCGGTCATCTGTTTAATGAGGTTAGCCGTGAAGACAATGGCTACCAACATCAATAAACTGCCGGAAATTGTATAGAGAACGAACTTTAATGTAGCATAGATCCGGTTCACTCCGCCCCAGATGCCGATAAGGAAATACATCGGCAGGAGCATCAACTCCCAGAACACGTAGAAAAGGAATAAGTCCAGGGCGCAGAAGGTGCCGATCATCCCGGTTTCCAGCACCAAAAATGAAATGAAATACCCCTTCACCCGTTCTTTAATCGCCGAAAATGACGCCCAGATTGAAATGAATGTCAGAAATGTGGTCAGTAGAACCAGGAATAAACTGATACCGTCAATGCCGACTTGATACGATGCCCCGAGAGAACTCGACCACTCCCAGCGTACCAGGAATTGATACCCGCCACCGGTCCGGAACATCAAGAGCAGATAGAGCGAGGCGACAAATTCGACCAACGTCGCTACAAAGGCGAAAATCCGAATACTGCCTGGATTCTGCTCCCGAAAGAAAACCAACAACCCGGCTGCGACCAGCGGCCAGAAAATCAGGAAGGTCAATATGCTCGAATCAAGCCATTCCATGTATCAACTCACCGTATACAAAATCCACGCCAGCACCGCGACACAACCCAAGAGGAACACCGCGGCATATCCCCGGAAGTAGCCGGCCTGGGGCACCGCGCCACCGCGTCCCAACAGGCGGGCCAGTTTGGCCAGTCCGTTAACCGAGCCGTCAATGACCAGGTCATCGAAATATCTCCACAACGCGCGTGACCCGATCACAATCGGCCGGACAATGATGACGTCGTACAATTCATCGATGTAGTATTTATTGAACACCAGTGTGTATAACCCCGACAGGCGAGATTTCACTTTCTCCGCCGCCTCTGGGTTTTTCACATACCAAGCATATGCCCAGATAAATCCCAAGAGTGCAATACCGACCGACAGTCCCATCAGCAAGTATTCGGTACTGTGTGCATGATGTTCGGCGTGCGGTAGCAGCTGCTCCGCTCGGGCGAAAGCTGGCGCCAGGTAATGTTCGAATGAATTACCACCGCCGAGAATTTTGGGCCAGCCAATCCAGCCGCCGACGATGGAGAGAATGCCCAAAATCACCAGCGGGCCGGTCATCGACATGGGGGATTCATGGACTTTCCCGGCCTTTTCCTCTGAGAAACGCGGCTTGCCGGTAAACGCCAGGAAGAATAGCCGGAACATGTAAAACGCAGTCAATCCCGCGGTCAGCACTCCCACCACCCAGAAACCCAAGCCACCCAGGGGGGAGGAAAAGCTATACCAGAGGATTTCGTCCTTGGAAACGAATCCCGCCAGACCGGGGAATCCGGCAATTGCCAACGTGGCAATGGCAAATGTCAAATAGGTTGCCGGGATATATTTCCTCAGCCCACCCATATGCCGCAGGTCTTGCTCCTCATGCAGCGCGTGCATGACCGATCCCGCGCCGAGGAATAATAACGCCTTGAAAAACGCGTGTGTCATCAAATGAAAAATTGCGGCGGAAAAAGCCGCTACGCCGCAAGCGAGGAACATGTATCCCAGTTGGCTGATTGTTGAATAGGCCAGCACCCGCTTAATATCGTTTTGCACCGTCGCCATAGTGGCGGCAAAGAGCGCGGTCGCCGCGCCGATGATGGCCACGACACCCAACGCGACCGGGGAGAGCGCAAACAACACCGAGCAGCGAGCAACCATGTACACGCCCGCAGTGACCATCGTCGCCGCGTGAATCAAGGCGGATACCGGGGTGGGGCCCTCCATGGCGTCCGGCAGCCAAACATACAGTGGAATCTGTGCCGATTTGCCGGTCGCCCCCAAAAACAACAGGAGGCAAATTGTGGTTATCATCGCGCCACCAGCTTCGAACTGCCCCGGTGCCGCAGCGAACACCTCGGGGAACTGCACAGATCCCAGTTGCCAGAAAATTAGCATAATGCCAAGTGCAAAGCCGAAATCACCGACGCGGTTGACAATGAACGCTTTCTTGCCGGCGTTGGCCGCAGAATCTCTCGTAAACCAAAACCCAATGAGGAGGTAGGAGCAGAGCCCGACGCCTTCCCATCCCAAATAGAGAAGGAGGAAATTATCAGCCAGCACCAAGGTGAGCATGAAAAAGACGAACAGGTTCAAATAGGCGAAATACCTGGTGACCCGCTCATCGTGCGCCATGTAGCCGGTCGAGTATACGTGAATCAAAAACGAGACCCCAGAGACCGTCAGCGCCATCACCGCCGATAGATGATCCAGGAGAAAACCAAACGAAACCCGAAAATCTCCGGCCACCACCCAATCCACTAAGGTAAACCGATACTGGCCCTCACCCAGAAACAGCACAGCCAACAGCGAAAAGAGGAATGAGAGAAAAACAGTCAGGCAACCCACCAACCCTGAGCCATACCGCCCCAGGTGCTTTCCCGCCAGGCCGTTGACGATAAAGCCAATCAGCGGGAATACGGGTATGAGCCAAATGGTGTCCAGCATTGGTCGGGGCTACCTCTTCATGATATTCAACTCGTCTACATCCACCGCGTTTTTGCGCCGGAAGATGGCGATGACTAACGACAAACCCACCGTGGCCTCAGCCGCGGCGACCACAAACACCAGGAATACCAGCACCTGTGCGCCCGGATCGGCGTGCATCCGGGAAAAGGTAATCAACGCCAGATTACCGGCGTTGAGCATCAGTTCAACCGACATCAGGATGATGATGATATTGCGCGAAATAATAACGCCGACAACACCGAGCCCGAACAACACCACGGAGAGCAGGATGTAATTATCGAGCGGAATCATTCGATCTCTCCCTCGGTACCGGCTCCCCGGTGGCTCGCCAGGATCAGCGCTCCGGCCACGGCAATCAGCAGCAGGATTGAGGTCAGCTCGAAGGGGAGAATGAATTTGGTAAAGAGCAACTGCCCTACCTGCGCCACCGAACCGAAGTCCTTACTAACTTCTTGTGCCAGTACACGATCCCCGGAAAGAAAGGCCCGGGCCATGAGCGAGATTTCGATGATGATTACTCCACCCAGCAAGACACCAGCTGATCGGAGTGATGGTTTCGGATCCTGTCCAAATTCATCTCTCTGAAGGTTGAGCAACATCACCACAAAGAGGAATAAGACCATAATTGCGCCGGCATAGAGGATAATCTGAAGTATGGCAACGAGTTCCGCAGACAACTGGAGATACAAAACCGCCAGCGCAAAGAGAACCACGACCAAAGAGAGCACCGAATTGATGGGCTTGCGCTGGAAAATGAGGTTAACCGCGGCGATGACGGTAACTGCTGCGGCGACCCAGAAAACAACTACATCCATACCGGTTCCCGGCTGTCTCCCATTGCCCTGACCCCGAGGTGCCATTCCTCAGGAATGCGGCATGATACACGCCCTTCCCAAAGGGTGTCAACAGTTTTCATCCTTTTGTCCGACAATAGCTACGCCTTATGGTCAGTCCGTCACCCCAGACCGCTGGAAAAGCGTCCCCATGACCCTAAGAGTATCTCTGATCCCGTTAAGAATTTACTGGAGTAGTCGATATTAGTAATGCACGGCGTCTACAGCCCCCCTCAAAGGCCGCTGAACGATTTGCGCGTTGGCGGCCTTCCTTTTTGGCCACAGTTTACAACGGAAAAACGCCTTAATCCTCGACAGTGCCGGTGACTGCCCAACGGAGGAGCAATTCTGCGCCGTGCTTGCCGACTTCACCGACGACATCCCGCGGTCCGACGCATGAGGGACACCCGCCGGCGCAGGTGCAGGAGCCAATTAAATCAGCCACCGCCAGAAACAGTTCATCCGCCATGTGGAACAACTTATTGGAAAGCCCGACGCCGCCGGGAATGTTATCGTAAATATAAATTGTCGGGAGTTGCGAAAAATCAGACCGTACGTGGGACAACGCGCGGATATCCCGGCTATCACTCATAATCCACAGCGGTGACATCGTCTCCAGCGCGTTTGCCGCGGCGCGTAGAATCTCTCCGATATGACCGGGAGAAAGATTGAGGGCCGGCGGGAAATCCGGATCGAACTCGTACCAAAATGCCGTGGTGTGCATTTCGATCTCCGGCAACGAAATTGGCCCGAATCCCACATTTTCGTGCGTGAAGAACTTTATTTTCTTGTATTGTACTGCGACCGTGGTCAGCGCAACATCACCAGTGAACTTTGTCCCGCCGGGAGCCGCTTGCTGTTGGTCGACCTCCAGCACTTTCAAGCTGGTCTTTGATTCGGCATCGGTATAGTAATCGGTGTCGATCGGTTTGACGTACGCGCGGCGCCCGTCCCAGTCCAGTTCCTCCACTTGGAATTGTTCCGCCCCATGCAGGTATATGGCCTGGGGATGCAAAAACTCCGGTGCGCTAAAATAATCGACTTCCCCAACCACCCGATTTTGTCCCACCCGATCAAGAATCACGAAATTTTCCGGCGAGGCTGAGCGCAAACTGATCTCATTTGCGGGATAAATCTCCGAGGTCCAGAACCACTTGTTCTGTGAGTTATGAACCACTCGCTCCTGCTCCAAATGGGAAAGCACTGGTGCGACCGGCCCTGCCCCAAATGACTCACCGCTCTCAAAGGGAATCTCAAAGGCGGCACATTTTATATGAGAGAGCAGAATGATCAGATTATCCGGGTCGACAATCCCGGACTCGAACGGTTGTCCGAATAAATACTCCGGATGAGTCATCAAAAACTGGTTGACCGCTGACGAGTTACCGACCAGTACGGCAATCGAAACATCCTGCGTACGGCCCGCCCGTCCGGCTTGCTGCCAGAGGGAGGCGATTGCGCCGGGGTAGCCATTGATAACCGCCGCGGAGAGAGAACCGATATCAATCCCCAGCTCCAGCGCATTGGTAGAAACCACGCCCCGCAATGTGCCTTCTCTCAGACCGCGCTCAATCGCTCGCCGTTGCCGCGGGAGGTAGCCACCCCGGTACCCCTCGACCGCTGTGGGCTTCTGCTTCCGCTTGCGGAGCGCATCCCGCAGGTACGTCAGCATGATTTCCACCTGTCGCCGATACGGGGTGAACACGATGGTTGGGATATCGCAACTGAGAAAATTCGCGGCAATATCGCGTGTCTGTAACAGGGAGGAACGTCGAATGCCCAGTTGCGGATTCACGATCGGTGGATTGACCATGACAAAGTGTTTCTCCCCGGCGGGAGCGCCGTTGTTGTCAATCGTCACGAATTCGGTCCCGGCCAGCTTCTCCGCCAGCTCACCGGGATTTTGGATTGTCGCCGAACAAGCAATAAACTGTGGGTGGGCTTGATAAAAACCGCACACACGCTTTAATCTTCGGATCACATTTCCCAGGTGGCTGCCGAAAACACCTCGATAATGATGAATCTCATCAATGATGACGTATTTCAAATTCTCGAAGAGCTTAATCCATTTGGTGTGGTGCGGGAGGATGCCGGCGTGAAGCATGTCCGGATTAGTAATGACAATGTGTCCGGCGGAGCGGATTTTTTTGCGGGCGTCGGTCGGTGTGTCACCGTCGAATGTATGGGCCTTAATATCAGCGCCGATTGCCTGAATGAGTGACAGCACCTCGTCCATTTGGTCCTGCGAAAGCGCCTTGGTCGGGAAGAGGTACAATGCCCGCGCTTCGGGATGTGCGGCGATAGTTGAGAGCACCGGCAGGTTGTAGCAAAGTGTTTTGCCGGATGCAGTAGGCGTGACGATGACCGGATTTTTTCCCTCTTTGATCGCGTCCCAGGCCTCGCGCTGGTGCGTATACAAGCGAGTGATCCCTCGGGATTTGAGGACATTGACCAGCCGGGAATCAAGGTCGAGAGGGAAATCCGCGTATAACCCCGCATGGCCGGGGAGCGTCTGCCAGTGAACCACATCACGCATAAATCGCCGGTCATTTTTCAGGCGATCGATCATCTGCGCCGCATTCAGCATAGTTTTTCCTCAACCTTCAGGTGGAAGGCTCGGCATCGGCACTCGATAATGCAATCATTTTTTGCAGATAGATGCGGGGTGCGGTGGAAACGCTAGACCGGCTTGCGGATCATGCTGCGGCGGCAGTTATCGCAAAATTTATCGCGTTTGAAATCCGTTTCCGACATATCCTCAGCGCGATACATCACACACCGAGGATTCCGGCAGTATCGCCCCAGGTAGAGGAAACCGATGAGGGTAATGGCCTCTTTGGCCACCCGTTCGAACACCAGTTTGTCGTCCTCCGGCAGCCCATAGAATTCCTGCTTAATCCGGTACACGGATAGCAGCGAACAGCCGGAGTACTGGTTGGCATCCGAGTAAATGTAATGCTTGGTCGGGATATATAAGTCTTCGTCGATTACCCCCAACATTTTTTCGCGGTCGTTGGCGCGGAGGCGTTCGAGTTTATCCAGCATTACCGATGAATAATATTGCAAACGCCCGGGGTGGTAAGCTTCGATCGGGGGATCGGAGCCCTGGACGATATCCACCGGTGAGGAGAATGCCTCCGAGATCCGGCCGGCCAGCCTGTTGATCTGAAAAAAATCCAGTTCACCGAAGGGAACGATGACAATTTTAGATCGTGCTCTCATGATGCCTCAAAGAACGAACTTTTCGAACCATAGGGGGATACTTTGACCACCATCTTCGCCGCACAGCGCGGACACCAGGCGACATAGGCGTCACCTTTGTGATTCAGATACGCCCGCACATACTGACGGCAACACTTAAAATGAACTCCGATGAATGGTCTATGTCGCTGTGTCATACTCTAGGTACGTTTAAGACCCCGCATGATTGTTGCCGGCAAAGTCTTTTCCCAATGCTGCCGCACCGATGTACCCGGCGTCATTACCAAGTTTAGCGGGAACAATCTCGAGCCGGCGATTTGCGGCTTTAAACACGTGCTGCATGGTGTGGTGAGCTATCTTCTCGACATATTGGGGAGCCGCATCCACTACACCACCGCCCAGGACAATCATTTCCGGATCAAAGGCATTGACCATCCCGGCCAGCCCTACCGCAAATTCCTCGGCAATCTGTTCAATTAACTCCTGAGCGGGCGTGTTGTCCTTCTGGGCGGCGCGAAAAATGCCGCTAAGCGTCTCGTCTCCGCCATTGCGATAATCAAGTTCGGCCAGAGGCGAATGAGGGTAGAAGGAGGCAATTTTCTCGGCACGGCGCAGCATTGCCGTCGCCGAAACGTACAATTCGAGACAGCCGCGATTACCGCACTGACAGCGGGGCCCGTGCGCATTGATGGAAAGATGGCCCAGCTCCGCCCCGGCGTCGTGGGTACCATGAAACAACTGACTGTCGATAATAATGCCTGCCCCGATACCCGTGCCGATCGTCAGGGCGATCGCATTGCGCTTTCCGGCGGCCGCGCCAAAAGCAAACTCGGCGTAGGCGGTGCAGTTCGCATCGTTATCGACCGCGATTGGCACGTCCACTTCGGTGATCTCCCGACGCACATTAACACCGACCCAGCCGGGCAAATTCGGGGACTGCCCGGTAATCCTTCCGCTACGTGTATCGACCGTCCCGGGGGTACCAATGCCCAGCGAGTGAGGAGCGAGTTGGCGTTTATCGCATTCCTGGACCATGTCCTCAACCGCATGGTTTAGTGCTCGCACCATCTCCTTCGGTTTACCGGACCAGTTGGTCGGTGTCCGAGAGGAGAACTGGACTTTCCCACGGCCATTGATGGCGCCGTACTTGACGAATGACCCGCCGATGTCAATACCGAGATACACTGCTTTTTTGTCAGTCATGCGCGTCGGGTGCCTGCCGTTCATTTGCGTTGGTACTCTTGCACGGCATGTTTGAGCGCCGTCATGGCGTTAACGAGCTTGTCGGTTTCGAGAACATAGGCGATACGCGCTTCGTTAGTTCCCCGTCCCGGTGTGGCGTAAAAGCCCGGTCCGGGTGCCATCATTACCGTCTGCTTCTGATATGAAAAATCGGTCAGCAGCCACTGGCAGAAATCTTCGACATCATTGAAGGGAAATGTGCCGACAAAATAAAATGCGCCCGACGGTTTGCGACAAAAACAACCCGGGATGTCATTAAAGCGGTCAATGACCGCGTCCCGTCGCTGACGATATTCCTCGGTGATTTCTCGATAATACGAAGCCGGTAAAGACATCACCCGTGCAGCAGCGAACTGCTCTATGGTCGGTGAACACAGCCGTGCCTGCCCTAGACGCAAGGCCATGCTCATCACCTCGATATTATGCGAAACCAGACAGCCGATCCGTGCACCGCAGGCGGAATAGCGTTTGGAGATCGAATCCAACATTATCGCTCGATCGGCGATCTCCTCGAATTCGAGAAGGGAAGTATGGTCACTGTCGTAACAGAACTCGCGATAGACCTCATCCGACAAAATGAAAATTCGTCGCCGTTTTGCCAGGTCGGCCAGCCCGGCCATGGTATCTCGCGGAATGACGGTGCCGGTTGGATTGTTGGGCGTGCAAATCAAAATAGCCCGGGTGCGCTCAGTGAGTGCGGATTCAATCGTTTCGATCGGCGGAAGCGCATATCCGGTTTGCGGATCGGTCGGTAACGGCTTCAGGTGCACACCGGCAGCGGTCGCGAAGCCGTTGTAATTCGTGTAGAACGGTTCAAAGACGATTATTTCATCTCCCGGATCGGCCACAGCGCACATCGCAAAGAGAATCGCCTCGGATCCCCCGGTTGTCACCTGGATATGCTCCGGTGGGACATCCAGCCCAACAGATTGATAATAACGGGAAAATGCTTTCAAGAGCTCCGAATAGCCCTGCGAATGTCCATAGGCCAGGACCGGTTGGGCGAATTCTTTAACCGCTTGCAAGTATTCGGGCGGAGTGCGGATATCCGGCTGGCCGATATTGAGGTAATACACGGTCATGCCCCGCCTAACCGCCACTTCCGCGTGGGGCACCAGTTTCCGGATGGGGGAGGCCGGCATCTCGGCCGACCGTGCCGACAACTGCACTCCCACTTCATTTTTAACAGAGGTTATCTCAGATTTAGCCATAGTAATTCTCCGCGTTCACCATCGATACCGCCGTCTCGTGCACGACGAATGTATGAACTAAATATAATCCTTTTCTGCCCAATCCCCAAAGGTCTCTTCGTCAGAATATGGCCTGCTTAGTGATGAACTACACGGCGGAATTCTCTTGACAGGAGGGGCATGGCGGATTTCCTATCCACTGGATTGTTGGGGGGAGTCTGATTCACCGGCGCTTGTTGTCGGGACGATATGATTGACATATGCGGCGTCCCGGAAATGGCCGGGCGTTCTTGATACAGTATGGAAAGAGGCGAGATGCTCAATTGCTAATGGAGGGAGCGGACATGCGCATACGCACAATGATCGGGGCCGTGCTGGTTTGTGTCGTACTACTGCCGGCAGCCGCCTTTAGTCAGGAGATAGATACCACATCTCCGGGATTGCATGAATATGGAGTCGCCCCGGCGTCCACGGTAACGGTGACGTTTGCTCAGGACATGAATCTGGGAACCGTGACGTCGAGCACCTTTTTAGTGTACTCAAAGTTCGCGGGATTTCTGAGCGGCTCCTTTACCTTCCCCGGAGGGAATCGCGAAGCCACGTTCACGCCTGTGAGTGACTTCCTTGACGGAGATGAGATTACCGTCATTCTGACCGCCGGAATTCAAACACTCACTAGTCCGATAACCCCGTTCAGCTGGACGTTCCATATCGCTGCCGAGGGGGCCGGGGAATTTCAGCTTGACTCCTCTTATTCCGTTGGTGCTGACGCCTTTTCAGTCACCGGGGCACGATTAAACGTCGGCGGCAGTATTGATCTCGCGGCGACAAGTTTCGCCTTGGACAGCGTATTTGTTCTCATCAATAATGTCGTCGGGACTTTTGGGATTCCAGATACTTTTGATTGTGGTGATGGGCCGTGGTCTATCTGTACCGGCGATTTCGATGCAGACGGATTTGTCGATTTAGCGACCGCCAACAGCCTTGGGGATGCCATTTCCGTGCTAACGAACGACCAGGATGGAACCTTTATTTCTGATGTCAGCTATGATGTCGGCACGGAACCGAAATCGGTCATTGCCGTCGACATGGACGGAGATGGGCATTTGGATCTGGCGGTCGCGAATGAATCTTCACACGATGTCTCGATCTTAATTAATCAGGGTGATGGGACCTTTGCCACCGATGTGACATATGGAACCGGTTCTGAACCGCATGCAATCTATGCGGTCGATGTTGATCGAGACGGATTTAGGGATCTGGTCACGGCAAATCGGGCGGCCGACAGCATTTCTGTTCTGATGAACGCCGGCGATGGCTCGATCGATGATCAAGATGATTACGCCGTTGGTACCAGTCCCTGGGGTGTCTGTGCGGGAGATTTTAACGGCGATGGGTGGCCGGACCTGGCCTCGGCCAATCGTCAATCTGATGACGTCTCCGTTCTGCTCAACGAGGGTGACGGAACGTTTGCCGAAGCAGTTACCTACGAAGTTGCTTCCGGATCCTCCGCGATTTATGCTGCCGACCTGAACGCAGACACTTGGCCCGACCTGGCGGTCGCCAACGCAATTGCCAACACCGTGTCCATTTTAATCAACGACCCCGGCAGCTCCTTTGTCCTCGACAAGTCGTACGAGGTCGGCGAACTTCCACTGAGCCTGTTTGTCGGCGATGTCGACACCGATGGCGATCTGGATTTGGTGACGGCCAACGGCATTTCCAATGACATCTCCGTTCTGTTTAACCAGGATTTGCTCGTGTGTGTTGACAGCGACGGGGATGGGTTTGGCGACCCGGATGTGCCAGAAAACGAGTGTCCGGACGATAACTGTCCGGATATCTTCAATGATGATCAGGCTGACACGGACGACGACGGGGTCGGCGATGTATGCGATAACTGCGTTGATGAGCCGAATTTCTCCCAAACCGATTCTGACGGCGACGGAGTCGGCGACGCCTGCGATTTGTGTGAGGGATTCCCGGATTCCGATGACGTAGATGCGGATACCATTCCTGATGGTTGCGATAATTGCCGGGAAGTGGCCAACACCGACCAGACCGATCAAGATAATGACGGCAAAGGTGATGTTTGTGATAATTGCCCGGAGGATGCCAACTTCAGCCAAACCGACACTGACGAAGATGGTGTAGGAGATGCGTGTGACCTCTGCGAAGGCTATCCCGATTCAGTAGACACCGATAACGACACCGTGCCGGATAGCTGTGACGCTTGCCCCGGATTTGATGATTTCGTTGATGCGGACAGCGACGGGGTCCCGGATGCCTGCGACATTTGCCCGCAAGACGCTGATTCCGCCCAGACCGACATGGACGACGATGGTGTCGGTGATGTCTGCGATAATTGCCCGGATGACGCGAATAATAACCAGGTCGATACAGACGAAGATGATGTCGGTGACATCTGTGACAACTGCCCGAATGATGCAAATAGCGACCAGGCCGACTCGGATGGCGATGGTGTCGGGGACGTGTGCGATTTTAGCGCTATTCTTGAGCCTACCGACCCTAACGTTGTCGCAGACTACGACTTAGGGCAAAACTACCCGAACCCCTTCAACGAAGGAACGATTATCGAATTCGCGCTGCCCGCGGCCGATCGCGTTACGCTTGATGTCTTCAATGTCGCGGGGCAGCGGGTGCGACGCTTGGTATCCGGCGAATATCCACCGGGCATACACTCGGTCAATTTCGACTGCCGCGACAGTCAAGGCAATGTGCTGCCGTCCGGGATGTATTTCTACCGTCTCACTGCCGGCGATTTCGTAAAAACCAGACGGATGGTAGTCCTGAAATAAGCGTGGTACTGCAGAAAATCTGACGATGAGGGCCGATCTCCTACCAAGGGATCGGCCTTCGTGTTCAAATGCCCGGGTCGGCGTACGGCTTTAAAAGCCAGGTAACTGCCTCTGCGAGGTCGGAGGCAATATAATCCGGGGCGGCTAATCCTTCGTCATCGATGCGCTCTCGTTCGCGGCGTCCGTAACCGGTGGTAACCAGGATAGTCCGGCACCCGAGGTTCTTGCCGAATTCGATATCTGCGGCACGGTCGCCAATCATAACCATGTTTTGTGAGTCAATCGGGAAATCATTTATCGCCTTATGACCCATGCCGGGTCTTGGTTTGCGGCATTCACAAGCGACTCGGTACTCCGGAACGGTACCCTCTGCCAGATGGGGACAATAGTAAATCCCGTCAATCCGTGCTCCGGCCTCGGCCAGATCGTTCACGATTCGTTTGTTAACCCGTTGTACCGCGTGTTCGTCATAATATCCTCGGGCAACGCCAGATTGATTGCTGATTATAATAACCAGATAGCCGTTACTATTGAGTTGTGCGATGGCTTCAGCGGCATGGGGGAGAAGCTCAACACCCTCAGGATCGCCCAGAAAATCTTTTTCGCAAATGACCGTACCGTCACGATCGAGGAAGACAGTACGGCGCAGTGTCGGCTTCCCGTTTTTGTCGGTTTCTGAAATCATGTGTGGATCCTCGGGGTGTCGCCACCCGGCTGCCCGTCTGACGAAGATGCTGGTTGATCCTGGACGGCAGCAGTCACCTCTTCGGCCAATACGGGCCAATTGATTTGATCAAAGCAAAACCGATGTCCCCGATAGCAGGACCGTTTTCCGTGACGGCTGCATGGACTGCAAAAAATGCCGGAATGTACCGCGTGGGCATGGGGACCAACGGGGGCAAACCCTAAGGCCGGATGGGTCGGGCCAAAAATTCCCCAGGTGGGAACGTCGAGAGCACTACCGGCATGCATCAAACCGGAATCGGACGTGACCAGCCCCGTGCACCAACTCAACACACCAAGCACGTGCGACAGTGCTTCGCCACAAAACGGTATTATGTCCAGTTGCGGGCGTTCCAGGCAGAATGTCTCCATGCCAACTCTATCCGCCTCGGTACCAAACAGGATAAAGCTGATATTATTGTCTGAATGCACTTGCTTGAGAAGCCGGTCCCACAATTGCACCGGCACCTGCTTGGTCTCCCACCGCGCGCCCCAGCCGATACCAATCGTCTTTGTTCCAATCGTCCATCCCAGTTCGGCAAGCCGGTCGGCAGCCGTTGTTCGATCAGCGGGTGATACCTGTAGGGACGGTACTCGACTGACGGGGGAGATGCCCGCTTTTTCAACTGCGGCGAGATACCGATCCACAACCGATCGAGAGGCAGAAAATCCGCGTTTCAACCACACCAGCGACAGACGTCGCCAAAAATCATTCGGATACGTGTAAACCGCACGCGTGGCCAATTTGCTGGTCAGCGTATGCGAACGCATATTCGCATGCAAATCAAACACCAGGTCATACGATTGTCTTGCACACTGCCGGGCGTAGTCGAGGAAATCGTGATGGGTCGTGCCGGCATAGAGTAATGTCCTTACGGGTACCGGAAAATGCCCGAGAAGTGTTCTGTATTCCTCCTTTGTTGCATAATGTATTTCGCATTCCGGATCGTGCGCCGCCAGGGCTGCCACGACCGGCGTCGTGAGAATGATGTCCCCCAGCGATGAAAATCGGATAACTAAACTTTTCATGCACTCAGTTTACGCGATCCAGAGCAACGTGGCAACCCCCGCCGGCACACAATACAGCGCAAACCACCATAATCGACCATGCCTGATAAGCCGGAAAAGCACCCACAGGGAGAAATATCCAATGATGGTAGCCGCTATAGCCCCCAGGAAATAAATACCCAGCATTGCTCCCGGGATCCCTTGTTCAAGTACGTTCATCACCGAAAGCGCTGTTGCACCCATAATTGCCGGTATGGAGAGAATGAAGGAAAATTCTGCTGCGTCCTCCGCGGGAACGGCAAGGAACATCCCGGTAGATATGGTAACCCCTGAACGGGAGATGCCTGGCAGCAGCGCCGCTGCCTGCGCAATGCCGATTGCGATCCCTCTCGGGAGTGTTAGTGAGCGCCCCAATTTCGCTGTAAAAATAGTGGTCAGCAGCAGAGCCCCAGTGACCACAAGAAACAGGCCTGTCATCGTTGGGGAGGAAAACGTTCGTTCGATTTCATCTTGCAAAAACAGGCCAATCAGTCCTGCCGGCACCGTCCCGATGATGACTGCCGTCAGATATTTTCGGGCGGGAAGACCGGCAAGATGCTGAGCGGGATCACGAAGACCCTTGACCAAACTCAATAGGCGCCGCCGAAAATAGACAACTACTGCGGAGAGCGTGCCGAAGTGGACCAGTACCTCAAAGGTTATGCCGGGCGGGTTGATGCCCAGCAGGTGTTGGGCCAGCACCAGATGACCGGAGCTGGAGATCGGCAGAAACTCGGTGAGTCCCTGTAAGATGCCCAGTAGTAATGATTGCCAGATATCCAAGCGTTTCTAGCCCCGGTTTTTTATCTCGGCTCTCGTAACTCTGCCGGAGGAAACCTGACCGATTGGCAAATGGCAATCAAATTTTGAAATTAACGCCGAAAATGACCCCCAGTAGATCATCAATCTGCACTTCACCGACAAAATCAATCAGGTCATTTGCCGGCCAGATAACACCCGAATTCAGCCCAAGTTGTAGATCGCTGGAATTATCCGCACCCCGATGGTCCGGATCAGTGACCTCAATCCGTAGGTTTAATCGTCCGTATATGGTCGCAGGCGTATTGCGGATCAAGAACTCATACGAGCCATGGAGATTTCCCCCGTAGCTCCAAATCCGTGCACCCTCGCCGTCCTGCACCGCCAGTTCCGGTCCACCGGAGAGCCAGAAGGCGTCGCCCCAGCGGGGAGAAAGAATCGCCCAGTGGGCGTCCGCTGCCAGTACGAAGCCAATATCAGCATGGCGATGGTCCGGATCCACCAGACCAAATTTCAACCCGACATCACCGGCGGAGAACAGGCCATGGCGAACTTGGCCGAAAGCAGCCACAGGAATGTCTGCGTGACCTTCACCATCATATAATCCCAGGTAGCCGCCCACATCAGTCGTAGCGGGCGCCAGTGGACGTGCCGAATGCAGGGAGCCGGTCACTTGACCCCAGCTCAACGAAGTACTTGCCAACACACAACAGAAAGTAATCCAGAAACCGATCCATTTCTTGCACATGAGACCCCCGTTACCGTCACCGTTTCCTGATGATACTCCTCTGACCGGCGGATGTTTCACCCTTTAGGGGGTGAGTCTCGGCAGCATCGGCACACGTAGGACATGGGATGAATGCCGGCAATAAAAAACCCCGCCGTACAGCGGGGTTTGGCTCATGCCCTGAACCCGGATTTTATCTATTGCCCAGCGAGTTTTTGATTTCTTCAACTATCGCGGTCAGGGCATCGACTTTCTCGTTGAGCTTTTCGACGTCGTCAGAACGAGCGTATTTCTTGGTCAGCTTTGTCGAGTGGACCCTTTCCTTAAACTTCTCCGCCATCTCTTTCGATTTAGTTTCGGCCTTTTCCACTGCTTCTTTGACAGCCTCGACGCGTTTGCCCTCTTCCAATTCCCCACGCTTAATTAGTTCATCCACCCATTTTTCGGCGTTCTCCTTCGTCAGCGCAAGGGCGCCAATGGCCGCCATCACGGTTTTATTGAGTATGGTCACCCCGGATTCACCTCCTTTTTGGATCAGCAATCGCAATAATTGTCGTGACTCTTTGACATTGTCCCAGGAATGAATCTCACCACCCAGCACAGTAATAAGCACGCTGAGGGTAATGTCTTTGCCGGTCGCATTATCGATGACGGTAAATGGTTCATCAGCTTTGACCAGGTCAGCAATTTCCTTGAGCGTAATGGTCTTCTTCGCTTCCGGATCATACAACCGGCGGTTTTTATACCGCTTAATCACACGCACAACGTCCACCCCCATCTACCTATACTACGCTGAAAACGGGAAAAAGTTATGCGGCGCACAAAATTCACCCCAAAAAAATGCCGGAATCCGTCAATCAGATACCGGCTTTACTTGGCCACGCTTAACAGGACGATTTTGACGATTTCCAGCAAGCGCTCACACGAGAATGGTTTCTTGACAAAGAGATCACCACCGACTTTGAAGCTGCGTCCCGAGTCGTCACGGGAATCCTTGCCCGTGAGAAATATCACCGGTATCTCTGCGGTGGCCGGGTCGTTTTTCAAGATGTTGCACACTTCGTAGCCGTCATGGCCCGGCATCATTATGTCAAGAAGAATGACGTCCGGCAAAACCTTCTTGGCGGTCTTGATGCCATCGTTCGCGGTGTTTTCCGCTACCACACCGTAACCGGCATTCGAGAGGAACACTTCAACGATTTCGGTGATTTCCGGTTCGTCATCAATTATGAGAATCTTTGCGCGTTTTTTGTCCATTGTCACTCTTCCGGCAATAGTATGGCTCCCCTGTTATCTCTTCGACGCGGCGGCGGCTCCACTTGAGTCTATTGGCCTGGATTCGTCACCTTTCACGTATAGCTGAGCAACTCGGGTATTCTGGCTCTTCCCGGACAATCGAGGACCAGGGAATGATCCCCACCGCGTTCTTGTGATACTCGTCCATCAAATACTCCCGTTGCCCCTCGGTCAAGAGGTACAGCTTAATCTCAGGATCCGAGTCACGCAGGGACTTATATATCTTGGCAAAGCGGATTTTGCCCGCGCCGCCGGTATCCAGAAACGCAACGCTGGTTCTGGGTTCCCCGGAGGCCTCCGCCCGGGATTTGATCCGGATGACATTCCAGCCGGCCTGCGCGAGATGTTCCTTGAGGAGGCCGAAACTGATGTCGTCCCGGCAATAGACTTTGGCAGTCCGATCGGAATCTGCCTCTGGGGTCGGGATATCGTGGCTGGTCGGTTCATCCTGGTAGGGGAGGCGGATCGTGAATTTCGATCCCCTATCCGGCTGGGATTCCACGAGCAGATCACCGTCGTGCTCCCGAATAATATTGCGACAGATCGACAAGCCGAGCCCGGTGCCACCGCCCCGGGTCTCACGTCCCCAGACACCCTTGGTCGAGAAAAATGGATCAAAAACCTTCTCAATAATTGACGGCTCGATGCCATGGCCATTATCCGAAACATGAATCTCTAAGTAGCCGTTGCCTTGTTTGACGGCGATTTCCAGACGGCCTTGTTTTTCTTCGATTGCATCGAGCGAATTCTGGATGAGGTTGAACAATACCTGTTGTAATTTGCCGGGCACGATGCGGATTGGGGCGGTTGTCTGGTAGTTGGTAATTAATTCAACACGACGGTATTCCAGCTCTTTGCGGACTATGGCCAGGACGGAATCGATGATATCGGTCACATTACAATACTCGTACGCCGTATCCGACTGCCGGGAAAATGTCAGCAAGCCCAAGGCGATATCATTGGCGTTGGACGCAATGCGGTTGATTTTGTCCAGGGCCTCTGCAGTCGCTGCACGATTATCGATATGTTCGCTGGCATGGCTGGCGTTGCCGATAATCGCACAGAGGTAGTTCTTAAATTCATGGGCGACACCTGCCGCCAGTAGTCCCACGGACGCCATCTTTTCCGACTCAATTGCCTGGGTTTGCCAGCGGGATTCATCGGTGATATCGCGTTTGATTCCCACATAATTTCCGATCGTGCCGAACGCGTCACGCACCGGCGTGATGGTCATCGCCTCTTCGTAGAGTTCGCCCGATTTCTTTTTGTTGGTTAATTTGCCTTGCCAGACATTGCCGGCAGCGATGGTTTGCCACATCTCCCGATAGAATTCGTCGTCCTGCACGCCCGATTTCAAGAGGTTGGAGTTTTTGCCAATGGCCTTGTCGCGTGTGTACCCGGTCACCCGCTCGAAAGCGGGATTGACGTATTCGATCAGGCCGGACGTATCAGTGATGACGACCATTTCCACGGCGTTCTCGACGGCGTTCTGTAGAATCTTGCGTCCACGTTCGCTCTCGCGACGTTGGGTGATATCCGCAAAGGTCCAGATGCGGCCAATGATGGTGCCCTCATTGTCTCGCACCGGTCCGGTCCACCGCTCAATGATCAGCGGCTGTGGGACGACCAGCTCGATTTCTGTCGAGTGTACCGCTTCTCGATCAACGTATAGCTGTTCAAGGCTTTCCAGGAAGTTCTCCGGGTCCTTGACGCAGCGACTCAAGCTCTGGCGAATCTCCGCATCAGGCGTTCCCACGATATTGGAAATATCCAGACCGAATAATTCCCCGAAGCGACGGTTCGCCATGGTAATAGTCGGGCCGGTCTCCAGATAGCTGACCATAAGGATGCCATCGGACGTCGCTTCCAGGGTGTTGCGCAAGTCGTTGGCCAGCAGATGGATTTGTTCCTCTTTCTGGAACCGTTCGGTGATATCGCGATCGGTGCCGCGGAAGCCGGTAAGCTTGCCTTCTTGATCGAAAATTGGTGTTGCGTTGCTCTCCAGATAATGGGTCGAACCGTCTTTGGCAATCCAGCGCAAGACCTTATTACTCCAGCCAATCTTTTTCTGCTGGGCCTCCTTGACCTCCCGAATCATGCCCTCACGGTCTTTCGCATCCAGGAAATCGAAGGCACAGTGGCCAATAAGATATTCCGGCGTATACCCCAGGATTTCTTTGGCGGTCGCATTACAGAATCGCAACGTGCCGTCATTGTCGATTTCCCAGACCCATTCCGAGGTCGTTTCCACGATGGAACGGTATTTTTCCTCGCTGCGGGCGAGCTGCTCGGCTTTCACATCCACCAGTATTCGCGATTCGGTGAGACGGCGGTCGATGCGGCCGATAATCATCCCTAAAACCCAAATCAAAAACAGCGATACCACGCCCCCGTACATACTCATCCGGGCAGTGGTATGATTGGCGTTGCGAACTGCGTCGGTCACATCTACCCAAACTACCAGGTGCCCAATGAATACGTTGTCTGAATCGAGCATCCCGATACAACCGGCAGCAAGGCGGGCGGTATCGGCTTCGAAGATGTGATGTCGCAAGTTCCGTGGAGGCCAGGTCTCCTGGGCTAGTTCGCCGAGAATATCCGGGAATCGTTCAAACGTATGAGCCAAGATAATGGGATCGAATACTTTGAGGGTATCCGGTTCAACGCCCTCGGGGACCGGGTAGTTATACCATTGCCCTTTGCCGAGGTATGATTGACTAACGACCGCGGCGAGATCCGATTTTACCCCGCGTTTTAACTCCTGGAGGAGTTGGCCGATGTCAGTACCGGCTTCAATAAAGCCGACCCGGTCGGCGGGATCGCCAAAGGGCCGGATGACTCGCACCGCAAACATCAAATTGGAGAATTCGATCCCTGAGGCCGGTTTGCGGGTCATGCGTGAGAGATAAAATGTGGATCGTTTGATCGAATCCCCATAGCGTCCCGGGTCGTGCCAGCGCAAAAAGCAAATGCCGCTGGGTTGAATGACTGACAGCCGGGAAATATTGAATTCAGCTTGCAGCTGCTGAAATAGCGGCTTGCCGATAAGATAGAGGCTATCCCGCTTGCGTTGGAGATATTTCAGCAAAAACCGGGGGTCATGATCGATGGTCGCCAACACCGCGCCCAGCCGGGCGGCGTTATCTTCAATACGGGCCTTAAAATATGATTCGGTTTGGCCGGTGCGCAGTTTGACGTTTTCAAATACATTGGAGCGCTGGGTCCAGTATACGACGATCGTGAATCCCAACCAGGCCACGAAGACCGAAATCAGGAGAGGAACAAGCAGGTTCGCGCGGATTTTCGGTTGGGTGCTCATCGTTTGATTAGCATGTAGTGATCCGATTCACTAATAGCCGTGATCGATGAATTGGACCTATCATTAGGAACCAGTGATTCACTGGTTCAGTTATCGGCAATTTTCCCGACGTAATTACCCGCTTTGCCAGGGGGAGATTGTGGTGCAGGACCCACCGCTGCCTGGTGGCATTGCCTCACGGCTGATCCCCTCGTGCCGCCGGCATGAGACAAGTCTCCCAATGATGCGCCGTTAATTGCCGCTGGTGTCGGGCGGCGCATCGAGTTGTGCCCACTGCTTTTTCACCACCAGGTTGACCATCGGCGTGCCCGGCGGCAGTTTATTCGGATCAAGCAAGTCGTAGTCAAAGCCCCAGTCACGGTTGGGGGCTTTGTAGTATGAGCCGTAGCTCCAGGCCCCGGTGGCCTGTTCTGATTCCCACAAGTCGACCATGGAACCACGGAGTTTGAGCGTTTTGCCTCCCCAGTCCTCAAGGAACCGCGGCAGGTTTTCCAAACCGCCATTGTAGTCATGACCGTCCTCGCCGGTAGTGGTGTTACCGGTGATGAACGAAACATTAATGGTGGTATTCGAAGCATCGCGATCAGCCAATGGCAGGGCGGAATTGGCATCATCCCAATCATTGGAGAGGATGTTGTATGCGTCGCCGATAATGGCGGCCGGCTTCTTGCCCACCGAATTGTAGTCACCCTGGGTGTAGACCGGATTTTCCGACACAACGGTTAAACCCGATCGCAAGCTGGAACCATTCACCAGGCGCGTGGCCGGCTGATTGACCCCACCGACGGTTTGTTTGGTGTAGATCAGGCCATTGGACGGCCAATAGGCGCTGGAATTCAATTTCGAGATGTCAATGTTGAGGGCATCGATGTTTTTCTGCTCCCGGCCGTCGTAGAAGGTGTTGGAGGTGAGGCTTCCTTCGGCGATCATGTTTGCCGTCACATCCGCCCAGGTATCATCCGGCTGTCGCCAATAAGCCGTGCCATCAATAATTTTAAGCCCGGCCTTATGTTCGTACGAATCCGGATTGGCCCCGCCGTTGGCGTCCTTAATGATGTCGATAGGATCGCCGGAGACCGCCACCGGCAGGTACAATTCGTTGATTCCATGCTCTTTATCTTGTACCTGGCCGTCCCAGCGTTCGAGCGATTTATCTACCCAGTCAGCATCCGTATTGTCCAGCCAGGTGCCGTCGCCGTTGTCCATATCCTGGTAATTGCCGTTGGCGTCTTTAATGCTCACCGAGCCGTTACCAACGGATTGACCGGACCCGGGTTTCCGTCCATGTTTAATCGTTCCGGCCGCAGTCAGGAATGATTCGATATCCAAGCCATTATGTGAACCAAGCCAGAGATTGCCGTTGGCGTGCACGCGGCCTTCCAATGTCATGTAAGGACCAGGATGAATCTCCAGATCCGGCTCATAAAACACGGCGAACTGAAAGACCGGCACCAACACCTTTTCGGTCCGCAGCTGAATGGTATTGCCAACCGGGTTGGCGTCTGAGCGTGCCGTGCTGAAAATATCGTATTGATTGGCCAAACCATACAGGCCGCGGTAGACGCCGGATTTCATATTGGTCATCCGAGTCGTGTCGTACTGGTCCATGGCATAGCTGACCGTGTACCCGTCGATTGGCAGCGACCCGCTGGGCAGGGGATTGGGGGGCGCATTATTAGCGTCAATGGAATTACGGAAAAGCGTATACGCGTATTCGGCGCCCGATTCCGCCGCATACAGTGCGTTGACATCCCGCAGTTGTGTTCCGGAGATCTCGACGTCATCCGAGGATTTCATGACGGCGGCCGCTCCGATAATCCCCAGCATGAATAGCACCGCCAGGCAGGTAAGGATGACGAAGCCTTTTTGATTAGTTATCGGTACATGCATGACAGTCCCTCGTAATGTTTAAAATCCCAGATTGCGAACTTGCACTTTGGTCGCGAAACTTCGTCGGCGATATTCGCCCGCGAACTGCAAGTCGGTCTTTTCCGTATGTGCCGTCAGATTGATCAGCACCTGCCGGATCATACCCGGTTGAGCGGGCACGTCCACTGTATCGCCGTTCTGCATGACAAAACGGAATTGCAGGTCTTCGATATTCTCGGCGTAGGGAAGGGGTTGAGCGCCCACCTCCTCAAACATGAGCATCGGGTGTAGGGTATCGGTATCGTCGATATAGAAGCGGTAGGTTTCCACCATCGTCACGTCGCTCCCCTTTGGATACTTCCGCGAGAACACATCCTGATTATGTTGAATATGGGAGGACCCCGTCTGGACTTCGGTGATTCGGAAGAACTCACCGGTATCCGCGACGGCGTCGTAAATATACGCCCAACGGTCCTCCTCAAAGCAGGAGATGTCGTGGCCGTCGCAGCGCAATTCGGCGGAGGGTTGTGGCATGTCGTGTTCAATTGGCGCTTCGCATCCCCCGGCGGGCTGATACATAACCAATAATGTATCCGGATTAGAGTTCACGGCGGTGAGTGGTGCAACCTTGTTCGGCAACCCGTACCCAGCCATGCGAATATGGTTCGAGAGCATTTTGATCGAACTCCGGGCCGCCTGTTGAACATCGGTGACCTGGTCCTGGGTGACCCAGTTTTTATGTTGGGTCAGATACAACTGGAATGCTGCACCCACTACGATCAGACCAATCACACTGGCGACGAGCAACTCGATAAGGGTTGTCCCGCGTTGGCTTCCGAATTGCCGCAAGTATCGGCACAATTTCAGACGTGGCACAATCATTGGGAACCTCCTGTGCCGGGGGCCACTTTGCGGTAGACATACGACTTCAACCGCTTGTAATGGAAGTCTCCGTTGGGGTCTTCCCATTGGATTTCGACGACGAGCTCGTTTAAGTTCTCTGTTGGTGGATCTGTCTCTTGGATCCACCAATAGACATGTCGCCCCGTTTCCACGTCGTACTCCATGCCATTGTCCGGTATTCCGCCTGCCTTAAACGCCTCGACCACGTTTTGCAGGTCCTCCATTGCCCGGTCGGTATTACGGGCCGTCTGATTGCCGGTGATAGAAGTGACGACCATGGGAATAAGCAGTAACATGCCCAGCGAAAACACCAGCATCCCAACGAGCACTTCGATGAGGCTGATGCCCTCCTGTCTTCGTATGACGTTAATCATAAAGTGCCCCTTACTGGTCCTTTTGGGGACCTGTTCTGTTTGAAGATGTATGCAAATTGGGATGCCGAATTGCCCGCGAGGGACGCCCCATTACTTAACTGCCCACGAAACAAGACGTTACGACGACATTTCTGCAGGGTGACCCTGCCGAATCCTTGAGTGGCACTCCCGGGTAGCAGGGAAACTATGGGATTTTACCTATACGCTGTCGCGGGAATTGGCGAAAACGGAAGACAGCCACGCAATGAAGAGAATCTCGGTGATCAATGTATCCTTGCCCGCCAATTTCCGAGTGAAATACTATGATATAATCTGTCAATATGTCAAAAAGCGGGCTCATGGCACAGTATGGGAATTCCATACATCTTCTTGTCCAACAATGTCAAAGCCGCAATGAAGAGCTTAGTTCATGCTTGACACACTACTCCGATATTGCTACATTCTTCACATGAATTGGTACAAAAAATGACCGGTTAAGGTTATTTGTAAGCCGTCCGGAAGGAGACCGCGCTGATGATGGCCAACGGTTGGGGTTACCGGTAGCCAGTGGGGAATGCAGCCGACTGGAGGGGTAAGACATGCAATTCACCAAAGCAGAAGAGTATGGGTTGATTGGAGCAATCTACCTCGCCCGGCAGCCGCGGGGGGCGGTTGTGAGCCTGGGGGAAATTGCCCGCGCAGAGAAGATACCCGATAAGTTTTTGGCCAAAATCTTTCAGAGTCTTTCCAAGTCGGGCATCGTCAAATCACATCGTGGTGTCCGGGGAGGATTTTCCCTGGCCAAGACCCCGGGGAAAATCACCATGGCGGAAATCGTCAAGTCGGTGCAGGGGAACGGCGACCCGATGAAATGCTTCCTCGATAGGAAAGCGTGCACCAAGATCGCAACCTGTCCCATCCGCCGGGTAGTTCTTGATGCCCGCAAGCAAATGATGACCGTGTATAATCGGCATTCATTGAAAGAACTTGCCGAAGGATTCTAAGTCCCTGGATGTTGAACAACGGCTTGCCCACCGGGAATCGTATTGTCGCCTTCTCTTTTTTTATCACCAACGCCCCGAGGATGTATCACGAAGATACTGCGAAGGTCGTTATGCCGGCCGGTCCTCACGACTGTATCTGCGCGGTATTTTGAAACGACTTGACAACCGCCAGAGGGCCGTTGATATTACTTATGTGGGGAAACGATCTTGCCATAACGGACAGTGTACCGCGCGGCAGTTGTCCGGTTTGCGCGGCTGTAGATGTGGGCGATTAGCTCAGTTGGTTAGAGTGCTTGCTTGACATGCAAGAGGTCACTGGTTCAATTCCAGTATCGCCCACCATGCTCCATGGCTGCAATCATCTGCCAAAGAAGACTTCTCGATGTTCCTCCGCCCAATCGGACGGGTGGTCGTGTATCTGGGGAGGGGAGTGTGAACCGCTAATCCGGATTAAGCAGCCGCAAAAGTGAATGACCGGCGTGCCGATGCAATTAATATTGCAAAATGGCACGTTCAATGTACGCCGGGTTGTTGAAACGGGAAATAACGAAACGGCTCGAATTTAACAGGAGGATTGACTATCAGGAAGAAACGCATTCCGGTACCACGGGCAAACCATCGAATTCGCCATTCTCAAGTCCGGGTCATTGGTGCCGATGGCGATCAACTCGGAATAATGCCGACCCGCGAAGCGATTCGTCTCGCCGAAGATGAGGGGCTGGATTTAGTTGAAGTCAGCGCTACCGCCCGCCCCCCGGTCTGCCGCATCATGGACTTGGGCAAGTACAAATACGAACAAGCCAAAAGCATGCGCAAGGCGCGGAAAAAACAGCAAGCCACGACACTGAAGGAGATGCGCTATCGCCCCAAGATCGACAAACACGATATTGAGTTTAAAACCCGACACGTCCGGGAATTCCTCCAGGCCGGACACAAGGTCAAAGTGTATGTTGAATTCCGGGGACGGGAGATGGCTCATACCGAATACGGGGCCAGGGTGTTGGAGCAGGTAGAAGAGTTGCTCGAAGATGTCGGCACGCCTGAGACACGACCGCGGATGGAGGGGCGCCACATGTCGATGTTGGTTGTGCCTAAGAAAGTCGTGTCGAAGAAGAAGTCGGCCAGCAGCAAAGCCAAGACAGACAAAGAACGCGAGGCTGCCAGGGGTGATTCCGGAAAATCGTCAGCTACGGGAAAGCAGTCTGAGGAAAAAAAGACTGAATCCGGCGGCAAAAGTGACACCGACAAGCCAAATAATTGAAAAAGTGGCCCAAGAAAAGGCTTGACGACAACGTTATGAAATATATCTTGCGCAATTTCGTAGTTGGCGGGAGTAGTAGAGATTATGCCGAAAATGAAATCAAATCGCGGGGCGCGGAAACGGTTCAAGGCCACCAAGCACGGCAAAATTAAACGGGCCTCTGCGTTTACCAGCCATATCTTCAACAAGAAGACAACCAAACGCAAGCGCCATCTGCGCCGAGGCGGGTTTGTCTCGGCATCGGACCGCCTCCGTATTCGGCGGATGATCCTGGCCTAGTCGCGTTTTCTCAGCGGAGAAATTTGTCCCATGTCTCGTGCCAAATCAGCAGTTCCCGGTCATCGCCGCCGTCGGCGGTACGTCAAGGCCGCGAAGGGAAATTTCGGCGGTCGGCGGAAGTTATACCGGACCGCGCGGGAAACCGTCGAGAAAGGCATGCGCTACGCGTATCGCGATCGGCGCAACCGCAAACGGGAGTTCCGGTCGCTGTGGATCGCTCGCATCAACGCCGCCGCGCGGCAATGCGGTGTGTCCTATTCCGTCCTGATGGATCGCCTCCGGAAGGCGAATATTGCGCTTGATCGCAAAAGCCTGGCCCATTTGGCCGCTACGGATATCGACGGCTTTAGACGCGTGGTCGAGGCGGCGACGGCAACCTGAGTCAGCCGAACGCCAAGTCGGCCGATACACATTACGAGATTGATTTTGTGAATCGATCTCGTTTTTTGTTTGCGGGAGAGATGACATGCCTGACATGCCGGACCTCGATACCCTGGTCGCAACCGCCAAAGCGGAACTGGCGACGCTTACCAACCAGCAAGGGCTGGATCAGTTCAAGTCGCGCTGGCTGGGGCGCAAAGGCGAAGTCTCGCGGATTTTACGCAGCCTGAAAGAGTATCCCCCGGAACAGCGGAAAGAAATCGGCGCCGCGGCCAATGCCGTTCGCAGCGACTTGCAGACGCTCTTTGACGCCAAGAAGGAAGAGATTGGCCTCCAGCGAACGCCACAGCCCACCGCGATTGATTATACGCTGCCGGGACGAACCGTCCCGCGGGGACGCACACACGTGCTCACGCAGGTTACCGACGAAATCGTGCGGATTTTCTACGGGATGGGTTTTGAAGTCGCTGATGGTCCGGAAGTTGAAACGGACTACTATAATTTCACCGCCCTCAATTTCCCGCCCGACCATCCGGCGCGGGACATGCAGGATACCTTTTTCCTGGGCGGCGAGTACTTATTGCGGACACATACCTCACCGGTACAGGTGCGCGTCTTTGAAAAGCGCCGGCCCCCGGTGCGCATCCTGGCGCCGGGACGCAGTTATCGGAACGAGGCGATCAATGCCCGGTCATTCTGCATGTTCCACCAGGTGGAGGGGTTTTATGCCGCCGCGGATGTTTCGATGGCCGATTTGAAGGGAGTCCTGGTGGCTTTTGCCGAACAGTTTTTTGGCGCGGAGGCAAAACTGCGCTTTCGGCCGTCGTTTTTCCCGTTCACCGAACCCTCAACGGAGGTGGATGTCAATTGCCTGTTGTGCGGGGGTTCCGGGTGTCAGTTGTGTAAATTTGAAGGCTGGCTGGAGATTTTGGGTGCCGGGATGATCGACCCGGAGGTGTTTAGGGCAGTCAATTATGATCCCGAGCGCATAACCGGATATGCCTTCGGCATGGGTATCGAGCGCTTGGCAATGATGAAATATCGGATTAATGACATTAGGCTGTTTTTTGAAAACGACATGCGCTTTCTCGCACAATTTTAGCGCCGCTGACGCACGCCCCGGGGAGTTCCGGCAAATGTATGGACGGACACAATGCGAATAGCCTACTCGTGGTTACAGGATTATGTGACCTTCGACTGGTCACCGGACGAACTGGCCGACCGCCTGACAATGATTGGCACTGCGGTCGAGCGCATTACGCCACTGTATGAAAGATTCTCTGGGGTGAAGATCGCCCGCATTACCCATGTCGAGCGGCACCCCGAGAAACCTCATTTGACCTTATGCACGCTCAATACCGGTGAAGGGGATTATGTGGTTGTCTGCGGCGCGCCCAATGTACGAATTGGGCAATATTCTCCTTATGCCACAGCGGGAGCCGTGCTCCCCGGTAATGTGACCGTGGGAACCAAGGAAATCGGCGGCATTACGTCCCCCGGTTTCTTATGCTCTGAAGCCGAGCTTGGCCTCTCCGAAGCGGCAAGCATCCTCATGGAATTTGATGAGGAATCGGCCGAGGCCGGGGCTGATGTCTGGGGGTTCTTGCACCTGGATGACTGGATTTTAGATTTTGAGTTGACCCCGAATCGTCCGGATTGCATGTCGGCCCTGGGCCTGGCGCGGGAAATTGCGGCATTGACCGACGCGAAAATTCAGCGGCCGGATACCGCGATGGTGGAATCGAGTGAGCTAATGCCCACCGGCGATCAAATTGCTGTTGAGGTCCACGATCCCGAAGGGTGTCCCCGGTATTCAGCGCGGATTATTGACGAAATTACCATCGGACCGTCGCCATTCTGGCTGCGGCGACGACTCCATTCAGCCGGCATTCGCTCGATCAACACTATCGTTGATATCACCAACTATGTGATGCTGGAAACCGGACAACCACTCCATGGATTCGACCTGACTCGGTTTAAGGACGCACGCGTTGTGGTGCGCCGGGCCAAATACAATGAAGCGTTCACTGCTCTGGACGGCGGACAACGGCAGATTCCCGATTCTGGTGTGATGATCACCGACGGGCAGGTTCCGGTCGCGCTGGGGGGAATTATGGGCGGATTGGATTCGGAAGTCACCGATGAGACGAAGACCGTGCTCCTGGAGTCCGCCTACTTCGATCCGGCCCGAATCGCTCGTACTCGTAAGTCGGTCGGATTGGAGACCGAATCGGCGTCCCGGTTCGAAAAGGGTGTCGATCCCAACGGTACGGTATATGCCCTGGAGCGCGCGACCGCCTTGATGGCAGAGCTGGCGGTCGGACAGATCACGCGCGGACACGTCGACGCCTATCCCGCACCGATTGAACCACGGCGACTGGAACTGCGCCCGGGACGCGCAAACAGATTAATTGGGATGGAACTATCCTCCCCACAAATGATCAACATTCTGTCCAACCTGGAATTTGGTGTAGCCGGGGGGCGGACCATTGCGGTCACCGTGCCGACATTCCGGCCGGATATTACCCGCGAAGTTGATTTGATTGAAGAAGTCGCGCGGTTGGCGGATTATGAACTAATCCCGATTAATCGTAGCGCGGCCGGCAGGATTCCTACTCCGGAAAATGCCGGGACGCAGTTCGACAGTTTCCTGCGCAATACGCTGGTCTCCGCCGGCCTGTACGAAGCCATTACCAATTCGTTGACCGATCCCCGGCGCACGCCCTCCGCGTCCGAGGAGCAGTTCATTACCTTAAAGAATCCGTTATCGGAAGACCTGACTATTTTGCGGCCGTCGTTATTGAGCACCTTGCTGCCGGTTGTGGCGCACAATGTAAACCGGCAGGTTTCCTCAATTCGTTTGTTTGAAGTGGGGCGCGTATTTTACCAGAAGAACGGCAAATACGATGAACGGAAATCGTTGGGGGTAGTCCTCGCTGGTGAGGCACCGGTCACCCGCTGGGCGGATCAACCTCGCGCCCTCGACTTCTTCGATCTCAAGGGAGTATTGGTTACCGTGGCGGGGGCACTGGGGCAGGAGGTGACCTTGCAGCCTGGAAAGTATTCGGGGTTTTCCGCAGACTTGACATTCGCGGTGCAGATCGGTGATAAATCAGCAGGATTTGCCGGCTTGATTGATTCCCGGTACGCTCGCCGGTTTGCGCTTGATCTGCCTGTATGGGGAGCGATTTTGGAGGTGGATCAGCTTTCCCGGATTGCCGCCAGCGGAAAGACATATCAACCGGTCGCCCGGTTTCCCAAGGCCGAACGGGACTGTGCGTTCATCGTGGATGATTCAGTGAAAGCCGGCGAGTTGGTCAGCACCATGCGTGAGGCGGCGGGCGATATCGCTGAAACAGTCGAGATTTTTGATATCTACAAGGGAAAACCCATCCCCCCGGGCCGCAAGAGCATCGCAATTTCTCTAGTGTACCGAGCACCGGATCGAACGTTGGGCGACGATGAAGTCAATGCTGTCCAGGAAAATGCGATCTCGACAGTAAAGAAAAAATTTAATGCCGAACTGCGTGACCGTTAACCTTTTGCCACAACCACGCAACCGATCGTCCCGTGCCGAGAGCTCTTCTTGCCGGGGCGCCGTCCTACTGCATGCGGCAGATTGTTTATTTTTTACATGGGAGAAAATGCCTTTATCCTTGACTCACACCTGTCGACAAACTATGTTGGGAGTTAAGGAGTTACGAAGTGGGGGCGAGGTACGCTTGGCCGGATGAATAGCGATAGCTTGGAAAAGCTGAAGAATCGAATCAGGGATGCGGTTGAAGAGTCTGAGCACCTGCGCGCGGAAAACGACCGCCTCCGGGACGATCTGAAACAGTTGCAGCGTCAAAAAGTTCTCGCGGATCGGAATGCCAATGATCAAGACGATGTCCGTAACCGTATGAAGGTTGACGTGGAAACCGGGGAGATCAAGAAACGGTTAACCGGGCTTTTAAGGCGCATCGATCGTATCGAAAAGTTCTTACACCAACAGACAGGCGATGGTTAGGCCGCTGACACTGAGACGGCGCTGACCATTTTTAAACATAGAGACAGATCGTTACGGGAAGATTAATCACTTTCGTCATACTTGGTTTGGCGTTTGGAACGCGAGGGAAAAACAGTTCGAGTAACAATTTTCGGCGAGGAGTACCCGCTGCGGGCGGATGCTGACTCCGAATATATGGTGCAAGTCGCCAGTTATGTCGACCGCTCAATGCGGGCGATTGCGGAAAAATCCGCGCATCTTTCGTCTGCCAAAGTGGCCGTACTGGCTGCCCTGAATATTGCCGATGAATTGTTCCGCGAACGCAGCGTTGCCCAGCGGCAACTTACGGATGTTGAAGAAAAGGCGCATGACATCCTGGAGTGGCTGGACGACAAGTTGACGGATAAACCTTCCACGTAGACGTCTCTGTCTCACCTTGACATACATGATCGATCACCGCGCTGCGCGCGCAATGCCGGCGCGCAGTTGAGCTGTGGCTGATCGGTCGCGTCACCGGGAGGAAAGGTCCGATGGAAATCTCGCTGGTCATCATGGTGGGACTCGGGCTGGTAGTGGCGGTTGTCTGCTTTTTCCTGGGCTGGTTGCTGGCACGCAATATCGGCCAGGGAAAGATCGCTCGGGCAGACGAAGTGGCCAAAACTACCATCCGTGAGGCCGAAAAGGAAGCTGAAATTAAGAAAAAAGAGGCGATCCTGGAGGCCAAGGACGAGTGGTACAAAGCAAAAGTCAACTTTGAACGTGAAATGCAGGTCCAGCGCACCGAGCTACAAAAGACCGAACAACGCCTCAATGAACGTGAAGCCGGTCTTAACCGCAAAGTTGACGTTTTAAACAATAAGGAAAAGGAATATCAGAACAAAGAAAAGGCGTTGGCGGCCAAAGAAAAGGCCGTGGGGATCCGCGAGACCGAGCTCGATCACCTGATCTCCGTGCAAAACGAGCAGCTCGAACGGGTTGCCGGAATGACCTCCGATGAGGCCAAGAGAATCCTCATGGAGAACCTGGAGCAGGCCGCGCGATTGGAATCGGCCGCCAAAGTCAAAGAAATCCTCGAGGAGGCCGAGCAGAACGCCGAGAAGGAAGCGCGCGAGTTGATTTTGGGGGCAATTTACCGCTGTGCGGCGGACCACACCGTCGAAACTACCGTCTCAGTCGTGAACCTCCCCAACGATGAAATGAAAGGACGAATCATCGGCCGTGAAGGGCGTAATATCCGCGCGTTTGAGACCGCTACCGGCGTGGATGTCATTGTTGATGATACTCCCGAGGCCGTGATTCTGTCCGGCTACGACCCGGTACGGCGGGAAGTTGCCCGCCTGGCGCTGGAAAAGCTGGTTGCTGACGGTCGCATTCACCCGGCCCGGATCGAAGAAGTGGTCGAGAAAACCGAGAAAGAAATCGAAGTCAAAATCCGCGAAGCGGGGGAGCAGGCCTGCTTTGATGTCGGCATCCACACCCTGCATCGAGACATCATCTGGCTTCTGGGGAAACTCCATTTCCGCACCTCCTATGGCCAGAATGTGCTCTATCACGCGGTCGAGGTGGCCAACTTGTGTGGGATTATTGCCTCCGAGTTGGGCTTGGATCCGGTAATCGCCAAGCGTTCCGGCTTGTTGCACGATATCGGCAAAGCGATCGACCGTAACACCGAGGGCACCCATACCCAAATTGGCGTCGAGTTTCTGCAGCGGTATAACGAAGCATCCGAGGTCCTCAATGCCGTTGAGGCGCATCATGGGGATGTCCCGGCAACCTCGCCGTATCCTATTTTAGTCCAGGCGGCCGATGCGATCTCCGGGGCGCGTCCCGGGGCCCGACGCGAACCGCTCGAAGGATATATCAAGCGGTTGGAAAAACTGGAAGAACTGGCGGACAGTTTCCACGGCGTCGCCAAAGCCTACGCCATTCAAGCCGGCCGGGAAGTGCGCGTGATTGTGGAGAACGAAGAAGTCGACGATGTGGGCGCGACCCTGTTGTCCTCGGATATCGCCAAGAAAATCCAGGCGGAAATGGAATATCCCGGACAGATTAAAGTCACGGTGATTCGAGAGAGCCGGGCAATTGACTATGCGAAATAAGTTGGTGGGCTGCGACAGTCCGACGGCCAGTGAAATGAGTCCATGATGAAAATACTATTTATCGGTGATATCACCGGCCGTCCGGGCCGCTGGATTACCTCCCAGTTGTTGTGGGGGATTAAGCGCGTGCACGAGATTGATTTCGTGATCGCCAACGTCGAAAACGCCGCCGGGGGGTACGGAGTCACCGCTGAGATTTGCCAGAAAATGCATTCTTACGGTGTTGAGGTGATGACCTCCGGCAACCACATCTGGGACCGCAAAGACCAATGGCATCTTCTTGACGAAAACCCGTATCTATTGCGTCCCGCCAACTACCCGCCCGGTGTGCCGGGAGTCGGCACGGTAATTCGCGAGTCCGCCGGAGGCATTTCCGTGGGCGTGTTAAACCTTCAGGGTCGGGTGTACATGAAAGAAATCGATTGCCCGTTTCGCACCGCGGATAAGTATGTCAGCCTCCTGCGGGAGACGACACCAGTCGTATTTGTCGATATGCACGCCGAAGCCACTTCCGAGAAACAGGCGCTGGGATATTACCTGGACGGTCGCGTCACGGCAGTCATTGGAACCCACACCCATGTCCAAACCGCCGACGAGAAAATCCTCAAGAAAGGGACGGCATACCTGACAGATGTCGGCATGACCGGGCCACATGAATCTGTCCTCTGGGTAAAACCGGAAAACGCGATTGCGAGATTTCTCAACCAGATTCCGCATCGGTTTCACATGGCAGAGAATGATGTCCGTCTCTGCGGCGTGATATTGACTGTCGACGAGAAAACCGGCAGGGCGAAGGATATTCAGCGCCTCCAGCTCGCCTATGACGGTTCGGTGTCGGTGCGTGAATATTTTGGTCTCCCGCCGCGTGAGGAAGACCCGGAATACCTCGCCCGTCAGGAACAGTCGTCCCCCGCCGATACCGAAGGCTGATTATCTACCCGCTGTGATGTTAGTCAATCCTTGACATCCGCGTGCTGACACCGCTCATTAGGCGCCTATGCTGGCAACGATCATTAACGGTAAACTGGTGGCCAAGGATTTTCGCGCGCGTCTCAAAGAGCGCATTGACTCTCTCAACGCGCGGGGGATAGTCCCCGGTTTGACCGCAGTGTTGGTGGGGGATGATCCCGCATCTGCCGCCTATGTCGGGATGAAGGAGAAAGCCGCTGCCAAACTGGGCATACGATCTCAAATCTTGCGCCACCCGGCGGATATCACCCAGGAAAAGCTCGATGGCTTCATCGATGACTTAAACGCCGATCCGGCAGTGCACGGTTACATTGTCCAGTTGCCGTTACCCAAACATTTGGATGTAGACCGCACAATTCATCGCATTAGGCCCACCAAGGACGCCGATTGCTTTCATCCCGAGAACGTCGGCCTGATGACCATCGGCCGACCGCGCTTTCTCCCGGCTACCCCGGCGGGCATCATTGAACTGTTGCGGTATTATGAGATTCCAACTTCCGGCGCGGATGTAGTCGTGCTCGGTCGTTCGAATATTGTCGGCCGGCCGCTTTCGATTATGCTCTCGCAGAAAGCTGACGTCGGCGATGCCACAGTGACAATATGCCATACGCGCACTAAAGACTGGACGCTTTATACGAAACGGGCGGACATCCTCATCGCCGCCGTGGGCCGCCCGAACACGGTTACCGCCGACATGGTCAAACCCGGTGTCACGGTGATTGATGTGGGCTCCAACCGGATTGAGGATCCATCGGCGAAACGAGGCTACCGTTTTGTCGGGGATGTGGACTATGACGCGCTGGTAGATGTCGCCGGGGCGATCACCCCGGTCCCGGGCGGCGTTGGGCCAATGACCGTGACCATGTTGATGGCGAATACGGTTACTGCTGCTGAACAGGCTGCAAAGTGATTCTATTTCCCCGCCGGCTTCCCGCCTTTGCGCGGATCGGATACGCCAACCCACTGATTGTCCCAGCGGACAATCGCCTGGATATGTCCGGGATGTTCATACTCTTCAGTTTCGTTTCCGCGCGCAGCCAGTCCACCGATAATCATCGAATCAAGCCCGGGCTCGACTTTGACTTCGTACGGCGCCCACTGGTGATGATACCGTGGTGCGGCGACCGCGCTGTCCGGCCGCATGCCATGTTCGAGAACATTGAGGATAGTATGCAACGTCCCGGTGATAATTTTCGGGCCACCAGAACCACCGACCACCATAATCGGCCTCTCCCCCTGGGTGATAATTGTAGGGGACATCGAGGATAACGGTCGCTTTGCCGGCCCGATAAGATTGTTCTCCGATTGAATCAGACCAAATTGATTAGGCTTGCCGGATTCGATGGCAAAATCATCGAGTTCATCATTGAGAATAATGCCCGTGCCGGGAATCATCACATACGAGCCAAATTCCAGATTTATCGTTTCGGTGACTGCCACCACCCGCCCTTCGCTATCAAGCACGCAATAGTGACTGGTGCCGCCATCGTCGCCCAGGGTGCTGGTCCCGTAATGCTCAGGCGGATGGATCCCCGCAGGGCTAATATCCTCCACAATGAGTTGGGCAGTCGTGGTGTCGATCATCCGGTCGACCAATTGATGAATTTCGCCGGATTCATCGAAATCCCAATCCCCCAAGCCGGCAGCGCGATCAGCAAGAGCGTACTTGAAACTTTCCGTCAGCACATGGGGGAAGAGTTCCTGCCTGAGCACCGGGTCCGGGATTTTCCCCCGGAATACATCGACGACATGAAGCACCTGCCCGATTACTGCACCCCCGGAGGAAGGGGGCGGCATGCTCCAGACGGTGAAATCTCGATAACCGGTTTGCAACGGTTTGCGAACCGCTATCTCGTATCCGGTCAGATCGCCCGAGGTCATCGGGCCGCCATAGGTTTTCATCAGAGACACTAACTTCTGGTGGATTTCTCCGTCGGGAGAATAAAGCGGGCTTTCTCCCGCCTGAGAGATTGTGCGCAGTGTCGCTGCCAGGTTCGGACGTTGCATCATATCACCAACCGCTAGTGGTTGGTCGTTTTTCAGAAAAATCTCAGTCAGTTCCTGGTATTCCGCTGGGCGGTCCTCCCCGACGAATTTTTCGGCGAGGCCGACCATTCCCTCATGCGTATGCTGGTCGACGGGGAAGCCGTGCTCAGCAAGCTCAATTGCGGGCTGAATTACTTCAGGCAGCGGCTCGGTGCCGAAATGTTCCAGTGCGTAGAGCATTCCCTTGAGTGTCCCCGGCACACCGGCGGCCCAGACACCATGCACAGTCGATCGAATCTGTTCACCCTCGTCATTGAGATATTGATCCGGCGTGCAGGCTTTGGGGGCGCGTTCCCGGAAATCGATCACGATTGGCTTCTCGCCCGGTTCTTTGATCAGCATAAATCCACCGCCACCTAAACCGGTGGAGTAGGGCCGCACCACGCCCAGGGCGAACGAAACAGCTACGGCGGCATCAACTGCATTGCCGCCGTGTTCGAGAACACGCGCTCCGACTTGCGACGCGAGCGGATGATCGGCGGCAACCATGTACTTTGTTCCGGCAGCCGCCCAGGATTCGAGTTGCGGCGTCTCCGCGTGTGCGACGGTGGCAATTGAGAGGATAACCGCCAGGGCCACCAGCCCCTGTTTCAGGGATTTATTCAAAAGGGTAGAAAAGGCCGTTTGGCGGTAGGTCGGCGTTCCGACGTGCGTTATAACGCACGGAGAAACCGGGCACCATCCTATTGGCTTGTTGGTGTCGGGTTTCTCGCCATGCTGTGCATTTCTCGGAACCCGACCTACAAATAGTCGTTTCTTCCGATTTTTCATCAGGCTCTTTAAGTACAGGATTTTCGGTAGAAGCATATTACGTTTCCTGTTCCGTGGGTCGAATGAGAATCTCGTTCACATTGACATGCGGGGGTTGAGTCACTGCATAGACAATGGCATTGGCAATATCTTCTGCATCTAAAATGCGCCATTTGCTCCCCGCCCCGAAGAATTCTTTGACATCATTATCGGTAATATGCTGCGTTAGTTCCGATTTGGTGCGCGCCGGTTCGATAATGGTCACCCGAATATTGTCCTTGGGTGACAGTTCCATCCGCAACCCGTCGGAAAACGCATTCACGAAAAACTTCGTCCCGCAGTACACGCTCCCGGAGGGAAACACCCGCCGGCCCGCCAGTGATGAAATATTCACAATGTGTCCAGATTTTCGCTCGAGCATATGCGGCAGGACTGCCGCGGTAGCGTGCAAGACTCCCTTGATGTTCACGTCCACCATGCGGTCCCATTCGTCGGTATGTAAATTCCGGATAAAGGAGAGCGGCATCAACCCGGCATTGTTGACCAGAACATCGATCTGCCCCCAGTCATTCAAGACGGTCTGGACGCCGGCAGAGACATTATTTTTGTCGGTGACATCCATCGGGACCGTCATCGCGGCCGGACCTAACTCGACGGCCAGAGCATGGAGGCGGTCCTCCCGGCGGGCCGCCAACGCCACTTTCATGCCGACGGCGACCAGGGCGCGGGCGGTCACTTCGCCAATCCCCGATGAGGCGCCGGTGATTAACGCGGTCTTGTCCTTCATGATGTTCATAAAGGCTCCGAATCCTTCCTTGAATTATCCTGCTTGTTTCGTTCGCGGTCCTTCTCCTCGAAATCCGGTTCTCCGGAGAATTGTTCCTCTTCTTTTTTCTTGGCATTCCGTTCGACAATGACCTCGACGCCCTCCTGTACTGGTTGGGATGACCAGTCATGGTACACGGTCATTGCGGAAAACCCACCACGTGGCCTCGTGACCCAGCCACGTCTGATACCGACGCCGGCGATCACGATGATGGCTACGATCAGTACCACCAACACAAACCGATCATCCACATTAATCCCCGCTTCGCTTCGACGTGCGATTCGGTCTTGGCGAACATTGTATAAGATGGAGACAATGAATACGATGTGCAATAGTGCAGGCCACGTATTTGCTTGAAATCTCAGGTTTGCTCTCGCTTTTGTCGCCGATAACGCCACGGGGGGTAGACGATATATAGAATCAAGGTCGCTACTGCGACAATCGTGGTCAGCAGGGTGATGACCCAGACTGGCACATTCACGTAGAGAATGTCACTCGCCAAATCGGCGAGAAATGACCGCTGGGCGGTCGGTTGCTCGCCGCGTAGCGAATATTCCCAGATCGTTAAGGGGCAAAGACCGGACCACAGGGGGACCGATGCCGTGAGCACTAACCCAATCAGGTGGACGGTCCGAAATAGCATCCACCCGCGCAGACGCCGCCAGAAGATTCCGGCCACCGCCAGCACAAATCCACCAACCATCACACTGGCCCAGGCCAGGTGCGCGAATAAAATGATGTCTGGTGCAGTGATTCCCATGGTGAACCCCGCTCAGTATTCGCTTCCGTGCCAAAACTGTCAACGGGGAATTGACTTGAATCGCCGGACGCGGATATCTTGATTCTACAAATAAGGTACGTTAAATGAGGATGCCATAGATGCGACTGCGCACACTGACCGCAAGAGAATGGAAACAATATGGTGACTTAAGCTGCCACGCCTTCGGGATGGGCCCGACTGATATTAATTCCTGGATTGAATTTTGCCGGCCGCACAACGATGCCTTCGGAGTCTTCGACGGCAAAAAGCTGGCCGCGGCGCTGTGGTATTACCCTTTTCAAATGCAGGTTGCCGGTAAGTATCTACCGATGGGAGGGGTTTCTGCGGTCGCGACCTGGCCGGAGTACCGGAATGTGTCTCTCGCCAAACAGTTGATGACGGCTGCGCAAGCGCACATGCGAAACGAAGGGTGTGCGCTTTCTGTTCTCTTGCCGTTTAAATTTTCATTTTACGAGCGCATGGGTTACGCCCAGGCCTTTGATGTCCTGGTTTGTACGTTTGATCCTCGGCAGTTGCGTCGGCTGCCCGATGAGGGGTTTGCGGTGAAACGACTTACCGATATCAGACGCTGGCGGCAGCTGAACACGGTTCAGCAGGCTTTTGGCGCCCGGTATAATGGAACGGTTAAACGGGATATGGCCTATTGGAAACGCCGCGTGTTTCGGGATCCCCGTCGAGTTGTCCACCCGTATTTAATCACTCGCCATGGGAAGCCGCAAGGCTATGTCTTTTGCAGTTTCAAGTCGCTGCGTCCCATCGAAAATGCAGAGATGTCCGCTGTTTATTCCGCCTGGACCAATCCCGCCGCGGCCCGCGCGGTATTTCGTGTCCTGCAATTCCATCGCGATCAATTCACGAAGATCAAAATGTTTCTGCCGCCGGATGTGCGGATACATCATTTCTTCGAAGATCCACGCGTCGAGTTGCAGATCAAACCCAAAATGATGTTCAAAGTTGTGGATATCGTCGGTGCCGTGCGCCAGCGGTCATTTCCTAGGGGTCTCAATGTAGATCTGATAATGGGAATTGAGGGAGATGATACGGCACCGTGGAATGACCGTGCGTTTCGGTTGACAATTAGGCGGGGGAGAGGGAAAGCCACACCGCTGTCCCACGGTCGGAGAGTCCGTCCCCAAATTACCACGACCATTCAGGCGTTCTCTCAATTGTACTTGGGGTATTACTCGGCACAGGAATTGAAAGGCAGTGGAACGCTGACCGGCGCCGAGAAACACATTGCCTCCCTGACCAAAGCCTTTCCGCCAGCCCCGGTCTATATTGAAGATTGGTTTTAAAAAGAAATCGGCGTGTCGGGCAGGGGGAATGGACCAGACACGCCGTGTAACGCCAAAACACTCAGACGGTTGTATTATGGCTCAACAATAAAAAGCGGGGGAGAAGTCAATTGGCAACGGCCACGCTCGGGAGGGTCAGTAGCGAGCGCAGGGACATCTCCCCCAAGATTTCTTCTCTTTCGTCACTCTGGCCGACTTTCCGACAGAGTTCAACACCAGTAACGGACTTGCCGGTTTCGGGACGGTCGCTGATGGCGACGTCGGAAAGTACGTGCCCCCCTTTCCGTCCGATAGCCAGGCCAGGCTTTTCGCCCTCTCCTCGTCAGCACGCCGAGCGGCCCCGAGGAGATAAAGACAAACCTCACACCCACTTCCGTGGACTTGGTTCCATCTATAATACGTGTGGACGTTTGATTTTTTGAGTTTTGCCGGTTCGTCGTCATGGTCCAATTCCTTGGTTGTCCACAAGGGAACAGTTTCAGCTACCAAAACTTCCGCAAAGACCATACCCAGATTGAAAAAAGATCGTTTTCGCGACCTCGACCCTTAACTTATTTGTGGATAAGGGATTATCTTTTTGCCGGCGGCGAAACAGCATGAAACAGGTCCAGAAATGTGCCCTGACCGCTTCAACGATGTGAACCGGAAACGCATTTGATTGCAATGCAATGCAGCCAGGCATTCCAATTGTCAAAGTGGAAATTTGCTTGCCCCTCGCGCCGGATACGATTTCTTACAATGTGCCGATCTATGGGTAGGAGAGTAACTATATGCCCGAATCAGATCCGACCACTACGTATCCGCGTGGGGGGACAGCCCTTCTGGCGATTCTCACCTTTGTCGCGCTCCTGCTTGTACTCTGCTACCGGATTGTCGAGCCGTTCTTTATTCCACTACTGTGGGGGATAGCGATCGCAGTGGTTTTCTGGCCGCTCAACCAGAAATTGCGGCGATTCGGGCCAAATTGGGTGGGAGCGCTTATCTGTACCTTGTTGGTGCTCTTGCTCTTAGCCGGTCCGATCACGTACCTTGGCGCCGCTCTTATCGATCAGGCGGGGCGGCTCACACGAAAAATTCAGGCGGGTAATTACCAATCGGAATTGGACCTTGTTCTGCATTTCGACGAAACGCCGTTTTTCCGAGCGATTGTGGAAAAACTCAGCCCCTGGGTCGATATATCGGGCCTGGATTTCAAGTCGCTCCTGCTGGACTCGGTATCCCGCCTGACTGAATTAACCGTGAACCAGACTTCGCAACTGATCACGAATTTTTCCGTGTTTGTTCTTTACCTCGGCGTCATGATCATGGCTATGTTTTTTCTGTTCAGGGATGGAGACCGTTTGTTGCATCAGGTGAAAAACGCGATTCCGCTCACCGTTGATCAAACAGAAAAACTGTTCACCATGGTGCGTCAGGTAGTGTGGGCGGCACTGTACGGCGGGGTATTGATCGCCATTGTCCAGGGGACGCTTGGTGGATTGGTCTTCTTTATTCTGGGCCTGGGTGCGCCGGTGCTCTGGGGGGTGGTCATGGGATTCCTGTCATTTATCCCTGTCCTCGGGCCGGGATTTGTGTATGTGCCGGCGGCGGTCATCCTGTTTGTGCAAGGCTCAATCATCAAAGGAATCCTCATGCTTGGCTTTGGCTTCGGTGTCGTTTCTACCGTCGACAACGTTCTCCGACCCTTTGTGGTCAGCGGTCGCACCAAGATGCACACAATGGTCTTGTTCATTGCCATTCTGGGAGGGCTGAATCTCTTTGGCCTGCTCGGATTGGTGATGGGGCCAGTCATCGCCGCGATCTTTATTTCATTTTTTAATTTTTATCAGGCCGAACTCGCGCGCACCCGAATGGCGGAATTGCCGGAACCACCCAAAGAATAAGCACCACTCCCTCCCATATTCATTCTCAATTGCGCTGGCATCTTTAACGCATCCTTCATACATTGCGCAACTAATCGTACGGGGAGGGGATGCTGCATGCCGCCAACGTGTATTGATTTGCCTGATCCCGGCCGGAGGGATGCGCAGATCGGGCTGCTGTATGCGATGCAACAGGAACTGCGCGAGCGACTCCTGAAGGCAATCGCCGAATTGACTCCGTCACAGATGGTCTGGGTCCCTGAGGATGGCGGCAACTCCATCGGCATGATCGTGTTACATATCGCCGAAGCAGAACTGTTCTGGATGCAATATGTCGGGACGGGAAATGACCTCACCCCCGAACAAAAGGCAGAATTCCGCACGACAGAATTCGGTGATCCCAAAGCCCCTCCGTTGCCGGAGAAACCGGTAGGATGGTTCAGTGAACGACTGCACGAGGCCCGGCGGACCACTCAGACGTTTTACGCCACACTCGCCGATGCTGCATTGCATGATCGCCGGCCGTTCGTTGATGATGAAGGCCGCGAATATGAGTTTTCGCTGCGCTGGATTATTTACCACCTCCTGGAGCATGAAGCCGGCCATCGCGGGCAAATACTGACGCTGCGGCGAAGACTGATGGAACGGGGAATAGCATAGACGGATGAAGGAACGAGCAGATGTGGGAAGCAATCCAAAGGTATAACTTACTCCTGATTTTTCTCGGTGTGGTCCTTGGTGCGGTCTGGTCGGTGATCCATCCGGCATCCGCTGCCCCCTTCGGCTACCTGGGATATGCGTTTTTAAATGCGCTCAAACTCATTGTTATTCCTCTGATCTTTACGACGATTACCACAAGCGTCACCCAACTGGGGAACTTGCGTCGCTTCGGGCTGCTCGGCCGCAACACCGTTATCTATTACCTGGCTACGAACTTGCTGGCAGTGACAATCGGTATTGTGCTGGTCAACGTCATGCAACCGGGATCGGGAACGTCTCCCTTTGCCGGCGAGTTTGAAGCTCCCGAACGCGGCTGGATGGACTTCATCGATACGCTGCTTCCGGCCAATATTTTTCGGGCCCTGGCGGAAGACCAGATTCTACCGCTGATCTGGCTCTCCTTGCTGTTGGGGGTATATCTCGTCCGAACGGGACAGCGCGCGGAGGGAGCAATCGATTTCATCGGGCTACTCAATGACGGAATCCTGAGACTGGTGCGCATTATTGTCACGTTTGCCCCCCTCGGAGTGATGGGGCTCGTCATTCGGCAGGTCCTCAAACACGGCGGTGGACAGGAAATCTGGGCCTCGCTGCAGGCGGTCGGCTGGTATTCCATCACCGTCCTGAGTGGTCTCGCGATTCATGCGGTGATCATTTTGCCGCTAATCCTGGTGTTGGTGGCCCGGCGCCCGGTTCTGCGGTACGCCGGAAATATGGGAGAAGCGGTCCTGACCGCCTTCTCCACGGCCTCCTCGGCGGCAACGCTGCCGATTACTATTCGCTGTGTTGAACTGAAGAATAAAGTGGAAAACCGAGTGGCCGGATTCGTCCTGCCATTGGGCGCCACCGTGAATATGGATGGCACCGCGCTCTACGAAGCGGTGGCGGCCATGTTTATTGCGCAGTCATACGGGTTTGACCTCGCGCTCTGGCAGCAGGCCGTGATATTTCTGACCGCCAATCTGGCAGCAGTTGGTGCGGCGGCGATTCCGGAGGCCGGGTTAGTAACCATGGTCATGGTGCTGCATTCCGTTGGCCTGCCCGTCGAGGGGATTGCCCTGATTCTGGTCGTCGATTGGCTGCTCGATCGATTCCGCACCTCCATCAATGTATGGGGAGATTCTGTCGGAGCCGCAGTAATCAATGCTCGGACCCCGCTGAACACCGAACCACGATAGTCGGTCAGGTTTGAGTCGATAATCCTCAAGACGGATACTAAAATGACGATACTCTAAATAGCTTGCCACTATTGTTTGAGGCCCTTTCCGGACCTACTGCTCCCGGGAAGGGCTTTTTTACGTCAATTCCTCGAGCTCCTGTTGCGGGTCGAGATTGAGACTAACCCGCGAGATGCCGATATGGCTAATAACTCATTGGCGATGGTCCAATTGTGGGATATTTATGACCGATACAACACCGCATATTTCGCCGCCCACGGCCACTCCCGACGCCGAACAGCGAATTACCGAGCTGGAGCTACAGCTTGAACAACTGAAGCAGGACCGTGATGATATTGCCCGGATGGGGGCGGTGCTCGCTGCCATTACCGACTTAGAGGAAATCCTCTCGGTACTCATGCAAATGGCATTGCGAACCATTGGCGCCGAAGTCGGCTTAATCGTTGTCAAAGGTGATCGTGGATACATTCCCAAAGTCGTGTGGGGATTCAACCCGCAAGCGGTTGATGTCCTGACCTACCGAGACGGTAAAAACATCGTCGACTGGGTCATGGATCACGGCGAGGGGGTCGTCACTGACTACTTCGACCACGCGGCGGGCCTGCAATTCAACGGGCAAAACCTCATGGTCGGTGGCGTCATTGCTCTCCCCATCGAAGTCCAGTCGCATCTGGAAGGTTGTGTTGTTGCCGTCAATAAGACTACTGGTGAACGATTCACGGATGAAGATTGCAGCAAACTACAGATCCTGGTCTCTTTTGCCGGCGTGGCCATTGAACACACGCGGCTGTTGGCGGAGTCACTGGAGAAACAACGTATCGAGCAGGAACTCTCGCTGGCGGAAGAAGTTCAGAAAACTCTGGTGCCCACCGTGGACATCTCCTTACCCGGAGTTACCATACAGTCGCTCTATCTACCGGCACGCAAAGTCGGAGGAGATTATTTCGACATCATTCCACGCAACGCCGGGGAATTCTTCGTGGTGGTTGGCGATGTCTCCGACAAGGGGGTACCCGCCGCACTTTTGATGACCGCCGTGCGTTCGATTGTCCGCGCGGAGGTTCAGCGCTCGACTTCAACTGCGGGAATTATCTCCCATATCAATGATCTTATTTCGGCAGATCTCACCGGCCAGAAAGACATGTTCGTCACGTTCTTCTGTGGCTTTTTTGACCTGCCGAATACCTCGTTGACTTATACCAGCGCCGGCCATCCGCCGTCATTGCTTTACTCCCCGACGAAAAAAACTGTGGAGGAATTAAGCGCCGGTGGGGTATTCTTGGGACAATTTCCCGGATTTGAATTTATCGAGGGTCGGCAACAGCTGCATCCCGGTGATCGCCTGGTCGTCTTCACCGACGGCATCATCGAGGCCGCCAGTCCTGACGGCAGCCTGTTCGGGCGAGATCGATTGCGGCACTTCACGCAAGAAAATGCCGGTGATCGACCGGCGGTGTTTTTGTCTCGATTAAACGACGAGCTGAAACGTGACTACGGTCATCAAGATTTTATTGATGATCGGACAGTAGTGGTGGTCGAATTCGACCCGGAGGAGCGGGGAGATGGCTAACGCGCGATCATCCGTAGCCCTCCTGGCCTTCCCGGCGGAAGCCCGGTATCTGCGCTGGATCCACGTCCTGTTTCAGCAGATCGCGCAAGAGTATCACTTAGAAGATCAACGCAGCCACCAAATACTGGTCGGTATCAGTGAGGCGTTCACCAATGCGGTCATTCATGGGAGCGGGAACGATCCGCAGCAAATCATCGAGTTGAAAATCTGCATGAAGAAGAACGCCTTAGAAGTCGAACTATTCGATAGGGGGCCGGGAGCAGCAGCATTGCCGCCGGAGGAGCAATGGACGGCAGCGACGACCGATTGTGAAGGTGGTCGCGGATTGAACTTAATGCAATGGTCAGCCGACGAATTGCGGATCAGAGAACGGGATGGTGGTGGACTTGTTGTCGGTATGCAGTTCAATATTTCTGACGCACATGAATACGGTCTGAAGACAGTCGGCCCGGCACACATGGATTAAGGGTCTAAGGAGGAATGATGGAACTCCAGGTTGAAACAGTGGGTGAAGTTGAGGTTATTGCTGCCACCGGTCGGCTGGACCTGGTTGGCGCCAATTCGTTGAAAGATTTCATTCGTCGCCGCTTGCAGGATAACCGCGTCCAATTGGTTCTCAACATGAAAAATGTTGATTTTATCAATAGTTCCGGTCTGGGAGCAATGGTGTCGATTTTAAAAGACGTTCGCTTGGCGGGTGGCCGGTTGGCCCTGTCCGATCTTGCCTCGTACGTCAAGGAAATCATGGCGATTACCCAACTGATCAACGTCTTTGAGATTTATGAGACCCAGGATGAGGCGCTTAAGACGTTTACCTCGCCGGTAACGCCGTAGATGAATTTGCGATCACGCCGGGTCCCTTGTGCGGCGTGTGGGAGATGCGATGCCAGAAAACGCTCGTCTGCTCATCGTTGATGATGAACTGTTGATTCGCGATCTGCTATATGATCATTTCAGTAGCTGCGATTACTCCATCGCCCTCGCCGAAAACGGTCAGACCGCGTTGGAACGCGCCAAGGAGCAACAATTCGATGCGGTGATCATGGACTTGAAAATGCCCGATATGGACGGGCTGGACGTCGCGGCGCAACTACAGGAAACACAGGGAAATGTTCCGGTCATTATTATTACCGGCTATCCCTCGGTGGAGAATGCAGTGGGAGCGTTACGGCAACGGTGTTATGACTACTTTGTCAAACCGTTCAACTTGAAAAAACTGGCAAAGCGAGTGCAGGCAGCGGTCACGGAGGGACGCCATGTCAGCGACGACAGACAACACGCCTAGCGCACCCCGACAACGAATCCTGGTTGTTGATGACGAAGTGTATATCCGTGAACTGCTGACGGAGTATTTCTCGCGGCTCGGATATACCGTTGTCGCGGTCGACTCCGGGGAACGAGCCGTCAGAGCCGTCGATGATGCTTCCTTCGGTGTCGCCCTGGTCGATTTGAAGATGCCCGGCATGGATGGTATCGCAACCCTGAAGGAAATCCGCAAACAATTGCCGGTGTGCACGATCATCATTATGACCGGTTACCCGACCATTGATTCATCGATTGAGGCGTTGCGTGCCGGCGCGTATGACTATTTGATCAAGCCGTTTAAATTGAGCGAGTTACGGGGAGCCATCGACCGGGCGTTACGCGAATATTGTATGCGACTGGAGATTGATCGCATTCAGAATAATCTGGATAGCGTGGAAGATAAACTGCGCGATTATCGTCTCTCGGCGCCGGAAGATCACGCGGATAATCCTCCGGCAGCCTCCGCGCAACCAGACCGCTATCTGGATGCGCAACTGCGGGAGTTAGGGGAGTTGCGAGATGCCGGATATATCTCACCCCAGGAGTATGACGAGCGCCGTGCCAATCTGCTCTCCGGGGGTTCGTCCCAGTAACTGCGCAAAGTTTGACCACCGCCCAAATTTTTTCTCATCTGTGCATATTTTCTCATTGCATCATCAAATGACCTACCGGTATTATTCTGAACGGGCAGGGAGTTATGACGCACAAGAATTTCTCCAGACCAGGTGCGGGTTCGCTCGCGGAATTTGTTGACTCCGTGGATTCCTTCCAGGAGGTCCTGGGGCGCTTGACCGCACGCTACGAGGACCTTGAACGGGAATATTTGGAAGTTAATCGAGAGCTGGAAGAGACAAACACGGCGTTACAGGCATCCGCTGAGCAAACCCGTCGCTTCGGGGAACATCTCGACTGTATTCTGCAGGCAATTGATGTCGGCGTGATCGCGGTAGACCAAGCCGGAAAGATTCAGTTTTTCAACCCGGCCGCAGAGGCGTGCCTGGGCTGTACCGCCACCGAGACCATCGGCGAGTGCTTCGCCGAACGGTTGCCGCAAATAGCCGAAAATCTCCAGGGCGTACCACCCGGCGAACAACGTGAATTTCAGTACTGCAGTTCGGAAGCGGGGGAACAGCACGATCTGCTGGTCAGTCATTTTCCGTTACCGAGCCAGGAAGCCGGACAGACCGGCGTCTATGTCATCCGCGATATGACTCACATCCGCGAGATGGAACGCACGATGAGCCAGTTAAAGACGCTGGCCGCATTGGGGGAAATGTCGGCGACGCTGGCGCATGAAATCCGCAATCCGTTGATGGGGATTGTCGGCTACTGCGGTTTGCTGCGGCAACATCTCTCCGACGGGAAACCCCGGAAGTGGGCGGAGCAGGTCGAAGAAGGGGTACATCGTCTCGAGCAGCTCATACAACATCTGCTGGAGTTTTCCAAGGCGCCAAATTTGGATCGGCGTCCCATTCAATGGCGGACTTTCTGTCAGGAACTCTCCAATGCGCTGGAGCGCAGTGAGACCTCGCGAAAAATCACCCTGGTCCGGGCATTTCCCGAAGAATGGCCGCAATCGCAGGGGGATTCGCCGTTGTTGCGGCAAGCATTTGTAAATGTGTTACACAATGCTGTCCAGGCGGTGGGGGAGAGAGAGAATGGCCGCGTGGAATTCCGGGTTGAGACTCAACCGGAGAAGTGGGTGACGTTCACCGTGACCGATAACGGGCCGGGCATTGAACCGGAAGTCCGCGAGAATATCTTCCAGCCGTTTATTACCACGAAGGAAAAGGGAACCGGGCTGGGACTATCAATTACTCGCAAGATCATCGAAGCACATGGTGGCACCGTGTCGGTGGATTCCGAGCCGGGCAACGGCGCACAGTTTACTATTTCGCTGCCCTGTGAATAGGAATATCGGCATTTGGACCCCTGGCGCGGCATGAAGGAGGCGCTGAGTGCACGCACAGATTCTCGTTGTTGATGACGATCCACTCGTTCGTGATTTTCTTACCGAAACCTTCAGTTCATCGCCGTATGAGGTCGACACCGCCGAAACCGGCGATATCGCCGCCGAGAAAATTGCCGAATGCGAGTACGATCTCGTATTTTCGGATATCAAAATGCCGGGATTGAACGGCATCGAATTGTTGAAAAAGACGAAGAAACTATCCCCGGACACCATGGTTATCATTATGACCGCGTACGGTACGGTGCGCAATGCGGTGGAAGCCATGAAATCCGGGGCCTTCGACTATCTGTTGAAACCATTTGGGCCGGATGAGGCCGGCCTGGCCGCTGACCGGGCGATCACCCATATTCGTCTGATTCGGGAAAACCGGCAGTTGCGCAACGTCATTGCCGACAAGTACGGTCGTGATCGGATGATCGGCAAATCCCCGGCCATGCGAGGCGTCCATGATTTGATCGACTCCGTCGCCGATAGCCGGGCTACGGTACTGATCACCGGTGAATCGGGGACTGGTAAGGAGTTGGTCGCCAAGGCGATCCACTATCAGGGGAACCGCCAGGAAGGCCCATTCATTGCCCTTAACTGTGCGGCACTGCCGGAATCGTTGATTGAAAGCGAGCTGTTCGGGCATGAAAAGGGCGCGTTCACCAACGCAGTTCGGCAGAAGAAGGGTCATTTTGAGTTGGCCGACGGGGGCACGTTGCTGTTGGATGAGATTTCGGAGATGCCTAGTGGACTCCAGGCCAAGTTGCTTCGCGTCTTGCAGGAGAAGGAAATCCAGCGGGTGGGATCGGAGAGTAAGCTTTCGATTGATGTCCGGGTCATTGCAACTTCGAATCGACATCTGCCGGCGGAAATCGAAGCGGGAAATTTCCGGGAAGACCTGTACTATCGGCTCAATGTCATACCAATTCATCTGCCGCCGTTGCGTGAGCGAACCGGTGATATTCCCGCGCTGGTGGAGCATTTCATTCGTTTCTATAATGCCGAGAACAACCGGGCCGTGGCCAAAGCGTCGGACCGGGTTCTACGACTGTTCGAGGACTACCCCTGGCCGGGAAATATCCGTGAATTGGAAAATTACATCGAACGCGCGGTCGTGGTCGCCCAGAGTGACACACTGACCCCCGACGACTTCCCCGCTGATCTCTTCACTGCCGGCGTACATGCGCAGGCAGATGCGATCAAATCCGGCACTACCATCCGCGAAATGGAACAGGCGCTGATTTTAAAGACCCTGGAGGACCAGGGCGGCAATCAGACAAAGGCTGCGGACTTACTGGGAATCTCCACGCGGACCCTGCGGAATAAACTGTACGAATACGGCGTAAAAGAGGCGAAGTCGGACCGTGAGGACGTCACAGAACCTGGTAGGATGTCACTCGAATAAGGAATTATGCCAATATCGCAAACCAGACAGTACCCTGCGTACGAAACCGCTCAACTGCCAAAGCGACAGGAAATACCGTGCAAGGACTTAGATCTGGATTGTTTTGCCTTCGATGGGGTTGTGCCGTTCGGCGATTACCGGCGTTGCCACGCTTACGATCCTGAGGCGGGCCGCTGTATCTTCCTTTCCGCTCAGTCTCACTCAGCAAACCTCTGACAATCGACGCGCTCCCGGTGACATATCTTCCTTGACGATGTTTTGCCTGGTGCCTTTATTCGCAGGCATTAATGGCACAGCGAAGGAAGGTACGATGCGGACCCGACTTTCAACGACAGCTTTTTTGTTGTTCCTGATCGCCGTTCCGGTGCTTTGCCCGGCAAGCGAAGCGGCAGGCGAGGCAGCGGCCGGCCACTCCTCATCGGTTTCAGCGATCCTGGTTGCGCTGGTGGTGATTATGCTTGGCGCCAAGATCGGCGGCGATTTGTGTAATCGTATTGGACAACCCGAAGTGCTCGGTGAGTTGATCATCGGTGTCCTTCTCGGCAACCTTTTCTTAGTCGGCATTAACGTCTTTGAACCACTTAAGACCAATCATGTAATCGAGGTTTTTGCCGAGATTGGCGTGATTTTGCTGTTATTCGAGGTGGGAATGGAATCCAATCTCGACCAGATGATGAAAGTCGGGCTTTCGTCATTATTGGTGGCGATCCTGGGAGTGATAACACCCTTTTTGCTGGGTTGGGGTGTGGGTGCCTGGTTTCTGCCCGACGCGTCGATCTTTGTGCATATATTTCTCGGGGCTACCCTGACCGCAACGTCTGTGGGGATTACCGCCCGGGTGCTCAAAGATATGAATCGCATCCATTCCTCTGAGGCTCGCATCATCCTCGGGGCGGCGGTCATTGATGATGTCATGGGATTGGTCATTCTTGCCGTCGTTTCGGGGATCATTATGGGAATCGGTTCCGGTGGCGACGGCTTATCGTCGGGTGGTATTGCCTGGTTGATTGCCAAGGCAATCATCTTCTTGGTCGGGGCAATCATTATCGGCGGAGCAATCTACCGGCCATTGTTTAAGATAGCTAATCAGCTCAAAGCTCGTGGCATGCTGTTGATAACGTCCCTGGTGATATGTTTCACGGCGGCCTGGTTGGCGGATTTAGTCGGGCTGGCGCCAATTGTCGGGGCCTTCGCCGCGGGTCTGGTGTTGGATCAAGTGCAATATCGGGATCTGAGCCTGGCCAAACCGCATGGATTGGAAGATTTACTTCACCCGATTAGTATCTTTCTGGTGCCAATTTTCTTTGTCTACATGGGTCTCCAGGTGGACCTGCGGGCTTTTGGCCGGGGGGATATCATCGGCTTTGCCCTGGTATTAACCTTGGCCGCCATCATCGGCAAGCAGACATCGTCCCTTGGCGTGTTGGGCAAGGAAATCGACCGCTTTGCTGTGGGATTGGGGATGATCCCTCGCGGCGAAGTTGGTTTGATTTTTGCGGGGATCGGCGCGTCTCTGCAGCTGGATGGCCAGGCGGTTATTGATCCAAATGTCTATGCTGCAGTAGTGATTATGGTTATCATTACGACCATGGTAACCCCGCCGGTCTTGAAGTGGAGATTTGGCGGAACGCGCACCGAGTAATCGGCCCGAGGTTCCATGGCGAGCACCCAGTTCATCCTGTTGCTTCTTGGTTCATACGTGTTGGGAGCAGTTCCGTCTGCGCTCCTTGCGGGGAGGATCGCGCGCGGCATTGATATTCGGGAACACGGGTCAGGCAATGTCGGCGCAGCAAACGCCTTCCGTGTATTGGGCGCAGGCTGGGGGATGCTGGTTGCCCTCCTGGATGTTTTAAAAGGGTTTATCCCGGTCTGGCTGTTCGCCGGCTATGGCGCCGAACTCTCCGGCATAGACCATCTGCACGTTCAGTTGCTTTTTGGAATTGTGGCCATTGTTGGACATGTCTTCACCGTGTTCGGAAGATTTCGCGGCGGGAAAGGGGTACTCACCGCGTTGGGAGCCTTGATCGGGCTGATTCCGCTGGAGGTCGGGGTCGCGGTGTTTGTGTTTATAGTGGTCTTTGCGGTTTCACGAATTGTTTCGCTGGGTTCGCTCAGTGCGGCGTTCGCCCTGGTGGTTTTCATCCTGTTCGAACGCTTCGTATTAGCTAAAGTGATTCGTGATGAATTGCTTTTAACTTGCGCTCTGCTTTTCCTTTTTGTAGTAATAACGCATCGGTCGAATATCAGGCGCCTGGTAACGGGAACCGAAAAACCATTTCACCGGTCGCAGGCTTCGCGTGACTGAATGATAATGGACGAGGCCCTTCGTTCCTGATATCGACGTTGTCGGAGTGGTCAGTTTGAATTCTGCCTTTGTGAACAATGTCGCGGTGCTTGGCGCCGGCGGCTGGGGGATAGCCATCGCCAGACTGCTGTACGAAAACGGCTACCGCCCGAGTCTGTGGGAATTCGATCCGGAGGTTGCCCCTACCCTGACTGCCCAGCGAGAACTGCCGGCGAAACTCCCCGGCATCAAAATTCCGAATGAGATAACCATAACCAGTGATCTCAGTGCGGCAACCCGTGAGGCGGAGATAATTTGTTTTGTAATTCCGTCCCAGTTTGTTCGGGCGACGACCGCCCGGATGTCCAGCCTTTCGCTCCGCAATCCTATTCTGGTCAACTTTGCCAAAGGAATCGAAAACACAACGTTGATGCGGATGTCGGAGATTATCGAGCGAGAACTGGATGGCCATTTTTCCGAGCGCGTGGTGACCGTTTCCGGACCATCGCACGCCGAAGAGGTAGCCCGCCGGCTGCCGACCACGGTCGTCGCGGCATCAAATTCGCTGCCGGCTGCCGTGCGGGTCCAGGAACTGTTATCCAATGACGTTTTCCGGGTATACACCAACGATGATATCATTGGCGTGGAATTAGCTGGGTCGTTGAAGAACGTCATTGCAATCGCCGCCGGCATTGTCGATGGTCTGGAGTTGGGTGACAACACCAAGGGAGCGCTGTTGACTCGTGGGCTTGCGGAGATCTCGCGATTGGGAGAACATCTGGGAGCCGAGCCGCTGACATTTGCCGGATTGGCCGGAATCGGTGATCTCATTACGACGTGTATGTCGAAACATTCCCGCAACCGTTACGTTGGCGAGCAGATCGGGCGAGGCAAGACCACCCAGGAGGTGCTGGGGAGTATGACGATGGTTGCCGAGGGGGTGAAAACCACACAGGCGGCGGTGCGCCTGGCCGAACGACTCGGTGTTGAAATGCCGATCACACAGGAGGTCAATCGGGTCTTGTTCGAGAATAAATCACCAGCAACCGCATTGCAGGATTTAATGGGGCGTCAACTGAAACCGGAAACCTGGGGCTGATACGGGACCGCCTCTGATCAATCGCACGAGGGTGCCCTTATGAATGATTCGGGGATCGGGACAGACAGTAGAACACAGGAGCATTCACGCCGACGCGTGAAACTGAAACGACCGCCGGAGAAATTGTACCATAAGATCTCCGAGGTTGCCGACATGCTCGAGGTCAAAACATACGTTCTCCGCTTCTGGGAGAAAGAATTCAATATGTTGAAGCCTCGTAAGAACAAGGCGGGCAACCGGATCTACCAACAGAAAGACATTGACCTGTTGTTCCGCATTCGTGACCTCTTATACAAGGAAGGCTTCACGATTGGCGGTGCCCGGCAACGGCTCCGGGCTGAGAGAAAACAGGCAAGCAGTGAGTCGGACGAGGGCGCAGAATCCTCTCCTGCTGGTCAGGTGAGCGTCACCGAGATTCGACGTGAATTAAAGGAACTCCGTCGCGAGGTAGAGGAGCTGATCACACTTTTTGCTTGATTTTCTCGCCGTACCGCGGTTTTCTGAATATGAATGATGCCGGCGGATTCCTCCGGTAACGAAACGGGGCGTAGCGCAGCCTGGTTAGCGCACTCGCTTGGGGTGCGAGAGGTCGGCAGTTCAAATCTGCTCGCCCCGACCATCGCGAATGGTTTTAGCTTTCCGGCGGTTGACGAATCACTTATACTGAAGCCCATGGCGACTGCAGAGATTGAATTGGTCGATGTTTCCCCCGAGGAGAAAGACGAACTCCGGACAGTGTTTCAGGAATATCTGCGAGAACTGGAACGCATGATCGGGCACGATGTGCCTCCGGGGAAAGAGATTTCCTATCCCGAGTGGGAAAGATACTGGGATGGAACCCCCGGCCATATGCTGTTTTGGATCGTCATTGGTGGGGGTAAAGTTGGGTTTATTTTTTTCCGGGAATTCACGGAACAAGAGTGGCCGACCCTGCCGCGTCCCCTCAAAATGACCGAGTTTAACATATACCGCTCATTCCGCGGCCGGAATATTGGCTCGTCAGTTCTTACGTTTCTGCTGGAAGATTTTTACCGGCGTGGTGACATTCTCACCTGGGACTGCTTGAAAAAGAATACCCAGGCGGAAAAGATGTACGATCGGGTGCTGGCCGATTTTGCGCGCGGGGACAGGCCACATTGGATCTACGAGAAAACGCAAGTTACGTCCGCTGCCGGCCCGATGTGGCGTTACTCCTGTGGCCCGGCGTAATCGATTGTGACTGGTCCATCCCGCATTGCGCTGATTATCCCCGCCTATGATGCTGCCGAAACGGTCGGCGAGGTTATTCGACGATGTGGACAGGCCGCGCCGACTTCTCCAGTTATCGTTATCGATGACGGGTCTGTCGATAACACGGGCGAAATCGCTGGTGAGGCTGGTTGTCGGGTGCTGGCGCATGCGCGAAACCAGGGAAAGGGTGCCGCGTTGAAGACCGGCTTTGCGTACGCCGTGCAAGAGGGCTACGCGGCAGTCATTACACTTGATGCAGATTTGCAACACGCGCCGGAATCAATTCCCGTATTCCTCAATGCGTACGCCTCCGGCCGGCATGACATCCTCATTGGATCTCGAACAATCTCCCCCCGGACAATGCCCCTGCACCGCATGGTGAGTAATAGCATTTCCACCTGGATGATCTCTCGGTTCATTAATCAGAGAATCACCGATTCGCAATCCGGTTACCGTTTGATCGCCTGCCGGGTTCTCCGGGAGTTACACCTGGAAACTGATGGGTATGAACTTGAGTCCGAACTGTTAATCAAGGCTGGCCGTCACGGCTTTCGTATCGGGGTCATCCCGGTTGAGACAATTTACTGCGGCAGTAGATCCCATTTCCGGGGATTCACTGATACGTATCAATTTGTCAAGCTTTTCCTCCGCTTCCGTCGCTAATCCGTCACTGGCGCGCAATTGCGTGATCCTCAACCTTGCGTTTTTCTTCAATTCGGTTATCTTAATGTCGTGGGAGACAATTAGTCTGATGGGCTACGGGTGCTCTCAATGCCGCACAGACAAATCGGGGGATCTATGCGCTTACCAGTACGTTTTGCGGCCGCTCTGATTATCGGAATATGTTTCTCGGCCCTCTGTTTCTCGCATGCTGTTGCTGCTCCGCTGACCTATGATCTGCGAGACGTGGCCGGGGAGAATTATGTTACCACCGTCAAAAGTCAATCAGGGGGAACCTGTTGGACCCATGGCGCTATGGCCGCCATGGAAAGCAACCTGCTCTTTACGGGATCGTGGGCTGCCGCCGGTGAGAGCGGCGAGCCAAACCTCGCTGAATACCATCTTGATTGGTGGAATGGCTTCAACCAACACAACAATGACGATACCGAGCCGCCGACGGGAGATGGCTTGACGGTCCATCAGGGCGGAGACTATCGAGTGACCGCGGCCTACTTGTCACGAGGCGAAGGCGCGGTGCGCGACGTCGATGGGCAATCGTATGCAGAGCCGCCAATTCGCTGCCATCCGGACTATCACTACTACTATCCCCGTCATATTGAATGGTTCGTGGCGGAAACTGACTTGAGCAACATTGAGACGATTAAGAACACCATCATGACCGAGGGTGCGGTAGGGACGTGCATGTGTTATGATGGCTCATTTATTATCAACAATCGACATTACCAACCTCCCAGTGATCCGACAGACCCCAATCACGCAATTGCCATTATTGGTTGGGATGATACGCTCTCCACCGCGGCCCCCCAACCGGGTGCATGGTTGTGTAAGAACAGCTGGGGCGCCGGCTGGGGCGAGGATGGATATTTCTGGATTTCCTACTACGACAAGCATTGCGGACAACATCCCGAGATGGGTATCATCTCCTTCCGCGATGTCGAGCCGATGCAGTATGAATATGTCTATTACCATGATTACCATGGTTGGCGTGATACCAAAACAGATTGTGCGGAGGCGTTTAATGCGTTTGTCGCGCCGCGCGCACAAATCCTGGAGGCAATCAGCTTTTACACGGCAGCGGACAATGTGACGTACACTGCCCGCGTCTATGACCGGTTCGAAGGTGGGCAATTGCTGGACGAGTTGACTTCCCAGACCGGCGTAATTGCGTATTCGGGGTTCCATACGATCACACTGGATACCCCGATTGCGCTCGATGCCGGCGAAGATTTTTACCTGTATGTTGATCTCTCCGCCGGCGGGCATCCGTTCGATCGGACTTCGGATGTTCCAGTCCTGTTGGGGTACCAGTATCTGGTCATGGTCACGTCATCCGCGGATCCCGGTCAAAGTTATTATTTCGATGGTGCGCAGTGGACCGATCTCACGAACGAGGATATGACCGCAAATTTCTGCATTAAGGGATTGGCGCGAGAGAATCCGCCTCTGCGCTTGTCGCTGGTCGATCCTCCTCCTGACGTTATTCCTCCCGGGACCTCAATCTACCTGATCGTGGAGATTGAGGAAGTGGGCGACACCTATATCCCGGGTACTGGCACGCTTTATTGGCGGACTGCTGGCGGGAGTTTCGACGGATTTTCCATGACGGCGATGGGAAATGATCAATATATGGCAACGCTGCCCATGGCCGATTGTGGGGATACTCCGGAATATTACTTCGGCGCCGAAGCGACCGAGTCCGGCATGGTCTACCATCCCTCTTCCGCCCCGGATAGTCTGTACTCGGCATACGTGGGCCAAGCAACGTCGCTTTTTGCGGACAACTATGAGACCGACTTGGGCTGGACTGTTGAAAACGACCCCGGCCTTACCGACGGAGCGTGGGAACGTGGAGTACCGATTGGCGGCGGCACCCGCTGCGATCCGCCGACCGATTACGACGGCTCCGGCAGTTGTTACCTGACTGCCAACCGCGAGGGGAATTCCGACATCGATGGTGGCCGCACCTCACTGATTTCGCCGACGCTTGACCTGACATTGGGTGATCCGGTAATCAGCTATGCCTGCTGGTATTCCAATATCTGTGGTGCCGATCCGATGAATGACCTCTTCGTTGTGTTTCTCTCCGCTGATGAGGGCCAGTCCTGGGTGCCGGTGGACACGCTTGGGCCTACCGCTGGTGCTTCGGGCGGATGGCACGAATATAGCCTGCGGGTGAATGACTTCATGACGCCGACCGACCAGATGAAGGTCAAATTCGAAGCCTCCGATTTGTGGGATGGTTCGGTAGTCGAGGCCGGCCTGGATGCCTTTGAAGTTGTGACGTACTACTGCGATATTTGCGATTGTGGAATCACCGGCGACGTGAACTGCGATATGAGTGCCGACCCACTGGACGCGCAATATCTTGTACAGTTCGTCTATTTGGGCAATGATGGCCGTTGCCTGAAACCGTCCTGCCCATACGCCGTCGGCGATGTCAACTGCGACGGCGCCGTGGACCCATTGGATGTTCAGTTCCTGGTGAATTATGTCTACTTGGGCTTGGATGCCCGTTGCGATCCGTGTGCACAGTAGACAATTGCGGTAATCAATCGAAAAATGAGGTCGGCAGCCGCTGCTGCCGACCTTGCTGTTGGTCTCCCCACGATCGGGTCCTGTCTGCCCGACATTCATTTTCGCTTGACTTACTTGTCGGGAATCAAAACCCTCCCTTCGGGGTATAAACAGCAAGGGATTACACCGCGCGAGGCACATCAACAGCCGTACAGGAAGGGCAGAAATCCCATGGATAAATTCATCATCACCGGCGGGAAAAACCTCTCCGGGTCGGTGCGCATCGACGGTTCCAAAAACGCCGTTCTGCCAATTCTTACCGCCGCACTGCTCATTAAAAAGGGGACATCGGTCATCAAAGGCGTGCCCGATCTCGTCGATGTACACACCACCGTCGATGTGCTGAACCATCTAGGCGCCCACTGTGAATATGACCCCAAATCCCACACGCTCTCCATAAATGCAGAAAAGCTGGAATCTCACGAAGTTCCCTATGATCTGATGCGTAAAATGCGGGCGTCATTTCTTGTGCTTGGAGCCCTGGTCGGACGATTTGGTGAGGCAAAGATCTCCCTGCCCGGCGGCTGTTCTCTGGGGCCACGACCCGTTGATTTACATCTGAAAGGCCTGCGGTGTCTGGGCGTGAACTTCGCGGAAGAAGGTGGGTATATCTATGCTCAGTGCCCGAAACTGGCCGGTTCCGCCGTCTATTTCGACCGGCCCACCCACACCGGGACCGAAAACCTGATGACTGCCGCAGCGGTTGCCTCGGGCAAGACGATACTGATTAACGCCGCGACCGACCCGGAAGTGGTGGATGTCGCCAATTTCTTGAATAAGGCCGGTGCGAAGATCAGTGGTGCGGGTACGCCAATTATGCAGATTACCGGCGTAAAACGTCTCAAACCGGTGGAGTACCAGGTGATGCCCGACCGTCTGGAAGCCGGGACGCTGATGATGGCTGCCGCAGTTACCGGCGGCTATGTCGAGCTGACCAATGTCAGACCCGCTGATCTGGAAGCAGTTACTTTAAAATTGAGTGAAACGAATACGGTGGTGGAAGCGACCAAGAGTAAGATAAACGTGCGGGGGCCGGCGCGGCTTAAAGCCGCTGATGTCATGACCTTTCCGTACCCGGGGTTTCCCACGGACTTACAGGCCGCGATTATGTCAGTCTTGGCAGTCGCAGAGGGGACCGCGAGAATAACCGAGACAGTATTCCCTCAACGGTTTGCGCACGCGATGGAACTCAATCGGATGGGAGCAAATATTACCGTCAGCGGCGCCGAGGCCACCGTGAACGGTATCAAAAAACTCCGGGCAGCCTCCGTAATGGCCTCGGATATCCGCGCGGGGGCGGGATTGATATTGGCGGCATTGGCCGCGGACGGAGTATCAGAGGTGTTGCGGGTGTATCACATTGATCGAGGATATCACCGGATTGAGGAAAAACTCAAACGGTTGGGTGCCGATATTCAAAGAGTGCGGGTATGAGGAAGGGCGCCTTTTTGTAAGCCATATTGATAGGAAAAACGTACTACATAACGGCAGGGTGACTCGGGGAAACTGATGAAGGGTGTGCTAATGATGCGTCCACTTACGCGAGGTAACAGATTAGGTTCCGGCGTTGGTGGCTTGGTGCTTGTTGCGGTGATGGCGGTTTTCATTGGCGCGATTGACACCGCCTCCGCGCAAACCGTCTATTTTGGCAAGAACAAAGTCCAATATGACACCTTTGAATGGTCTTATATCCAATCCGATCATTTCGATGTGTATTTTTACGACGGTGGGTATGAGTTGGCGCTTTTTGCTGCCACGGTACTGGAATCGTCATATGTCGACATCTCACGGCAGCTCAACCATCGGCTTACCAAGCGCGTGCCGGCAATTATCTACCTCTCGCACAACGACTTCCAGCAAACAAATGTCACCGGCAGCATCCTGGAGGAAGGAGTCGGCGGCTTTACCGAATCATTCAAAAACCGGATGGTCATGCCGTTCACCGGCTCCTACGAGGATTTTCGGCACGTTCTGCATCATGAATTGACTCACGCGGTCACCTTTGACTTGCTGTATGGCGGCGCTTTCGGTTCGCTGGTCTCTCGCCGTTATGTCTATCAACAGCCGCTCTGGCTGGCAGAGGGATTCGCCGAATATTCGTCCCGCTACGGTTGGGACACGTTCGGGGATATGGTGGCCCGGGACGCGGTTATTCACGATTACCTGCAGCCGCTGGAGTATGTCGGCGGTTTCCTGGCGTATAAACAAGGCCAATCGGCGGTTTTGTATCTCGCCGAGAAATATGGCGAGGAAAAAATTGCCGAGGTCATCCATAAGTCGATGACCGAACTTTCCACCGACGACGGCTTGAAGAAAGCAATCGGCAAAAGTGTGAAAGAGTTTTCAGAAGAATGGCACCGGCGATTGCGCAAGACCTATTGGCCGGAAATCTCAATCCGCGAAGAACCCCGCGATTTTGCCAAATACCTGACTGATCACACTGAGGATGGCTCATTCTATAACGAAAAGCCCGTTTACGCACCCAACGGGGACATGCTGGCAATTTTCACCGACGTCAGCGGTTATACCGAGATTCGCATTATCTCCGGCGTGGACGGCAAAACCATTAAACGCGCTGTCAAGGCATCTCGTTCAGCGGATTTCGAGAGCCTGCATTCTTACGTCAGTGGTATGACCTGGGCGCCCAACGGGGAAGAGCTGGCCTTTGTCTCGAAAAGCCACGGCCACGATGCCTTAGTAGTCTATTCTCTTACCACGAACGAAACCGTCAAGAAATGGAAGTTCGATTTTCAGACGATGCGCTCTCCGGCGTGGTCACCGGACGGTGGCGCTATTGTTTTCGCCGGCTGGAAAGATGGTCAGAGTGATTTGTACTCCCTCCAGTTGGACTCCGGCGAGCTTACGCGGCTTACCAACGACCGGTATGATGAACAGGAACCATCGTATTCGTCGGACGGGAAATATATTGCGTTTGGCTGTGATCGGCCGGCAGTGGACGGCAAATTGATGCTGGAGAATCCTCCCGGTATTAACTTTGAATACGGTACATACAATGTCTTTCTGGCCGAGCGCATGACCGGAAAAGTAACGGCGTTGACCGACACCACCGGCTTCAATGGCTCCCCGGTCTTTTCCCCGGACTCACGGCGGCTATGTTTTGTCTCCGACCGCAATGGGATATTCAATCTCTATGTGAAGGAACTTGAATCCGGCGATCTCTACCCGATCACCAATTCTCTTTCGGGGTGTTTCACGCCCACCTGGTCGCCGGACGGCAAGCGCATCGCGTTCTCCGGCTTTTATCACGGTGGATTCGATATTTTCGTCATGAGTGATTTGCAACCGGCAGTGGAACCCGGCGAGAGTCTCGAGTTAACCGAATTCGCCAAGACGAAACTCGGACTGGAAGAGCCATCGGTGTTCGCTTTCGGTGAAGAAGAAACTTCCATCGATGCCTATGAAGAGAACATTGAGGAATCGGAATTTACCGGTGTATCAATCTCCTCCAGCGATCTGCGCAAGACTGCGTTCGTCGACTCATCCGATTCGGCGGCTACCGAAACAGATGAAGCCGCTGCCGATTCCGCTGCAGCCTACCAGGATACGGTCTGGTCGGGGGTCTTTACCTCGCCGGGGAAGGACGACGACACACCCATACGCTGGAATCCGGAGTTGGGGAGACATGAGGCCGACTTACGTCCGCAATCCCCGGATGCGCCCCAGGATACGATTAATGGAGTCGTACGGTATCATAAGAAAAAATACAAGCTGCGCTTCACGCCGGACATCGCGACCGGCTACACCTCCTTCGACCCGTTTTTCGGCCTGCAGGGACAAGTGGTGTTCGTCCTCTCCGATTACCTGGGCGATCACCAATTCGTGTTGTACACCGACTTAGTAAACACCATCGACCAGAGCAATTTCAATTTGCTGTATTTCTACAACCGCAAGCGCATCGACTACGGTGTGGGGCTGTTTCACTCTAAATACACGTATGAGTTCTACTCTGATTTCGATGGGCGATGGCGCCGGTTCTCGGACCGTACCTACGGCGCACAGTTTCGGGCGTCCCGTCCGTTTTCCAAATTTACCAGGGCGGATTTCGACGGTTTTTTGGTCTTCATTGATCGGACCTGGTACGATCCCAACCGATTCGGGGAGTTCAACGATCGTTCGGATCGCGTGTTCGTGGGAACGCTGTCATTGATCCATGACACTGTGATTTGGGGATTGACCGGACCGCGAGACGGGACGCGCTACCGACTGGCGTTGGAGGTTGCACCGGACGGGCTTTCCAAGGACATTGCCTATCAGGCGCTGACCGTCGATTACCGCAAATACGTCAGCATTAAGAAACGCTACTCCTTCGCGTTCCGCATCAGCGGCGGACTCTCCGAGGGCCGCAATCCGAAACGCTTTTTCCTCGGTGGCGTGCCCAACTGGATTAGCTCCGATATTGCCTCCGATGAAGTCTACGAGGTTGACGGATTGTATTTTTCGCAATTGGTTTCGCCGTTACGCGGCTGGGATTACTACGAGTTTTCAGGCACGCGGTACGCCTTGGTCAACGTGGAATTCCGTTATCCCTTCATTGAATATTTCGCCATGCGCTTCCCGCTGCCGATGACGCTCTCACAGGTTAAGGGCGCCTTGTTTTACGATATGGGCGCCGCCTGGGATGATGATCGCCCGTTTAAAGGGGTCACCAGCGGGAGAGGACCCACGAAGTTGCAGGATATCAAGGCATCCTTTGGCTTCGGGATCCGCGCCAACCTGGGATTTCTCGTACTCCGATTCGACACCGCCTGGCGGACTAATCTCAATACCGTTGCCGAGCGGCCAAGATACTATTTCTCACTGGGCGGCGATTTCTAACTTGTAGACAGTGAAAGAGCCACAAAACGCCGGGAGCACACGCTCTCGGCTTTTTGTATATTGTCCTGCAAATATAGGCAAGATTGGAACGAACGATCCGTCTCAATTCACGGGGGAAGAATGTCGGATTCCGGAGGTTCATATCGCCGGTGGGCTGAATAATACGACCGCAAAAGTGAACAGGAAAAATGGTATGGTCCGGCTGTGCTCTTCGGCCTGCTGTTTCCCTACGTACACCCGGAGGATACGATTCTCGACCTCGGTATTGGCACCGGGCTTGGTTCAATACCGTTTCACCAGGCGGGTCTGGACGTTATCGGCCTGGCTAATTCTTCCGCGATGCCGGCAGCGTGCGACGACAAAGGCTTCACCACTGAACTCATTAAGCATGATGTGACCCGCGTGCCGTGGCCGCTGGGACCAGGACAGATCGATCTCATCATTGCTGTGGGTGTGCTGCATTTTGGTACGTGCGTGCATGGCATTCTCGCGGAGACAGCGAGGATATTGCCCCCGGGAGGGCGTTTTGGATTCGATTATCATCAAATCACATCAGATGAGACCGGCGGCTACGAACTGGTTGAGGAAGGTGTGTATACGCACATCGATCCCGGTTGGAATGTTCGCACGGTGCGGCATACGGCGGACTATATTCAGCATGCCTTAAGCCAGGTACGCCTGACCATTCTACCTGACATCACTTGGGCCGCCAGCAAAGATCAGCCGATGTTTTTCCGCACGGTAACCGCGCAACTCCAAACGTGAACCATTCAAAAAAAACCGCCTCGGGATTCCCCGGGGCGGCAATATACGCTCTGTTGCCAAATTCTTACTTGAGCAACGTCATCTTGCGTGTTTCGGTGAAATCGTCGGTCGTCAGACGGTAGAAATACACACCAGAGGCTTCGTCGCTGCTCCAGGTGACCTGATGCTGGCCGGCCGGCATTAATTCATTCTTGAGCGTCGCCACATGCTGACCGAGAATGTTGAACACATCCAGCGACACATGCGTATCATCCGGCAAGCCGAACTTAATCACCGTCGAGGCGTTGAACGGATTTGGATAATTCTGGCTGAGTTCATAGCTCTCCGGAACCGCCGGCGTTTTGGCCGGGGCCACGTCAATCGTCATCGGTTGAAAATCAACATCACCCCAGTACACGTTCAGTTTCCCATCCGGGCCAATTTCGTCATAGACGTACCCCAGCCGATGGTCGGGATTTTCAAAAGTCGTCTGATCGATCACGAACGACTCCAGCATCGGATCGGTGATCTCAAACCGCATTGTTGCCAGTGGTCCTTTACCCGGTTCCAGCTGCGTTTGATCGCCGTTGTAGGCCATCCACAACAGACCGATCAGGACCGTCTTGTTCTCATTGTCGATGTTGGCCACTTTGACGTCGAAGTAGTGCGCCCGGCTCTCATCGAAATCAACCTCAACGAGATTGACTCCGTCGCCCGGCTGGCCAAACTTCAGCGGGACATCGATTGCACCCAGGTTCTTCTCGTTGCTGAAGTACAGTGGTACGTCAATGGTCGTCGTATTCGGATTCGGTTTATCGAATGTTGTCTGACCAAAGGTCACGGCATCCTTTGCACTGACCGAAAGACTCAGCGCTAGGACCAAAATCAGCGCTAATGTTAAGTAACTTCCCCAACGCATCATGCATCCACCCCCGTGGAATTGTGAAATTTAATGGTACGTTCTCGGGTTTTGGGATTCATTAATACCCGAACCTCTCTTCGCGGTATGGTGCTGAAAAGCGAGTGTTCGAGCCTTCTTCCTGATGCAATCCCGAGTGAGTCAATCCCTTGCTCATATCAAAAGAAGTGCTCGTTTTGCTTTTTGTCAACCCTAAAGTCGACAGTCCTTTTGCAACTTCTCGATATAAACCTCCTCGCATCATTAGGGTGGCCGTCCCTGGCCGGCTGGTGTCGCGTGTCATGATGATGTCCATCCCAAAGCTTTTTTGCCTTCTTCAGTGATCCGGTCCGGACTCCATGGTGGTTCCCAGACGATATTGACGTTCGCTTCGCTAACTTCATCAAGCATTTCCAGCTTCTCTTTCGCGTCGCGCGCCATCGGTTGGGACATTGGGCATCCCGGAGCCGTCAAGGTCATATCGACCTCAACTTTGCCCCCATCAATGCGCACATCGTAAATGAGACCCAAGTCCACGATACTGACATGCGGGATCTCCGGATCGTAGCATTTTTTCAACTGCTCAATCACCTGTTCTTTGGTCAAGCCGTCCTCCTGAATCTGTGTACCCGTTTCGATACCTGCCGTTCCAAAGAAAATGTTAGAAACTTGTTGGCAGCCAATAAATTGCTTTTAGTTTCACCTCTTTGTTGCATGCCATCCAATGAGTTAACCCTGCAAAACTTTTCACAGGGAATATTACGGACCCGCAAATTTTCTGGAACCCGGTGCTAATTAAGAAAATCCGCCCGTCGTTCCCCTCACCTACATACGAAAAGAAAACCAAAGCAGTGGTTTTTGCAAGGGAAAAATGCACCGCATTTTGAAAGATGTTAGATTCACCCTCTCAGGCGCGCCCGGTAAATCCCCCGGAAACATTCCCTTGCGCCGTCCGAGCGACCCCTCTATGTTAGCCGACAGGATGTGCAGGAACGTACGTAAAATCGAAAATAAATTCCCTGATAATGCCTGAGAACTAGGAGGCTGTGTGTCACCACCGGAAGAAAACAACGACACCCAACCCGCGTTTGAGCCGGTTATCAAAGCTGATCAGACCGTGCCGGAATTAACGCTGAAGGCGATCGTTCTGGGTATTCTTATCTCGGTTGCTTTTGGCGCCGCCAACGCGTATTTGGGCTTGAAAGTGGGGATGACTGTCTCGGCGTCCCTGCCCGCGGCGGTTATTTCGATGGCGGTGTTGCGCTCGCTATTTCGCAGAGTGAGCGTGCTGGAAAATAACATTGTCCAGACCATCGGTTCTGCCGGGGAATCACTCGCCGCCGGGATCATTTTCACCATTCCGGCGTTTCTCATCTGGCAAGCGACAATCCCTGGATTTGAGTTCAGAATCTCGCAATGGCAAATTATCGGACTCTCGCTGTTGGGTGGATCCTTGGGCATCCTGCTGATGATTCCGTTGCGCAAGTACCTGGTCGAAAAGGAGCACAAGCGGCTGGCATTTCCCGAAGGTACCGCGTGCGCCGAGATTATCATGGCCGGGGATGAGGGCGGCAGCAAAGCCCAGACCGTGTTTATGGGCCTTGGTATCGGAGCGCTTTACAAGATTTTGATGGACACCTTCCGTCTCTGGCCCGAGTACGTCGATTATGCCCTCAGAGGCGTCTTTCGCGGGGGATCGGTCGGGGTGGATGCTACCCCCGCACTGCTCGGTGTCGGGTATATCCTCGGGCCGCGCATTGCCGCACTGATGATGGGCGGCGCGCTAATGGGTTATGTGGGGATTGCCCCGCTGATTTATTTCATTGGCTCATTCTCCCCGGACGCGATTGTCCCGCCGGCGAGTATTCCCATTCTGGAGATGGGGCCGGACGAAATCCGGGGGAATTATATCAAATACCTGGGGGTCGGCGCGGTGGTGCTCGGCGGTTTCGTCAGCTTGCTGAAGGCAATCCCGGTGATTATCAGCTCGTTCGCCGCGGGCATCAACCAGATTCTTAAGCGCGGCTCCGGCGCGGCTGGGAAAAGGCCGCGCACCGATCAAGACTTGCCAATGTCGTTGGTTTTGGTGGGTTCATTGGCCATTGCCTTTCTGATCTGGATCTTTCCCGGCACGGAGTTGCATTTCCTCGGCGCGGTGATGGCGATCATCTTCGGCTTCTTTTTCGTAGTGGTAGCCGCCCGGATCGTCGGGCTGGTGGGATCGTCCTCCTCACCGGTCTCGGGGATGACCATCGCTACTTTGCTGGCAACGTCGTTGTTGCTCCTGAAATTCGGTGTCAGCGGCACGACCGGAATGATCACCGCGATGTCGGTCGGCACGGTTGTGTGTATCGCCGTGTGTATGTCCGGCGATATTGCCCAGGATTTGAAAACGGGTTACCTGCTGGGGGCGACACCACGGAAACAGCAGGCGATTGAGTTTGTCGGCTTACTGTTCCCGGCGTTGACCATGGGGGCGGTGATTTTCTTGCTGGCGGATGCGCACGGTTTTGTACAATCCCCCGAACATCCGTCACCGCTGTTGGCCCCACAGGCCAACGTGATGTCCGAACTGCTGCGGGGAGTGATGACCGGCAACCTGCCATGGGTGCCCATTATCACGGGCATGTTACTGGCCGGGGCGATTGAATTAGTCGGTGTCGGCTCATTGCCGTTTGCAATCGGGATGTACCTCCCGCTGGGGCTTTCCACGCCGATTATGGCGGGAGGGTTAATTGCACTGCTGGTCAGGAAAACAGCCTCGAAAGCGATGTATCCGCTGCGCCACGAACGGGGGATATTATTCAGTTCCGGGCTGGTCGCGGGGGATGCCTTAATCGGCGTGGCCGGTGCGGGCCTCATTGTCACCTGGGCACAGTTTAAGGAGTTCTATGACGGCAATGAAGGGCTCTGGAACTCACTGACCGGCAGCTTTGGTCCGTACCTGAGCTTAATTTGTTTTGCGGTCTTGATCCTCATGCTCTGGGGGATCACCAACACCCACCGCAAACCACGGTTGTAGTTATAGATTGTAGCCTGGGCAGCTTGCCCATGAGATTCCCGGCGCGGGCCCGGCTGGTGATCACCCTTTCTCCCGCTTGACGGTGACCGGTGGCAGATCCGCTGGAACGAGATGGACCTGGCGATCTACCAGGAGAACACGGGACGAGTCATTCGCCCCACACCTCCACCAAAAACAAAAAAACAATGAACCAAAAAGACAAAAAAGTGTTACCTATGTCCCCGGTTTAAGGTGTTACCCATGTAACCGATTGTTCAACGAATTTAGCTGATTGCTTGGCAAAGCGTTTCCTCAGGCTGATTCCGCAATAAAGCATGCTCCTGCTGCAATGACCTTTGCTCCTCCGGCCGGGCGGATTACCAAATGCTGCCTCAAATGAAAAGAATAATACCAAAACCCCGGGCCATTCACGACCCGAGGCCAATTTCTCAACATGCGGAAGGCGGGATTTGAACCCGTCCAGCGATGTTGATTACCAACAAGTTAACCCTGCGATCTAACAGGTGATCTAACAGACTTATCCTATCCTCTTTTGTTACTCACATGGATCACAGAGCGCATCCTGGCTCTGGAACACGAATTGCACCAAAAACTGGACGTCCAACGGGCTAACCAGGTCGTTGCAATTGACATCCCCGCAGGGGTACGGACAAAACGGTTTAGCGCATCGTCCATCAAGATCAAGAAAGACATAGTCTACTAAGAACTGAATGTCCAGCGGATCGGTGGAGCCGTCACAATTGATATCCCCGACGTGGCCGCAATCGCAGGCCGGGCAGGCGACATCCAGTGCTCCCAGCAAAACACCGCAATCATTGTTGGCCGGAGCACAGGGCGAACTTTCGCGGATGTGATAATTGCCCGTGTCGGGAGCACAGAACAGGGGATCGGCGAATATCACATTACTTGTGTCAAGAATTAAGCCAGGAACATCTCCAATGAAAGGGGATTCTCCTGCATAATCATAAATATTACAACAAGTGATATCGACAAAACAAGCTGGGCCATAATCATAGGACAAGGCCGTATCTCCCGACAGAAACATCGTACAATTTGTAATGTCAACGCCCGTGAAAGTGCCGCCATAGATTCCCATGTCAATCGTACCCAAGATGGTGCAATTTCGGAAACCCGCTGACTCGGTGTTTCTAATCTTACTTTTTGAGTGGACGATGCAATGGTCCAAAAAACAACTATTAGCCGCCATTGTTTCGACTGTTCCGAAAATGTGGCAATTGTTGAAACCCATAGTTCCGAACGGCCCAATATCGACGCCCGACATCACTTGACACGAATCCATTTCTGCGTGAGCTGCACTACAACTTACATTTTGAACAATGCATCGATTCAGAGTGATCTTATTACTATAGGGCGCATAATCATCAGAAGATATGCGTACGTAGTCCCATATTATACAATCAGTTAGGGTCGCATTAGAGTGGAGACCGTCATCACAATCGAGATACTCAAATGATGAGTTAGTTCCCTGAATTACAGCCCATGCTGCTCCCTCGTATGAATAACTAACTCCGCCGGTGAATTCTGAACCTTCTATTTTCGCGGTCACAACAGGACCTGGGGTAATATCCCCATCAATTTTAGAGTCAGTGAGCAGGAAAACACCTCTATCACAAGATACATCGCCTTGAATCTCGCACTCAGAGAAGATCGGGGAACTCGTTGTGACCCAGATTGCGTAATTGCCCGTTGATTCAATGGAGCATTGTTGAATCCCCGGTCGATCACCTGCAGCAGTTGAGTCAATACAGGCAATGCCGTCGCCGTACTGCGCCGAGTTAGACACAAGACGGCAATGTGAAATCGATGGTGCACTAGCGAGACAAAGAATGCCACCACCGCTTATTCCATTTGAGATCGGGTGGGGCGGAAAGATGACGTCAGTCCCAACCCCGTTTTGTATGGTAAATCCGGCGAGGATTGATGTGGAATCTTCCCCGTTGGTAAACCGCACGACGCTGCCGGTATCGGCAGAGCCGATTATCGTAGTATCGCCATCGATAATGGTATTCGTAATGTGTGCGGTATCGCCATCAAGCAAAAACTCACTTGCCACGGTAATTGCTTTTCCAGCAAATGTTATTCGTTCGTAATACTGGCCTTCAGATATCAGAATCGTATCCCGGTCGACCGCAACATCGATTGCCCCCTGAATAGTCGGTTGATCGGATGGGACCTGGATTATTGAGGCATTGATCGAAACGTTACTCCCGAAAACCAAAAGCAGTATTAGACTTGACCTCAGGGTTTTCATTATTTCCTCCTATGGATATTCTGGGCAGTCATTGGGATAATGGGCACATTGGCATGCGTCCATGGGCGGTATGTGCAATTGCCTAAATACGAAATTCACGTACCACGAAACATCGACTGGATTAATACCCGCAAACCCATCCCAGTCTCCCTGCTCCGTCGGGCAATAAGTCTTTAGAGGTTGACGGGCGTCAACCCCCCCGTATACAAAGGCAACTATATAGGCAACATCCAAAGGGTCAAAGCTGCCATTTAGATCGAGATCGCAATGATAAGTACAGTCACAATCGTCACAGGGATTACCGAGTCCATCGGCATCATAGTCGGCCTGGTCGGGGTTCTGCACCAAGGGGCAATTATCGCAAACATCTCCCACGCCATCCGAATCCGTGTCTGTTTGTTCTATGTTGGCGACGAAAGGACAATTATCGAGTTCGTTGTGTATGCCATCATTGTCATTGTCCAGATGCATTGTGCATTGGGGCCCCACCGCTCCGATAAGTGAATCACATTCATTGAATGGATGGTAAGCGGCGCACGGAGACAACGCTTCGATGGCATAATCACATTTAGTGGTGTCGCAAAAGAGAGGATCATATGACATATTGCCGCGCAGACCATATTGGTTGGCCACGGGGCCAGTCCAGTCTCCGGGTTGGTTCCCGTACATATTACAGCAAGAGAGCCTGGGGATCCGATTATTCATGTCCTCACTCGTGCGAATAACATCACCACCGATGTTGAAGGCAAACAGGCAGTGCCTAACTTCCATTGTATCTGGGCTGGTACTATAGCCTTGGTAAATCGTAGAGGCTTGCTGATTAAAGGAGGTGTTGTGCGCAAACGTGCAATTAGTGATCATGGCATCAGACGTACCCAGAAATATCGCCCCGCCGCACCAGCCGCTGTTTTTGGCGAATGTACATCCTTTGATTGCCACATCCCCCGGTACCCATTCACATCCCAATCCACCGCCACTATTCCCACAAATCACGCTGTTTTCAATAGTCATTGATTCAACATCCGAACCCAACCAGATGCCTGCTTCCGTGTTAAACCAGATTTCGCACTCAATGATACCATTCGGGCCACAAGAACCTATGAGGACCCCATGATGACCATTACTGTCGATGATGCAGTTTGATATCTCTCCGGCAAAACCCTGCGGATGTTGCGACTTAAACTCCTTGCTTAGAGGTGAGGTACCCCCAAAGCTAATGCCATCCCAGTCGTTGTAACTCACCACACAGTCTCGGATTTTAAATACCGGATCGATCATCGATATTCCACTACCATTGTTTCGAACGATTTCACTTTCCAGCACTGTCAGGGATTCGGTGCCAAGTAGCCTAAGCGCAGCAATCCCTGTTCCCTGGTTGTCGGCAATGGTGCATCCGGATAATGTCAACTTGTGTTGATACCTGATTCCCCCGCCGGCGTTTTGGTATACGCGTGAGTCTTTTATAAATAAATCACCGGATTTCGCATAAATTCCGCTGCCATTGTCACTGCCTCTATTGTTTATAATATGGCAAGATTCAACGGTCGACCCTTTCGCGTCGATATATATCCCGCCACCGCGACCATTGGTTCCGATGCCGTTTTGAATGGTGAATCCTATTAATCGGGATTGTGCTGTTTCCCCATTCACAAACCGCACAACACTGCCGGTATCGGCAGTGCCGAGTATTGTGGTATCGCCATCGATGATGGTATTCGAAATGTGCGCGGTATCGCCATCAAGCAGGAACAAACTGCCGACGGTGATCGCCTTGCTGTCAAAAGTGATTCGCTCGTAATAAAGGCCTTCGGCCACGAGCACCGTATCGCCCGCAGTGGCTGCGGTAATCCCATCCTGAATCGTTGGCTGATCAGCCGGGACATGGATGATTGTAGCATTGATTGAGATCACTGGGAAGAGAACTGCCGAAAGCGCTAGCGCAAAGATCGCGGTCTTCATGTAGCCCTCCCTCGCTGAGGCGCGAATCTGGCAAAAGTTAATCGCTATCGCATAATATTAATGAACAGAGATTTTTTGCGCAAGGTATTTCGCTCTACAGTCACAAATGGTGAGCCTTTGCTAAATACAAAAACCCCGGGCCGTGTCCACGACCCGAGGCCAATTTCTCAAATGCGGAAGGCGGGATTTGAACCCGCACAGGCAAAGCCCACCACCCCCTCAAGATGGCGTGTCTACCAGTTCCACCACTTCCGCAGGTCCATCACATCATTAACCGCCGGAACCACCGGAGCCTTCTTCTTCCCCTTCCTCGGCCGGCTGATCTCCGGACGGTGCCGCCTGTTGCTGGTCGGTCCCCTCACCGGTTGCCGGGGGTAATTCCAGTTCCTGAGCATCGGCCGGAGATCCGGCGCCCTGTCCGCCCGGTACTTCACCCGGCGGCGCCTGCTGCTGTGCCGGTGGCGCTTGTGTTGCCCGTTCCTGTGCCGCCTTCTGCACGGCCGATTCGCCCGGCGCTCCGCTGAGTATCTGCTCCCGTGCGGGGGAAAGAAAAGCCAACACGATACACGATAAGAAAAACGCCACCGCCAGACCGGTGGTCGCTTTCGCCAAAAATGGGGCCGCACCGCGTCCACCAAAGACCGTACCGGTCATCGATGTTCCACCGAACGCGCCCGCGAGACCCTCACCTTTCGCCGACTGCATTAGTACTGCAATCATCAAGCCAACACAAATAATGATATGCAGCACAATGAAAAATCCGTACACTAGTACCTCCGTCTTACACGCACAGTCCCAATGTGTTACCCGGCCGCCCGAATGATGCCATCAAAAGCATCTGCTTTCAGCGAGGCGCCACCCACCAGCCCACCATCAATATCCTCATGGGCCAGCAGTCCGGCGGCATTGTCGGGTTTCATCGATCCTCCATAGAGAATTCGGATCGTATCCGCCGTAGCTTGATCGTACGTTTTCGCCAGCCACTTGCGGATCCCGGCGTGCATTTCTCCCGCCTGTTCGACCGTGGCGACTTCGCCCGTACCGATGGCCCACACCGGCTCATAGGCAATAATCACCAATTTCATCTTTTCCTCGGTCAGCCCGGCAAAACAACCTTGTAATTGGGCAAAGACTGTCTCTTCCGTTTTGCCGGCTTCCCGTTCTTCTAACGTTTCTCCCACGCAAACGATGGGGATTAAACCGTGTCCCAGCGCCGCCTTAGTCTTGGCATTGACACCGTCATCGGTTTCCCCGAACATCTGCCTGCGCTCGGAGTGGCCCAATATAACGTGGGTGCAGCCTAGCGTCAACAGCATCTCCCCCGAGATCTCGCCGGTGAACGCCCCGGAGTCCTTTTCATGCATGTTCTGGGCGCCCAACATGATCGTCAAACCCACCAGGGCCTCGGCCACGCTCGGAATTGACACAAACGGGGGACAGACTAAGACATCAACATCCGGCCAGCCCTCGGAACGGAGATGCAGCTCATGGATCAAGTCCGCCGCGGCGGGCGGGCCGAGGTTCATTTTCCAGTTACCTGCTATCAGCGGTTTTCGCATACGTTCCTCACCAGTTCAACTTGATGACAGAGGATGGTGTCGAAACCGCGTCCCCCGCCCGAATGGGCCGGGGCCTTAAGTGTTTCGACCTACATATTCCGCTTACTTCTCAGACAGTGCCGCAATGCCGGGTAATGTCTTGCCCTCGGCGAATTCCAGTGACGCGCCTCCACCGGTCGAAACGTGCGAAAGCGAATCGGCTACTCCCGCAGCATTAACTGCGGCCACTGAATCACCACCACCGACAATAGAGGTGGCGCCGGCTGTGGTCGCCTCGGCGATTTCATTGGCAATGACCAGCGTGCCTTTGTCAAACGGTGATGTCTCAAACACACCCATCGGCCCGTTCCAGAAAATGGTCTGCGCGCGTTTGATTATGCGGGAGAACTCAGTCAAGGTCTCACGCCCGACATCGAGTCCCTTCTGATCATCCGGCAGCTTATCCGCCGGGTAGGTCTCGGCCTTTGCCTGAGACGATATCTCCGGCGCGCAGACAAAATCGCTCGGCAAGTGCAGTTTATCGCCGGATTTACCGTTGGCGAGAATTTTCCCCGCCAATTCGACTTTATCCTCTTCCAGCAGTGATTGCCCAACAGAGTGGCCTTGCGCTTTGAGAAACGTAAACGCCATGCCTCCCCCGATGAGCAGAGAATCGACGCGGTCCAGCAGATTTTGGATAACTTCAATTTTGCCCGAGATTTTGGCGCCACCCAAAACCGCGACATACGGGCGCTCGAATCCCTCCAGCAGTCGCCCCAGGAAATCGATTTCCTTCAGCATCAGGTAACCCGCAGCTCGTTTTTCGAAGTGCTTGGTCACTCCATCGGTGGAAGCATGGGCGCGATGCGCGGTGCCGAATGCATCATTAACATACACGTCGCCCAATGAGGCTAATTCCCGGGCAAATTCATCATCATTGTCGGTCTCGGCTGAGTGAAAGCGGAGGTTTTCCAGCAAGACAACCTGGCCGTCGGCGAGTTGTCCCACCACGCTCTTAGCGTCTGCGCCGATGCAATCCTTGGCAAATGCCACCGGTCCGTTGAGCAGCGAGGCGAGATGTTCGGCTACCGGCTTCAGGCTCATTTCTGAAACGATCTTCCCTTTAGGACGGCCCAGGTGCGACATCAAGACCGCCCGACCGCCCTCAGCCAGGATTTTTTTGATTGTCGGCAAGGCCCGCTGGATACGGGTGTCGTCGGTAACCTTACCGTCCTTAAGCGGCACGTTAAAGTCAACCCGCACTAAAACCCGTTTGCCTGCCAGTTGCAGGTCATCGATACTTAATTTTGCCATAATACCCTCACGCCATTTTCACAAGCATATCGACCATCCGGCAGGAAAAGCCCCACTCATTATCATACCAGGAAAGGATCTTTACCAGTTTATCGTCGATAACTTTCGTGGTCAGGGCGTCGAACACCGATGAATGGGGATTGTGGATGATATCGGCCGAGACAACCGGATCATTACAATATTCCAGATAGCCCTTCATCCGGCCGTCGGCAGCTTTCTTCATCGCTGCGTTGACCGAATCGGCAGTCGCTGATTTTTCAGTCACGACGGTTAGATCAACCAGAGAGCCACACCCGACCGGGATGCGCACAGCGAAGCCGTCGAGTTTGCCCTCCACCTCTGGAATCACCTGCCCGATGGCCTTGGCAGCGCCGGTGGAGGTTGGAATCGCCGACTGCGCAGCTGCCCGGGCACGACGCAGGTCTTTATGCGGCAAATCGAGAATTCGCTGGTCATTCGTGTACGCGTGGATGGTGGTCATAAACCCGTGCTTAATCGTGAAGCTGTCATTGAGCACTTTGGTCACCGGTGCGAGACAATTGGTCGTGCAGGAACCGATAGAAATGATCTGGTGTTTGTCCTTCTGGTATTTCTCATCGTTCACACCCAGGACAAACACGCCATCTGCATCACCCGACGGTGCGGAGATCAGGACGCGTTTGGCGCCCGCTTTGACGTGACTGGCGGCCTGATCTCGCTTGCGGAACAGCCCGGTTGATTCAACCACGATATCGACGTCGAGATCGCCCCACGGCAGTTTGGCCGGGTCCCGCTCGGCAAGGACCTTGAACGAATCATTATCGCAGGTAATGGTGTCCCCGGAAGCTTTAACTGCCGTCGGCAGCACACCATGAATTGAGTCATACTTGAGCAAATGTGCCAGGGTTTCGGCATTGGTGATGTCGTTCACGGCGACGATATCGATCTGATCGTTGTCCATTGCCGCGCGGTAAACCAGCCGTCCAATTCGACCAAATCCATTAATCCCAACTTTCACTCCCACGGTGAGACCCTCCTTAAGAAGAAACGGGTGCCGTATACCGGTGCCGGTGGTTGTCTACCGGTACGCGTATGCCGCCCCGAATAAGATCTGGGTGCCGGAAAAATCCTTCACCCCTACTAATTCCTTGCTGAATTTTGCTGATTGATATTTGCCCATGGCCGTCAAAACAATTTTCGGTGACACCAGCCAGTTCACCCCACCCGAGGCATACCAGCCGATGGCCTCACGTGATTCGGACTTGATGCCAATGAAACTACCAAAACGCTGCCTGTAGCCGCTGGTAGTGATTGTTTCGGTGCCGATAATGATCGATCCCCCCGTTCCGACAAAAGGTTGGATTTGTTGGTTTTCCTGATTAGCCAATGGGAACAGGTTGATTCCCACACTGAGCGGATAAACACCCGCGGTGCCCACGCCGTTTTCAAATCCCGTGGAACTTTGGTAATCGATGCGAATATCGCCGCGGGACGTGCCCCCAAACATGAGGTCCAAATACAAAACGCCTTTGAGTTGGTACAAATAAAAGAATTCCAGGTGGAAAGCGGTTGCGCTGGTAAAAAGCCGCACTGGGTCTGATTCGAAGTCCGCCGTCAGGCCGTCCGCCAGCCACGGGCCGAGACGCACACCCACCATATTCTTGCCGACTAAATCACGTTGTTCCTGAGCCTGGAGGGTCCCTGCGAGTACGATTACCACCAGACACGAAATCAGTACGAGTCTGACTGCGTCGGCAGCGTGTTCGAGCAATGGTCTCACATCCTGCTCCTGCGCTTGTGTCACGTCCGGAACGATCAGGCATAGTACATCGGTTCCGGCCCATGTCAAGAGTGAACTGCGCCAGTTCAATCCCCAAGGCCGATACGACACTGGGTGCCACACCTCATATACTTCGCCACACGTGGAGCAGTTGGTTGTGTTTCCCGCCAAGCGTAAATCATTGTCGTTCTCCCTGGGCCATCCCGGCCCAAAAACAGCTTTTTTGCTTGTTCTGAATCCAAATTCTCTGTTTTATGCCCCAATTGTTTGTGCCAATGCGTGGCCGAATCTATCGTAAGGACATAACATGAAAGTGATAATCCCAGCAGCGGGCATCGGTACTCGACTTCGACCCCACACGCATACTGCTCCCAAGGCCTTACTCCCGGTAGCGGGCAAGCCCATCCTCGCGCATATCATCGATCGACTGCTGCCGTTGGAAAATGTCGATGAGTACCTAATCGTTACCGGCTTTCTCGGTGGGATGGTTCAGGATTATGTCAATAACAACTACCGGCTAAATGTCCGATATGTGCAACAGGACGAACTCCTGGGGTTGGGCTTCGCGGTGCACCTCGCGCTTCAGGATATAGAGGACGACCCGGTACTCATCGTTCTTGGTGATACCATTCTCGAGACTGATTTCTCCCATTTTGTGCAACCGGAACACGATGTGCTTGGCGTTCGGGAAGTCGATGACCCGAAGCGCTTTGGCTTGGTCGAACTGGTTGACGGCAAAATTACCCGGCTGGTGGAAAAGCCGGATGATCCGCCATCCAACCTCGCGGTGATCGGAATCTATGGTATCTCCAACACATTGCTGCTGACGGAATGTTTACACGAACTCATTTCCCGCGAACAGAAGACGCGCGGTGAGTATCAAATCACCGACGCGTTGCAAATGATGGTTGAACGGGGATCGGTAATGGTGCCGCACAAAGTCCGGGGCTGGTTTGACTGCGGCAAGCTGGAGACCCTCCTGGAAACCAACCGGCACCTGCTCGATAGGGATTCGGAAACACCACAGCGGGAGGGATCAGTGATTCTGCCACCATCCTACGTGGCCGCCAGCGCTGAAATTACCAACTCTATAATCGGTCCCTATGCCTCAGTCGGAGACCGTGCAGTCGTCCGCGAGTCGATCATTCGCGACACCATAATTGGTGCAGGCGCCGCAGTGCAGCATGCGGTGTTGGAACAATCGATGATCGGCAATGCGGCCAGTGTCACCGGACGATTATCGCACTTGAATGTTGGCGATTTTTCGGACATAGGCTATCACTAAACCTTATTAGACTTCGAGGGGATACGGGGGTATACATGCCGGGGGACTTTCTTTTCACATCCGAATCAGTAACCGAAGGACATCCGGACAAGGTCTGCGACCAGATATCGGACGCGGTACTTGATGCCGTATTGGAACAGGATGCCACCGGCCGTGTGGCCTGTGAAACATTTATTGCCACGGGGCTGGTGATTGTGGGCGGCGAGATCACCACGGATGCCTATGTGGAAATCCCAAATCTCGTGCGGGACCTGATCGCCCAGATCGGGTACACTCGGCCGGAGTTTGGCTTCGATGCGCAGGCCTGCGCGATTCTCAACGCTATCGGCCCGCAATCTAAAGACATTGCTCAGGGCGTTGATACCGGTGGCGCCGGTGATCAGGGATCCATGGTCGGGTACGCGACCAATGAAACACCGGAACTGATGCCGATGCCTATTTCTTTCGCGCACAAGTTGTGTCGACGACTGGCGCAAGTGCGCAAAGAAAATATTCTCAGTTATCTCGGACCGGACGGCAAGACCCAGGTCACGGTGGAATATCGGGATGGAAAACCGCACCGCATCGATGCGATCGTGATTTCCTGCCAGCACACCACGGCAATCCTGGACAAGACCGGCAATCAAATCACCCAAGAATCACGGGAGGAGATTGTCAAGGCCGTCGTCGGGCCGATCGTGCCTAAGGACATGCTGGATGAGCGGACTAAATATTTCATCAATCCCACCGGCAAGTTTGTTATTGGTGGCCCCCGCTCGGATACCGGAATGACCGGCCGGAAATTGATCGTAGATACCTACGGAGGCATGGCGGCGCACGGAGGGGGAGCGTTCTCCGGCAAAGATCCGACGAAAGTTGACCGCTCAGCGTCCTACATGGCGCGGTATATTGCCAAAAATGTGGTGGCCTCCGGCCTCGCGGAGAAATGTACCGTCCAATTGGCCTATGCAATCGGGGTCGCTGAACCCGTGTCGGTCATGATCTGGTGTGATCGGACCGAGCAGGTCCCGGAAGAACGCATTCGGGAACTGGTCACGAAGCTCTTTCCCCTGACACCTCATGGTATCATTGAAGTGCTCGATTTGCGCAAATGTAAATACGTGAAAACCGCCGCGTATGGTCATTTTGGTCGTGAAGAAGACGGATTCCCCTGGGAACGGACCGACATAGCCACGGACCTGAAACGATTGGCATAACTCAGACAAGAAAGGTCATCACCGATGGCAAAAAAAGTACCCAACGATATAGCTGACCGCAAGCTGGCCGGAAAAGGTAAACTTCGCATTGAATGGGCCGAACGCAATATGCCGGTCTTGCGCTTGATGCGGGAACGGTTTCGGGCGGACAAGCCCTTGCGTGACCTGCACGTGGCCTGCTGTCTGCACGTCACCACCGAAACCGCCAATCTTATGCGCACACTGAAAGCAGGTGGCGCCCGCCTGTCCCTGTGCGCCTCCAATCCCTTGTCGACACAGGACGATGTCGCCGCATCATTGGTGGCGGACGAGGGCGTTTCGGTCTTCGCCGTACGGGGAGAGGACAACCGCCGGTATTACCAGCATATCAACGATGCCCTGGCTATCGAACCACACGTGACCATTGACGATGGTGCCGATCTGGTCTCGACATTGCACAAGAAAAAAACACTGCCGCCAAATCTCATCGGCGGTCTGGAGGAGACCACGACGGGAGTTATTCGTCTGCGGGCCATGGAAAAGGATGGGGCATTACGGTTCCCGATGGTGGCCATCAATGACTCGAGCACAAAACATTTTTTTGATAACCGCTATGGTACCGGACAGTCAACCATCGATGGCATCCTCCGGGCCACCAATATGCTGTTAGCCGGTTCAACAGTGGTGATTGCCGGATACGGTTGGTGTGGTCGTGGTTTGGCCAACCGCGCGCGGGGCATGGGTGCTCATGTGATTGTCACCGAGGTCGATCCGCTACGGGGATTGGAAGCGGTGATGGACGGGTTCCAGGTGATGCCCATGACGGCAGCGGCACGGGTCGGGGATGTGTTCATTACGGTGACCGGCAACCTCAATGTCATTCGCCAGGAACATTTCGAAAAGATGAAAGACGCCGCCACAATCTGCAATTCCGGCCATTTTAATGCCGAATTGGATCTGCCCGCTTTAGAGAAGATCACCAAGAAGAAACGGGAAATGCGTCACGAAGTTATCGAGCATACCCTCAAATCCGGCAAGCGGTTGCATGTCCTGGCGGAAGGGCGGCTGGTCAACCTGGCAGCGGCGGAAGGTCATCCGGCAATGGTGATGGACATGAGTTTTGCTAACCAGGCGCTGGGTGTCGAATACCTGGCGACGAAGGGAGCGTCGCTGGAGAATAAAGTCTACCCGATGCCGGAGAAAATTGATAAAGAAATCGCCCGCTTAAAGCTGAAGTCAATGAGCGTGAAAATCGATCGGCTCACCGCTGAACAAAAAACGTATTTATCGTCTTGGGAAATGGGCACCTGATCGGCATTCACACTAGCGGGATGTCTATCGCCATTGATCTTGGCCGAGCTATTGCGTATTACCTGTCCATGACCGGGCAGCAAATAATGAAACGGATTGTGGATGTTTACGGGGCAATCATCATCCTGATTGTCCTCAGCCCGGTCCTTCTCCTCTCGGTACTGCTCACACTGATGACCCTGGGGCGCCCCATTATTTTTTGCCAGCGGCGTGCGGGGAAAAACGGCCGGGTGTTCAACATTTGGAAATTACGAACCATGCGGGAGTCTCGTGACCGGGACGGCCGGTTACTCCCAGATGCCGACCGCCTCACGGCTGTGGGTAAATTCCTGCGGGCAACCAGTATGGATGAACTGCCGGAGTTGATCAACGTGTTGCGTGGCGAGATAAGTTTGGTGGGGCCACGTCCCTTGCTGCCGGAGTACCTGCCGCATTACTCGAAAAAGCACGCACGCCGACACGAGGTGTTGCCCGGCATTACCGGATGGGCGCAAATCAAAGGACGAAATGACTTGACCTGGAAAGAGCGATTCGATCTGGATATCTGGTATGTCGATCACTGGTCTCTCTGGCTGGACCTGCGTATCCTGGTGTCGACACCCTGGCGGGTCCTGACCGCGCGCGGTATTCACGCGCGGGGGTATGCCACCATGCCGCCGTTCGCCGGAGCGAGCGATGAATAGGTCACCCGATGCAGCCGCGGTGTATGTCATTGGTGCTGGTGGACACGCCAAGGTCGTCATTGATACCATGCGCGCAGCACAGATTCCCGTCGCCGGCATCCTGGAAGATGACAATCGAAGACATACCCAACCAGTCCTCGGCACTCAGATCATCGGGGACACCGCACTACTCCGGCAACAGCCGGCTACGCCGGCGGTAATCGCCGTCGGTGACAACAGCAAGCGCCGCCAATTAGCTGAGCGTCTGCCGAAAACCAACTGGATCACGGTCATTCATCCTCGGACCGTTATTGCCGGCTCAGTCTCAATCGGCGTGGGGACCGTTATCTTCGCCGGTGCGATTATCCAACCCGATACCCAAATCGGTGCCCACACAATCGTCAACACCGGAGCGACCATCGATCATGATTGCCGTCTGGACGATTACGTCCACCTCGCACCGGGGAGTCATCTCTGCGGTACAGTCACGGTAGGAGAGGGAGCCATTATTGGCGCTGGGGCCGTAGTTCTTCCGGGGATCAGTATCGGCGCCGGCAGTATAATCGGCGCCGGAGCCACAGTGATTCGTGATGTTCCGCCACTCACCACGGTCGTGGGAATACCGGCCCACCCACTTTAACTGCGTACCCGTGAGAGCATCACCACTCCCGCCAGGAAAAAGATCCCAATAGGAATCCAGGCGGACGCTTCCGGGCTGATATGCCCATTATGGCCGAACGCACGAAAAACCTCGATAATAACCCGGAAGACAAAGGTCACCGTCATGGCGATGCCGAAGTTGAGAGCCATGCCGCTTTGCCGCACCCGAACAGCGATTGGCAGTCCGAACAGAACAATCACCACGTTGATCATGGGATAGGAAAACCGCCAGTGTAAGTCAGTGCGTTCCTCGGCGGTATCACCGCCCACTGCCTCCTTTGCCTGGATATACGCATACAGATCGCGGTAGCCCATGTGTTCCGGTGAAACCCGCCGGGTGGCGAAATCCTCCGGTTGTTCGGTCCACTGGGGGAAGGTCTTATGCAGGTAAGGGGTGTACCCGTAATCAAGAGTATCGCCGGCACCATCAACGAAAATCCGGTATCGCCCTCGCCGGGCCACCCAGACAGTATCTTCGTACCTGAGGGATTCCATTTCCTCGACCGACACCAGTTGTCCATGAGCAAATGTCTGTACGAGAACGTCAGTAGCTTGGAAGGATTTAGGCTTATAGGTGTCAAAATAGAAAAACCGCCCGTCGTGCCCCTGTGCATACATCCCGGAGACCATGACCCCCGACCGGTCCACGATGCCTTTGAGTTTTTCGCGACGCCAGGCTTCCCGATGTTGGTCCGCCCAGGGCAGGATATATTCACCCGCTGCGATAACCAGACATACAATAACAAACGCGATAACAATCAAAGGGATACTCAGGCGGGTGATCGCGGTTCCACCGGCTTTGATCGCCAGTAGCTCGTTCTGCCGCCCCATAAAGCCGACGCAGAACAACGTTGCCAGCAACATGGCTACCGGTAGAGTTAACACGAGAATATATGGTGAATAATAGATATAGTAATTGGTAATCTGCCCCGCAGTTAATCCATGATCGATGAACTTATCGAGGCGTTCCACCAGATCAATGATAATGAAGATAAACCAGAATGCAGCCTGAGCCCAGATCAGGTTGAAAATGAATCGTCCCAGGACATACGTATCAATTCGTTTAAGTCCCGGTGGGTGTAAAGAAAGTCGGAAACGGCGTTTGGCGCGTCGCTTCTTCCGAGCTTCCGCGCTGAATCGATTATGCCACCTGGCCGGAAAATACCGCACGAACCGAGGCGTCGGTAACGCGGCATCGTGCGTCACCCGCCAGATCAAGCCAATGCCGGCAATGCCAATCAACACATTTGCCGCCCACATCGCATAGGCCGGCGATACGAGACCACGGTCGGCAAGGTCTTCACCACCAATAAGGAATGCCCAATAGAGAACAAATAATCCCAGGCTCATCCCCAGCCCGACCCCGATCCCGCCCCGCCGGGCAATAATCCCGAGCGGTCCGCCAATCATCACAAACACCAGACAAGCAGCGGGGATGGCATATTTCTTGTGAATCTCCAGGAGAAAAACATTGATCAACCGTTCCTGGTTTTCAATACCTTTAATTTCTTGTTTGACTTTTGCCAGGCGTTTGGCGTTACGGTTAATGCTTTCGGCGATGGCCTCGCGTTTATCAACTTGCGGGCGCATGTCTTTGGGGAGTCCCAGCCACTGTGCACGTTGTTCCTCTGTAGGAGGGGCAATAAGGCGGTTCACTGCCGTGGTCACGATGGATTCGATCTCGGCCTCATGCGTGGGAATCAGCGCACGCCATTTATTAACGTCCTCCCACATTTCCCCGGCGGATTTTTCCCGGTCGGTACGATACTCAGAGGAGGTTTGCACAAATTCTGATCCAACCCCGGTGAGGTAGAAGGTCTGATGATCAAAGGTCATGCGCCGGTATTTATCCCGGGTTTCCGGATCAATCTCGTGAATCTCGCCATCATGCAATTCGACAATCAACGTTTGGCCATCAGCCGAGAAAGAAAGGCGCCCGCGTCGCGCCGCGATGGTTCGGGGTTTGGTGCGAGTCTTATGATCGAAAATCACAATATCGCGGACTTCCGATGTTTCGTAATTCAATTCCTCAACCAACACATGATATCCTGGAATCTGAGTTGAGAGAACATTGGGTTTAATCTCCAGCGTCGGGCGGGTGCGTCGTATATCCGACATCAACTGGCGCGCGCGATGATTAGCGTCGGGCAGAATTTCATTGTTAAAATAAATTAATCCCGTTCCCAGGATGAGTGCAACAACCATGACCGGTAGCAGCAACCGGAAGGGAGAAGTGCCTGATGCTTTCATTGCCAGAATTTCTGATTCGGACGAGAGACGACCGTACGCCATCAGGGTCCCGGAAAGCACCGCCATGGGAATGGAGAGCGCCAACATCCAGGCTAAGTTCAGGACAAATACCTGCAGGATGATCCAGACATCCAGATTTTTACGCACCACTAACTTGACGACGTCGGGGATGAAATCGACAATCAATACCAGGGTGATAACCAAAAACGAAAAAAGAAAGGGGCCGACAAACTCGGCAACGATATATCGTGATAATCTCCGCACGGCGGTTAATATATCTTTCCCGGCGATTACCTCAAGACAGAATCCCGCAGGTCAAAATGGCCTCAATTCCTGCCAAAAGGACGATTTCCCTTGACTATCCTCCACGTCGGGCGTCATTTCCTACACATGAACGTCCGGATGGAGCCGGAATTAATATGCCCTTGAGTGACTATGCCATAGGAGATGCCATCACCGCCTTTTTGGCAGTCCGGCGGCTGCAACGTCGCGAATACAATGGTAATCCCTACTTGACAATGAACTTAGCGGATCAATCCATGTCAATCGATGCCGTGATGTGGGAGGGATTTGCCCCAGTGGTTGATAAACTTCGGCCCGGCGTAGTAGTCAAGGTGCAGGGGATAATTTCAGAATACCGGGAGAAACCGCAGCTGCGGCTCGAACGTTTACGCCTCGCGGAAGGCAGCGAATACGATGTTGCTGATTTGCTCCCGGCCTCTGAGGTGCCAACCGACGAGCTAGCAGATGGGTTAACATCAACAATCGCTGAGATCACCGATACCCATCTGCGGCAACTACTGGAAAGGATCTTCAATGAGCCGGACATTTTGGAGGCGTTTCTCCTCACTCCCGGCGGACAGCGGTGGCACCACGCCTCGGTCGGCGGATTAGCAGAACACACCCTGAGTATGGTGCAACTCTGCAGGCATGTTGCCGCGCATTATCCGGAATTGAATCGCGATCTGTTGATCGCCGGGGCATTGCTCCACGATATCGGCAAAATAAAGCAGTATGCCACGACCGCGGTTTTTGAATACACCGATTCCGGCCGCTTGCTGGGACACATCGTTGAGGGAGACGAAATCATTGCCGGGGCCATTAAAGACATTGACGGATTCCCCGAGGAACTGGCCATGCAACTTCGTCACCTGGTCCTGGCACATCACGGGGCAGTCGAACGCGGTTCGCCAATTCCCCCGCAAACCCGTGAGGCCTTTGCCTTGTACTACATCGATGAGCTTGATGCAAAAATGGGGGCACTGCGCAAAATTGCCGATAAGACCGGTGAAGAACCCTGGAGCGAATATGTCCGCTTACTGGAACGATTTATCTACTTCGGTCATCCGGCGTCGTCCGCCCCGGCGGACGAGGAGGAATGATGGGGTTTTTTGATTTAATTTCCAACGATATTGGGATTGATCTCGGCACTGCCAACACCTTGGTCTGGGTACGTGGCGCCGGCATTGTCCTCAATGAACCGTCGGTGGTGGCCATCGAAACCGGCGGTAATAAAGTTGTGGCGGTGGGCAGCGCGGCGCGGGAAATGCTGGGCCGGACACCCGATACGATGCGCGCCGTACGACCCATGAAGGACGGTGTTATCGCCGATTTCGAAATAACCGAAAAAATGCTCTCGGATTTTATCCGCCGCGTGGTGCGCCACCGCTATCTCATGAAACCGAAAGTCGTCATCTCGGTGCCGTCGGGCATTACGGAAGTGGAAAAACGCGCGGTACGCGATTCGGCGGAAAATGCCGGAGCCCGGGAAGTATACCTCATCCAGGAACCAATGGCGGCAGCAATTGGTGTGGGGCTCCCGGTCGAGCAACCCTCCGGCATCATGGTCATCGACGTCGGCGGTGGGACATCCGAAATTGCAGTCATTGCCCTCTCTGGAATTGTCAACAATATCTCCATCCGCATTGCGGGCGATGAGATGAACGAAGCAATCGTTCTCTACTTGAAAAAGAATTACAACTTGCTGATCGGTGAATTGATGGCCGAAGAAATTAAAATTCGCATTGGTTCTGCCTTTCCCATTGAACGCGAGGAATCGATGGAAATCCGTGGGCGTGATCTTATCGCCGGTGTGCCCAAGACCATGACCATCTCATCCGTGCAGGTGCGCGAGGCGCTCTCTGAACCGGTGGACAGCATTGTCGAAGCGGTACGGCAATCACTGGAGCGCACACCGCCCGAACTCTCCTCGGACATTCTCGATCGTGGCATTGTCCTGACCGGTGGTGGTGCGTTGCTCCGGGGACTGGATAAGCGGTTGCGCCAGGAAACAAACTTGCCGGTCAACCAGGCCGATGACCCGCTGACCTGTGTGGTGCGCGGCACGGGTCGTGTCTTAGAACATATGCAGCAATTCGAGAAAGTCCTGATGAGAAGTCGCCGTGACTAGCGTGAAGCAACACGTCCTCGCGGTCTCTCAGTGACGTTCCGGTTTTCACGGGACGGAATTATTATATGGTCTCAACCCAAGACATCCTTGGTTTCTTCTCCGGCGAGCGGGGTCGCCCCGTCAAACGGCGGGAACTGGCCAAAGAACTGCAGGTCAGTGACCGCGCATATCCGGCCTTTCGTGCGCAAATTCAGGAACTCCTCAGGTCCGGCCGGTTGGTGAAACTTAAACGTGGCCGCCTGGCGCCGCCGGATCCACTGAATCTGGTTGTCGGAATTATCGGCTTTCGACCACAGGGCTATGCGTTTGTGCGGGTGGAAGACCGTGCTGACCTGCCACAGGTCTTCATCCGCGCACCGCGAACCAAGACAGCCCTCGACGGTGATCGCGTCATGGTTCGACTCCTGCACCGCAGGGAAGGTCCCACACCCGAGGGCGAAGTCATCCGGGTTATCGAGCGCCGGGGCAAGCCGATAATCGGCATTTTTGGGAAAACGAAGTTTGTCAATTACGTGCGTCCCGATCCGCCGGTCCCGTTCCGGGAAGTTTATATCTATCCGGATAAAACCGAGGGCGCCGAACCAGGACAGCAGGTGTTGGTGCGGATAGACGATTGGCCTGCCGCCGATCTCACGCCCGAGGGTTGTGTCACCAAAGTGCTCGGCTACCCCGACGAACCGGGGGTGGACGTTCAGCGGGTGATTCACGAATACAATCTGCCGGGCGTCTTTCCCAAATCGGTCATGTCGGAAACGCGAAAGCTACCCACGGACATCCCCGAAACGGAAATAGCACGGCGTGTCGATTTGCGGGATACGTTCACGTTGACGATTGATCCGAAGGACGCCAAAGATTTCGACGATGCCGTCTCGATCGAAGAAACGCCGGATGGCTGGCGCATTGGTGTCCACATTGCCGATGTTACCCATTATGTTGAACCGAAAACCAACCTCGATCGGGAGGCGTACCTCCGAGGGACCAGTGTCTATCTGGTCGACCGGGTCATCCCTATGTTGCCCACACGGCTCTCCAACAATCTATGCAGCCTGAAACCGAAGGTGGACCGGCTGACGATGAGTTGTGTCGCTGATGTATCGAGAAATGGGGTGATCAAGAAATTTAATCTGAGCAACTCGATCATTCACTCCCGCGCGCGACTTAATTACCAGCAGGTGCAAAATTTTTTTGAAACCGGGGAGCGCGGCCGCATCCCCCCGGGTGCGATCGAACACCTTACAATCATGCGCCTTGCCGCTGAGGCGTTGCGCAGCCAGCGGTTCAAACTGGGCAGCCTCAATCTGGAAATGCCGGAAGTCCGCGTCAAGCTCGATGAGGCCGGCGAACCAATCGAATTCGTTCGGGAAATGGGTAATGAAGCCCATTGGCTTATCGAAGAATTCATGTTGATGGCCAACAAGTGCGTGGCGGTACATTTCCTGCGGGAGAATGCTCCGATCCTCTACCGCGTGCACGCCAAGCCCGATCAGGAGAAAATTGAGGAATTTGCCACCTTCCTCAAAACGATGGGATATCCGTTCTCGGCCAAGGGTACAGTGACGACAAAGCGCCTGGCACGGTTGTTGGACCGGCTGGATGGTGATCCCAGACGCCCGACCATCGAAATGATGCTCCTGCGCTCATTGAAACGTGCGGAATATTCCCCGGACAACGTCGGGCATTTCGGCCTGGGGTTTAGCCACTACTGCCACTTCACCTCCCCCATCCGGCGTTATCCCGATTTGTGGGTGCACCGCCATTTAAAAAAGATCCTTGCACGAAGCTGGTCGGCCAAGGAGAAACAAAAAGCGGCGCAGGAATTGCCCGTAGTGGGACGCTGGATCTCCGACCGCGAACGGATTGCGCAAGAGGCCGAACGTGAGTCGGTCTTGGTCAAGCAGTTGCAGTATCTCAACGAACACTTGGGTGATGAGTTCACGGGAACAATCACTGGATTTCTGGATTTTGGCTTTTTTGTACAAGTGGACTCCGTATGGGTCGATGGCCTGGTGCGCTTTTCCGGGATTGATGACGATTACTACCGGTACGATTCCGATCAGCACCGTGTTGTGGGGCGGCGCACGCATAAGTCATATTCACTGGGTGAACGGGTGAAAGTCCGGCTGATCAAAGTGAACAATGTTAAGCGGGAAGTTGATTTGATCATGGCCGATGCTCCGCTGGAGAGGGAAACCCGCCAACGATGGCGGCGGGGCAGACGGCGGTACCGTCGCAAACGATAATGTTGAACACGATTCCATCATTAATGATTATTGCCGGGGACGGTACCTTTGCCGAACGAGTCGCCGATGGGGCCCGCGAGTTGGTACCTAATATCGTTCAGGTGGACGGTCTGGTCACTGCCTTCCGGCAGTTGGAAAACCAGACCTTTGCCGCAATTATCATCGATACTCGACTCGCCGAAGTGCCGTATCGCGAATTACTTGCCCGTCTTAATTACCGCAATCCCGACGCGGATATCATCGCCGCCTTTGACGATCCCGGCGCGCTCCGGGAGCAGGCGTTTTCCTTCGGCTGTACCGCGCTTATCCGCATGGACATCGATCCCGATGAGATTCAGCGGTTGCTTAAACGAATCGATCGGGATCGTCAACAGGTGGAGCAGTGCGGCTGGGTTGGCAAATCACCGCAAATCCGAACAGTGTCGTCCCTGTTGCTCACTGCCGCCCCGAGTGCAGCCACGGTACTGCTAACTGGTGAGAGCGGTACCGGCAAGGAGTTGGCCGCACGGGCCATACATGAGAATTCTCCCCGAAAATCAAAACCGTATCTGGCGATTAACTGCTCGGCCTTTGCCGAGGGTGTGCTGGAAAGCGAATTATTCGGCCACGAGAAGGGCGCGTTTACACATGCGTTTGCCCAGAAGCAAGGGATCTTCGAAGCAGCGCACGGCGGCACGATCTTTCTGGATGAAATTGGAGAGATGCCGCCCGGCCTCCAGGCCAAGTTGCTGCGTGTGCTGGAAGAGAAACGTATCCGCCGGGTCGGTGGCACGGTGAGTCTTGAGGTCGATGTGCGCGTGATTGCCGCGTCGAATCGGGACCTGGCTGCGGCATCTACGGAATACTCGTTTCGGCGTGATTTGTATTTCCGACTCTCGGTAATTCGTCTCGAAATGCCGCGACTGCTGGATCGTTTGTTTGATATTCCTCTGTTGGTTCAGGCGTTCATGCAATCCAGCAGTGACCGGCAACAGCCGGCCGTCAGCGATGACGCCTATGATGCCATGCTGCAATACCATTGGCCGGGCAATGTGCGGGAATTGCGCAATTTCGTGGAGCGCCTGGCGGTCTTGGCGCCGGGACAAGAGATCACCGCGCACGTAGTCCAACAATCGTTGGCCCAGGATCAATCGATCGCCCGCAATTTGCCCGCCCGGACCGGCAGCACCCCGGAAACGGTCCGGGACGACATGATCCTTGCTGCGCTGGCCGAACTTAAACGCGATTTAAATCAGATCAAACAAGCAATTGGTCTCGAAGGCACACGGCCTCGACACGTGGTGCCCGGCGAGGAAACTGAGGATGTATCGGAGCGCAAGCCAACCAACTTGACACGCCTGGAAATTGAGACGATCAAGGATGCCCTCCGGCAGGTCAACGGCAATCGCCGCAAGGCGGCGAAGTTACTTGGCATCGGTGAGCGGACCCTGTATCGCAAAATTCGCCAGTATGGCCTGTAACTGACCCTCATTTGCCATGTCGAATCCTGTCGCCGTCGTTGACATCGGTACCAACTCGGCCCTCCTGTTAATTGCTCGCCGTCAGGGCCGTCGGCTGGTCGCCATTCACGAGGAGACCAGCACGCCCCGGCTCGGCGAAATGCTGGGGCGCACGGGTCGTATTGGCCACAAAGCTACCGAGAATTTAATCAAAATACTGAGGCATTATCAGGAGTTAGTGCGTGAGCACCATTGCCAGACGTTTCATTGCGTAGGCACCCGGGTTTTCCGCGCCGCACGTAATGCGGCAAGCGTTTGCGACCGGGTTAAGTCTGAGACGGGGCTGGACATAATCATACTATCCGCTGTTAAGGAAGCCCAACTGACCTTGCGCGGCGCCCTTAGCGGACTCTCCCGGCTGCGACATGGGGTACTGATCGATGTCGGCGGTGGCTCGACCGAATTTATCGGCTTCGCCAATCGTAAATTTCAACGCTCTATGAGCGTCAATATCGGCGCGGTCAATCTTGCGGATAGTCATCTCGGACGTTTTTATCACATCGGCACACAACGACTCACTGATGCACGCACGATTGTCAATGAACATTTGGAGGACGTGGTACGGGAATATTTGCCTGCGGCGCAGTCTATTGTCGGCGTTGGGGGCACGATAACCACGCTGGCGGCGATGCGTAAAAAGCTCAGACAATACCGGTCGGATCGCATTCACGGGCAAATAGTACCCGCTTCGTGGGTCAAGCGCCAACTGAACCATTTTAGAAACTTGCCAATTGCTGAACTCCGGCGATTGATCCCCTACGAACCGGAACGCGCAAACGTTCTCCCGGCGGGAACCTTCATCTGGGATACGGTGTTAAACATGTTTACCGTCCCCGCTGTGCAGGTATCGCATCGGGGGCTCAGATGGGGTGTGGCGGAAGCTATCACATTCGGCAGAAAAGGGATGATTAATTCCTCTTGATTTTCAGCCGATGCGGGGGTTACTTCGCCAGTTGCGTTTCAACCGAGACACCGGGATCGGTTGTCGCCACCCCGAAGATAGAAAGAGACGAAAATAGTAACCGAGTGAAACGCGGCGGATATCGGGGTCGCAGATAAGGAGCGCAACACGAAAAAGTGAGATAGAGAAGAAGAAACCACAAATTGAGACGGTAACACATGTCCGACAAAATGACGATGAGTTGGTGGCCCCCACGCAACGGGTGGGTGGCTGTTTTTTTATGCTTGTTGGTGGCGCTGGGTTTTCTATTGATTCGCCCGCATCCAGCGGAAGCGTGGATACACTACGCAAATGCCGATAGCAGTGAAGGATTGCAGTCCAACACGGTCATTGATATTGAGTGGGATGGCCAATATCTCTGGCTGGGCACCGGCAAGGGGCTGTCCCGCGCTCGCCTGGACGGGTCTGAATTCTTAACGTGGGATAGCGAGGTGTTGAATGCTGACGAGATTTCGGCCCTGACGATTAACAACGGTGACATCTGGGTCGCCCCCAGCTTTGCCGAAGTTCGGTCGAAACAACTGGTTCCCTTTGGCGCCGGTTTCAACTACTCCATGGACGGTGGTGCCACCTGGGATTCTTCTGGTGCCGAGCAAGCCGAAGGTGGCGGGCGAATTTGCTATGATCTGGCTATCTTAGATGCCGACAATTCAATTTGGGCGGCCTGTTTTTACGGCGGGCTGGTTCGCAGCCTGGACGGCGGTCTGACGTGGGAGAATGTCTTCCCCTCTGAATCGGCCCAACTCGATTACGAAACGGAAACCTTTCGCAACCTGAACAACCGCTTCTTCTCGGTCATCACTGACGAAACCGGAACTGATTCCCTTCAGGTCTGGGCGGGGTCGGCCGCCGGGATCAAGCGGTTTATCTTTCTCGATGAGTCACTCAAACTCACCGGCAGGTATGCCACCGATATCGCCCAGGACGGCAGCAATATCTGGCTGGCAACCGAGGCCGGACTCTCGGTGAGCGGCGATGGCGGTGGCAGTTGGGAAACATTCGATCAACCGCGCGGATTCCCCACTGATCCCGTGGCCTCGATTGAGGTGACTCGCTCTGGCCTCTGGGCCGGGTCCGGCTCATTTTTCGATACGGTCGGCGCGGGTATTGCCTATAGCGCCGACGGCGGCGAGACCTGGACCTTCTCCGAACCGCCCCAAGCCGTCGGCGAGGGGAATCTGGCTGTTGATTTTGCCGAAGTCGACGGGACGGTCTACGCGGCCTGCCTGGATGGCGGTTTAATCTACACCACCGACTCCGGAACAACCTGGAACGAATTCACTGCGCCGGAATTAACTGCGGAAACGTTTTACGCCCTGCTCGAACCATTCACCGATATCGATACGCTGCTAAGCCTGTGGGTGGGAACCGACAATGATCTCTTCGAGCTGCAACATCTGACCAGGACAGTCGTCCGCTCGGTCGTTCACCACCAGGTTTCGGAGAATGAGTCTGGTCAACCGTCCGGCCTCTCACCGAGAATTATCGAAGTCGCCCTGCAAGAAGTAAGCTCGGGAGAACAAATTGTCTGGACGCTGCATCATCAGGCGGACGCAGGAAACGAGGACGGTTTCGCCCATTCGGAAGATATGGGTGAGACCTGGACACGTTTTCCCGGATCGTTCAAACCGTTTGCCATCGGATTTGTTGATTCCACCTATTACCTGGGCTTCGAAGCGGGCCTGCTCCGCGATAACTGGGCGTTGGCGCCTGAGCAACAGGAGTGGTTGAGAACCCTTGACGACGTCCTCGGCGGAAATGACGACACCACCGATGTGCGGTCGCTGTTGATTACCGACAATCGGCTCTGGGTCGGGAGTGATCTCGGTCTGGCCTTTTCAATCGACGAGGGTATCACCTGGGAAAAGATCACCGTGAATCCCGATCCCACGGTTCCGGATGACACCCTGCATTATCGTTTCGGCGATTCTGAGGAGTCGATTTCCGGCAATTTCATCACGGCAATGGCCATGCAACCTCACCCAGCGGGTGACCGTATTTGGGCGGCAACTCAGCAAACGTCCGGCGGCCAGGTCAACGGCATCTCAATGACTGCCAATGACGGCGTAACCTGGGAAATACTGGTTGAGGGGGTACGCGCCTGGAATTTCGCCTTTGCGGGTGCGCGCGCGTATGCTGCAACTTCTGAAGGTTTGCTGAAGTCCGCCGACTACGGCGCCACCTGGGATACAATTACTACATTCGTGGATGCTGTCACTGGGGTCACCATTCCTGAACTCACCGAAGTCTATGGCGTGGCCGCAGTTGGCGATACGGTGTGGGTAGGTACCGAGAACGGTATTGCCGTCAGCTTTAATCGAGCGAATAGCTGGCAGACTGTCTTTGAGTATCAGGAGGATGATATTGAGCCTTATGTCACGCCGACGCCGTTTTCTCCCTCCGACCGAATTACCCCGGGGGTGATGTACTTCCACTTCCTGCCACCGGTATCCGGGCCAGTGACGATCACCGTATTTGATTTCGCCAACCGGAAAGTAACAGAGATCTCGGGAGAATCAGTCACCGCCGGAGAATGGAGCCACCAGGATTATTCTTGGAATGCCACGCATGCAGACGGAGACGAAGTCGCTTTAGGAACATATTTCTTTGTGATAGAATTCGACGACGGCTCGGCTCAAGCCGGCAAGTTGGTCGTCATTCCGTAAGAACCGAACCGAGCAGGATGAGAGAAACTATGATGCAGATCATAATGAGTAATCAACGGTGGTGGCTGGTGGGACTGGCGGCACTGATTATCGGCTTGATTGGATTCCAGGGAGCCAATGCGGGGGAAGACGGCGGGTATCCCGGCGCGTTCCTGCTGTTGGATATCGATGCCCGTGGCGCGGCAATGGGGGGGGCGATGACTGCGATCGCGGACGACGCCACCGGCTTTCACTACAACCCCGCCGGCGCCGCTATGGTGACTACGCAAAAGGCTGCACTGTCGTATCGGACAATGTCCTTCGATCGCCGGTACGGTTCCGCGTCCCTGCTCTGGCCCTTACGTGGCGAGGCGGCGGTCGTGGGATCGTGGGTGCATGCCGGTGTTGACGAAATTTTTTCCCGCGATAATGCCGGGAATCGGGGCGAGAAAATCGGTGAATCGCACAACTCCGTAAGCTTCACGTTCGCTAAGGCGTTTTCCGTGCCGATCTCGATCGGCGGTACACTGCGGTATGTGCAGATGGACATTGTTAACTTGGATGCATACACCGTCGGCTTCGATGTCGGTGGTATGCTCGTACTACCGCCGGAACAGTTCTCCATCGGAGGACCGCAGGGAATATCGAATGTCCGAATTGGACTGACAATTGAACGCATCAATTACAAGTATCCTTGGGAAACCGGCGATTACTGGGTCCGTGAAGGTGAGACCGGGCGGTCCTTCGAGGAACGCTGGCCGATCAATGTGCGTGGCGGTATCTCCGCCACCGTCCTGGACGGTCGTATCCTCGGCGCTTTCGATGTTGATGTCAACGAACACAGCGGCGAGCGGATTCACGCCGGGGTAGAGGTCATGCCTGTTCAACAACTCGCGTTGCGCGCCGGTCTCAACGGCGACCAGTTCGCCGGCGGTGCGGGATTCGCCATTCCTTTGCGTAAGAGTCAGTTGATGGTGAACTACGCCTACATTATGACCGATGATATCTTAGACGATGAACACTTATTCACCCTTGGGTTTACGTTTGAATGATGACAATGATTCGGAATGTTGCAGCAATCGCAACGGTTGCCGTAGTGGTTTTGCTCACCGGGCCGGTCGCCGCCGCACAAGCAGGATTTGCCCAGTCGGGTGCTAAATTCCTGACCATCGGCGGTGGAGCACGATCGCTGGCCTTGAGCGAAACCTATGTTACGGAGACAGATGACCCGTTCGGAGTGTTCTATAATCCCGCTGGCTTCTCCGGCGAAGGCTCGGTGCGCGCCGGGCTGGCGCACAACGAGTTTTTCCAAAATTCGCGTGGCGAATACGCCGCCCTCGTTATCCCATCCGGACGGCTCTCGGCTGGGATCGGGATGCGGTATTTTATTGTTAATGACATCCCTCGACGCACCAACCCCACTCCTCAGCCACTCGGCGTTTTCGATGCCTCCGATGCCGAAATTAAAGGTGTGGTTGGCTATCAATTGTCCGAAGATGTACGGTTGGGATTAGCCCTGAAAGGCGTCTTTGAAAAAATCAGTTCTGAAGTTGCCAATGGAATCGCGTTTGATGTCGGCGCAACCTACGCAATTCTCGACAAAGTCTCAGTCGGTGCGGCGATCAATCATATCGGACCGGATATGACCTTTGCCGAAGAATCGTATCACTTGCCGACCACGGTCCGCCTGGGCGGGGCGTACGGCACCGATCAGTGGTCGGTGCGTGGTGAACTCGTTTCGCTCCGCAGCGAATCCGCTGATGTTCATCTCGGCAGCGAGTATACCTTCCTGGTTCCCACCGGCTCCGAAGATAGTGGCCCGCTGTCGGCAGCGTTTCGGGCGGGTTATATTGTCGGACACGATACTCGCTCCTGGTCGGCGGGCGCCGGAGTAGGATTTGATCGATTTCAGGTCAATTACGCCTTCGGGCCTCACAAAGACCATTTAGGCGATACCCATCGTTTTGGCCTGCAAGTGAAATTGAAATAACCGTCACCGGCTGGCAATAATTTCGCCTCTTTCGATTAACCAATTGCGGCTTTTCCGCAGAAGAATTTCCTTGCGGGGTTATGCCGTAGGCGAAATGAAGGGAACTAAGGCGGGAGAGGAACCATGACCGAAAAGACACAAGCGGCCCTCGATGAGCTCTATCGGCGGGGCAAAGAGATTGCCAATCTCTACGCCTGCCAGGCGCTGATCGAATGGGACGAACGCACCTATATGCCCGAACGCGGATCGGAGCAACGGTCCGAAATGACCGGACTGCTTGCCGGCTTTATCCACGAAAAAATAACGGCGCCGGAAATCAACGAATTGCTGTCGCAACTGGAGGAGTCGGACGTTGTCTCAGAGCCGGATTCCGCCGATGCGGTGAATGTCCGCGAATTCCGGAGAGATTACGATCGCCAAACCAAAATCCCCAAACGGCTGGTCGAGGAATTGGCCAAAGTCACCACGATCTCCCAGGGCGTCTGGACCAAAGGCCGCCATACCGGTGATTTTACCGAATTTTTGCCCCTGCTTAACAAAGTCCTCGATTTGCGGAAGGAGCAGGCGGACGCGTTGGGCTATGAAAAAGACCCGTATGATGCACTCCTCGAAGATTACGAGCCGGGAGCAACGATCGAAAAAATATCCGAGGTTTTTGAGGCCTTCCGTCCCGAACTCGTTGATTTTGTGCAGGCGATCGTCGATTCCGGGAAACAACCGGATGTCTCACTGCTGACCCGTGAATACCCGGTGGACCGCCAGGAATTGTTCGGCAAAGTCACCTCGGCGGCCATGGGGTTCGATTATACAGGGGGGCGTCTGGATGTAACGACGCATCCGTTTTGTACCGGCCTCGGCCCGGGAGACACCCGCATTACCACGCATTACGATCCCCGGCATTTGGGCAAGGCGATTTTTGGTATCCTGCACGAGGCCGGCCACGGCATTTATGATCAAAATCTCCCCGCGGAGTATTGGGGCACGCCGATGGGCGAATACATCTCGCTGGGGATTCATGAATCCCAATCGCGGATGTGGGAGAACCTGGTTGGACGCAGCAAAGAATTCTGGCAGCATTATCTGCCGCTTGCCCGCCAGTGTTTTCCCAATGCCTTGACCGGCGTCGCGCTGGATGATTTCTACTTCGCGATCAATGATGTCCGGCCATCCCTGATTCGCATCGAAGCCGACGAGGTCACCTACAATTTGCATATCATGCTGCGCTTCGAAATCGAACAGGCCTTCTTCTCCGGAGATTTGAAAGTCGAGGATATTTCCGGCGTGTGGAATGAGAAATTTAAATCCTACTTCGGGATTACACCGCCGAATGACGCGGAAGGATGTTTCCAGGATGTTCACTGGAGCGCCGGCCTGGTCGGGTATTTTCCGACCTACTGCCTGGGAAATCTGTATGCCGCGCAGTTTTTTGCCAAAGCCGACGAGGAATTAGGCGATCTGTATGCCATGTTTGCCAAAGGGGAGTTTGCCCCGTTAAAACAATGGCTTACCGAAAAGATTCACTCACAGGGCAAACGGTATCGCGCTAATCGACTGGTGGAAGTGGTCACGGGTAAACCACTCAGCCATGAACCGATGATGAACTATCTGAAAGAAAAATACTCGCCGTTGTACGGCCTGTAAACCCGATCGTCGGAGATAATGAAAACGGCGTTCATCTTCAATGATGAACGCCGTTTTGGTTGAATCAAATTACTTATGGGTCAGGGCATTCCAAGCCTGACTGGCCGGTCTAAAATTTGGATTGATGTTCAGCGACTCCCGATAACAGATACGGGCCGAATCAGGTTTGCCCAGTTGTTCATAGGCCTGTCCCAGACGATAATAGGCAACAAAGGTCGGCGGTTCACCTTCCAGCGGAACTTCGCTCAAGTATAGCTGCAAATGTTTAACCGCCTGTCGCGCGTCGGTCGAGTCCTGAATAAGCACGCGTCCCATATGATAGAGTGACTCTCGGAGGAAGGGGTCGGTCTGGTACACCTGACGATAGAGGTCATACGCTTCGGCATACCGTCCCATCTCCCCGCCGTACATCTCCGCCAGTGAAAGCAACACGTCCAGAGAATCCTCGGTGTACTTCATCGTCTTGGTGAAAAGGGTTTCGGCGAGCGCATATTGTTCGGTGGCCTTGGCCACCTCGGCCTGTGCCCGCAACCCGTGCGCGGAATCAATTTCCAGCATCGTGCCGGCCAGACGCCAGGCTTCGCCCTTATCGCCGCCGGCGGCAGTTGGGGCGTAGAGATGAAATTGGATTAGGGTCTGGATGAATTGCAGACTGTCCGGGCTTAGTTCCACGGCACGTTCCATATGACGCAAAGATTTTTTTGAAATCTCTGCCTTTTTCATTGGCTCGGCGAACTGAATTTGGGAACTGATCAGAAAGCCCAGGAAATAATGATAGCGACCCATCTCCGGATGAAGCGCAACCGCCCGCTCGGCCTGTTCGATCGCCCCAACCATGTCATTTTCATTAAACAAGTTCCAGGCCTGTTCATACGCCTGGGCGGCCTTTTCAATATCCGCGAAGGCTGTCCCGCAAAGCCCGATGAATAAAACCAGTAACAACGACAAGCCCGTCTTCCAATATCCGGTGTGCATCAATAACTCCTTCAAGGTCATGGGCGAACATCGACCTCAGTCTTCTTCATTACGTCTATCGGCGCATTATTGTAATATAAACCTGAATGGCCAAAATGTTTGGTCCTAAAAACGGCGGCCGGGGGGATACCGCCGCCGTCCATACCCTGATTTACGATGAGTAGCTAAGTGGATGCCGCTGTTTTGGTGTCTATCTTCTCATGTGCTGCGGCAAAAGTCTCACGAATAATCGCCAGGGAATCCCGGATTTGCTGCTCGCTAATCGTGCACGGGGGTGTGAAACGGATAATATGCCGGTGCGTCGGTTTGGCCAGCAAACCCCGTTCCTTGAACATTACACAAATATCCCACGCTTCCAGACCGTCCACTGGCTTGATGACAATGGCGTTCATCAGGCCCCGGCCGCGGATCACCTCAATAAACGGAGATTCTATTTCTCGTAACCCGGACCGGAAAATCTCACCCGCCGCGGCTGCGTTTTCCGACAGTCGTTCATCCCGTAGAATCTCCAGCGCGGCAATCGAGACCGCACAAGCAAGGGGATTACCCCCATACGTACTGCCGTGTTCGCCCGGTTTGATGGTCAACATCACATCTTTGGCGGCCAAAACCGCCGCCATTGGGACAATGCCGCCCGAAAGCGCCTTGCCCAGAATCACGACATCCGGGTGGACCTGATCGTGATCACAACACAACATCTTGCCGGTACGGGCCAGGCCGGATTGGATTTCATCAGCGATCAGCAGAACATTGTACTTCCGGCAGATTTCCTGAACCTTCTTCATATATCCTGGGTCAGGTACGACGACCCCTGCTTCACCCTGTAGCGGCTCAACCAGAAAGCCGGCGATGTTTTTCCCCTGTTCGGATAACGCTCGTTCCAGGGCAGCCGGGTCGTTGTAGGGGATAGTCAGAAACCCTGGGGTAAACGGTCCGAATCCGTTCCTGCAATTATCATCGGTGCTGAAACTGATGATCGTGGTGGTACGACCGTGGAAGTTGTTCTCACACGTGACGATTTTCGCTTGATCCTCCGGGATACCCTTGACCGCATACCCCCAGCGGCGGGCGAGCTTGATCGCGGTTTCCACACCCTCGGCGCCGGTGTTCATCGGCAACACCATGTCATACCCGAAAAACTCGGTAATAAACTTCGCCCATTCTCCCAGGCGATTATTGAAGAAGGCACGTGAGGTGAGGGTGAGTGTTTCCACCTGGTCCTTGCAGACCCGGACGAGTTTGGGATGGCAATGCCCCTGGTTTGCTGCTCCATAGGCCGCCAGGAAATCCATATAGCGATTACCTTCGGGGTCCCACAAATAGATTCCCTCACCCTTGGCGAGGACCGCCGGGAGCGGGTGATAATTATGTGCCCCGTAGTTTTTCTCCAGCCGCATTGCGCTGGCCGAATCGATAGTGCCGTAAGTAAGTTTGCTCATCACGCACTCCTTCCCCAAATGGGTCGCCGAGAAGCTACGCGGGACGAGTTCATCGCGCAACCCCCCATTACGTCAAAAAGTGATTGGGCAGCGGACGGCAGTTCATTACTCATACTAGGGAGGTGTGGAGTGATCTGCCCCAGGTGCAAAATTAAGATGGTCGAGCAAAAGCGGACATTCCACAAAAAACGCAAGTGGATTTGTCCCAAATGCGGCAAAGTCCGTATGCAGCGTCTGCGCAAGGAGAACCGGTAAATGCCTCCTGAGACGAAAGGAGTTATCCGCATTGGCACCTCCGGCTATTCCTTTGCCGACTGGGTGGGGCCGTTCTATCCATCGGGAATCCCTAAGGGCAAGATGCTGGATCATTACGTGGATCACTTCGACACCGTGGAAATCAACTCCACCTACTACCGGATACCGCATCAGAGGATCTTCTACAATATTGAGCAAAAAACGCCGCCGAATTTCGAATTTATCGTCAAGGCGCACCGCAGTTTTACCCATGACCGGCAGGGGCAGGTCGAGGCCGCCGATGAGTTACGCCGCGCACTGGAACCGCTGGCCAACGCAGGGAAACTCAAAGGCATCCTGGCGCAGTTTCCCTGGTCGTTTAAACGCAGTACCACGGGGTTGGAATATGTCAAAACCGGTGCCCAACTCTTTCGTGACTTCCCGCTTTTTGTGGAATTTCGCCATAATTCCTGGACGCGGCGGGACGTGTTCATGTCGCTCTACCAGGATGGAATCGGGTATGTCTGTGTGGATGAACCACAGTTGCCGGGGATGCTTGCGCCGGGGGATCAGCGGACAACGGATACCGGGTATGTCCGATTCCACGGGCGAAACGCGGATAAATGGTGGGAGGGTGGCTCGCAGCGCTATGATTATACCTATTCGGACGACCAGCTTAAGGAATGGATCACGCGACTCGACAAACTGCGCACCAAGGCAAAAAAAGTCTTCGTCTTCTTCAATAACTGCTATCAGGGCCAGGCTGTGCGGGACGCCAAGCGGATGATTCAGCTCCTTGGCATTGAATGAATTTTTTTATTGCCTGCATCTATGTGTCGATATAGCATATAAATGATGAAAAGGGGGGATCTCCTGAAAGCCGCGTACTTACTCGGTTTGGTTATCACGGTCGCGGCTATATACTTCCACACCAGCGCCGATCTCGGTGAGATTGCGACGGATGTAGGTCCGTATGCTGATACGGCACTCGCCATGGGTGACGCCCCCGACCCAACTGCCCCGCCGCTGTTGTATTCTACTGTCTACCATGAAGTTGCCACGAAAAAACGAAATCGCCCCCGTCTCTACTGCGATGCTGCTCTGGTGCTCGATCATCAGACCGGGGAAATCCTGTATGGCAAAAATGAAAACAAAGCTCGGTCCATTGCCTCCTTGACCAAACTGATGACCGCGATGGTCTATCTCGATACCAAACCGGATTTGACGAAGAAAGTGACTATCACTAAAGAAGATGCCCGAAATTCTGCCCGCTCGCACCTCCGGCGCGGCGAAACCTTCGTGGCGATAGATTTATTCCATTCGGCCCTCATGTCCTCGGATAATCGCGCGGCTCGAGCGATTTCGCGCGCCAGTGGATTGTCGAAGGCGGAGTTCGTACGGCGTATGAACCTCAAAGCCAACGAGTTGGGCATGTGGAATACGCAATTCGTCGAGGTGACCGGTCTGGCCGAGGAAAATATCTCAACCGCCTATGATTGCGCATTGTTGTTGGATGCCGCCCTCGAATATGAACTTATTCGCGAAATCACCACCACCCAGCGATATGCTTTCAGATCCCTGGATCGACGAAAACGGCTCCATCGCTCCACCAACTCCAACCGGTTGATTTTCTCACGGCATAAGATTCACGGTGGCAAGACCGGATATATCTGCGAGTCCGGCTGGTGCCTGGCCACCCGCGCCGGCAACAAGAAAGGCCACGAAGTTACCGCGGTAATCCTCGGTTCGACCAGCAATCCGCAACGTTTCCGCGACGCCGACCGCGCGCTCACCTGGGGCTACCGCAACGGCAAATAAGATCCAACGCTGACTCCACATCGGAACGCAATTCGCACCCATACCCGGAAATGATTGCCTTCTCACGTTTTGTGCATATAATTGTGCGGAAACGATTTTAGTATTGTCGCACAACGCTACAAACGGGAGCGGCTTATATGCTGGCCAAAGTGCTGTCATCTGCGGTCATGGGAATCGATGCCTACGTTGTCGAAGTCGAAGCCGATATTACACCCATGCTACCCCAGTTCGCCACGGTGGGATTGCCGAACGGAGCGGTCAAGGAATCCAAAGAACGCGTGCAGTCGGCAATCAAGAACTCTGATTTCATCTTTCCCAACAAGAAGGTGACAATCAACCTCGCACCCGCTGACGTCCGCAAGGAAGGCTCCGGCTTCGATTTACCGATAGCCATCGGCATCCTGGCGGCGACCGGACAAATTCTGCGTGAGGATTTCTCCGAATATATCCTGCTGGGGGAGTTGTCGCTGGACGGTGCACTAAAAAAAGTCAACGGCGTATTGCCCATGGCCCTGGCCGCGGCAAAAGAGGGCAAGAAGGGCATTATTATCCCCAAGGAGAACGCGCGCGAGGCCGCCATGGCCCAAGGACTAAACGTCTATCCTGCCGGGTCATTGCGTGAAGCGGTCGAGTTCTTCGAAAATGGGGACACGATCAAACCATTCACCATCGATCTGGAAGCGATCTTTAATGAGGCCCGCAATCACCATGTCGATTTCACCGATGTTAAAGGCCAGCAAAGCGCCAAGCGTGCGCTGGAAATCGCCGCGGCTGGCGGACACAATATTTTACTCATCGGCCCACCCGGATCAGGCAAGACGATGCTCGCCCGCCGATTGCCGACCATTCTGCCCAACCTCACGTTACACGAAGCATTAGAAACTACCAAAATTCATTCGGTCGCCGGTGTCCTACCACCGAACACAGCGTTGATCGCCACCCGGCTTTTTCGTGCACCGCACCATACAATCTCGGATGCCGGCCTGATCGGTGGCGGACGGGTCCCACGGCCCGGCGAGGTGTCGCTGGCCCATAATGGCGTATTGTTTCTGGATGAAATGCCGGAGTTCCGCAAAGATGTGCTGGAGGTCATGCGGCAACCCATGGAGGACGGGACAGTCACCATCTCCCGCGCGTTGACCTCATTATCATATCCCGCTCGATTTATGCTGGCGGGCGCGATGAATCCCTGTCCCTGCGGGTATTTTGGTTCGGCCCAGCACGACTGCAAATGCACCCCGCAGCAAATCCAGCGCTACGTGACGCGGATTTCCGGGCCGCTGCTGGACCGCATTGATATCCATATCGAAATCCCCGCGGTGAATTTCAAGGAACTCACCAGCAAGCATGACGGGGAGCCATCGGCGGTGATTCGCAATCGGGTCAATGATGCCCGCGCCCGCCAGTTGGCGCGTTTCGCCAAAATTGACGCGTTGTACAGCAATGCGCACATGACCTCGCGGGATATCCGGCGCTTCTGCCTCATCGATCAAGAGTCGACCGAGTTGCTGCGCCGCGCAATCACCAAACTCGGGCTTTCGGCAAGGGCGTATGACCGCATATTAAAAGTTGCCCGGACGATTGCCGATGTGGAGGGGTCTACCGAAATTGCCCCGCAACATGTTTCCGAGGCAATCCAATATCGCACGCTGGACCGAAATTTGTGGTTGAAATGACAAACTCAACAGGGATAAGTAATTTCAATTGCCCCGCCCCTATTGATTTTTTGCTGCGGTAATTATATTTTTTGGGGATCTCAAGAGAGGAACCAGTAATGGTTGTGAAGCGTGCATGATTATCTATCCGCAAAGGAGTGTTGTATGAAGATGCGCATTGCGCAGGTGGTCGTCGTAGGAGTCGCGTTCATGATAACTGCGGCCCTTCCGGCGTCCGCCGTCAACATCGACGCCAAGGAATACTGGCTCGATAACGGGATGCAGGTGCTCATGGTGGAGCGCCACGAAGCGCCGACAATCATGGCGGCAATCTTTGCCCATGTCGGATCAGCCAATGAACGAACGGGCATCACGGGCATTTCGCACTTATTTGAACACATGATGTTCAAAGGAACCGAGACTATCGGAACCAAAGACATCCAAAAGGACCGCATTATCATGGCCAAGCTCGATTCGGTTAAGGCCTTGATGCGTGAAGAAGAGGCTATCATGCGTGAGCGGTATCGCCGCGGTCTCGGCGGCGATTTGCTCGATCCCGAGGCAAAAACCCCTCGGTATCGGGAGCTGGATGCGACATTCGACAGCTTGATCGCAGAACAACGAAAACTGATCATTAAGGATCAACTCGACGAGATCTATTCTAAACACGGCGGGTTTTTCCTCAACGCGTTTACCGCCGAGGATATGACCGGCTATTTCGTGCGCCTCCCCAAGAATAAAATTGAGTTATTTATGTGGTTGGAATCCGACCGTTTTAACGATCCGGTATTCCGGGAATTTTACTCAGAACGGGACGTGGTCCGCGAAGAGCGTCGCCTGCGCACCGAATCGACACCAACAGGCTTGATCAACGAAGAATTCAATTCCATGTTTTGGAAATCCTCTTCCTATCACTGGGGTGTTATCGGCTGGCCGTCGGATGTGGAAAATATCACGCGTGAACAAGCCGACTGGTATTACGACACCTACTACGCGCCAAACAACCTGACCATGGTTCTGGTCGGCGATCTGAATCCAGATGAACTGATCAAAATGGTGCGCAAATATTTCGAACGGGTCCCGCGCGGACTGACCGAACCGCCGGAAGTAATCACGCTGGAAGAGGAACAAGTGGCGCAGAAACGGATGGTCGCTGAGGCGGAAACCAATCCCCAAGTCGAGATCCGCTACCACACCGTTGCCTGGAAGCATCCGGACAGCTACCCGTTGGAAGTCCTCGCCGGGATTATGAATGGCAAGACTGGGCGCCTCTACAAAAAACTGGTCAATGAGAAAGGCATCGCCCTCGGTGGCGGCTCCGGTGGCGGCATGATGGGTGGCAGTGGTCTGAAAGTCGGCGCCATGCAAAATTCGCTGAAATACGCCGGATATTTCTCGGTCTACGCGGAAGGGAAATCGGAAATCAACCCCAAGCAATTGGAGACTGCCATTTACGAAGTTATCAGTGACTTGAAAGAAAACCCGGTCTCCGAACGCGAATTGCAAAAAGTGAAAAACAACTACCTGGTAGACAATATCAAATTCATGGACATCATGTCCGGCATCGGTATCCTCTTTTACCTCGGATCAAATGCAGCCTACGGCGACTGGACCGAGGCCAACAAAGGCCCCGAAAAAGTGCAGGCAGTCACTGCCGAAGATGTTCAGCGCGTCGCCAACGAGTACTTCGAAGAAGATCAACGTAATGTGTTGCTGATTCATTCTGAGACCACGGAGGGTGGCGAACCGGCAATGGATCCGCAACTGGCGCAGGTCATCCAAATGATCAAGGGCGCAAGTGATCCCGCCCAACTCGAAAAAATGATCGGCATGATGACCATGCAGATGGACCAGGTCGAAGACCCGGACCAACGCGCCCAACTGGAAAAAGTCCTGAAAGCGGCGAACGAACGCCTCGAGGAATTGAAGGCCGGGTCCGGAGAATAATCGCACGATAGGAGGAACCAAACGATGAGTACGCATACGTTCATTTCGCGCATTCCGGCGGTGACTATCGTGGCGATTGCCCTGACGGTCATGTCGTGTGTGGGCATTGCTTTCGCGGATGAAATCCCCAGTCACCCGGAAAAGTTGGAATTCCCGGAGTTGAATTACGAACCCCCGATGCCGGATCAGTATCGCCATCAGCTTGATTGCGGCGCATCGGCCTACCTGGCGGAAAACCACGAAATCCCGACCATCGACCTCACGATTATCGTCCGGACTGGTTCGATGTACGATCCCATGGAAAAGGCAGGGCTTGGGGGGATGGCCGGGTATCTGATGCGCAACGGCGGCATCGAGGGTATGTCGATCGAGGAACTCGATGAGGAACTTGAATTCCTGGCCAGTGACATCACGGTGAATGTCACACCCTCGCGTGGCGCCGCGTCGCTGTTCTGTCTTTCCAAGGACATCGATCGTGCTCTGGAGTTGTTCCGTGGGGTGATCAAAACTCCGGTCTTCGCACAGGAGGAGCTCGGCAAGCGGCAAGCGGATGTGCTCTCGGAAATGAAACAGCGCAATAATTCGACTGCGGCAATTGAGAATCGCGAATGGAAGTTTTTGCTGTACGGCGATCACCCCAGCACGGTCCCGTACCGGTATACCGAGAGTACGATAAATTCGATTACCCGGGACGATCTGGTCGCCTGGCACCAGCAGTATTTCTTCCCCAAGAACTTCATCATCGCCGCGGCGGGCGATTTCGACACACAAGAGATGCTCACCAAGCTTAACACCCTGTTCGCCGGTTGGGAGAGCCACGAACTTGAGCTGCCGCAAATACCTGAGACGGTGCCGGATCCGGAACCGGCGGTGTACATGATTAAGAAAGAAGACGTCAATCAGTCCCGTGTCCGCCTGGGGCACATGGGCGTCAAGCGTGAAAATCCCGATCGCTACGCCATCTCAATCATGAACGACATTCTCGGCGGCGGCGGGTTTACGTCGCGGATCACCCGCCGGGTGCGTTCGGATGAGGGGCTGTCCTACGGTCAGGGCAGTACATTCGTGCGTCCGGTTGAGTATGACGGTACGTTCTACGCGTATTTCCAGACCAAGCACGCCACGGCTGCCTACGGCACGAAAATTATTCTGGAAGAACTGGAACGGATCCGTAATGAGAAAGTCGATGAGGAAATTGTCGAGAACTCCAAAGCCAGTTTTGTCAGTAACCTGGTCAACCCATTCAGCTCCAAGACCAATATTGTCACCACGTTTGCGGGTGACGAATATACCGATCGACCAGACGATTACTGGCAATTATATACCGAGAATATCAATGCGGTGACCCCGGACGATGTGTTGGAAGTGGCCAAAAAGTATATCCACCCTGAAAAATTGGTCTATCTCATCGTCGGCGACCCGGAAACAGTGCAACAAGGCTGGGATAAAGACCCCGCTCGATTTTCGGATTTCGGAGAAGTGAAAATTCTCCCGTTGCGGGACCCGATGACTTTGGAATAAAGCCGCGAAAGTGATTGCGCAATCCAGGCAGGACATCACATGATATCCTGCCTGTGTGAATCCGTAGCGGGAATAGATTGCGGCTGTATCCTGACACGCACATCAGCGCCGGGTGAAACGCGGCAATTTCGCTACTCCCTGCCGATAAAATACTAGCCTGAATTCTTGGCCGTGAGAATCAACAAAATCCCCTGTAACGGCCCCGCATCTTTTATCGTCAGAATCAACTGCGACGTTTTGTAATCCCAACTATAGGCGGATGGCTTAAACAGGCCGTGGCGAACCCCCATCCCGAATTCCTCTTTGACGTTTTGGTAAATTCGTTTTAACGCTTTACGATCACTGAGAGTGAGCAGCAGTGTCTGCCGGAAGAGCTTGCCGTCACGAAAGGTCACGGTAGCCAGCCAGCGTTCACCGAAAGCCTCGACATACATCCCGTCATAGGTGCCGTCACGCAATGGGCGTTCCTCACCCGGACCCAGGTTCTCCCTGGCCAGGCGTGAACGACATTCTTCTATCGGAGTACCGAGTTTGTAGTACCAGATTTGGTCCGGGGAAACATCTATCTCCATTTACTTTCTCACCAGTGCCGGGTCCGTATCCGGGTCACCACCCAGAACTACGGCAATCGGCCGCAACGGTTGGATCTGCGCACAGATAACTTTGACTGCCGCCGTAATTGGTACGGCTAGCAACACGCCCACCATTCCCCAGAGCCAACCCCAATATACCGTGGAAAGCAACACAGCAAGCAGATTCAAATTGACTTTGTCGCCCACCAACTTCGGTGTGATGACATTACTCTCGACTAATTGGATAATCACAAAAAACGCCACGACCCATAAGGGCAATACAATACCGCCGGTCTGGACCCCGGCCATGATCGCCGGTGGAACCATGCCGATGATGGAGCCGATATAGGGAATCAAATTAAGCGCCGCTGCCAGCGGTCCCCACACGTAGGCGTACGAAACATCCATAATCAGCAGCCCGACGGTGAACACCACCGCTAACGCAATAGTCGTAATAAATTTAACTTGTAAGAATCCACGGAGCTGTTCGTCGATTGCGCGCAGAATGGCGGCAGAATTATCGGTATTTCCTCCCAGCGCGGCCAGTAACCGCTTGTGGATACCTTGTTGATCCAGGAGGATAAATAACGTCAGGAGGACAATCATAATAATGCCGAAAAAGGACGAAAGCACCGAGCCAAGACCTTTAAACAAATAACCGCCGACCCCGGAAATATCAGAGAAGGTGACATTCTCCAGTGCGGATTGCTCGAGCTCCGGCAAGATCCCGCCGGACGCAGCCTGCCAGGATTGATAGATTACCAGTCCATCCGCCAGCCAGCCCTTCACCGTTTGGTAGTACCCCGGCATTTCGTTGGCGAGTTGTGCCGATTCCTGAAAGATCACGTATCCACCTACCACCAGGACAATTGCTCCTGCCAGCATGACAAGTGCGACCGCGAGACCGTGAGGTACGCGCACGTTTTTCAACGCGTTGACTACCGGCGCCAACACAAAAGCAAGAGCAATTGCCGCAATTAGGGGAACCAGGATGGGTGCCGCATAATAGAGAAATGCGGTTGCCGCCATGATGGTGAGAATGGGAAGGGCGATAGATTCTAATGTAATTCCGGAGGTCGGCCGCCGGCTGGGGCGTTTTGACGATGGTTTGCGGGAACCCGAAGATTGCCGTGAATCGTGTTTTCGTGAGGGTGGCCGCCCACGCTGAGATGATTTTTTGCTGTCTCGCTGTTGCCGATCAGTTCGCGACTTTCCGGAAGAACGCTCGCGTGAGTCGCGCTTCAATGAGCGACGAGGGAGGGTGGTGGCAGTATGACTCGTGTCGCTTTCCTTTGCCGAGCTTTTATTCTGCCTGGAATTCTGGTTTTCCGTCGCACTCTTTTTATCTTTATCCGGTGAAGATTGTTTTCTTTGTCGCGAACGGCGCAAGGGCCGCCCGTAGGGTTGATCAGTCATGCGTTGCCCCCAGTTGCCGGGTGAATTCCTCCTCATTCCAGATCGTGACGCCCAGCTTTTGTGCCTTATCCAGCTTGGATCCGGGATTTTCTCCGGCGATCACCACTGAGGTGTTTTTGGAGACTGAACCGGTTACTTTCCCGCCGCGAGCCACAATCTGCTCCTTGGCCGAGCCGCGGGTAAAGTGGTCCAGCGTACCGGTTAAAACAAATGTCTGCCCTTTCCATGAACCCGCAGAAGATGTGGTCTTGCTGGTGGGAAATGCCATCCCACCATCCCGGAGCGCCTGCAATACCCGCAGGTTGTTGTCGTCCCGAAAGAAGCTGTGGATATTTTCTGCGACAATTGGACCAATCTCCGGTGTTTCCTGGAGCCGTTCAACACTGGCCTGTTGCACCGCCTCAATCGAACCGAACGATTCGGCGAGAACCGTCGCTAGGTGTTCCCCAACACCGGGGATACCCAACGCAGCCAGTAATCGGGGCAGCGTGGGGTGCCGCGATTGATCGATGGCTTCCAGCAGGTTTTCAGCGAGTTTGGGGCCCATGCGCTCTAGTCCCAACAAGGTGTCTTTGGTAAGAAAATACAGGCCGGAAGGATCGGTGGTTATCTTTCGCTCCACAAGTTGTTCAATGAGTTTTTCTCCTAACCCGTCAATATCCACACCGCTTTTGCCGGCAAAGTGGATGATGCGTTCTTTCACTTGCGCCGGACAGGCTAAACCGGTGCAGCGATGAAACGCCCCACCGGGCACCCGTTCGACCGCTGAGCCGCAGACCGGACAGGAGGTTGGGAAGGCGAAGTACCGTTCTGTGCCGGTACGTTTTTCGGGAATCGGCTTCACCACTTCGGGAATCACATCACCCGCACGGCGGACCACGACGGTGTCACCGATCCGAATATCTTTTTTATTTAGTTCGTCCTCATTATGCAAACTGGCCCGCCGAACCTCCACTCCACCCACCTGTACCGGCCGCAGCGCAGCAACCGGCGTGATAATACCGGTTCGTCCCACCTGCGGGATAATGTCTTCCACCACCGTGGTCGCCTCCACTGCGGGGAATTTCCAGGCAACCGCCCAGCGGGGGGAGCGGGATACGTCGCCCAGTTTGCGTTGGATGGCAAAAGAGTCAACTTTAATCACAATGCCGTCCATTTCGTAATCGCTTGTGTCCCGTTCTGACGACATCTGCTGGTAAAAATCTTCCACCTCTTCGGATGAGCTACAGAGTCTCAGGTGTGGCGTGATTTTGAATCCTGCTTCGCGCAAAAAGTCCAATGCTGCATATTGCCCCGTGAATACCTTGCCCTCGACGACACCGATTCCGTACGCGAAAAAGACCAGCGGCCGGGCTGCAGTAACCCTGGAATCGAGCTGTCGGATCGCTCCCGCCGCGGTGTTGCGGGGATTGGCGTAGGCTTCCTCGCCGGCGGCGATTCGCTGGCGGTTTAGACGGTCAAAATCCTGCTTGCCGATAATCGCTTCACCGCGCACCTCGATTAATGGCGGAGCGGACGCGACGAGCAAACGCAATGGTATTGATTTAATCGTCCGCAGATTCGCTGTCACATCCTCGCCCCGCACCCCGTCGCCACGAGTCAAGCCACGGACCAGCACCCCATCATCGTAAATAAGCTCTACCGCCAATCCGTCGAATTTAGGCTCAGTTACCACCGGGAAAGCCTCTTGCGGTTCCCCGAGTTGGCGGCCCATCCGGGCAACGAATTCGTGAAACTCCTCGGCGGTATTGACCTTGCCGAGGCTGAGCATCCGCTGACGGTGCGCTACTGTTTCAAAAGCCGGGAGGGGCGGCGCCCCCACCCGCTGACTCGGTGAATCGGGAGTTACCAGTTCGGGGTATTTTCGTTCCAATTCCAACAGCCGGTCGAGCAAGGCGTCGTATTCGGCGTCGGCAATGACCGGATCATCAAGGGTGTAATAGCGGTAGTTGTGATAGTGGAGTTCTTTGCGGAGTTCGGCGATTTCGGCTTGGATGTCCTTTGGAATGTTCATCACAGGCACTGTCTCCAAACGTACATAACCCTCCAATCGCTTTCGGGGCAATAAAAAAGGCGGCGGAGAGAATCCGCCGCCCGCTAATGCTCTCGCTGATTGATTAGTATCCGCCGTGTCCGCCGCCGTGTGCTTCCGCAGTATCGTGCATCATCGTGTCCATCATGGTGGTGTCCATCATCGTGGTGTCCATCATCGTGGTGTCCATCATCGTGGTGTCCATCATGGTATCTTCTGCGGGCATCTCCTGAGTTTCCTCCTGCATAGTAGCCTCCGGCTCCTCGGTAGCCGTCTCCTTTTGACACCCGACGAAGACCAAAAGCGCCGCGAGAATTAAGGTGATACACATCAAAAGCTTACGCATATTCCCTCCCATTAGGTTCCTGCGCATTGATTTCTTTCACCACTGTCGCGACAAAAGTGAGCTTTGGGCATCATGGCGTCAAGACTTTTTTCGCCCCTCAGGATTGGCAAGTCGCCAAAGTGGATTTCGCGCAACTTTTTGTGGGCCCAACTGTATCCTTCAACAGGAGTTGGGACACGAGAGGGGGGCGGCAAGCTCGGCAAGTAGTATTATTGATGCCGGGCACTGGCTTTTGTCTTGACTCACCCCTCCCTGAGCATGATCTATCTCCGGTGATTGGCAGCGTGAGGAAAGGATTGGCTCGTGGAAAGTAATATCTGGCGGATGATCGCAGAATCGGGGCTGTTTGCTCAGTTAATCCTGGCAATACTCGTCGTGATGTCGGTTATCTCCTGGGGGGTCTCGATTAACAAATTCCGTCTGTTCCGGCGGATAAGTTATCTGAACGACCGCTTTTTGCGGGGATTCCGGCGAAAATCGCCGCTGGTAGATAAAGCTTCAGCCCTTAAGCCGATGCGCGGCAGCCCGTTGATGCCGATGTTTGAGGCCGGGCTCACCGAAGCGGCCGGATTCACCGTGGCGAATCGAGAGGCCGGGCTGGTACCCTCCGATTCGGGGTTTTATCTGACTCCGCCTCAGCGACAAGCAGTTGCCGACACATTAAACCGGGTCGGCCAGGAGCAAATCGGCAAGATGGAACGATGGGTGATCTTCTTGGCAACCACGGGAAATGCTGCGCCATTCTTAGGATTGCTCGGAACGGTGTGGGGGATTATCGACGCATTCGTCTCCATCGGTGCGCGCGGATCGGCCACTCTCGCGATTGTCGCCCCCGGTATCGCCGAGGCGCTGATTGCTACCGCCGCCGGTCTCATTGCCGCTATTCCGGCCGTTGTGGCCTATAACTGGTGCAACAACCGTCTCCGCTTTATTCGTGATGAGTTAGACAATTTTTCCCTGGAGCTGCTCACTGCGTTAACTCGGGAACAGACCCCAACCAAGCAGGGCGAAAACCCCGGACCTGGTCAGCAGCAGGAAACTTCGAAGAAATCACTCGTCGATTCCGGTAAACTATCGTCATGAGGTGCATACCGTGAAATCCCGCAGTTATCGCGCCATATCCGACATTAACGTGACTAATCTTGTCGATGTGGTTTTGGTCCTGTTGATCATTTTCATGATTACGGCTCCCTTGCTGCAAAGTGGTATTGATGTAGATTTGCCGGCGACCCAGGCCGGAGATGAAACGACCGCAGAAGGTATTGTCATTACCATTACCGAGAACGACGCGGTGTTTATCGATGATCATTACGTCGACCTGCGTGAGAAAGACGAGTTTGCCAATCGTGTGAAAACCGAAATCGACAAACTGCAAAAACCGGCGGCGTATTTACGTGCCGATGTCTCCGTACCGTATGGTACGGTGGCGGATATCCTCAATCGGCTGCGCTTGGTCGGCGTCACTAATGTCAGTCTGGTAACCTCACCCGGGCAGGATTCCGGGTAACGGTTACATGAGCGGGTGTAGTCATGTCGCGTCGGGATTTGTTTTTCTCCATCATCGGTCATGTGCTTCTGGTTTTCATTATCGTCTTTGTAGCTCCCAGTTCGAACGGGCTATGGGGCGAGGATAAGCCACTCCCGATGTTTATGAACGCCACGATCGTGGAACATGCACCCGGAGACCGGCCCGGCGTCTCAACTGCCCCGCCACCGAAACCGGCGACACCCGAGCCGGCGCCGGATGAGGTCCCTGAGTTGAAGGACATTGAAGATATTACGAAAACCGAGAAGGAAGAGCTGGCCCAGGACGTGGCGCCGGATACTTCTGAGGCTGAATTGGGAACTGCTGAGGAAGAAGATACCACCGAGACGCTGGCGGCGGTCGAGGAAACACCGGAGGAAAAAACCAGGGAGTTGGAACATACTATCTTCGAGGGCGCCGGTGGCGAAGCCGTCGATCCAATCTTTGGCGAACAGATTCCGGCCAGCGGGTATGGGGGCACCGACCCGTATTTTCAATCGCTATTTCTGGCGATTCAGCGCGCTTTCCGCAATCCGGTGCCGGGCTACAAGCCGATCCGCTGTGTGGTGACATTTACGATCATGAACAATGGGACGATTAAGGACATCGAGTTGGAAACCTCCTCCGGCATCCCCCGGTTCGATCGCGCCGCCATTCGCGCCATTGAACGCATTGAGTGGGGACGGTCGTTCCCCGACAAGTTTGAGGATTACGATGGGTATCATATCCGCATGCCGTTTGAATATATTCCGCAATAGTATTATGCTGATCGGGCTTCTGTGTCTCCTGGCGGCGCCGGCGTTCGCACAGAAATACGGGGAAATCATTGTCCGTATCCAGACCGGGGTGTTCGAACCGTACCGGATCGGCGTCGATGATTTTCGGCCCGCCGATCGCGAGGCGGCCTCAGACGTCCGCCGACTTGCCTCGCAGCTGTCCGACATTATCCGCAATGACCTCGACTTCTCCTACCTGTTCGTAACCAGGGCGCCGGACCCTGAATACCTGGAAGTATTCGGCGTGGAAACGTTGAGTTTGTATGATTGGGAAAAATTGTATGTCGGCTATGTCCTGACCGGAACGGTTGCGTACGAAGCGGATGACGATGCAGTTGTGGTCTCCTACACCCTGCACAGTGTGCATCGCCGCCTGAAGCCGGAGATCATCACTTCTCGGCGGATGCGGGCCTCGCCCAACGATCTGCGCCTGTTGGCACATACCATCGCGGGGAAAATCTACGAGAAGATCACCGATTTGCAGAGTGTCTTCCGTTCACGGATCGCGTATTCCCACCGTGATTCTTCGTCTAAAGAAATCTATATTTGTGATTACGATGGACATGAGCCAATGCAGGCGACGTTCGATCGTTCGATCAACGTGAGCCCTCGCTGGGCCTCCCCCGATGAAATATCGTACACCTCCTATAAACGGGGCAATCCTGATCTCTGGCTGTTGGATATGCAGGAGGGCAAGACTCGACGCCTGAGTTCGTTCCCCGGATTGAATTCGGCGGCGACCTGGTCGCCGGACGGGTCACGCTACGCCGTAACGTTAACCAAGGATGGCAATCCGGAGATTTACGTCTTCCGCAAGGGAGCGTCCCGTGGCCGCCGGGTGACCTTTCATCCGGGTATTGATTCCTCGCCGACTTGGTCTCCGGACGGGCGTTATCTGGCGATTACTTCGGACCGTTCAGGCACCCCTCAAATATATATCATGAACGTCGATGGAGGGGACGTGCAGCGGTTGACCTATAAAGGATCCCACAATGACTCACCGGCGTGGTCGCCGACGCTGGATTTGATTGCTTATGTCTCGCGGGGTGGGGACGGCAAATTCAATGTTTGGACGACGACCACCAACGGCTCGCATCAGCAGCAACTGACCGCGATTGGCGATAATGAAAATCCCCGCTGGTCCCCCGATGGATTGCATCTAGTCTTCTCCTCGACCAGAAACGGGCGTGAAGAGATCTACACCATGGATTTTTCCGGGAAAAATGTCCAGCGTATCACCAGTGGGGGGGGCAATACAAATCCATCATGGTCACCAAAATAGTGCTGGCGAACGCCGGAAAACGGGCGATATTGCGAAGGTAACGTTGTCGGATGATGAGAGAAATAGTTGAAAATGGCAGGGAAGGCGAAAATTTGGGTTGACCGCTAACCGGAACACCATATTGTTACGCCACATGGATCAGGAATTGTATAATTCTTATAGGGTCTCAAGGAGGGTGAATTCGTGAAAACATGGAAAGTGGTCGTCTTGTTGGCAATTGCGGCGCTGTTGCTCGTCGGCTGTGGGGGCTCGCAACCACCGGCAGAACCGGAACCAACGCCGGAAGATACGGCCGAGATGCCGGAGCGGGCCGAGCCGGAAGAGCCGGAAGAGGAGCCGGGGCTGCAGAGAGGACGCGGTGACGTTGAGGATTTGGAAGCGCTCGGATTACGGCGTATTCATTTCGATACCGACAAGTGGAATATTCGGGAAGACGCTCGTGAAATCCTGAAAAAGAATGCCGAAATCCTCAAGGAACACCCGGATCTTAACATTGTCATTGAGGGGCACTGTGACGAACGCAACACCGAAGAATACAACCTGGCCTTAGGCGAGCGGCGGGCCGAGGCAACCAAAGACTACCTGGTGAAACTGGGTGTTGACGCCGACCGGATTTTCACTATTTCGTACGGTGAAGAGCGGCCGATCGCGTTTGGCCATGACGAAGAATCGTGGCAGAAAAACCGCCGCGCGGAGTTCAAGGCGAAGTCATAAAGCACCGCGCGGCAAGTCGGTGGGTATTATTGAAACCCGGTTATGCTCGAGAGTGACCGGGCGGCAATGGGATCTCGGGGGGGGCGAAATCAGTATGAAGGAATGGCATGCCCGGAAAAGGGCACTCACGATCGGCGTGGCGGCGGTCTTGCTACTGGGCGGCTGCGTCCCTCGGGCGACGTTGCAGCGCATGGAAGATCAATTAAACTATCTCGAGTCGGCTAATCGCCGGAACGAGGAGAAAATCGAACGCCTGGATTCCCTGCTGACCATCAACACCGAATCAAACCGCGAGATGCGGGCGGATGTCTATACGGCGTTGGACGAGCTCAAGCGTGAGCTATCGGCGACCAACCAAAGCATTTCCGATTTGGGGGATAAAATTGACCGCCGGGGGACCGAGTACGCGGTGCCCTACCACCCCGAAGGAGATTCCGGCGGTATTGCCCAGGGCGACGGGGGCGATCAACTCTTAACGGTCGATTGCGGCAAGGTCTATGATCAGGCGTTCAACGACCTGCGGAATGGCAACTATGATCTGGCCATCGAGGGATTCGAAGAATTCCTCAACTCGTGTGCGACCTCTCCGGATATCCCTCGGGCGCTGTACTGGCTGGGGGAATGTCATTACTCCAATGATGATTTTGCTTCGGCCATTGAGGTGTTTCAGCAGTTGATCGATCAATACGCCGAATCAGATCAGGTTCCCGGTGCCTTATTCAAACTCGGCCGGTGTTATGAAAAGTCCGATCAACCGCGGCACGCCATTGAATATTATAACCGGTTGATCGAAAAGTATCCGGATGCTCCGTATGTCCAGCCGGCGCAGGGACGGCTGGAGGATTTGTCCGAGGAATACGGGGACTGAACACTCCGCCCGCGTGGTCTATGTCTTCGCCGCATCGAGAAAGCGCTTGATGATTTTCGTGCAACTCCCGTATCATGGTGTTGCGGTAACTCATTGTCTGCAGGGATCAATTTCTGCCGACAAGAGGTCGATAGAGAAACTGATGAGTAATCTGTGGATTAACAACGTCTTGCCGCCGGGAGCGGTGGATGAACGGCCACTGGCCAATCATCACCCCGATGTCGAGCCCGGAGGACCAATTCCGGTAGAGGTCATTCCTGCGCGGACCCTGCCTCGGGCCGCCGCCTTCTACGACCAGGAAACCGATACCCTGGCGGTCAATATTTTGCCGTTTTCTCCGTATGATTCCTTTGTGGAGTCGGAAGACATCCGGATTGACACCGATCGGTTCGGCTCACCTATTTATATCGAAGTAGCTCGAACACGGAAGGAATGGGAGATTGATCCGGCTTTGCAGGTTCCATCGTCCCAAGACGATATGGTCCTGAGTATCCGCCAGACAACGCGGCGGTTTCCCGGAGGGACGCTGATTGCTGATCCCACTAAGTCCTTCGCCTTCATCCGCTTGCTTGCCCGCCGGGGTGTCGGCGTGTATCGGATTGCCGATCACTTGCTGGCTGAGTTGGCGGATGGCTTTTTGGTCGGGTTTTGGATTGATCGGATCGAGCTGGATTTCGGGGGACGTAAACAGGCCCGGTGGCGGGCGGCGACGGCAACCGCGCTGCGGCGCAGCGGCATTGCCTGGCGCCCCTGCAGCGCCGGTAAAAAACCGGGGGTTTGCTGAGAGGCTGGCAAACAGCGATTTTTTTGCTTGACTTTCTGCGCAGCCAATCTATTATAGGGGTTTCAATTGGGCGGGCAAGGGGTACGTATGTGTAAGCCCGTCCGATTTTTTGCATTGACCGGCCCATGTAGCTCAGGCGGTAGAGCACATCCTTGGTAAGGATGAGGTCACCGGTTCGAGTCCGGTCGTGGGCTATGTGGAGATAAACGGAAAACCATATCGCTGGTAATTAAAAAAGAACCATATTCGGAGGAGTCCTTCGGGAATGGCTAAGGAAACATTTGAAAGGAAAAAACCCCACGTGAACGTGGGGACTATCGGCCACGTCGATCATGGCAAGACAACCTTGACTGCGGCGATCACGATGATCCTGAATCGCAAGGGGCAGGCCAACGTACAGAAATTCGATGAAATCGATAATGCACCGGAAGAGCGCGAACGCGGCATTACGATTGCCACCGCGCACATCGAATATGAAACGGAAAACCGGCACTATGCCCACGTCGACTGCCCGGGCCACGCGGACTACGTCAAAAACATGATCACGGGGGCTGCGCAAATGGATGGGGCGATTCTGGTAGTAGCCGCGTCGGACGGCCCCATGCCGCAGACCCGTGAGCATATCCTCCTGGCCCGCCAGGTGGGTGTGCCATATATCGTAGTCTACATGAACAAGATCGATATGGTGGACGATCCGGAATTGTTGGACTTGGTCGAGCTCGAAGTGCGCGACTTATTGAGCAAGTACGAATTTCCGGGGGACGACATACCCATCATCCGCGGGTCGGCGCTGGAGGCAATGAACGAGGCCATCAAACCGGAGGTCACCGAATCCGACAAATTCCAGAGTGTCTATGAACTGTTGGATGCGATCGACACCTATATCCCGGAACCCAAGCGGGATGTCGATAAGCCGTTCTTAATGCCGGTAGAAGACGTTTTCACGATTACGGGTCGCGGCACCGTGGGCACCGGCCGGGTGGAACGGGGCAAGATCCAGAAAGGCGATAATGTCGAACGCGTCGGCATAAGGGAGACCCGGAAAACGGTCTGTACCGGGGTCGAAATGTTCCGCAAGACCCTGGACTACGCCCAGGCGGGCGATAATGTCGGGTTGCTGTTGCGCGGCATTGAAAAGACCGACCTGGAGCGAGGGATGGTGCTGGCCAAGCCGGGATCAATCACTCCGCATACCAAATTTAAAGGCGAAGTCTACGTATTGACCAAAGAAGAAGGCGGCCGTCATACGCCCTTCTTCAGCGGGTATCGCCCGCAGTTTTACTTCCGGACCACCGATGTGACCGGCGTCGCGACCCTGCCGGAGGGGACGGAAATGGTGATGCCGGGAGATAATGTAACTATTGACGTCGAGTTAATTACGCCGATCGCCATGGAAAAGGGCCTGCGGTTTGCGATCCGTGAAGGCGGACGTACGGTAGGCGCCGGCGTTATTACCGACATTCACGAATAATCTGTTCCGATGAAACGGGAGGCTCGCGGCAGGCGGGCCGCTAGGGTACCGGGCTCGGGAGTTGAAGTATGCCTCGTGACAAAATCATCCTCGCCTGTGGCGAGTGTAAGCGCCGCAACTATACGGGCACAAAGAACAAGCGCAAGCATCCCGACCGGGTAACCTACAAGAAATATTGTCCGTTTTGCCGGAAACACACTCCTCATCGTGAAACACGGTAACGAGGGGGGGGCAGAGCATACGGAGACCAGACTGAGACAGGTCTGTAGCTCAACTGGCTAGAGCACCGGTCTCCAAAACCGGGGGTTGGGGGTTCGAGTCCCTCCAGACCTGCCAGCAGGTTCGGAAACAGCCATGATTGATAAGGTTAAACATTACTGGCGTGAAACCCAGTCCGAGATGACCAAGGTTACCTGGCCGTCGAAGGACGAATTGGTTGGGTCGACCATTGTCACGATCATCGTCTCGTTGATTCTGGGGTTTTTTATTTTCGGCGTCGACATGGTATTGTCGCAAATAATGCGGCTGTTGTTGGGGTTTTAAATGATCAAGAAGTGGTACGTTGCCCACACCTACTCCGGGCATGAGCAGAAGGCCCGCCGCTACCTGGAATCGGCGGTCGTCAACGCCGGGATGGAGGATTACTTCGGTGAAATCAAAATTCCCACCGAAGAAGTGATCGAAATGAGACAGGGCAAGCGGAAAACCTCAACAAAGAAGTTTCTCCCGGGTTATATCCTGGTGGAGATGGTCCTGACCAAAGAAACCCAGCATCTGGTCACCAGCACACCCGGCGTGACCAGTTTCGTGGGTTCCGGCGGCAAGCCGGTACCGCTCAGTGAGGATGAAGTCAATCGGGTGCTGGGACAAATGGACAAGACCCGGACCGCGGAAGTGACCGAAGTCCCCTTCCGCGTGGGAGACCAAATTAAGGTCATTGACGGTCCGTTCAATGATTTCTCCGGGGTGGTCTCCGAGATTAATCTGGAGCGGCGAAAATTGAAAGTGATGGTCTCAATCTTCGGCAGGTCGACCCCGGTCGAACTTGATTTTTTGCAGGTACAGAGCGCCTGAGGATATTATAAGGATCGCGCCATGAATAAACCGATCGACGGATATATCAAGTTGCAGATTCCGGCCGGTAATGCCAACCCGTCACCGCCGGTAGGCCCGGCGTTGGGGCAGCACGGCGTGAATATTATGGAATTCTGCAAGGCCTTCAACGCCAAGACACAATCCCAGGCCGGATTGATCATCCCGGTGGTCATCACGGTGTACAAGGATAAATCGTTTTCCTTTATCACCAAAACCCCGCCGGCCGCCGTACTCCTCAAGAAAGCAGCGAAGATTAACAAAGGATCGGGTGAACCGAACCGCAACAAGGTCGGTCAAGTGACCAAGGATCAACTCTTAGATATAGCCAAGCTCAAAGCGCCGGATCTCAATGCCGCCGATGAAAAGGCCGCGGTCCTTATGATCGCCGGCACGGCGCGGAGCATGGGCATCGATATCGTCTGACAATCGGAATTGTTGAAGCGCCGGTTGAGGAAAAGTTGCCGGCCATGACACGTAGCGAGAATATTGGTAACCGATGAAACACGGAAAAAATTATACTGCCGCCCGCACCAAAGTCGACCGCGAGAAATCCTACCCGCTGGCTGAGGCATTGAAGCTGGTCAAGGAGGCCAAATTCGCGAAGTTCGATGAAACAGTGGAGGCCTCGATTCGCCTGGGAGTCAATCCCAAGCATGCCGACCAAATGGTGCGCGGAACCGTGGTGCTTCCTCACGGGACCGGGAAGACAATTCGTGTGTTGGCCTTTGCCAAAGGCGAGAAGGAGCAGGAAGCTACAGATGCCGGTGCCGATTTCGTCGGTGCAGAAGACCTGGCAGAAAAAATCCAAGGCGGCTGGCTGGATTTTGATGTGGCTGTCGCTACGCCGGATATGATGAAAATTGTCGGGAAATTGGGCCGGATCCTGGGGTCCCGTGGCTTGATGCCCAATCCGAAATCCGGCACGGTCACCATGGAAATCGGCAAGGCGATTCAAGAATTGAAAGCCGGTAAAATTGCCTTTCGTGTGGACAAAGCCGGAAACATCGGGGTGCCGGTGGGCAAGATGTCGTTTGATGAGTCGCAGCTGGGCGAAAATCTGCGCGCCTTCGTGGATGCGATCCTCCGCGCCAAACCTGCGGCGGCGAAAGGCCAGTATGTCCGTAATCTGGCAATTTGTTCCACCATGGGTCCGGGGGTACGGGTCGATGCCTCCAGCCTGCTCGCAGATTTGAAAAAGTAGGGGCACGCCCAACCGGCATATCATTAAAAACAGGGAACGCCCAAATCGAGGGATACACCAATGCCACGCCCGGAAAAGGTACAGCGGGTCGCCGAGATCGCAGAGAAATTTAAAAGCTCACGGAATGTGTTCGTAGCCGACTATACCGGTCTGACCGTGATTGACATTACCGATTTGCGCCGGCAATTACGGGAAAAAGGAATAACATTCCGCGTCGAAAAGAACACGCTGCTGCGGCTTGCAGCTAAGGAGGTTGGCTGGGATACACTCATTCCGGAATTCAGCGGGCCGACAGCGATTGCGCTGTCCAGCGATGATCCTGCAGAACCGGCCAAAATTCTCCACGAATTTTACGACCGGCTGGACAAACCGGTCGTGCGGATTTTTCAGGTCGACGACCACCGGTACGGCCCGGATGATCTCAAGGCGCTGGCCAAGCTGCCGCCACGGGAGATACTGCTCTCCCAACTGGTTGCCGCGGTGGAGTCCCCGATTACGGGATTAGTGGGCACCTTGGATGGTATCATCCGCAATTTTGTGATGACCATTGAGGCGATTATTGAGAAAAAACAGGGTGAGGAAGGTACCCCTGCAGCGGAGTAAGAGCGAAGATAACTGATCAAACCATATGAGGTGAGTAACGTGCCAGAAACAAGCAGCAGCGTCGAAAAGGCCATGGAGCTCGTGAAATCGATGTCCGTGCTTGAACTTTCCGAGTTTTCCAAGAGTCTGCAAGACGAATTCGGTGTCACAGCCGCCGCACTGGTTGCGATGGCCGCTCCGGCCGCCGGTGAGGGCGGTGAGGCCGCACAGGCCGAACAAACAGAGTTTGCCGTCGAACTGAGTGCAATCGGCGACAAGAAGATCCAGGTGATTAAAGCGGTCCGGGAAATCACCGGCCTCGGCCTTAAAGAGGCTAAGGAGGTCGTGGATAACGCACCGAGCAAGGTCAAAGAAGGCATTCCGAAAGACGAAGCCGAATCCATCCAAAAGAAGCTGATGGAAGCTGGAGCAACTGCGGAGATCAAGTAACCTACTGCTAGTGCGAAACGACGAGGTAGTCAACAAAGCCTCGATCGGGTCTCTGAAACCCGCGGGGACCGATCGGCGCGAAAAGCCGTGCCCTCGTCTCGTACATCGACACAGTTCTCCTCAGGGGGGACCTGCCGGTATCGACCGCATCAGCTGCGGGGCCGGTACTTTGTTGGGAGAATTGGCAAAGGAGCGTGTGGGCAGTGAATCACTCCAACGGTAATGGACGGCGCTCATATGGGCGCATTCCCAAAATTATGGAGATGCCGAACTTCCTGGAAGTTCAGCTTACTTCATACGATCGATTCCTCCAGGCGGATAACCCGATGGACAAACGCGCCCGGCAGGGATTGCAGGAAATCTTCGAAACCGTATTTCCGATATCGGACGTCCACGAAAATCACTCCCTGGAATATATCGGTTATACAGTTGGCGAACCGCGCTATACGGTACGAGAATGCAAAGAACGTAACATGACCTATTCCAGCGCGCTGAAGGCGACGTTGCGTTTGGTTTCGTATGCGCCGGCGGAAAAAAACAGTGACGCACCGCGACCGATCAAAGATGTGGTGGAACAGGATGTTTTCCTGGGTGAATTGCCGAATATCACCGAACGCGGTACCTTTATCATCAATGGCGCTGAACGAGTCGTGGTCAGCCAGTTACATCGATCACCCGGGGTCTTTTTTGACGAGACAATCCACCCCAACGGCAAACATCTCTATTCCGCGCGGATTATCCCGTTCCGCGGGTCCTGGGTGGAATTTGAGTTCGATGTGAACGACATTCTCTTCGTCCATATCGATTCCCGACGCAAAATCCCCGTCACCTTGCTGCTGCGCGCACTCGGGTATTCCACCGACGAAGAAATTCTTCGGCTGTTCTACCCCATGAAGACCATCACCAAATTGGGCCGCAAACTCGGCAGTTTGACCGGCGAGATTGTGGCGGAAGGCGTCGTGGATGAATCAACGGGAGAAGCCCTGATCTCGGCCGGTGAGGCGATCACTGAAGATTTTATTGAAAAAATCAAAGAATACGAAATCGACTCGCTGGACCTGCTGGATATTGATCCGAATAAGGACGCTCTCTCGATTCCCAAAACGTTCAAAAAAGATCCGACCAAATCGCGGGAAGAGGCGCTCTTCAAGATTTACTCACTGCTGCGCCCCGGTGAGCCGCCGACCATAGAGGCGGCCGAGGCCTTGCTGGAGCGGATGTTTTTCAATGTCAAGCGCTACGATCTGGGGGAAGTTGGCCGGTATATGATCAACCAGCGTTTGGGAGCCGAGGTGCCGCTGGAGAAGACGGTTCTGGATAAATCTGATCTCGAACGGATTATCAGCTATCTTTTGGAATTGCGCAGCGGTCACGGTCATATCGATGATATTGACCACTTGGGGAATCGCCGGGCGCGCTCAGTCGGTGAGCTGCTGGCCAACTTGTTTTCGGTTGGCCTTTCCCGTGTGGCGCGGACCATCCGCGAACGCATGAGTTTGAAAGATTCCGACTCGGTTACGCCGCATGATCTGGTCAACGCCCGCACGGTTTCCGCGGTAATCGATACCTTTTTTGGGTCCAGCCAGCTATCGCAATTCATGGATCAGACTAATCCGCTGGCGGAGTTAACCCACAAGCGCCGTCTTTCGGCGCTGGGACCGGGCGGTCTCACTCGCGAACGTGCCGGATTTGAAGTTCGCGATGTGCACCACACCCACTATGGGCGTATGTGTCCCATTGAGACCCCGGAAGGTCCGAATATCGGATTGATTGCCTCGTTGGCAACGTATGCCAGAATCAACAAATATGGTTTTCTGGAAACCCCGTATCGCCGAGCCACAGACGGTGTGGTGACCAACGAGATTGTCTATCTCTCCGCGGATCAAGAAGATAAATACCATATTGCCCACGCCGGTGAACCGCTTGATGAGAATGGACGCTTCGTAAGCAAAGTTGTCCGTTCACGCCTGCGGTCTGACTACCCGGATATCCCCGCGGAAAAAGTGGAGTACATGGATATTGCTCCGGAACAACCGGTCTCGGCCGCCGCGTCCATTATCCCCTTTTTGGAGCACGATGATGCCAATCGCGCACTCATGGGCTCGAATATGCAACGTCAGGCAGTTCCGCTTTTGATTACCGACGCGCCGTTGGTCGGTACGGGAGTGGAGCGTCGTGTGGCCCTGGACTCTGGGGTGGCGATCACCGCCAAGAATGCCGGTACGGTAGAAGAGCTCGACGCACAGAAAATCGTTATTCGTCCGAAATCCAAACGGTCCTCAAATGAACTGGGGTTCGAGGGACCGGATGTCTACGAACTGCCGAAATTCGAACGCTCGAACCAGGACACGTGCATTAACTTCCATCCGGCGGTTGCCCTGGGAGATACCGTTGAGGCCGGTCAGGTGATCGCTGACGGTCCGGCGGTAGATGACGGCGAATTGGCCCTCGGCCAAAACGTACTCTGTGCCTTTATGCCGTGGCAGGGCTATAATTTTGAGGATGCGGTCGTGGTCTCCGAGCGGCTGGTACGGGCTGATATCTTCACCTCGATTCACATTGAAGAATTCGAGTTGCAGGTTCGCGATACCAAGCGCGGTGCCGAAGAAATCACCCGGGAAATTCCTAATGTCTCGGAAGATATGATCGCAGATCTTGATGAAAACGGCATCATTCGCGTCGGGGCGGAGATCGAGGCTGGTGACATTCTGGTGGGCAAAGTCACGCCAAAAGGGGAAACCGAATTGTCTCCGGAAGAGCGGCTACTGCGGGCTATTTTCGGGGAAAAGGCCGGGGATGTCAAAGACGCCTCACTCAAGGCGCCGCCGGGTATGCGCGGGACCGTGGTCAGTACACGGGTGTTCTCGCGGAAGGAGCGAAATGAAGCTTCAAAGCGGCAAGAGAAAAATGAAATCGCCGCGCTCACCCGGAAAATCAACAAGGAAATCCAGGCCATCAAACAACGACGCAATGAGCGTCTAGGAGAAATCCTGCTCGATCATCCGACCAAAACCCTGCGATCGGCAGAGGACGACTCGGTATTGCTGAAAGCCGGCTATAAATACAAAGCCGATACATTTGAGCATCTGGACGTCGGGTTATGCGAATTCCCGGACGGGTTCACCGATGATACAACCGCCAACCGGCGCGCCATAAAAGTAGTCCAGGAAGCAGCCCAGTTGATTGCCGCGCAGGAGTCATTGCTGGAAATCGAAAAAGAGAAGATCGTCCGCGGTGCTGAACTGGCACCGGGGGTCAAGCAACTGGTCAAGGTCCAGGTTGCGGTTAAACGCAAGCTCTCCGTCGGTGACAAGATGGCCGGCCGGCATGGGAATAAGGGGGTTGTTTCCAAGGTCGTCCCCATCGAAGACATGCCGTTTACCGACGATGGCACGCCGGTGGATCTGTTGCTCAATCCGCTCGGGGTACCGTCCCGCATGAACGTGGGCCAGATTCTCGAGACTCACCTGGGGTGGGCGGCCTCGCAGCTTGGCACCAAGATGGCCTCACCGGTCTTCGACGGTGCGACACTGGATGATATCCGTGAAGCGCTGACGGAAGCAGGCTTGCCACCCGACGGCAAAATTCAGCTCCGCGATGGCCGTACCGGTCACTATTTCGCGGAGAAGTTAACGGTTGGCTATATCTATATTATGAAACTCTCTCACTTGGTTGACGACAAAATCCACGCACGGTCGATCGGCCCGTATTCGTTGGTTACCCAGCAACCGTTGGGTGGCAAAGCCCAGTTCGGCGGGCAGCGGTTCGGTGAAATGGAAGTCTGGGCGATGGAAGCGTACGGCGCGGCCTACGCCTTGCAGGAAATGTTGACGGTGAAGTCGGATGATGTCGTGGGTCGTTCAAAAATTTATGAAGCGATCGTCAAAGGTGAAAACCCACCGGAACCCGGTATCCCGGAATCATTCAACGTGCTGGTCAAAGAATTGCAGAGTCTGGGGTTGGACGTTTCGCTGGTGGAAAAATAAACGACGAGTACAGCGTTGGATGACGTCGTGTTACAAACCCGTGTTACGATAAACATCATGGATCGACCCAGCGGGGGGCGTCTCCCATAACGGAGACAGGAGGAAAATCCTGTGGCAGGATTTGCGGTCAAGGCGACGAAGAAGCCGGCCGATTTTGCGGCCATTAAGATTCAACTGGCCTCGCCCGAGGTAATCAAATCCTGGTCGTATGGCGAGGTTACGAAGCCGGAAACTATTAACTACCGCTCGTTTAAACCGGAACGGGACGGCTTATTCTGTGAGCGGATATTCGGCCCAGTGAAGGACTGGGAGTGTTCCTGCGGGAAATACAAGCGAATCCGTTTCCGTGGCATCGTGTGTGATCGGTGCGGCGTGGAAGTGACGCAATCCAAAGTGCGTCGCGAACGGATCGGGCATATCGATCTCGCAGTGCCGGTAACCCATATCTGGTATGTCAAATCCGCGCCGTCGCGGATCGGGTATCTCCTGGGGATCTCAATCCGGGATCTCGAGCGCGTCTTGTATTATGAGAAATACGTCATCATCGATCCCGGTGACACTGAATACAAAGAGCACGACCTGATTACCGAGGAAGAATATGCCGAGCTGGAGACCAGCGGGAAAGAGTTCGTTGCCGGCATGGGTGCCGAAGCGGTGTATGAAATCCTTTCCAAAATCGATGTCGAAGAATTGTCATTGTCTCTGCGTGCTCAGGTGAAGGTCGAAACATCGGTCCAGCGTAAGAAAGACACGCTCAAGCGCCTGCGAGTGATCGAGGCGTTCCGGCAGTCAACCAACCGGCCGGAGTGGATGATTCTCAAGACCTTGCCGGTAATTCCTCCGGACTTGCGGCCACTGGTGCCGCTGGAAGGCGGGCGATTTGCCACATCCGATCTGAACGATCTCTACCGGCGGGTGATTAATCGCAATAACCGCCTGAAAAAACTGATCGACATCAAGGCACCGGAAGTAATCCTCCGTAACGAGAAGCGGATGTTACAGGAAGCGGTCGACGCACTGTTGGACAACGGTCGGCGTACGCAGTCAGTTCGTGGAGATTCCCGCCGCCCGCTCAAGTCGCTTTCCGACTTGTTGAAAGGAAAACAAGGACGGTTTCGTCAGAACCTCCTGGGCAAACGCGTTGACTATTCGGGCCGTTCTGTGATCGTTGTTGGCCCCGAGTTGAAATTGCATCAGTGTGGCCTGCCCAAAAATATGGCGCTTGAGCTGTTTAAGCCGTTTATCATCATGAAGTTGGAAGAACGCGGCTATGTGCAGACGGTGAAATCGGCAAAGCGGCTGGTGGAGCGCGAACGACCCGAAGTCTGGGATATCCTGGAAGAAATCATTCACGAACACCCCGTCCTGCTCAACCGTGCACCGACGTTGCACCGGCTGGGAATTCAAGCGTTTTATCCCGTGTTGGTGGAAGGTAAAGCGATCAAATTGCACCCACTGGTCTGTGAGGCGTTCAATGCCGACTTTGACGGTGACCAGATGGCGGTTCATGTACCGCTGTCATTTGAAGCACAACTGGAAGCCCGGGTGCTGATGTTCGCCAACAACAATATCCTCTCGCCGGCATCCGGTCGCCCGATTTGCACACCGTCGCAGGATATGGTGCTCGGTTGTTATTACCTCACCAAGGATCGTCCGGAGGCCATGGGCGAAGGCAAGGTCTTTTCTTCTATCGACGAAGCACAAATGGCACTGGATTTCGGGCACATCGACATGCATGCGCTGATTAAAGTCCAGCAGGATGATGGCGAGATGATGGAGACCACCTGCGGACGGATTATCTTCTCTTCGATCTTGCCGGAAAAACTCGGGTTCTTCAACGAGGTGGCGTCCAAGAAAAAGCTGGAGCAACTGATTCAACGTTGCTTCCTGCTGTACGGTCCGTATCCCTCCGCACAATTTCTGGACAATTTAAAGCGTCTCGGCTTTGAATACGCTACCCGCGCCGGTGTTACGGTCGGGATCGACGACATGCTGATCCCACCGGAAAAACAGGAACTGGTCAGCACCGCCCAAAAAGAAGTTACGCGTATTCAAAAACAATACAATCGCGGCGTGATTACCAACAGTGAACGGTACAACAAAGTCATCGATATCTGGACCCACACCACGTCGGAAATTGCCGAGGTGATGTTTGAGCGGCTGAAAGAGGACCGCGACGGGTTTAATCCGGTCTTTATGATGGCGGACTCCGGTGCGCGAGGATCGAAAGAACAGATTCGCCAGCTCGCCGGGATGCGCGGCTTGATGGCGAAACCGCAGAAGAAGATCACCGGGCAAATCGGTGAAATCATCGAATCGCCGATCACAGCGAACTTCCGCGAAGGTCTCAACGTGATGGAGTACTTCATCTCCACGCACGGGGCACGCAAGGGACTGGCCGACACCGCGCTGAAGACCGCCGATGCGGGGTATTTGACCCGGCGACTGGTGGACGTGGCCCAGGACGTCATTATCAACGAAGAAGATTGTGACACCATCATGGGGCTTTCGATCACCGCCTTGAAAGAGGGCGAAGAGGTAATCGAGTCTTTGTATGATCGTATCCTCGGCCGCGTGGCGCTTGATGATGTGATTGATCCGATCACCGGAGATGTGCTGGCGAATTCCGGGGAACAGATTACCGAGGACGAGGCACAAGCAATTGAAGACTCCGGCCTTGACACGGTTCGTATCCGCTCGGTTTTGACCTGCGAATCGCGTCGTGGTGTGTGTGCCAACTGCTATGGCCGCAACTTGGCGACAAATCGCATGGTCGATGTTGGTGAGGCGGTGGGCGTCATTGCCGCGCAATCGATTGGCGAGCCCGGCACGCAGCTCACGTTGCGCACCTTCCACATTGGGGGGACCGCCGCCCGTATTGCCGAGCAGTCCAAGGTCTTGGCCAAAGTCTCCGGCACGATCAAACTGGAATCCGTCAAGTTCTTCGATACGCCCCCCGGCGATACGGTGATAATCAATCGCGACGGCGAACTCCAAATTCTCGATGACCAGGGCCGCGTTCGGGCCCGGATGAATGTGCCGTACGCAGCAATTTTGCGGAAGAAAGACGGCGAGAAAGTCGGCAAAGAAGAAGTGCTCTTTGAGTGGGATCCGTACACCTCGACTATTCTATCCGAGCACGATGGTAAAGTAAAGTTCTCAGATATCATCGATGGTGTGACAGTTTCCGAGGAACTGGATGAGACCACCGGGCGACGGCAGTCGATTATTACCGAACCACAGGAACGGCGCGAGCGGATCCCCTTGCCCAGCATCAAGATCCTTGATCCGAAAGCCACAAGTAAAGTGCTGGCCGGATACTTCCTGCCCACCGGGGCGCGGCTGGCGGTCAACGAAGGCGACACGGTGTACACCGGACAGGAACTGGTTAGAATTCCGCGCTCGATTTCCAAAACTCGCGATATTACCGGCGGTCTGCCGCGTGTAGCCGAGCTGTTTGAGGCCCGCCGTCCCCGCGATCCGTCAGTCGTCACCGAAATTGACGGGATCGTAGAGATGGAAATGGGTAAGGTCATCCGTGGATCGACTCCGGTCACCGTCCGTGGCGAAAACGAAGAAGTCTCGGAATACCTGGTCCCGCACGGAAAACACCTGCTGATCCATAACGGTGACCGGGTGACTGCCGGCGACCGGCTCTGCGAAGGATCGGTCGACCCGCATGATATCCTGGTCATTAAGGGTGTGAACGATGTACAGGAATACCTGGTGAACGAAATCCAGGAGGTCTACCGGCTGCAGGGCGTAAAGATCAACGATAAACACATCGAGGTCATCGTGCGCCAGATGCTGCAGAAGGTCCGCGTCGATTTGACCGGTGACACTAATTTCCTCGAAGGGGAAGTCGTCGACCGGATTGCCTTCCGCGAGGAAAACGAGAGCATCATCATGGAGGGCGGTGAGCCGGCCACGTTCCAGCCCTTGCTGTTGGGGATCACCAAGGCCTCGCTTTCCACCGAATCGTTTATCTCGGCCGCCTCGTTCCAGGAGACCACGAAAGTATTGACGGAAGCGGCGGTCAGCGGCAAAACCGACCACTTGAAAGGTCTAAAAGAAAATGTTATAATTGGCCACTTGATTCCGGCCGGAACCGGAATCAAGTCATACGGCAAAATTCAGTTGCCGGAAGAAGAGAAAGAAAGCGAAACGCCGGAAGAGATGTCCATTTTCCAGGAAAATCTCTGACCCGGCAATCGCGGTAGATGAAAGAAGGAGAACAGTTTGCCGACCCTCAATCAACTCATTCGTAAGGGACGCAAGCGAATCGAAGCAGTGCCCAAAACCCCGGCGTTGACCGCCTGTCCGCAACGGCGGGGGGTCTGTACGCGCGTCTATACGTCCACACCCAAAAAACCAAATTCGGCGCTGCGCAAAGTGGCGCGGGTGCGGTTAACCAACCGAATTGACGTCACTGCGTACATACCGGGGGAAGGACATAACCTGCAGGAACACTCGATCGTGATGATTCGCGGCGGACGAGTGAAAGACCTGCCGGGCGTGCGGTATCATATCATTCGCGGCGCCCTCGATACCAGCGGGGTCGATGATCGGAAAAACAGTCGCTCGAAATATGGAACGAAAAGACCGAAGAAATAATTACTGGCCGCTGTGAAGCGGGCAAAGAATTTGAGGAGCGGGAATGCCTCGGCGAAAACCACCGGCAAAGCGAACAATCCTGCCGGATCCGAAGTTTAAAGAAGTCATTGTGACGCGCTTCATCAACGGGTTGATGCGTCGCGGCAAGCGCAGCACGGCAGAGTGGATTTTCTACTCTGCACTCGACCGCGTGGAAAATCAGACGCAGCAACCGGGGCTGGAGATCTTTAAGAAGGCACTGGAGAATGTGAAGCCGATTGTCGAAGTCAAATCACGGCGGGTCGGTGGTGCGACGTATCAGGTGCCGTTGGAAGTGCGGCCGAATCGGCGGACCGCATTGGCGATACGCTGGCTAATTTCATTTGCCAAGGGCCGTCCGGAACACTCAATGGCGGAAAAGTTGGCGGGGGAACTGATCGCGGCTTCTAAAAAAGAAGGCGCGACAATCAAGAAACGGGAAGATACGCACCGAATGGCGGAAGCGAACAAGGCGTTCGCACACTTCCGTTGGTAGCATGATGATCACACGCGACGAAGGGAAACCATAGCCGGGGTTGTTGCAGAATATATCTCTGCCCCCGGAATGCGCGTTTCGGGGGCTTTTTGTATGGGTTAGAAGCGCCTAACCGGGTGAGTGGTGACGATGACTGACATGAAAAAAATCCGCAATATCGGCATTGCCGCACATATTGATGCGGGCAAGACCACCACCACCGAGCGTATTCTCTACTACTCCGGCAAAACCCACCGCATGGGTGAGGTCGATGAAGGCGCAGCCGTGATGGACTGGATGGCCCAGGAGAAAGAGCGGGGTATTACCATTACCTCCGCCGCCACAACCTGCTTCTGGCGGGACCATCGCATCAATATCATCGATACCCCCGGCCATGTTGATTTCACCGCGGAAGTCGAGCGAGCCTTGCGTGTCCTGGACGGCGTCGTTGCCATATTCTGTGCCGTCGGCGGTGTGGAGCCGCAATCGGAGACGGTCTGGCGGCAGGCGGATCGCTACGGCGTTCCCCGATTGGCCTACGTCAACAAAATGGACCGGGTCGGGGCAGACTTCTACAACGTCCTGCAGATGATGAATGAGCGTCTCAATGCCAATGCCGTCCCGATTACACTCCCGGCTGGCAGCGGGGAGACCTTTACTGGAATCGTGGATCTTATCGACATGAATTATCGACTCGCCCACGAGGAATCACTGGGCGCAACGTTCGAGGATATGCCGATTCCGGATGATATGGCCGAAGCGGCGAATACCTATCGGGAAAAGTTGCTGGAGGCCGTGTCGAACTACGATGACCGGTTAATGGAGAAGTTTTTGAATGATGAACCGATCGAATCGTCAGAACTCTTAGTGGCGATGCGCCAGGCAATTATCGATTGCAAGTTTGTCCCGGTTCTATGCGGCTCCTCCTTTAAGAACAAAGGTGTCCAGAAGCTGCTCGACCGTATTATCGACCTCTTGCCCTCGCCCATTGATCTACCTCCGGTCACCGGCATCGATCCCAAGACCGGTAAAGAAATCAAACGCGCCGCATCTGATTCCGAACCATTTTCAGCATTGGCCTTTAAGATTGTGTCCGACCCGCATGTGGGACGGTTAACGTATTTGCGCATTTACTCCGGCCGGGTCTCGGTCGGGGATTCAGTCTATAACCCCATTGCCGATAAGCGGGAACGAGTCACCCGTCTCTTGGCGATGCATGCCAATAAGCGCGAACAACTGAAAACCGCCTCGGCTGGCGATATTGTCGCGGCGGTCGGGTTAAAACATACGACCACGGGAAATACCCTGTGTCCGCAAAAGCATCAGGTCTTGCTTGAGCGCATGGTCTTCCCGGAGCCGGTGATCTCGGTCGCCATTGAACCCAAGACCAAAGCCGATCAGGAGAAGCTCTCAGGAGTACTGGACCGTCTGGCCGATGAAGATCCGACCTTTGTTATTCGCACTGATGATCAGACGGGGCAGACCATCATTTCCGGTATGGGCGAATTACATCTGGAAGTGCTCACTGAACGAATGATCCGTGAATTCTCTGTCCAGGCGAATGTCGGCAAACCGCAGGTCGCGTATCGCGAGACGGTCGCTGAGGAGGGTTTTGGTGAAGGCAAGTATATTCGGCAGACCGGCGGTCGCGGACATTACGGTCATGTGAAGCTACTGGTCAAACCGGCTGATTCCGGTGCAGGATTTGAGTTTATCAATAACGTCTCCGGCGGCGAGATTCCGGAAGAATTCATCGGGGCGGTTGAAGAAGGTGTGCGCAGCACGCTGGATTACGGCGTGCTGGCCGGCTATCCGGTAGTTGATGTCATCGCTGTTCTGGAGGGCGGCTCCACGCATGAGGAAGATGCCAGTGAGGTCGCCTATCGTATCGCCGGTTCAGCAGCTTTTCAGGACGCGGCGTCCAAAGCAAGGCCGACATTGCTCGAGCCGTATATGAGCGTGGAGGTGATCGTCCCCGAGCAGTACATGGGGGATGTCATCGGTGATCTCAATACCCGGCGCAGCAAGATCAAGGGCCTAGGTTCCCGGACGGATGGGCGGGTTGTGACGGCGGTCGCGCCGCTTTCGGAGATGTTCGGCTATGCCACCCGGCTGCGCTCTCTTTCGCAGGGCCGCGCGGTGTATTCGATGGAATTTTCGCATTACGCTCCGGTGCCGGAGAAATTGCTGCAGTCGGTCTTGGGGATTACCGCGCCGGGATGGCAAAGCCGAGCGAAGCCGGTGGAGACGCCACAATCAGAATAAAAAATGTCAATGGCAGGTAAAAACTATTGCGTAATAAAAATTTGCCTATATATTGCAGGTTCTTTTTGATTTGGCGGGCCTGGGAGGCATTCGCCGGCAAATAAAATATTTGGCAGGGCCGACCAGGGAGCGGATGAAGTGAATATGGAAGTTGGACAGCGGATACGAATTCGATTAAAAGCGTATGATCATCGGGCGCTTGATCGATCGACAAAGGAGATTTCGCGTACAGCCATGCGGACCGGCGCCCGGGTTATCGGGCCGGTGCCACTACCGACTAAGCGTACGGTCTATACCGTCTTGCGCTCTCCTCACGTTGACAAGAAATCCCGCGAACAATTTGAAATGCGCATCCACAAACGGCTGATTGATATCGTCGAATCATCCCCACAAACGGTCGATGCACTGATGAAACTTGATTTGCCGGCCGGGGTCGACGTGGAGATTAAGGTCTGACCATTTGTGGTCACCGGCAGTAACGATGGGGTAACCAATGCGGCAGCTCCTGGGGACAAAAATTGGCATGACGCGCGTGTTCACCGAGACCGGGAACCATGTACCGGTGACGGTGGTCGCCGCCGGTCCCTGCCCGATCTTGCAGATCAAAACCAGGGAAAGTGACGGCTATGATGCGGTCGTGTTGGGCTATGGCGAACGACGCAAGAAGTTGGTATCCAAGCCACTCCGGGGCTATTTTGATAAGGTCAACGCGGACCCGGTCCGCCATATGAAGGAACTCCGCCTGGATGAGCCGGGGGAAGAACTCAAAGCGGGCGATATCTGGACGGTGGAGGAGTTTCAAATTGGAGATAAGGTCCGTGTGACCGGCACCTCTAAGGGCCGTGGGTTCGCCGGCACCATGAAACGGCATGGATTTTCCGGTGCTCAAAAGACGCACGGCCAATCGGACCGCTGGCGGGCGCCGGGTTCAATCGGCCAATCATCGGACCCGTCGCGGGTCTTCAAGGGGCACCGGATGGCCGGCCGCATGGGCAATGAGAAGGTAACCGTTCGTAATATTGAAGTTGTTGACGTAGATACGGAGAAGAATCTCCTGGTCCTCAAGGGAGCAGTTCCGGGCCCCCGAAACGGACTGGTGGTTATCCGGAAGAAGTAGGGCGCTTTCGCTCAACGTAGGTAAGGACGACAGGACTCATGGCGGTAAAAGCACCAGTATACGATCAAGCAGGTACCAAAATCTCCGACATGGAATTGCCGGAGTCGCTTTTCGGTATCGAACCGCATTCGTCGGCTTTGCACGCGTATGTGCGCATGTACCTGGCCAATCAACGCCAGGGGACAGCCAAGACCAAGACACGCACCGAGGTACGCGGCGGCGGCGCAAAACCCTGGCGGCAAAAAGGGACCGGGCGGGCACGCGCCGGGACCAATCGCTCACCGTTGTGGGTCGGCGGCGGCCGGATTTTTGGACCCCGACCGCATTCCCATCGCGAAAAATTGCCCAAGAAAGTGAAGCGATTGGCCCTCCGTTCCGCGCTGTCGCTTCGTGCCCGGGAAGGCAACCTGCACATCATCGAAGACGTCCAGATTGATCCACCAAAAACCAAAGATTTCATTAATATTCTCCAGAATATCGGCGTGCTCGGGAGTACCGTGTTGTTTCTCACCGAGAGCAAGGATATATCGGTCGGTAAGTCGGTACGCAATATTCCGGCGGTGAATCATCTGCGTGCGCAGCAAACCAACGCCTACGAGGTCATGACCAGTGAAGAGTTGTTATTCACCAAGGCCGGGCTGGAAAGCCTGGTGGAGGTGTGTGGATCATGAAGCGGGATCCCCGGGAGATTATCGGTCGTGCATTGACTACGGAGCGCAGCGTTGTCCTGCGGGAAGACTTCAATCGCTATGCTTTTGTTGTGGATGAGTCCACCAACAAATTGGAAATTAAACGCGCGGTAGAGGAGTTATTCAAAGTTAAGGTGGAATCGGTCAGCACCCAGAATGTGCGCGGCAAGATCAAGAGTCTGGGACGGTTTACCGGTCGGCGGCCGAGCTGGAAGAAGGCCGTGGTCAAACTCAAGGAAGGGCAGGTTCTGCCGCTGTTTGAAAACCTCTAATCGCGATCATTAAGATGGTATGGGCATAAAAAAGTACAAACCGACCTCGGACGGAATGCGGCATCGCACGGTGCCGGATTTTGCCGAAATCACCAAGTCGGAACCGGAAAAGTCATTGCTGGAACCGTTGCGTAAATCCGGCGGGCGCAATAATAAAGGGCGCATCACTACCCGCGCGCGTGGGGGGGGACATCGCCGCGCCTATCGGATTATCGACTTCAAACGCGACAAGCCCGGTATTCCGGCCAATGTCGTTGCGATCGAGTATGATCCCAATCGGTCGGCGCGTATCGCCCTGCTGCATTATGTCGACGGGGAAAAGCGGTATATCTTAGCGCCCAATGGCTTGCGCGTGGGAGATACCGTCGAGGCCGGTGAAAATGCCGATATTAAGCCGGGCAATTGCCTTCCCTTGGGCCGGTTGCCGGTGGGCACAGCCGTGCATAATATTGAAATGCGTCCCGGCAAAGGCGGGCAAATTGTCCGGGGTGCCGGTACCATCGCCGTTCTGGCGGCAAAAGAAGGAAAATTCGGACACGTCCGGCTGCCGTCCGGTGAGGTTCGGCTTATACCCCTGGAGTGTACCGCGACCATCGGGCAAGTCGGCAACGTCGACCATATTAATATTTCGTATGGCAAAGCCGGGGCCAGTCGCTGGCGCGGTCGTCGCCCCCGCGTTCGCGGCGTCGCCAAAAATCCGGTCGACCACCCGATGGGTGGTGGTGAGGGGCGCTCGTCCGGCGGCCGACATCCGTGCTCGCCGTGGGGGCAGATGGCCAAGGGGAAGAAAACCCGCGGGAGAAAACCGTCCGATCGCTACATTGTCAAACGCCGGAGTAAGTAAGAACACTGCGGAAGCGTTAGCGTGGAGAAAAGTCTGTGGCTCGATCGTTGAAAAAAGGACCATTCGTCGACCCGAAGTTGTCGAAGAAAATTGACGCGATGAATGAACGAAATGAAAAGCGCGTGGTCAAGACCTGGGCGCGTCGCTCAACCATTCCGCCGGAGTTTGTCGGGCACACCATCGCCATTCACAACGGCAACAAGTTCATCCCGGTATACGTGACAGAGAATATGGTGGGACACAAACTCGGCGAATTCTCCCCGACCCGGACGTTTCGGGGGCACGCCGGCCGCAAGGTCGAAAAAACCACCGCCGTGAGAAGAAAATAAGTACGGTTAGGATCGATACATCGTCATGGAAGCACTTGCACGAGCACGATATTTGCGCGGATCAGCCAAAAAGATGCGCCTGGTGGCGGATCTGGTCCGGGGAAAGAACGTGATCTGGGCTAGTGAACAGTTGAAGTTCATGCCACAGCGCGCCGCGCACAATTTGAAAAAAATCGTCGATGCGGCGCTGGCGAACGCCATGGCCAGTGAGGGCACCGCCAAACTGAATACGGAAAACATGCATATTAAGAAGTTGACCGTCGATGGTGGTCCAATTGCGCGCCGCTTCCGCCCAATGGGGATGGGACGCGCATATCGTATTCGCAAGCGCTTTTGCCACGTGACCGTAGTAATATCTGACGAACAAGAGCAGACCCGCAAGAAAGGGAAAAAATCGCGTGCCCGGCACACCGCTTGAGTGCCGGTAAGATGAGGACGCGGTCAGGAAAGGACATATGGGGCAGAAGGCAAATCCAGTCGGCTTGCGCGTCGGCGTAATCCGGGGGTGGGACTCCAAGTGGTTCGCCGATCGAAACTTTGCGGACCTGCTGAATGAAGATCTGACGATCCGCCGGTATGTCAACCAGCGGTTGGATAACGCCGGGATCGCCAAGTTCGAAATTATGCGTGCCCCGAAGCGCATCACCGTCGATATTCATACGTCCCGTCCCGGAATCGTCATCGGCCGCAAAGGCGCCGAGGTAGACAAGCTCCGCGAAGAATTGCAATTGCTGAGTAAAAAAGACGTATCGATTAATATTATTGAAGTCAAGCGTCCGGAGTTGGAAGCGCGGCTGGTTGCGGAGAGCATCGCCCGTCAGTTGGAAGGCCGGATTAACTTCCGGCGGGCCATGAAAAAGGCCCTGGCGGCCACGATGAAGATGGGCGCCGAGGGAATCAAAATTGTCTGCGGCGGCCGTCTCGGCGGCGCCGAAATCGCCCGGGTCGAAAAATACATGGCTGGCCGCGTACCGTTGCACACGCTGCGCGCCGATATCGATTTTGCCCGCGCAACGGCAAACACCACCTACGGCTGCATCGGGGTGAAGGTGTGGATTTGTCGCGGTGTTGTTTTGGCGCCACACGAAGAACTGGCTGAGGATAAAACACCGGAAGCTGCCGGACCACAAGAAGATAGACCAAAACCGAAACGACGGCGGGGAGCACGCTCGCGCCGCAAGCGACCCACCGGGGACAGCGGCGGCAAAAGCACACCGCGCTCGGCGGATACGAAAAAAACTGGTAAACCGGAAGCATAACCAATGTTATCGCCAAAACGCGTAAAACATCGCAAACAACAGCGCGGACGCCGCAATGGAAAAGCATTGCGGGGCAGCAAGGTAAGTTTTGGAGAATTCGGCCTCAAGGCGCTGGATTCGGCCTGGATTACCAACCGGCAAATCGAGTCGGCACGGGTGGCGATGACCCGCAAAATTAAACGCGGCGGCAAAGTCTGGATTCGTATTTTCCCGGACAAACCGGTGACCGTGAAACCGGCGGAAACACGGATGGGTAAAGGGAAAGGTGCGCCGGAATACTGGGTGGCGGTGGTCAAACCCGGCCGCATCATGTTCGAGTTGGGCGGCGTCGCCCCCGAGTTGGCGGAAGAAGCCTTGCGGTTGGGCTCACACAAGTTGCCGATTCGCACGCGTATTGTCCGGCGCGACTCCGTCGAAGGATAACAGGTGGGTGTACGGTGAAGATTGAACGACTGCGTGAATTGACGCGCAAAGAACTGATGCAGAAGCAAACAGACCTGGAACAGGAATTGTTCAATCTGCATCTGCGCCGGTCGCTGCAGCCGCCGGACAACCCGTTGCAGTTCCGGACCATGCGTCGAGAATTGGCGCGAATCAAAACGGTGCTGCGGGAGGATGAACTCGGCCTGCGGCCCTTGAGCAGCACCGAACCCAGCGCGTAAAAAGGAAAACGCCGAGCACGAGAATATCGGATAACAGTATGGGATCAGAATTAGAAACTCGCCCCGGTCGAAAAGTTCGGGTGGGGACGGTTGTCTCCAGTAGCATGGACAAGACAATCGTGGTGAAAATCGTCCGAACCATGAAACATCCGTTGTACCAGCGAGTGATTCGGATGACCAAAAAGCTCATGGCCCATGATGAACAACAGCAGGCTGGGGTCGGTGATCGTGTGCGACTCATGGAAACCCGTCCGCTTTCTAAACATAAACGGTGGCGTCTGGTTGAGGTGTTGGAGAAGGCCAAATAATAGGCGCAGCGGCAGGCAAAGACGATGATTCAGGAATATACGCGACTGACGGTAGCGGACAACTCCGGCGCAAGAGAAGTCATGTGCTTTCGCGTGCTGGGGGGGACCAAACGGCGCTATGCCGGTGTCGGTGATGTAGTCGTGTGTTCGGTCAAAGATGCCATCCCCGGCGGTGGTGTGAAAAAGAAAGATAAATGTCGAGCGGTCATCGTACGCACCAAGGCGCCGATCCAGCGGGCCGATGGCTCGTACATTCGCTTCTCCGACAATGCGGCGGTGATTATCAATGAACAGGGGGAACCGCGAGGAACCCGTATTTTCGGTCCCGTTGCCCGCGAATTGCGTGAGCAACATTATATGAAAATTATTTCTCTGGCGCCGGAAGTCTGGTAGCTCAGGGGTGGTAAAAATCACGTGAAGATGCGAGTGAAAAGAGGCGATACGGTTCGGGTTATCGCCGGCAACGAGCTCGGGCGGACGGGAAAAGTATTAAAGGTATTTCCCCGCTCCGGGCGCGTGGTGGTGGAGGGCGTCAACCTGATTAAACGGCATGCGCGCCCCACACAGAAAAATCCAAAGGGCGGGATCATCGAAAAAGAAGCACCGATCCACGTCTCTAACGTCGCCGTTGAAATGTAAGGTATGGCCAGACTCAAGGAAAAATTCGCCACGGAAATTATTCCGCGGCTTCAGAAGGCCCATTCATTTACGTCGAACATGCGTGTGTCGCGACTGGAAAAAATTATCGTGAATGTGGGCTTGGGCGAAGCGATCGACAATCCCAAGGCTCTGGAAGCTGCCGAAGCAGACCTGCGGGCCATCACCGGCCAGAAACCCGCGGTCCGCCGCGCCCGCAAGTCAATCTCCAACTTCAAGCTGCGCGCGGGAATGGCCATCGGCCTGTCGGTGACTTTGCGCGGTGATCGCATGTATGAATTTTTCGACCGGTTGGTAAGTGTGGCGATCCCCCGGATCAGGGATTTTCGCGGTGTTCCGACCAAATCCTTCGACGGGCGCGGCAATTATACGCTCGGCATTAAAGAACAAATCATTTTCCCGGAAGTTAACTACGACAAAGTTGATCGTATCCGGGGAATGAATATCACAATATGTACCTCGGCGCCGAACGATGAAGAAGCACGGGAACTTTTGACCGAACTGGGGATGCCGTTCGCGGCATCGAAAACAGTCATAGTATAGGATGGTGTTCGGACGGGGACAATAGAGGATTTGTATGGCAAAGAAGTGTTTAATCGCCAAGAGTCAACGCAAACCCAAGTTTAAGGTGCGGGCGTATAACCGCTGTCGCCGATGTGGCCGTCCGCGCGGATACTTACGGCGATTTGGACTTTGTCGCATTTGTTTCCGGGAGCTGGCCCTCGAAGGGCAGATCCCGGGTGTCGTAAAGGCCAGTTGGTAATCAGGATCGTGGGGCGAGAGTATGTCGCAGACTGACCCCATCGCGGATTATATCACCCGAATCCGTAACAGTTGTCGGGCAAAACATAAACGGGTATTGATGCCCGCAACCCGGGTGCGCAGGGATATTTCGCAGGTGTTGCTGGAAAATAATTTCATCCGCGGGTACACGGAAATACCGGACAAGCCGCAGTCGAAATTGTTAGTGCAACTGGCGTATACACCGGACCAGGAAAGCCACATCACCAATATCCAACGGGTCTCCCGGCCGGGTTTACGCAAATACAACGGGCGCGAGGAACTGCGGCTCGAATTACGAGAAATGGGTATTCGCATTGTTTCAACGTCTCGCGGCATCATGTCTGATCAGGACGCGGTCGCTCAGGGCATCGGTGGGGAAGTCCTCTGCCATGTTTGGTAATTCGGCGGAGAGGTAACGGCTATGTCGCGTATCGGCAAACAACCAATTGCAATACCGGACGGGGTCTCGGTTTCGATTGAGGCGTCTACCGTCACCGTCACCGGCCCGAAAGGTGAGTTGGTCCGGGAATTTCATCCGGATATGGAGATCGTGGAAAACGATGGAATGATTGAAATTACCCGGCCTTCCAATCGGAGTACCCACCGCAGTCTCCACGGCCTGACCCGCTCTCTCTTGGCGAATATGGTTACCGGAGTGCATGTCGGATTTAGGAAGGAATTGGAGATCTACGGGGTCGGATACCGCGCGGAACTTAAAGGACAATTGCTCCAGATGAATTTGGGGTTTTCGCATCCAATCCTGGTGGTTCCGCCAGAGGGAATCACGTTTGAGGTCCCGGAGCCGACCAAAATCACTGTCAGCGGTATCGACAAAGAACTGGTCGGTGAAATTACAGCCAGAATTCGCAAGTATCGTTTGCCGGAGCCTTACAAGGGGAAAGGCATTCACTATAAAGACGAGCATGTTCGGCGGAAAGCCGGCAAGGCAGCAGTGTAAACCGTAGGATGAGCAGCAGAACTGATGAGTAGGACGTTACAACTCGGCCGGCAACGTCGGCAGCGCCGACGTTATCATGTCCGCAGCCGCATAAAGGGCACCCCGGGGCGCCCTCGTCTGACAGTACAAAAGAGCCTGAAGCATATTTATGCGCAGCTTATCGATGACACAACCGGCTCATCGATAATGATGGTCAGCAGCGTCGGCTTCCCGTTCGAGCAAAAGGGTGATAGTGCCCTATCCAAGATCGAGAAATCGGTGCAGATCGGCACCAAGCTGGCCGAGCAAGCAAAAGAAAAAGGGATCACGCAGGTGGTCTTTGACCGAAATCACAACTTGTACCACGGCCGGGTGAAAGCGGTCGCCGACGCAGCACGGAAAGCCGGACTGGAATTTTAGCGTGCGTGCGTCTCGCTAAGTGAGGTGTTCCTTTGTGGAGAGGTCCAAAATCGTCATCTGAAGGCCCGGATCTGGAAGAAAAAGTTGTCTTTGTCAACCGCGTCGCCAAAGTGGTGAAAGGTGGTCGGCGTTTTGCCTTTACGGCCCTGGTGGCTACCGGGGACAAGCACGGCAAAGTCGGCGTCGGCTTAGGCAAAGCGCGGGAAGTATCGGAAGCGATTCGCAAAGGGTCCGAGGCGGCACAGAAGGCGATGTTTGCGGTTCCGGTGGTCGATGGCACTATTCCGCATCCCGTCGTGGGGCGTGCCGGCGCAGCACGGGTGATGCTCAAGCCGGCCAGTCCCGGTACCGGAGTGATCGCCGGCGGCGCCGTCCGTGCGGTCTTGGAATCAGCCGGGGTGCAGGATGTGTTGACAAAGTCACTGGGTTCGCAAAATCCGCACAACGTGGTTAAAGCGACCATCAATGGCCTGGAACAGTTGATCCGTGCAGACCGGATGGATAGTCATCGGATGAAACAAGAAGACCGGGAACCCGAACCGGCTGCCGAAGAAGAGCCTGCTGAACAACCGGAGACGGCAGAATCCTCGGATGACTCGGCGAGTGAGCAAAAATCATGAGTGCGATGCTGAAAATCACCCAGATCCGCTCTACTATTAAACGGTATGAAAACCAGAAGCGGACCATGCGCGCGCTGGGAATCAAGCGGATACATCAGACCGTCACCCATGCGGATTCACCCACGATTCGTGGCATGATTAACGCGGTGTCCCATCTGGTGAAGGTGGAGCCGGTCGAGACCGAGGCGCGAACTACTGAGCAGCCACAAGCCGAAGCCGAGCCGGTGACCACCTCTGCTGAGAGTAATGATGTTGAGAGGAATATCGGGGCAGGCGAAGTAGAGGATGAGAAACAGGAATAGGTAAGCAGATGGCGATTTCCCTCTCAAATTTGCGGCCCCCCGGGGGAGCGACTACGTCGAAAAAACGCGTCGGTCGCGGACGGGGTTCTGATTCCGGTAAAACCGCCGGGCGCGGACACAAAGGAGCGCAGGCACGATCCGGATACAAGCGGCGGCTGTTCCGGGAAGGCGGACAGATGCCGTTGCAGCGTCGGCTGCCCAAGCGGGGTTTTTATAATCGATTTCGTGTTGAATACCAGCCGGTTAGTCTCGAACAGGTGTCCGGTATTGAAGGGGTGGATCGCATCGATGCCCACGTCTTATACGATCACCGGGTGGTCCGTACCCTGAAGAGACCAATCAAAATCTTGGGCGACGGTGAATTGACCCGACCGGTCACGATTGCTGTCGACCGCGCGTCCGCAGCAGCCAAAAAGAAGATTACGGCCGCCGGCGGTTCGTTTGAGGAAACAAAAACGTGTTAGAGGCGTTCGGGAACATTTTCAAGATTCGTGAGCTGCGGCAACGTGTGCTCTTTACCTTGATGATTCTCGTCATCTATCGAATCGGCGGGCACATTCCGACTCCCGGTATCGATACATCCGCATTAGCGCAGTTTTTCTCCACGGCCGGCAGTACTCTCTTCGGCTTGTATGACCTGTTTGTCGGTGGTGCGTTCTATAAAGCGACAATTTTCGCGCTGGGAATCATGCCGTACATCTCGGCCTCGATTATCATCCAGCTTCTCGGCTCGGTAGTGCCGTATTTGCAGAAACTGCAAAAAGAGGGCGAAGAAGGACGGCGCAAGATTACCCAGTATACCCGGTATGGCACCGTGGCGATCGCGGCGTTGCAGGCGTTCGGGACCGCAGTATTTTTGGAATCCATCAGCGCTGGACCAGGCATGCCGGTGGTGCCGAATCCCGGTATGGGGTTCAAGTTCCTCACCGTGCTGACCTTTACCTCCGGGACGATCTTCATCATGTGGCTCGGTGAACAGATCACCGAGCGCGGGATTGGCAACGGGATTTCCCTCATTATTTTCATTGGTATCATCGCGCGCTTTCCGCAGGCAATCTTCGACGAGGTGCGCGAATTGCTGGCCGGGCGGCGTACTATTTTCATGGAAATGTTCTTAATTGCCGTGATGGTCGGGGTTGTCATGGCGATCATTATGGTCACCAGGGCGCAACGCCGGATTCCGGTGCAGTACCCCAAACGGGTGGTGGGACGAAAAGTCTACGGCGGCCAAATGACCCATATTCCGTTGTCGGTAAACACCGCCGGCGTCATTCCGATCATTTTCGCCCAATCGATTATGTTTGCGCCGCAGACCCTGGCATCCTTCTTCCCCAACTCGGGGTTGATGCAGTCTATTAGTTCCATGTTCGACCCAACGTCGGTTTTATATGCCTTTGTCTTTGGCACGATCATTGTATTTTTCGCGTTCTTCTATACCGCTATTGTGTTTAACCCAGTCGATCTCGCAGATAACATGAAACGTCAGGGCGGATATATTCCGGGCATTCGCCCCGGTAAACGTACGGCTGAGTATATTGACCGCGTGCTGACGCGGATTACCCTGCCCGGCGCAATCTTTTTTGCCCTGGTGGCTGTTTTGCCGTACTTCTTGATATCGCGGTTCAATGTGCAGTTTTATTTCGGCGGTACCAGCATCCTGATTGTGGTCGGCGTCGCGTTAGATACCCTGCAGCAGGTGGAATCACATCTGGTAATGCGCCATTATGATGGATTCATGAAACGTGGCCGTATCCGCGGCCGGTCGATGTAGTAGCGCCGTTTCGGGGAGAGTATGGAGTCGTGCTGAATAAAATCGTCTTGTTGGGACCGCCGGGATCGGGAAAAGGAACACAGGCCAAACGACTGGCTAAAGAATTTGGGTACGCACATTTGTCAACCGGTGATATGTTGCGGGAGGAAGTCAGCGCCGGCTCGGAGTTAGGCGCCAAGGCCAAATCAATTATGGAAAAAGGCGAGCTGGTGCCGGATGATCTGATTGTGTCCATGATTCGGAAGCGGTTGGAGACATCCTCAGGGGGTGTCATTCTCGACGGTTTCCCGCGGACCACCGCCCAGGCGGAAGCGCTCGACAACATGCTGGCCGATGCCGGCACGGAAATCGACCGGGCAATCCTGGTTGACGTCTCCGATGAGGAAGTGATGCAACGGTTGTTGGGGCGGGCGAAAATCGAGGGTCGGTCGGATGACACACCCGAAGTGATCAGCAACCGGCTGGAGGTGTACAAACAGCAGACTGAACCAATCGTAAACTATTACTCGAACGCGAGTAAACTCTCCCGCGTCAATGGGGAGCAGAATATAGAGAATGTCTTCGCCGACCTCAAGACAATTGTTGCGGGGTAGGGGAGGCAGCATGGCCGGATGGCGCTTGAAAAGTGCTGAAGATATTGACATCATTCGCCAGGCCGGTGCAATCGTATTCGGAGCACTGGAGGAGATAGAAAAAGCCGTCCAACCGGGCGTCACCACCGCGGAACTGAATCGAATCGGCGAAACATACATCCGCGATCAAGGTGCCGAACCGGCATTTCTCGGGTACCAGGGATTTCCAGCATCCGTCTGTGTTTCGATTGATGATGAGGTTGTGCACGGAATCCCTGGCGATCGGCGGTTGGAAGAGGGAATGCTGGTTTCGTTCGATATCGGCTCCATTTACCGGGGCTTTTACGGTGATTCGGCCCGGACTGTCGGGGTGGGGACAATCGACCAGGCAGGTCAACGACTGTTGGACACAACGCGCGAGGCACTCTATCACGGCATTGAACAAGCGCGGGTTGGCAATCACCTGTTCGATATTTCCGCCGCGATTCAACGCCATGCCGAGGACAACGGCTTTTCCGTTGTGCGCGAACTGGTCGGACACGGCATCGGTCGCAGCATGCACGAAGAACCACAGGTCCCCAATTACGGAACGACCGGTGGCGGCCCCGAATTGCTCGCCGGTCTCGTGATCGCGATCGAACCAATGCTCAATGCCGGCAGGAGCGAAGTCTTTTGGGCGGAAGATAAGTGGACGGTGAAAACCAGGGACGGTGGGAAATCAGCTCATTTTGAGCACACGATTGCAATAACTGATGAGGGACCGGTGATTTTGACCGCCGGTCAAGTATATGGCGAAAGAACAGACAATAACCGTTGAGGGTAAAGTCATTGAGCCACTCCCCAACGCCATGTTTCGCGTGGAGTTGGAAAATGGCCACAAGGTATTGGCTCATGTATCCGGAAAGATGCGGATGCACTTTATCAAGATCCTTCCCGGCGACCGGGTAACGTTGGAGCTGTCACCATACGACCTGAGCCGGGGCCGCATTGTATATCGATATAAATAGATTGGTGGACACGATGAAAGTGGGAGCATCAGTCAAAAAGCGGTGTGAAAAATGCAAGATCATCCGGCGACGGGGCGTCGTTCGCGTGATTTGCTCAAATCCACGGCATAAACAGCGTCAGGGATAACCGGCGTGTACATGCCGCAGGAGGTGTGACGTGGCCCGTATTGCAGGTGTCGACCTACCAAAAGACAAGCGGATTGAAATTGCCTTGAAGTCGATTTTTGGCATTGGCTTGACGTCATCTCAAAAAATACTTGCCGCAACCGGTATTTCGCCGGACCTGCGCGTCAACAAACTCAGCGAGGACGAGGTCCAGAAACTGCGGCAGGAAATTGAACGCGCGTATAAGGTGGAAGGCGATCTGCGCTCGGAAGTGCAGATGAATATCAAGCGCCTGATTGATATCGGTTGTTACCGTGGATTGCGGCACCGTCGGGGGCTGCCGGTTCGCGGTCAGCGGACGAAGACCAATGCCCGGACGCGCAAAGGGCCGGGCCAGTCCATCGGCGGCCGGAAGAAAAAAGGCAGATAAACCGCAGAGAAAAATAACGACTTGACTGATAGGTAAACAACGTGGCTGATCCAAAACGAAAACGGAGTCGCAAGAAAAAATCACGCGTCGAACCCAAAGGCCTGGTCTTTATCAAGGCCACCTTTAACAATACGGTGGTCTCCATCACCGACGTGAAAGGCCAGGTGATTTCCTGGGCATCCGCTGGTCGGGTCGGATTCAAAGGCTCGAAGAAAAGCACGCCCTTTGCCGCGCAGCTTTCCGCCAAATCGGCGGCGAAAGAAGCGATGGAACTCGGCCTGCGCAAGGTGGATGTCTTTGTGAAAGGACCCGGAGCCGGGCGGGAGGCCGCCATTCGTTCTCTGGCCGCCGCGGGACTCGAAGTTACGTCGATTCGCGACGTAACACCGATTCCCCACAATGGGTGCCGTCCACCGAAACGCCGGCGGGTGTGATCGCCGACGATAGATAGGAATTGAATATCTGATCACTGAAGCCCATGTGAGAGTGAGGAATTCCTCAGTATGGCACGATATACGGGACCGGTCTGTAAACTCTGTCGCCGGGAAAATCAAAAGCTCTTCTTAAAAGGCTCACGGTGTTCGTCACCGAAATGCGCCGTGGAACGTCGTCCCTTTCCGCCGGGCATGCGTGATACCGGACGGCGCCGCAAAGTATCAGAGTACGGATTGCAGTTGCGCGAAAAGCAGAAAGTCCGTCGGCAATATGGCCTGTTGGAAAAACAGTTCTACTTGTACTACGAGCGGGCAACACGGATGCGCGGGGTGACCGGCGAAAACCTGCTGGGGCTGCTCGAGCGTCGACTGGACAATATCGTCTATCGCCTGGGCTTTGCCCCGTCACGGGCGGCTGCCCGCCAGTTGGTCCGCCACCGCCATTTTGTGGTCAATGACCGCATAACCAATATTCCATCATATATCATGCGACCGGGCGACGTGGTGCGCGTACGCGAAAAATCCCGCAACCTTGATGTGATTCATGCCGCGTTGAAAGATGCCGGGCCGGGGACAGATATCCCCTGGCTGCGGTTGGACAAAGTCCGGTTGGAAGGCGAACTGTTGGAATTACCCAAACGCGTAGACATTCCGACAGTTGCGCAGGAACAACAAATCGTCGAATTGTATTCGAAGTAGTTCTACGCTCGACCAGGGAGGCGGGAACCCATGAAGTGGAAAAATGTGACCATGCCGAAGGAAATCGTCCAGGACGAAGAGGCCGCGACGCCTACCTTTGGTCGGTTTACGATGGAACCGCTGGAACGCGGTTTCGGCAATACACTCGGAAACGCATTGCGCCGGACGTTGCTGAGTTCAATCCAGGGCGCTGCAGTGACCTCGATTCGTGTCGACGGCGTGCTGCATGAATTCTCGACGCTGCCCGGCGTGCTGGAAGATGTGACCCAAATTGTATTAAACATCAAGAAAATCCGGCCGAAATTGATCTCGGATGAGCCCCAAACCGCAGTCCTCGAAGCACAGGGCAAGGGCAAGTATACTACCGGAGATCTACAGTTTGCGGAAGGCGAACTCGAAATCATGAATCCGGACCAGCATATCCTGGAATTGACCAACGATACGAACGTGCGAATGGAATTAGAGATCAATGCCGGACGAGGATATGTGCTGGCCGAACAGAATGCCGATGAGGAACGGCCGATCGGCACCATTCTCATTGATTCCCTGTTTTCACCGGTGACTCGCGTGAACTTCATTGTGGAAAATACCCGGCTGGGACAGCGTACGGACTATGATCGGCTGATCATGGAGATCTCCACCGATGGGACTATCTCGCCGGAAGACGCACTGTCGTTTGCGGCGAAGATTCTCAAGGATCACTTCCAGCCGATGGTGACCGTGGAAGAGGAATTCGAGTCCGAGAAAGTTGAAGAGGTGGACGAAGAAACGTTGCGTATCCGGCAACTTCTGGAAATGCCGGTGGATGAGCTGGAGTTGTCCGTGCGCTCATCCAATTGCCTGCGCGCCGCCAATATTCGGGTGTTGCGGGACCTGGTCCGTCGCACCGAATCGGAAATGTTGAAGTATCGTAATTTTGGCCGGAAATCCTTGACCGAGCTTAACGGGATCTTATCGGAGTTGGGATTGTCGTTCGGGATGGATGTCTCCAAGTATGAGGAACCCGCGGCCGAAACGGTCTAAGCGCCTGTCGTACCGCCGTCCTGAGGGGAGAGAGAACCATGCGCCACGGCCGAAAAGTCAAAAAACTCAGCCGAACCGCCCCGCATCGCAAAGCGATGCTGTCCAATATGGCGACGTCATTGATTAAACACACCACGATTAAGACCACACCGACGAAGGCCCGAGAGGTGTGCCGCGTCATGGATCGTCTCGTGACTCTGGCGAAACGCGGCGACCTTCACTCCCGTCGGTTGGCGGCGATGACCGTCCGTGACAAAGCTGCCTTGCAAAAACTGTTTGCCGAGATCGGCCCACAAATGGCCGATCGTTCCGGTGGCTATACGCGGGCGTTGCGTTGGGGATTTCGCCGTGGCGATGGGGCGCCGATCTCCATCGTGCAATTATTGGTCGAACGATCAAGCGAGAAAAAATCCAAAGAAAAGAAAAAGAAAGAGAAGGCGGGAGAAAAGTAACCGCCTGCGATCAGGGGAGAGCGAGGCAACCGATTTCGGTTGCCTTTTCCTTTTTGGCGCGGTTTTCTTTTGGCAGATGGTAACAGAGGATTGTAACACATGAGTACTTGGCAACACCGCGTGATGGAATTGGGCGTCGGTCTGGCACTGGTCGGCCTCACAATTATCATCGCCAAAGTATGGGTGGGCCAGAAAAATGCCACCAGGGCTGATTCGGAGGTGTTCCGGCGGAGTGTTGCGATCACGCTGTCGGCAGTCGATCAATATACCGTGCTGAATGCCACGGGGGCGGATGATCTAACCGTTTGGCAGACGTTCCTGGGCAGCCCCCGAGGTCAGCGGCTGCCGGTTTCCCCCGCTCATACGTTTGTCGACAGCTTCGTGGTCCGCTACCGCGATGGCTATCTTGACTCACTGGAAACTACCCAGCTTGCCCGCCAATTGACGACTTTTAGTCCACGCTGATCAACTATTTTACTGCTATGATTGAACGCGTCTTTTTTATCGTCTTGGATGCCTGCGGCGTCGGTGAACTGCCGGATGCAGCCGCCTACGGTGATGTCGGCACGAATACCCTTGGTCATGTTGCTGAGGCGGTTGATGGGTTACAATGTCCGTGCCTGGAAAAACTCGGCCTGGGTAAGATCACCCCAATTGCCGGACTTTCGGATCAGGTACAGGCGGTCGGTGGGTACGGCAAGATGGCCGAACAGTCCGCGGGTAAAGATTCGACGACCGGCCATTGGGAGCTTGCCGGCCTGGTCACCAGCAGCCCATTTCCCTTGTACCCGGAGGGATTTCCGGAGGAAGTTCTGCTAGAATTTCGCCGACGCACCGGCTACGACATTTTGGGCAACCGGCCCGCCTCCGGGACAGTCATCATTGATGAACTGGGCGAGGAACATCTCGCCAGTGGGAAGGTGATCGTTTATACCTCCGCTGACTCCGTCTTCCAAATTGCGGCCCACACGGATAAGGTCCCGCTGTCTGAATTATACCGCATTTGTGAAATTGCCCGCGAGATCTTAGTGGGAGAGCATGGCGTCTCACGGGTCATTGCCCGGCCCTTTATCGGGCGGCCCGGCGCCTTTAAGCGGACCACCGATCGCCGGGATTATTCGCTGCCGCCCAGTGGGCCAACAATTCTGGATCGCGCGCAAGCCGCGGGCATCCCCACAATCGGTGTGGGCAAGATTGGGGATTTGTTCGCCGAACAGGGGCTGGATCGGGTAATCCATACGAAATCGAATGTCGACGGGATGAACCAGACGCTTGCCTTGGCGCACGAAGAACAGCGAGGACTCATCTTCGTCAACCTGGTCGAATTTGATATGTTGTGGGGACATCGCAACGATCCGGAGAATTTCGCTCGCGCCCTGGAGGCATGTGACCCGCAACTGGAGGAGTTACTGGGTGTGCTGAAACCGACGGATCTTCTCCTGATTGCCGCCGATCATGGTTGCGATCCCACCACACCGTCAACCGACCATTCTCGAGAGTATGTCCCCATCCTGGCGTATTCACCCGATCTCACCCGGGATGTCGCACTGGGTACCCGTGAAACGTTTGCCGATGCTGCGGCGACCGTGGCGGACGCGTTTGGGTGCGCGACCCCGGAAGTGGGGACGAGTTTTCTCTCCCAATTGTGACCAATGCAGTATCGCCTGGCCAAATGTTGTTCGCCGCAGGAAGGGGACGATCTTGTTGCCTTCGTCAAGCAAGACGCCGACGTCTTTTCGGTGCACCGGCCGGATTGCCCCAATATCGCCAAAGTAGACCCGACACGATTAGTCGCCATCTCCTGGAAAGAAGTCAACGCGCCGGGAACGATGCTGCCTCAAGAGGTGTCGCCAGAGTTGTTGGGGCGGCTCGATGACGTCGATCGAGCAATCCTGCTGCATCATCAGCGGATGGGATGTGACTACGCCGCCGTGGTCGCCAAACATGTTCGGGTGGACCGGGCGGTGGTCTTCGAACGGCATCGCAAATTGCGGGATTTGGGCTTGCTCCAACGGATCGAGGCCAAGATGATTCGGTACCGGAAGGGCACTGTGGACGGCAAGTGGATCAAGCACCGCAATCATACGTACTATGAACTCACCGAATTGGGGACAACCGTCTGCGATCAAGCGGGCCGCCCCGGAACGGAGTAACAATTTACCCGCTTTGGGGTTGTGGCGGATGACCTGCTGATGTATTTTTGAGACGTTGGATCAGTCGGGTAGCGGCATACGCGAGGCAGCAGAATGGATAAACATCAACGCACCATTCAAAATGATACCTCTTTTTCCGGTACCGGCTTACACACCGGAAAACCATGCACCATCAGCTTCCGTCCCGCTCCTTGCGGTCATGGCGTCAGGTTCCGGCTCACCGTAGACGGGAAAATCCACGAAATCATCCCCGATATCAATAAAGTCAACGACGTGAACCGGGGGACCACACTCTCGGAAAACGGTGTCCAGATCCATACGGTCGAACATGTCCTCGCTGCCCTGGCCGGCTTGGAAATCGATAACGTCGTCTGTGAACTCGATGACCACGAACCTCCGGTGGGAGATGGATCGTCCAAGCCATTTGTCGAGGTCCTGCGCAAAGCAGGATTGGAGAAACAGGCCGAACTCAAAGAGTATATCGAAATCGACCGTCCGGTCGCCTATTCGGAGCCCGAACGCAAAGTTGATATTATTGTCCTGCCGTCGGACACCTTCCGGGTTACATTCCTGGTCGATTATCAAAACCCGGCGCTGGGTACCCAGTACACTTCGCTCGTATCATTGGAGGATGAGTTCGCCGAGGAATTCGCCCCGGCGCGGACCTTTTGTTTCCTGCATGAAGTTGAACATCTCTACGACGCAGGACTGATCAAAGGCGGCCGGCTCGATAACGCGATCGTCATCGCCGACCACGGAATGACGCAGGAGGATGTCGATCGCCTTAAAGAAATGTTGGATTATCCGCACAATGTGCCCTTGGGCAAGACGGGGATCTTAAATGATACACCCCTCCGGTTTTACAATGAACCGGTTCGGCATAAGGTCGTCGATTTAATCGGAGATTTATCGCTGTTGGGGCGGCCGCTGAAGGCGCATGTTATGGCGGCGCGTTCGGGGCATAAAGCCAATATCGAAATCGCCAGGCGCATCCGAGCGCAGCAGGAAAAGGAAGTAATTTCCCAGAAATATGCCGTTCCCACCCGCGGGGACAGCCTGGTGCTGGACGCGAAGGCGATCGAAAAAATCATGCCGCACCGCTATCCGATGCTGTTGGTCGACCGGGTCATTGACCTCATTCCCGGCAAGACCGTCGTGGCCTTGAAAAATGTCACCATCAACGAGCCGTTCTTTGTGGGCCACTTTCCCGGACATCCGATCATGCCGGGGGTCCTGGTGGTGGAGGCTATGGCCCAGGCCGGCGGTATTCTGCTTCTGAATATGGTCGATAATGCCGAATCCAAGGTCGTCTATTTTATGGGGATCGACGGCGTCCGGTTTCGTAAACCGGTCCTCCCGGGCGATCAGCTCCGGTTTGAATTGAACATGATCTCGTTCCGTCGATCCACCTGCAAAATGAGTGGCAAGGCCTACGTTGAGGGGAAATTGGTGACCGAAGCTACGTTGCTGGCAACAGTAGTGGAACGGTAACTATGAAAGACACTATGGTGCATTCCGGTATACACCCAACGGCGATACTCGGCGACCAGGTCACCCTGGGCGAAGACGTCACCATTGGCCCCTACACGATAATCGAGGACGATGTCATAATCGGCGACCATACGGTCATCGAATCACAGGCGCGAATCGGCACCGGGACTCGGATGGGAAAGTCCTGTCGCGTGCATCACTCGGCGGTCGTGGGTACCGAACCGCAGGATCTTAAGTTTCACGGGGAAAAATCGACGTGCCATATTGGCGACCGGACAGTCATTCGGGAGTTTGCCACCGTCAATCGGGGGACGGCGGACCGGCAGAAGACAATCATTGGCACCGATTGCCTGATTATGGCATACGCGCACGTGGCGCACGATTGCTGGCTCGGCGACCACGTGATCCTGGCGAATTCGGCGAACCTGGCGGGACATATCACCATTGAAGATTGGGTGATTATTGGCGGTGTGGTGCCGGTGCATCAATATGTGCGGTTGGGAGCGCACTGCATGATCGGTGGTGGGTTTCGCGTTCCGAAAGACATTGTCCCCTACAGTATGGCCGCCGGGTATCCGCTGAAAATCGCCGGTCTCAATCGCATTGGGTTGGAACGCCGGGGCTTTACCAAACAGCAGCTGGAGCCGTTACATAAGGCGTTTCGCTTGTTGTTCCGGTCAAAATTGAATACGACACAAGCCGTGCAGCGCATTCGTGAGGATGTTGAAGAGACTGCGGAAGTCCGGCATCTTCTGGAATTTATCGAATCTTCAGAACGGGGGATTACGGCGTAGCCGAACGTAGGAGAGAACGCGATGGCCGAACGCATTAAAATCGGGGTAGTCGGCGTGGGTGCGCTGGGATCGATCCATGCGCGGGTGTTCAATGAACTTACGTCCTGCGATTTGACCGCAATCTATGATGTCGATGACGAGAAAAACCGCAATATCGCCTCCCGATATTCGCTGCCGATTTGCCGTGACCTGGATGAACTCTTGCATAAGTGCACTGCTGTCTCGATCGCCACACCGACAGACACCCATTGTACCATCGCGATGAAAGCGATGGGCCGGGGGCGGCACGTATTTATCGAAAAACCCGTCACCGCCAGTGTCTCCGAGGCCGAAACACTGGCTCAGCGCGCCAGTGAGAAAAAATGTATCGTCGGAGTAGGGCATATTGAACGTTTCAATCCGGCGTTCGAGGGTGTGGTAGATGAATTGGGGGAGCCACGATTCATTGAGGCACATCGGTTAAACCGCTTTTCGCCCCGGGGCCTGGAGACGGACGTCATCCTCGATTTAATGATTCACGATCTTGATCTCGTGTTGGCGATGGTGAACTCACCGGTCAGTGAAATCCGTGCGGCCGCGGTACCGGTGGTCTCGGACACCGATGATATCGCCAATTGCCGGCTGCAGTTTGAGAACGGCTGTGTCGCCAACCTGACGGCTTCCCGCATCACCGCCCAGCCGCTGCGGAAACTTCGCGTATTCACTAACGACCGTTACGCGTCTTTGAACCTGCGGGAAAAGACCGCCGAACTGTATCGCCTGTTCCGGAGACGGAGTAAAGACGACACAATACCGGATCGATTTACCCCGGTTGTCGACACCGGCAATAAACGTATTGCGCGATTGGGCGTGAAAGTAAAATCCGGGGAGATGCTCACCGCCGAACTGGAAGATTTTGTTGCTGCCATACAAACGCATTCGCGGCCTCGGGTCGGGTTGTCCGAGGCAACACGGGCCTTGTCCCTCGCCCTCGATATCGTCGAGGCGGCCCGCAAACATCGGCAGCAGGCTCCCCTGTCATCTGCGGTCGGTGAAAGTGGCTGAGAGTTAGTAGACGGTGCATCCGCACGTTATGACTCAACCAAGTGAGAAGAAATCACTTTTCATCATCGCCGGGGAGGCGTCCGGTGATCTGCACGGATCACTTCTGCTGAAGCAATTGTGTGCTCTGCGGCCGTCCTGGTCGGCGTTTGGGATCGGTGGTGATAAAATGCAGGCTGCCGGCTTGGAGAAAATCGTCGGTATCGAAGATCTGGCAGTCATTGGGTTTGCTGGCGTGGTGCAGAAATTCTTCTATTTTCGTCGAATCTTTACCCAGATGAAAAAACTCCTTACACAGCGTCGTCCCGACGCGGTGCTTCTCATCGATTACCCCGGATTTAATTTACGATTTGCCTGGGAGGCGAAAAAGCTCGGCTTTTCGGTGTTCTATTATATTGCTCCCCAGATTTGGGCCTGGTGGGAAAGTCGAGTACAAAAGCTGCGGGAGTGTGTCGATCTCTTGGTCCCTGTCTTTCCATTTGAAGAGGAGTATTTTCAATCACACGGCGTCTCTGTCAAACGGGTCGGCCACCCACTGTTGGATATTGTCAAGCCCGAACATGATCGCACTGCCTTTTGTGCGTCATTGTCGGTCCCCATTGAAAAAAAGCTGTTCGCTATGCTGCCGGGATCGAGGCCGGCGGAAATCAAGCGGCATCTACCAGTGATGCTGGAGGTGGCGGCAGAGGTGGCCGCCCACGACAGTTCCATTTTGCCCGTCATTTGCCGAGCGCCGGAGATCGGTCGCGAGTTAATCCAGACGGTGATCGCGACGTCGTCGATCCGTGATGTGCTGGTTACCTCGGATACCTATTCAGCAATTGCCGCAGCGGATATCGCCATTACGAAATCAGGAACATCGACGGTTGAATGCGCCATCCTGGGCACGCCGTTTGTTGTCATGTATAAGACCGGGATTGTAAATTATCATTTGGCGCGAAGGCTGGTAAAAACACCGCACCTCGCCATGGTCAATTTAATCGCGCAGCGGACCATTGTACCGGAATTCATTCAGCAGGAGGCCACGCCGGAACTCATCGTCCCGGTAGCCAAACGTCTGTTACAGGATCAATCATATTACCAACAGATTGTTGACGATTTACGCGACGTCCGCGAAAAGCTCGGACCCGCCGGTGGCGCCGCTCAGGCTGCAGAGATTTTTGTTCAATGGCTGGAAAAACACAATCGTTGAGTTTACCTGATCGCGCTGAGCGCGAGTCACTTTCCCTGGCTGGAAAGCTCGCCCGGTGGGCGTACTCCGGCCTGATTTCAGTGGCGTTGCCTTCATATTACGCGGTACAGAGTTTACGCGGGGCGGCTCCGGCACGCGCATTTGCCGAACGGCTTGGTCTGCATCCCGCAGTGCCTTCCATGCAGACTTTCTGGCTGCATGCATCTTCGATGGGGGAATCGCGCTTGGCAGTCGCGATGGGGGAGGCACTTCGCGCGGCCTGTCCGTCAGCCCGGGTGGCAATTACTGCCTCCACCGAGACAGGGTACACCTCCGTCGCAGGACAACTCAACGGCAACGACCTCCCGGCCCGCCTGCCCGTGGACGCGCCATGGTGTGTTCACGCGTTTCTGGATCATCTGCAACCCACGGCCTTGATCCTCGTCGAAACTGAATGGTGGCCGAACATCCTGCATGCCTGTCATCAGCGGCAAATTCCCGTGTTCGTTATAAATGCCAAGGTATCGGCACAATCCGCACGCCGGTATCATCTGGCCCGCTCGTTTCTCAAACCATTGCTGCGGCAAGTGACTCACTGGTATATTCGTTCGGCGGAGGACGCCGACCGTATCGCCCGGCTGGGTGTCGATCCCGAACGGATGGAAATTACCGGCTCCCTGAAATTAGTAGTCGTGCCAAATCTTTCCACCTCGTTGGAAATGCGGGAGATCTCGCCGCCGGTATTCGTTGCGGGCAGCACCCGGCCGGGTGAAGAAGAGGTCATTCTGGATGCGTACGATCAGATATTGAAAAAATTCCCGGAAACCCGCCTCTGGATCGCTCCCCGTCACCCCAATCGCTTTGAAAAAGTCGCTGACCTGCTGCGACAGCAGGAATTCACGTGGAGCAGGCTGACCCAGGTTGACCCGTTGGGAATCGAATCGTACACCCAATCGCAAATATTGCTCATCGATCAAATGGGTCGCCTGTCTGATTTGTATCGTCTGGCGTCGATTGCTTTTGTCGGCGGGAGTCTGGTGCCGCTCGGAGGACATAATCCGGTGGAACCGGTAGCCATAGGCACGCCGGTGCTTTTCGGTCCGCACATGTTTACCCAGGCAGAGGCGGCGCAATCGCTGTTGACCGCCGAACTCGGCTGGGAAGTATCTGATGCGCATGATATCGCCCACCGGGTGATCTCATGTCTGACAACCGCACCTCAACGAGATGATTGGCTCGACCGCCGCCAAGACTTTTTCGCCCAAAAACGGAAATTGCTGAATCGCCTGGCAACAGATATCATATCCCGATGGGAACAGTTTTCCTTGGAGAAAAAAACTTATGCGCCGAATATTTGAACAACTGGCTGGTACATATCAGGATTACCAGGAGGGGAAGGAATTTTCCGGCCGAAATACCTTCGAACTGCTGGTGCACCTCTGTGCCGCCGGCTACCGGGTGGGACTGACGGCTAAGAAAATTGCCGATGCAACGATCGCTTCACCACCGTACCGGCTGTTGGCGCCTGCCATAGCGGTGGGGAATCTTACGGTTGGCGGCAGCGGCAAAACCGCGCTGGTTGATACGATCGCCTCCATTCTGGAGCAGGAAAATAAATCAGTGGCGATCTTGAGCCGCGGCTACGGACGCGTGGGAAGCAATCGTGAAATCATCGAACCCGGTCAACACCCCGCATTTCGTGCTGAGTTCATCGGCGATGAACCACTACTCCTGGCCCGTCGCCACCCAGAGGCCGCAATTTTGGTTGACCGGAATCGCGCCGGTGCCGCCGCTGACTACGAACGGGATCATGCCGTGGATATCTTTATCGCGGATGATGCGTTCCAGTATAGTAAACTGAAATTTGATTGTTCCTTCCTCTGCCTCAGGCCGGAAGATTTTACCGGGTCACGTGACTTATTTCCCCTCGGGCGGTGGCGTGAACCACCCTACGCCATGCGCCGCGCCGATTGCGTGATTGTTGTTCTGGGACCGCGTGAACAGTTACCGGCAGATCACGAAGAGTCGGTTCGAGAATTCGGCTTTGCTGGCCCGATCATTCCGTTTCATTACGAACTAATAGACTGGCGCGATGTACACGCCCCGGAGGAACCGGTGACTGACCTGAACCCTGCCGACCCGGTCGGGGTTTTCTGCGGCATTGCCCGTCCTCGCCAGTTTGTTCACTGGTTGCGGGAATTCCAAGCCCAGGTGACGTTATTGCGGAGTTTCCCGGATCATTACAATTACCGGCAGCAGGATATTGATGCGATTGTCCAACAGGCGAAGACAGAGGGGTATGTGTCGTTAGTCACAACGGAAAAGGACGCAGTGAAATTGGCTCGCCTTTCCTCCGGCGATATCCGTATACTGTACCCGAATGTGCATTTGACGCCGGTACATCGCGAGGATGAATTCCGGGAAATTGTGGTAGGGGTTCGGTAACATGCGGCAGGCGATTGATTTTTTGGTGATTGGCTCTGGTATCGCCGGGCTGTGGTTTGCCCATCGCGTGGCCGGTGCGGGTCGGGTGATCATTATCACCAAGAAAGACAAAGCCGAATCGGCAACCAACCTGGCACAAGGCGGTATTGCCTCCCCAATCTCTCGCTATGATTCAATTGATAAACATGTCGAAGACACATTGAAAGCAGGGGACGGTCTCTGCCACCGGGTCATTGTCCGCAAAGTTATCAGCATGGCCCCGGAGATCATCAATCAATTGATGCGCATCGGCGTCGAATTCACCTACCGCCGGAAAGGCCGTAAGCTGTCGGATTTGGATTTGGGTCGTGAAGGCGGACATTCGGAGCGGCGTATTGTCCATGCGGAAGACTTAACCGGCCGCGAAATCGAGCGGGCGCTCCTGGCCGTTGTCCGATCGCACGCCAATGTCTCCCTGTACGAAAACTTTCGGGCGATTGACTTGATCACCGCCCGCGACGAAGACGGGCATCGATTAATTCGTGGTGTCTGGGTCTGGGATGACCTGCGTCAGGAAATCATCCCTTTGTTCTCACCGGTCATTTTACTGGCAACCGGTGGCGCAGGACAGGTCTACCCCCATACTACCAATCCGCAGATTGCGAAGGGCGATGGCATTGGGATGGCCTACCGGGCTGGCTGCCGTGTCGGTAACTTGGAGTTCGTCCAATTCCATCCGACGGCCTTGGCGCTCCCCGGCGCTGGGAGGTTTCTGATTTCCGAGGCCGTTCGCGGTCGCGGCGGAATTCTGCGCAATGCCGCAGGAGAGGCGTTCATGAAACGCTATCATCCGCAGGCGGATCTGGCGCCGCGAGACATCGTTGCCCGGGCGATATACGCAGAAATGCAGGAAGCCAAAAGTGACCATGCCTTCCTGGATATCACACATCTCAAGGCCAATTATATTCGCAAGCATTTTCCCAATATCACCCGTCATTGTCGTGATTTGGGCCTTGATATCACCAAAGAGCCAATACCGGTTGTACCGGCGGCGCATTATATGTGTGGTGGTGTCGTGACGGATGCGCGTGGACGCACGGATATCCGCGGCTTGTTCACTGCGGGGGAAGTCGCCTTCACCGGGATGCATGGCGCGAATCGGCTGGCCTCTAATTCCTTGCTGGAGGCAATTTGCTTCGCCGAGATTGCCGCTCGTGAGGCAACGCGCGGATTGAAATCCTTAAAACGACGCAATCCAAAAATGCGTCTGCGTGCTCCCGGCGGGGGCAACGGAACAATTCAAAGTACGCGCATCGATGCTCACTTGCACAAACTGCGTTCGATTATGGAAGAAGATGTAGGTATCGTGCGCGAGTTGCCAAAGCTGAAGGAAGCACGCGAGGATTTGGCGGAGATTCGTCGCTGGGCCAATGAGCATTTCCGTACCCGGCGTGTTGACGAGCGGCTCATCGATCTGCGCAACCTCGCTCAGGTCGGAGAATTGATTGCTACCAGCGCCTCCCGGCGGCGAGAATCACGGGGATTGCATTTCTTGCGCGAGAAACCACGCCGGGATGACAAACACTGGAAGAAGGATACCTTTATCGCTTCGAGGAGAAAATGACCCCGGTTGCTCATGAGGAAATCTGCATACTGGATTTTGGCTCGCAGTATACGCAGCTTATCGCGCGGCGAATCCGTGAATTGGGTGTTTTCTCCCGTGTCATTCCCGGCACAATCTCCTATGAAGAAATGGATTGGTCGAAAGTGCGCGGATTGGTGTTCTCCGGGGGCCCTGCCTCCGTTGACGATCCCGGAGCACCACAATGTGATCAGCGAATTCTCTTCTCGGAATTGCCGAAACTCGGTATTTGTTACGGGCTGCAACTCTACGGCAAGGCCCGCGGCGCGCAACTCCGGCGCTCCGAGCAGCGCGAGTATGGCCACGCCCGTATCACGGTCATCGATCAATCGGTACATTCGTTATTTGCCGAAATCCCTGAGCAGAGTGATGTGTGGATGAGTCACGGTGATTCGCTGGCCCACTGGCCGGACTCTTTCATCGTCCTCGCACAGACAGCCGATATCCCGGCGGCAGCCATCGCCGACCGCGACGGGAATTTTGTTGGCGTGCAATTTCACCCGGAAGTCCGCCACACCGAGTACGGTCAACAAATCCTGAAAAATTTCCTGTTCGAAATCTGTGGTTGTCGAGGCGATTGGAGCATCGGCGATTTCATTGAGGAGACAATCACCGAAATCCGGCAGACGGTTGGAGACAAGCAGGTCGTCCTGGCGGTCTCCGGCGGGGTCGATTCATCAGTCTGCGCGGTCTTGTTGGCAAAAGCAATTGGTGAGCAGGCGCATCCGGTTTTTGTCGATAATGGTCTCTTGCGGGCTGACGAAGCAGAAGAAGTCGTCAAAGCACTGGCCTCGGTCGAGGTGCACGTAAATCCAATTGAGGCCACCGATCAATTCCTCTCAGCGCTGGGCGGCGTCGTTGACCCGGAAGAAAAAAGAAAAATTATCGGTCGGCTCTTTATCGAAATTTTCGAGCGGGAAGCGAAAACACTCGGCCAAATTGAATTTTTGGCGCAGGGAACACTGTATCCCGACGTGATTGAAAGCACATCCGTGCGCGGCCCGTCCGCGACCATCAAGTCACACCATAACGTCGGTGGGCTGCCGGAGATCATGAATCTCAAGCTGGTCGAACCGCTGCGCTGGCTCTTCAAAGACGAGGTCCGCAAAGTTGGGCGCGCGCTGGGTTTGCCGGATTACTTGATCGGACGGCACCCATTCCCTGGTCCGGGACTTGCGGTCCGTATTCTTGGCGAAGTTACTGCGGAGAAACTGGAATTATTGCGCAAAGCGGATAAGATTTTCATCGATGAATTGCGTACCTCCGGCTGGTATGACAAGATTTGGCAAGCCTTTGCCGTGCTTCTGCCGGGTCGGACAGTCGGCGTGATGGGGGATGCGCGCACCTATGAACGGGCAGTCTGCCTGCGGGCGGTGACCTCCGTGGACGGCATGACTGCGGATGTTGGCGAATTACCCTATGCGGTGCTCAAACGCGCCGCCAATCGCATTATCAATTCCACGGCCGGCATCAATCGCGTAGCGTATGATATCTCATCCAAGCCGCCCGCGACGATCGAGTGGGAATAAAAAAATTCTCGTACGTATCAGCTATGCACCAATCTGGTGAGCAACATCGGAGATAGGGGGGGACATCACCGAAGATCGAGAATACTTTCTCTCCGATGCCCACTTTGGCGCGGCTGACCCGGAAACCGAACGCCAAAAAGCCGCTCGCTTTGCTTCGTTCTTGGCACATCCCGACCACCAGGGACGTGTCGTGTGGTTTTTGGGTGATCTGTTTGATTTCTGGCTGGAGTACAAATATGTCGTTCCCCGAGTATCGTTCCAGGTGTTATCGGCCATTCGCAGGTTTGTCGACGAGGGCGGTGAATTCCACCTGCTGCTCGGCAATCATGATTACTGGGTACGTGACTTTTTTGAGGTCGAACTGGGCGCGATCATCCATCGCCACGATGTGCAACTCGAACGTGCCGGAAAGCGCCTCCTCCTCACCCATGGGGACGGCAAGGCAGCTAGTGACCGGGGATACCGGCTCTTGAAACGATTTTTGCGCCTGCGTCCCGGAATCTGGTTGTACCGGCATCTGCCGGTCGACTGGGCCTTCGTCCTCGCCGCCCATAGCAGCCACTCGAGCCGTTCACTGACCTCCGGTCGAACGGCAAAATTTGAAAGTGAATACCGCGCCTGGGCCAAACGGAAAATTGATGAGGGTTACCACGCGGTTCTCATGGGACATCTGCACACCCCGATTCTTGAGCAACAGGGAGACGGGTGGTATATCAACACTGGTGACTGGTTTAAGCACTTCAGCTATGTCTGCCGACGCGGAGATACGTTCTCGCTCGAAACCTGGGAACACGAATCCTGATTTCTATTGACCCGCCCGGCCCGGGTTTGTATCACGAACTATGGCGGGTGTTGAGCAAGGCAAAAACAGGGGATTAATGGTAGGTCGAAACCCCTGAGTCGCCGCAGGCGACATGGTTTCGACACCATCCTTTCTCAACACTCCCCCTGACCGGGGGCACACAAAAGGGTGGGGCAACATTACATTCTTGCAACACACAGTACTGATCATCACGGTATTCCTTGGAACGACCCGGTCAGTCGCCGCGGCAGAGTGGTTTGTCGACCGGCGAACCCCCGAACTCACCGCGATTATTATTTGCACCATTATCGTGCTTCTCTCCCTTTGGATTGCCCGCCGCAAGAAAATCTACGTACGGCCGTTACCCGGATTGCAGGCAATCGATGATGCCCTGGGCCGAGCCACCGAGCTGGGTTCACCGGTGGTGTATATCACCGGCTGGGGTGGTGATCTATCGCGACCGACGACGATGGCATCCATGGCCATACTTTCTCACCTCGCCGAGCGCGCCGCCGGCTTCAATACCCGGATTCTCTTTCCCTCCCATGACCCGGTGGTCACCTCTGCTGCCGAGGACACCATCCGTCAGGGATACTCTGCCGGTGGGCATCCCGACCTCTTTCGTTCTGATGATATCACCTTTGTCACCCAGTCCCAACTGGGCTACGCGGCCGCGGTGGATGGAATCATGGCGCGTACCCGGCCGGGTGCGGTCTTTTTGCTGGGGACATTTGAAGGCGAAGCGTTAATCCTGGCCGAGACCGCCCACAGCGTTGGCGCTATGCAAATCGCCGGAACCGATTCGACGATTCAGCTTTCATTCTTCCTCGTGGCGTGCGATTACACCCTTATCGGGGAAGAGCTGTTTGCCGCTTCCGGCTATCTCTCCGGGGATCCGGCAATTCTGGGAGCGATTTTTGGCCAGGATCTGTTAAAAATCCTCATCGTCAGTATTCTGATTATCGGTTTCCTGCTCGCGTTGGCCGGAGTTATCGACATTTCGCCATGGCTGGGAGCGTGAGGCTATGTCACGGCGGGTTTCCATCATCGTGTGTGCCCTTACCGGCGTGTTCATGACCGCGCAATACTTCATCGACCAGCCGCTGGCCAACGATTTGTATCGTGAAGTCCTCCAGTGGATGCAGATCATCTTTGTCTTCGCCCTCGTTGTCGGCATTTTACAGGTCATCGAACGCCATACCCGTTCCTTCAAGCAACCGGGCAGCGAGAAAGTTTACGCGGCAATTGCGTTGTTCGGCTTTGTCTTGATGATGGTATTAGGCCTTGGCTGGGGCATCAGCCGGGGATCCCCGTTCCTCTGGGTCTTCGATACGCTCCAGGCGCCGATGCAGACGACCGTGTTTTCCTTGTTAGCGTTCTACGTCGCGTCCGCGGCCTACCGAGGATTTCGCGCCCGTCGTGTCGAATCCCTCATTCTGGTGGCGGCGGCCTTGATTATCATCCTCGGTCGCGTTCCGGTAGGGGAGACCGTATCTCCACACGTACCCGCCGTGGTCAGTTGGATCCTTAACGTTCCGGCAGTCGCCGCAAAACGCGCAATCCTGATCGGCATCGGTCTGGGGATGACCACGACCGCGATAAAAGTTATCGTCGGCCTTGAACGCACCTATCTGGGGGGACGATGACATTCGACCGTAGGTACATCTTCGTCCTGATTGCCCTGGCGGTGATGATTCCCATACTCCTCCCGTTGGGCCTCCCGGTGCGGATTTCCGCCGAAACCGAAGCCGTGTATGATCGAATCGAGGGTCTTCCGCCAGGCTCGGTTGTCATGGTCTCCTTCGATCATGAGGCATCGTCCCTCCCCGAGGTACGGCCTATGGCTGAAGCGGTTATTAATCATTGCTTCAAGAAAAACATTAATATCGTGGGTCTGGCGTTATTCGCGGAAGGAACAGCCATCGGGTATCAAATTCTCAATCGGCTGGGACAGGAGTGGGGCAAGACCTACGGTAAGGACTATGTCTACCTCGGCTACCGTCCACAATACTCGGCAGCCATCCTGGGGATGGGGGAGAGTATCCGCCAGGTGTTCCCCAGGGATTACAACGAAACGTCATACATGGAAATCCCACTCCTGCGGGAAATCGAAGATTACGACAACATCGCTCTGGTCATCTCGGTGGCCGATGGCTCCTTGCCTACCTACTGGGTGGAATATGCCCGAGCCCGCTACGACCAGGAAATCGTTACCGCGTTAACCGCCGTTATGGTCACCGCCTACACGCCCTATATGGACGCCGGGCAAATTGGCGGCATCGTTGGTGGACTGAAGGGCGCGGCGGAATACGAGAAAATTCTGGGTACCGAGGCCGCCGGGAAACGGGGAATGGATGCCCAATCGATGGCGCATCTGGTAATCGCCGTCATGGTGATTATTGGTAATGTTCTCTCGTTCACGTGGCGAAAGTCCGGGAAACGGGCCGGCGATCGGAGGGGCGAGGCATGAGTGAGATCGCCACCTGGCTCACCGCGCTCGTCACCCTGGCCATTTATTCCTTCCTCTACCGGGATAATCCGTTCTACAAGGCCGCAGAATATCTCTTGGTGGGTTTGTCGCTGGGATATGCTCTGGTCATTGCGTTAAAGACAGTGCTCTGGCCGGGGTTGATCCTGCCGTTGGCGGAAGGGAAACTGACCAGCATTATCCCGCTCATCCTGGGCAGTTTCATGTTGGCCCGGCTCGCCAAAGGATTGCGGCAATTCTCCCAAGTCTCTTTTGCCCTGTATGTTGGGGCCGGGGCGGGTATTTCCATCCCGGCGATGCTCAAGGCCCGGGTCTTACAACAGATGGCCGCCACGGTCAGCCCGGCGAACACAATTAGCGGCATTATCATGATTGTCGGGGTCTGCTCGACTCTGCTGTATTTCTATTTTTCCCGTTCGCAACGCGGGATGTTGAAGCCCGTATCCAAAATCGGCATGTACTATATGATGATATTTTTCGGAGCGACTTTCGGGTACACGGTAATGTCCCGCGTTTCCTTGCTGATTGGCCGGATGGAGTTCCTGCTCGGCGACTGGCTGGGACTAATCGGCAGCTAGTCATCTTTTGCTTGCTTGAAACCGCCGGAATTTTTTTTATGGAAAGCCGTGAAAATTGGGAGAAAGTGATGGAGTATGCCGACTGAAACAACATTCCCTCTGAGAATAGAGCCACACCTGTGTGTCGAGTGTGGCGCCTGTGTACCGGTGTGCGCCTTCGATGCAATTTTTCTCCGTGGTTGGGGCATTGAGATCATGGATGATGAATGCACGCTCTGTGGGATCTGTGTCCAGGTGTGCCCCACCGGGGCGCTGACCAACGATGACTCCTGACTACCAGTTTGACGCGGTCGTGGTGGGGGCCGGACCGGCAGGCTCGTCGACTGCATATGAGATCGCGCGTGCCGGGTTCTCGGTGCTGTTGATCGAGAAGCATAACGTGATTGGTGTACCGGTATGCTGCGCGGAGGGGATCACTCACGACGGCTTAACCTCGGTGCTCCCATTAAACGAGCGATGGATTTGCACGCGGGTCGAAGGAGTTATTTGTCATACAAAATACAGCGAGCCGGTTAAGATTAACCACCCTCAAGCCGGCTATATCCTGGATCGCAAAATCTTCGATCGCGACGTTGCGGCCCGTGCGGCGGAAGCCGGGGCAACGATTTGGGTGAACACTGAGGCTACCGGCATCGAGGCAACAAGCGGGAATCACTTCGACACCGTGCGCCTGCAGCGGGATGGGCAAGAAGTTACCGTGGGCTGTAAAATTATCATCGGTTGTGACGGAATTGAGTCACTGGTGGGGCGCTGGGCCGGTTTGGATACTGTAATTACTCCAGCCGATATGGACATCGCCGCCCAATATACGCTTGCTGACCTGAGCGACCTGGAACTGAACTACCCGGAGTTTCATCTGTCAGCCGAGTTGACCCCCGGCGGCTATGCCTGGGTTTTCCCCAAGAGCAAAACGACCGCCAATGTCGGGCTGGGATACACCCCCAATGTGCTGGACGGGTCTGATGCGTTCAGCCGGTTGGACACCTTTGTGCGGAATCGCTTCGGCAACTCCTGGCCCCCAATCCTGGAAAAAACTGCCGGCGCGTTGTCGGTATTCAAGGGACGCAAGATGCTGACTAAGAACAACGTGCTGCTCGCCGGTGATGCTGCCCGTGTGTCGGATTCATTGACCGGAGCCGGAATTGCCAATGCATTACTTTCCGGAAAATACGCCGGAGAGACTGCAGTGGAGTATCTGGCCGTGAAAAATCCTCGACTCTCACTGCTTAAGCGGTATCCGGAACGGTTTATGAAAGTCAAAGGGCGTGACCTGCGGTACTTGCTGTATACACGGAATATTTTCCTGCGGATGAGTGATCGGGACTACAGTGAAGTCATTGATTTTCTCCGCCCCCATTACCACGAAAAGACCATCCACGCGATCGAAGGAATTAAACTCATCAAAGATATCCTGCGCAACAAACCGCACTTGCTCGCCCTGGCCCGTCACTTGATTTGGTAAGCAAAAAAATCCCGCTTCAGCGGGATTAGCAATGCATCGGAGCCCGTGGCTTAATCTCTTTGGGCAAGCTGTTTCATCACGTGCGATTTCATGCGAGCAGCTTTTTTCCAATGGACCACGTTTTTCTTCGCGGCGCGATCAAAGACTTTCTGCGCTTGTGCGGCCAGTTTGGGGGCCGCTTCCGGATCTTTGTTGCCCTCGATGTCTTTGTATACCCGACGAATCGCCGCTTTGACCATGCGATTCCGCTGGTTGCGGGCCTTATTTTGCCGGGCGCGCTTTTCTACTGATAAATGGCGTTTCAACTGTTTTTCTCCTTTATGCTTCTCTCCTGCCGAAAAAACCCTGGCTCCGGGGTATCTATCGGCCTACCATAATCTTCCATGATACGTAAGGAGGAAACAAAGCGCAAACAAATTCTGTCCGGTGGTTCGTACCGGGCTACTGGCGTGGTCTCCCTGGGAACAATGACCTCGCGCATTCTGGGAGTCGTTCGCGAACAGGTAATTGCCTACCTCTTTGGAGCATCGGCAGTTACCGACGCCTTCGTTGCCGCCTTCCGCATACCGAACCTCCTGCGGGATTTGCTGGCCGAAGGGGCACTCTCCGCTGCCTTTGTGCCAACATTCACCGAGCAGCTAAAACAACGGGGCCTGGATGCTGCCCGGCAGCTCTACGAGCACATGCAATGGTGGATACTCATCGGCGTAGGGGCTATCTGCCTACTGGGCATAATCTTCACTCCCCAAATTGCTACGCTCTTGGCGGCCGGCTTCGACGAAACTCCGGGCAAGCTGACCTTGACGATCGAGTTGGCCCGGATCATGTTCCCGTTTTTGCTCTTCGTTTCGTTGGCAGCCCTGAGCATGGGGGCACTTAACGCCCACGCCCGCTTCGGTCCCCCCGCATTTGCCCCGCTTTGGTTTAATGTGGCGATCATCCTCTGTGCAGTTGCCGCCGCACTGGTGATGGAGCAGCCCATTTATGGTCTGGCCATCGGTGTAGCTGTCGGTGGACTCGGCCAATGGGCCTTTCAGCAGGTATTCCTCCTCAAGCTGGGTTATCCCCGCACCCCTCGATTGGGCTTATCTCCCGAAATCAGGCGGGTATTCCGCCTGATGTTGCCGGCAGTAATAGGCTTAGCGGCGGTACAGATCAATATTTTCGTGGTCACGCGGGTAGCCTCGGAATTGGGTAACGGCCCGGTATCCTATCTCAATTTTGCCTTCCGCTTGATTTTCGTTCCCTTGGGTGTCTTTGCGGTGGCGGCCGCCACGGTTGGGCTGCCGCGGATTTCTGAGCGTGTGGCCGACGGAGACACCCCCGGTGCGATTCGTCGCTGGCTGGAGGGATTACGGCTAGTCTGGTTTTTGACCATCCCCGCGATGGCTGCCTTTTTATTTTTTGGAGAAGATATCTGCCGCCTGCTCTATCAGCGTGGTGCCTTCTCCGCCGCCGACACTCAGTTTACCGCCGCCGCACTCTTTTTTTATGCTCTGGGATTGCCCGGCATGGCCACGATCCGCACCACAGCCCCGGTCTTCTATGCCCATAAAGATACCACCACGCCGGTTATCTTTTCCTTCGCGTCAGTTGTCACCAATTTGGGGCTGATTGCTCTCCTTGTAGACCGGCTTAACTTCCGTGGATTGGCACTGGCGATCGCCGGTGCAGCCACCGTTCAGGCACTGGGACTGCTTCTGACCGTTCGCTTGCGGTATGGGGATGCGTTCTTGGGGAGATTGGCAATGTACTTTATTGGATTAGCAGTGCTGGGCGTAGGGGTGACTTACGGTGTGCGGCTGTTGGTCCCGCCGGGAACCTCTTGGGCAGATGCGTTGCTTGGTATTGCCGGTATTTTTGTTGCGGGAGCCTTATATCTGCTCATAACTTGGTTGTTGAGGGTATCGGAAGTGAACCTGATCTGGGGGGCCATACGGCGCAAAACACGCCGTTAGAAAAGCGGCAATTTCCGCACAAGGAGGAGATATGGCACGGGGGGTCATCGGTACATGCATTTCACTGCTGCTCATGATAACTGCCGGCGCATTCGCCCAGCAACCAATACCGAGCATCGAGGTCTATGGCAACGCCACACTCGATGAGCCGGTCGAAGTTCTGCGGCTGACAATGACGATTATTCAGCAGGGCAAAACCGCCGAGGAAGCATATCAAAATGCCATCCATCGCGCCGAGGATATAATCCGGGCATTTCGGCGGTTTGGTTTCGGGCCGGACGATTACATCAAACAATATGTGGTGGAACGACGGCCGCATCCGCACGAACGAAAACGCCTGGTGTTTTTGGCCGCGGTTGGCTTGTCGCTGGTCGTTGATGATTTCACTGCGGGCACGCAAATGCTCGATGTTGCCACGCAGTATGGCGTACGAGATTTTGTAACCTATTTCGATATCACTGACCGACGCTCATCCTATGAACGCGCCTTGCGCCGCGCGCTGGCGGATGCCCGCCTTAAGGCGGAAATGCTGGCCGCCGAATCCGGCGTGAAATTGGGAGCAATGGTGGGATTTGAAGAAATATCAGAGCCGCCGGAAAACTATGAATATCCCCAACCACTGGTGCCCAAAACGTGGACGGGGACTGACCAGGGACAAATTCCTCCGGAGGGCGCGGGAGCAGTACGGATGTCGCCACAGCCGACCGAAATTTCCGCCACGGTGCGCGCTGCGTACCGCGTGATCGAATAGCTGCTGAATCGGGGACTGCGTGTCGGATCACAATCAACCTCGACGGCGCGATATCTTCAATCTCGCCGCGCACCGAACTTCACTCCGCCAGGAAGTAACCGGTGGACTGACCACCTTCCTGACGATGTCTTATATTATCTTCCTTCAACCCGCAGTGTTATCGCAGGCGGGGATGGATTTTGGCGCGGTCATGGTGGCCACCTGTCTTTCCGCGGCGATCGCTACGCTCATTATGGGATTCGCCGCCAATTACCCCATTGCCTTGGCGCCGGGTATGGGAGAAAATTTTTTCTTTGTCTATACCGTGGTGCTGACTATGGGCTTGGCCTGGCCGGAGGCAATGGCCGCGGTATTCTATGCCGGTCTCATTTTTCTCCTGCTGACGGTCTTAGGGATACGGGAAGCGTTGCTCAATCTCATTCCCGAATCACTCAAGCTGGCCATGGGGATCGGCATCGGCATTTTCATCACCTTCATCGGTTTTAGTTACGCCGGCGTTATCGTGAAAAATCCTGGTGCATTGGTGCAACTCGGTGATGTCACCGCGAAACCGGTCTGGCTTTCGCTGACTGGGGTCCTGGTCACCGCGGCGCTGATTGTGCGGCGCATTCCGGGTGCGGTTCTCTGGGGCATTCTCTTAACCGGCGCTGGGGCCCTGGCCCTCGGACTTACCGAATTCCAGGGCGTTGTTTCCACACCTCCATCGCTGGCGCCGACTCTGGCCAAACTGGATTTCACGCCGTCTGTCACTTCCAGCTTTCTCTCCGCCGTTTTTGTCTTTCTGTTCATGGATATGTTCGACACGATAGGTACCTTGATTGGCGTCTCCGAGCGCGGCGGATTTCTCAAAGACGGCAAACTCCCGCGTGCCGGACGGGCAATGATGGCGGATTCCGGCGGTACGGTCGTCGGGGCGGTGCTGGGCACTTCGACGATTACCTCGTACATCGAATCAACCACCGGTATCGAACAAGGCGCCCGAACGGGGTTGGCGAATGTAATTACCGCAGGGGGATTTGTGCTCGCGCTATTCTTCTCCCCCTTGGTGCGAATGATCGGTGGCGGGGTAGAGGTTGCGGAAGGTCTGGTTCTCAAGCCCGTGATTGCCCCGGCCTTGATTGTCGTTGGAGCGTTTATGACCTCCATGGTCCGTCGCATCAGTTGGGATGATTTCTCCGAATCGCTGCCGGCATTTTTGATTATTGTGGGAATCCCACTGACCTTTTCTATCTCGGATGGTCTGGCCTTCGGCTTCGTTACCTATCCAATCATTAAACTGCTGAGTGGTCGGGCAAAATCGGTTCATCCGGCGATGTATGTTATTGGTATTCTCTTTATTATCCGCTACGTTGTCTTCCCCAATTAAGCCGAGCTTTTCCCGTACTCCCGCTCTTGCCAAATGGCTGATTGCGTGATATACTGGCGCTGAAGATCCAGACACGATTTGCACGACGCTTGGGAGTAATGTGCGAACGCATGGCCGCAGCGGTCGGGCTACACGCGGAAAAATCCGCTGGATTCCAGCACCCGGACAACGACATCCGGGTCTCTGGGCCGCGGTCTTATTGGCCGCCGGCATTTGCCTCGGAAACGCCCTGGTCATTCCCTGGTATATCTGGGGAGTAGCGCTCAGTGCGCTGGTGATGGTGTTACTCTTATCCTCGCGCTGGCGAGCAACCGGCAGCATTGTTGTGGTTGGGCTGGTGTGGTTCGCACTGGGGGCATTTCGCTACACCACGGAGTCACAACTTCTGCCGGCCGATGATATCTCGCGCCGGCAACAAATGCCGCAAAACGCCGAATTCTTCGGACGAATAACTGACTTACCGGACCGGCGCACTACCAGTACCCACTTACTGGTGGAATTGCAGTCGATGAGCGACAAAGAATTTCAGCGGGAGGTCTCCGGTCGGGTATTGGTGCGGGTATACCGACCCGAACGGACGTTCTCCTATGGTGATTACATCCGTTTCACCGGTAGACTGCGTCGACCACCAAGCGCCCGGAATTCCGGCACCTTTGATTACCGGGAGTACCTGGCGACGCGGGGTATCCGTCTTATGGTGGATGTTTCTGCGCGGGATCACATCAGTGTGTACCCAAATCCTTCACCCTCAGTCTTTATCAACGGTATCGTCGTGCCGATCCGGGAATATATCCTCACCCAATTCCGGCAAAATCTTCCTCCGGTCTCGGCCAGTTTGCTGGCTGGCTATCTGATCGGCGAAACGCGCGATATGCCTCCGCAGGTGTATGAAGCGTATCGCCGCGCCGGGACATTACATCTCCTGGCGGTTTCCGGCTCGAATGTCTGGTTAGTGCTGGGATTCTTCTGGATCATGCTGCGGGTGATACGGGTGCCGCGTGGTGTGCAGGTAACGCTGCTGCTAAGCGTCTTACTTACATTTTGTTTCGTGACCCGCAATGACCCGTCGGTCGTCCGTGCCGGTGTGATGGCTGCCTTAGTGCTGATTGGCTGGTTACTCTACCGGCGCCCGCCGATGTTGAACATCATCGGTATCTCCGCCATCATTATCTTACTGGTTTCACCATTCCATCTTTTCCGGGCCGGGTTTCAGCTCTCCTATGCAGCAATTCTGGGCATTATTCTCACCATGGGCGCCGTTGAATTGCCTAAGGGACGTCGTCTGTCCCGGCGGGTCCTCAAGTATATCGTTGCCCTGGTCGCCTCATCGATTGCGGCAACCGTGGCAACCGCGCCAATTTTGGCGTTGCATTTTGGCGTGATCCCGTCGGTGGCGATTGTGGCCAATATGGTCATGGTTCCCTTGGCCATGATTGTGACCTACGCGGGAGTGGGATTGATCCTTGTCGGCAATTTCTGGCCACCGCTGTCAACCGTTATTGCCGGTCTTGCACAGCAGGGAGCAACTTGGTCATTGTATGCGGCCGAGCAATTCTCGCACATGCCACTGGGAGAAATCACCTGGACCAACCCACGTCCCCTCGAACTAGTGAGTTACGCCGTGACGTGTAGTGCACTGCTCTCGCTCCGCCTGTGGTTTCGCTGGATCAAGCCGGCGATCGCGTTCCTGCTGGCAATGATGATGATGGTCGCGGTCGCCTGGGCACTGGATTCCCCGCGGAAAGCAGGTGTCATCATATTCGCCGATACCGGTTGGGAACCACTCACCGTCATAGCCTTACCTGATGATTCAATTCGCCTGGTGGGATCAGAATCGTCATTCGTCCCGTCGCGCTTTCGGTGGATAATCGATCCGCTGCTGCGGCACCACGGCTGGTCCCGAAGGGGCCGTGTTCTTGACACCCTGATACGGCCACGTCTAGCTGGGGACGTCCGGGCGGTAGCCGGCCACGTGAGCGATCCCGCCTCTCCGGACAAACCCGTGTATACAATGACCAATTTCCGAACAGCCGGTTCGTTGGTAGCCCAGGTGATTTCGCTTAATGATGCACAAGTGATGATCCTGTACTATCCGGACCTGCTCCAGATCCAGGACCTGAAGCAACATCTGGTGGGAGATTCACTTGCCGTCATTGCCCTCCCCGGATACCGGCCGACCGGGGCGTTGATTGAGAGTTTGCAGGAACTCCATCCCTCGGAGATCGTCCTGTTTGGTCAGTCGACGGCATACCCCGGCGACGATTGGCACGCCTTGTGGGAGAGGCACTTCCCGGAGTCTCAGGTCTATTCGAACACGCGGCATGGGGGCGTTATAGTACGCCTCACGACACCGCCGCGAATTATTCCAACCATTCCGGACCTACCGCCGAACCTACCGCCGAACGGGCTTTAGCGGTGATGGAATGTGCCCGATAAGATTAATGGTAGCGAAACGCGGGGGATCGGAGTGCGTTTCTAATGGGCTTTTCTGGAAACTTATCCACCGTCTCTTTCGGTGACATCCTGCAACTGGTGGCCACCGGTAATAAAACGGGGGCATTGCATCTTGTTCGCGGTAGTCAGGAAAAGCGCATTTACTTCGCCAAGGGACAAATCATCTTCGCTAATTCCGAATACACCGAGGAAGATCGGCTGGGACAATTGTTGATTCGACACGGACGGCTCACCCAGGAGCAATTGGAATATGTCCTCAAACGCCAAAAAGCTTCGCGCAAACGAATCGGTGAGTTGATTGTCGAGCTGCGGCTCGTTGAACCGGCCCAAATGCGTGAGGCCCTGCGACTCCAGATTGAGGAAATTATATACAGCCTGTTTGTCTGGGGTGATGGAGAGTTTCGCTTTGTCGACAATGAATCGCCACCACCGAAATCGCTCCTGACCGAATTGAACACGATGAGTGTCATGATGGAGGGGGCACGGCGGTTTGATGAGTGGAGTGAGATTCGCGACAGCCTCCCACCGGCCAACACCCTGATACGGTTCGCCACGTCGCCCTTGCAAACCCATGATGAGTATAAGTTGGCGAGTGAGGATCTGGAGCTTTTGGCCCTCGCCAACGGCCAACGCCGCGTTGATGAAATTATGCAAACCTTCTCCCGGGGCGACTACGCCGCGGCAAAGGCCCTGCACCGGTTACTCAGTATGGGTTTGGTGGAACGGGTCGAGACGGCAACAGCGGAAGAGCAGGACCCGGATGAGATGAAGAAGCTCTATGCGTTGATATTCTCGCTGTATTCGCACTCCCTGCGTCGCATCGAGGAACATCTCCATGGGTTACTAGGCGCCGGCGGCGGTCAACTGTTCGTTCAATCCATGCCGAAAGGCGTCTCCTCTTCCCTGGTTGAGGCGTTAACTCAAGAAGATGAAAGTCGGGGGCAACGGATCTTTTTCCAGGTCACTGATGCGATGCCGGAACCTATCCGCCTGCATAAAGTTCTTTCGCAGGCCTCCACGTTGTTGCGGGATCGTTTCGCCGTTGTCTGCGATAAACTGGGGCGCAAATCCGCGTCGCATTTGGCCGAGACCATTCACAAAGAACTGGCGTTCCTGCTGGCCCAAAAACGCGTTTTGGCCGATAAGTATGACATCGGCCGAGAGTTTGTGGATAGCCTGGTGGTATCATGACCAATATACGAGTGAGTTCTGTTGCAGGAGGTGCTCTGCTGTTGATCCCGACCACTGCCTGCGCGTCAACCGGCAGCGGGGGGAGTTCCGGCGGATTGCTGATCGAAGCACTGATGCTGGGGCTTTCTATCGGCTGTTTGGTCGTATCATGGAAAGTCATGACCTTCGTTCGCGGTGGGCGGTTGGCCACGCCATGGCAGTGGCTGACGGTTGCCTTCTTTATCTTTGCCCTGGGGCAGGGGATGAATTTGCTGTCCGGTATTGTACTACCGACTGCCGCCGAGGACCTGGTCATTCTCCTGCATACCCTCGGTTTCTTGCTGTTGCTTTTGGCGATGGTCAAAATCCGCAAAGTTCTGACATGAGCATGTGGGGGACCCGCTTGCTTCACCGACCCCGGTCATTCGCATGCGCAGATTGTGCACATCGTGGACCAGACCTGCACAGCTTCGAACAAAACGTGCTCGCAGATAAAGCGACGGCTCAGGGGCGTCGATAAAGTATAAGGGCACAAGAACATCCCCGGCGATGCCAAACGCGTCTGCTGGGATGGTTTGGCTTTGGGAAGGGACTTCAATGATTAACGTCGTCGAACTCGACGAGCGCATCAAAAAGTGCCTCTCCATTTTGGATGAAAATCCACGCTCGCGTATTTTCGCAGCGTTGGCAGAGGCCTATCGGCGGCGCGGGGAATTCGGCCGAGCCTTTTCGGTCTGCAAAAACGGCTTGCGTCTGCATCCCGATTACGGTGCGGCTCATGCGGTCATGGCAAAATTATACCTTCACCAGAATATGATTGAGCAGGCACGCGCCGCAGTGGAGAAAGCGATCGAATTGGACGGTCCTTCACGGACCAACGATTTATTGGCTGCCGAAATAGCCATACAGTCCGGGTATCTGTCGAAAGCACGGGCCATTCTCAACCGGATTGGCGCTGGTCCCGGCAATGACGAGGCAGTCAAGCCTTTACTCCAAAAGTTGCAGGACGCCAAGCGGCAAACGGTTGCCGGGCCCCTGCCGACCACGGTCTCCCATAAACCGACGGTCGAGGCCGGCATTCCCCCCGGCCCGCCGGTCAGCACCTCAGAGACGACACCTGAAGAACTCACGCTCGAACCGCTGGAGATTATCAATCGGGTGATGCAGGAGCCACGAGTCAACGGCGCCGCTTTATGGAATATTCAGGAGGGAGAACTGGCCCAGGAAACACGCCCGGACTCAATTTCAGCGGATTGGGAACCCATTCTGCGCGATTGTTGGGATGAATTGCACCGCCTGCTCGCGCCGAGTCCGTTCGGTCGCCCGAAAACGCTTCGCATCGAGGATTCCGGAGGACAAGTTGGCATTCGGCAGGCATTGGATTTTGTTGCCGCTTTCATTGGACGAAACATAGTCAAATACGCATCCGTCGCCAAAATCCTTGATCAACATCTTGCTCGACTGTCGAAAACACAGGATTCGGAGACTGCTGAAGCCGCACAGACAGGGAACGGGTCCGGCCAGCAACGGGGTATACTATGAATTCCAAATGGGCAATAATTAGACAGACAGTCATTCTGGCTGTTGCGATCAGTATCGTGCCATTGATCCTGTACCCGGCGACCTTTGGTCTCCCGAATTTAAACCTGCATCCCCTGTACGCTTTCGGTGAGTGGGCACTGTACTTCCTGCTCTATTTGGTACTCCAGGTGCGATTGAGTGTCGGTCACAAGCTAATGGCCGCCGGCGGGACAGTGCTCTTTCGGATTAGCGTCGGTTTAGTACTTGCAGGATTAGTTTCGGTGATGCAGACAATTCCTCTGAAGGAGAGTATTCCGGAATGTCTGTGGCAGTACCCACCCGCAGTGGTCCTGCATGTCGCCTTTGCGCCGTTTTTGCTCATGCCCTTGCTGAATCGCTCGTGGGTGCGCAGGTCCCGGTTCGCCATTGACTCCAATCGGGCCCGGCCGGCGGCGCCACCGCAGACCAGAGGCTTCTCCTTTCCCGAGAAAACTCCCCCGGCGAAACCGGTGCTGGAGGCTGACGAGCTGTCCTTCGATGCGGCCACAGCCTGGCTGGGTGATTATGTCGGCGTCCGGGTCGCGGTCATCGCCGACACCAAGGGATTAGTGGTCGCCTACTGGTCGAGCGCGAATGAACGCACCGAAGCTGAATACTGGGCGGCCACGGCGGTGGAGGTCGTGCGCTATCATGGACAATTCACACCGCAGCAGGGCGAAGCCGGTATCGATCGCCTGGAAGTCGAATCCGATTTAGGCCACCTGATCATTCGTGCCGCCGGCCCGTTCTGGCTGGCGGTGCTGGCGACACCCGAAACAGGCGAGTTGATTAATCTGCGGGTCGGGCAAGCGGTGGAGATGATTACCAAGCACTATCAACACCGATATCGCACGGCTCAGCCGGCGGGGTTGGAGGTTTCTCATGTATGACGTGCTGGAAGAACTAAACAAAACTTCCGGGGTGACCGGGAGCATGGTTGTGGGTGAGGATGGCATTGTCATCGCCGCCAATTTGGATGCCAACCACGAAGACGAAACCGTTGGCGCTTTGGCCTCCTCGATTGCCGCAGTCGTCCGCAAGTCAATGGATCGGCTACAGCGGGATCCATTCGCGCAAGTGACCATTGAGGCGGACACCGGGAAAATGTTTCTCGCCGATGCGGGATTAGGCATGTTGGTCGTCACCACCGAGGAGCAGGCGAACATCGGTCTGATCCGGCTGGAAATCAACCACGCGATTAACCGTTTACAGCAGGCAAGCTGAACGCCGGTTCGCGACCGTCACGTGAATGCAGACGGCCAATAGGGAGCACCTGAGACTATGGTATCCATTAACTACGCCTTGCGAGAAATAAACTGCAAAATTGTCTATTACGGACCGGGACTATCGGGCAAGACAACCAACCTGCAGTTTGTCCACGAAAAAGTCCCCTCGAACTCCCGAGGTGATCTGATCAGCCTGGCGACCGAAGCCGACCGGACCCTGTATTTCGATTTCTTGCCGGTCGACGTCGGTCAGATCGCCGGATTTGATACGAAGTTCCAGCTCTACACCGTCCCGGGACAGGTCTTTTACAATGCGACGCGGCGACTCGTCCTGCGCGGCGTGGATGGACTGGTTTTTGTCGCCGATTCACAATCCTCGAAATTAAATGAGAATATTGAGAGTTTGAATAACATGTACGATAACTTGCGGGAGAACGGGCTCAACACCGAGGCGTTACCCCTGGTCTTTCAATGGAACAAGCGGGATTTGCCCGATATTTTGTCCCCCGCCGAATTGAATGAACAGCTCAATCCCCGCATGCTGCCGGCCTTCGAGGCCGTTGCCACAACCGGAGTCGGGGTCTTCGACACCCTCAAAAAAATTACAAAATTGGTGTTGCAGGATGCACGGTCGCGAGCCACAGCAGGTACGCAAACACCAACCGTTCAAACGGTCGACCAGGCGGGTGCAGCCAAACAGATAGCGGAGACCCCATCGCGGCTTCCGTCGCAGGACCGACCCGGACCGGAACCGGTTGGTGTGAACGCGGCTGCCGCCGCTGATGCGAGTCCATCAACAAGGCCCGGTGGAGATTCCGGCCCCATTCCACTGGAGCAGCAACTGGCCTCGGTGCCTGAGCCGTCCGGAACCGGATCGCCGGCTGCCGCATCGCCACCGGCGGAATCCGCGCCGGAACCGCCGCGACCGGGCGACGGGCAACCCCGCGTCCCCCGACCCGGCTCGACCATTCACCGTGAGCCGTCGCTCCGGGTCCGGCAGGGCGGGAGCCGCCGGGCTGCCGGTGCCTCCACCACAAAACGACAGACAAGACAAACAACGCAACAACGCAAATCAATCTTTGCCCGGCTCTTTGGCTGGCTCTTGGGACGATAGGGGGTGACATCGTGAAAGAAGACACCCTGATGATCTATGAACAACAAATGGACAAAATTGACGCCGCGATCACGTGGATGATTAAGAAAGCAGAGGCTAAGTGCGCTCTGCTCGTCGATAAAGACGGACATCTGATTACGCGTCAGGGTTTCACCCAGGGACTCGATACCACCGCACTGGCTGCCTTGTTGGCCGGGAGTTTCGCCTCGACCCGCGAAATCGCACGTCTCGTGGGTGAACCGGAATTCTCCGTGCTGTTCCACCAGGGCAAGAAAGACCATATCCACATTGCGTTGGTTAATGAGCAGACAATTCTGGCAGTCGTATTCGATGAGCGTACAACGATCGGTATGGTGCGCTTGTACTGCCGGGAAGCCGGTGAAAAGCTCAACGAAATCTTCTCTGAGCCACCGCCGAATGCCGATCGACCGGAATTCGACAGCACGTTCGAGGAGACAGCAGAATCGCGTATCGATGACGTCTTTGGTGGTTGATGATATCCGTCGGCACCGGCTGATCTCCACCTTGTAAATGACCTGCCGGCGGCGGCAGGGGGGAGTAAGTAAGCAGCGGTTGGAGTGGTATGTCTGAAGAATTGGGCCAGATGTTAGTCAAGGCCGGGAAAATTACCCCGGAACAGCTGACTCATGCCCAATCGGTGCAGCAAAAGACCAACGAAAAGTTTACCGATGTCCTGGTCAAGACCGGTGCGGTCCCTGATGAAGACACACTGATCCATTTTATCGGCAAGCAGCTAAATATTGGTGCCATCCGTCTGGCGGATATTGAACTCAATCCCGACGTCGTCAAACTCATCCCGCTGGATATCGCCCGCCGTTTCAATGTCATCGCCGTGTCCAAACTGGGCAAAACCCTGGTGGTGGCCATCGCCGATCCGCACAATATTTATGTCCTCGATGCGGTGAAATTTATCACCGGTTGCCAGATTCAGCCGGTGATCAGCCCCGAGAAGGCCATTGCCAAGGCGATCGATCGCTTCTACAACGATACCGGTGGGATCTCCGAGATCATCAAGGGGATGGAGTCCGATGAGCTGCAGATCGTCGAACAAGAGGACGATATCCAATCGGACCTCGACCTCCAGTCTGCCGTGCAAGATAAACCGCTGGTGCGGCTGGTCGACGGGATGATCGCCGAAGCGATTCGTAAGGGTGCTTCGGATATTCACATCGAACCGTATGAAAAGCGCATGCGCTTGCGCTATCGCCTCGACGGCGAGTTGGAGGAGATGGCCCCCCTACCGTTTAAACTGCGATCAGCGATCATCTCGCGGGTGAAAATTATGGCGGATTTGGATATCTCTGAGCGCCGACTGCCGCAGGACGGCCGCATCAAAATCAAAGTCGGCCATCGCACCGTCGATTTGCGAGTATCGGTGCTACCGACGATTTTCGGGGAGAAGGTCGTGATGCGTATCCTCGATCCACAGACGCTGCGCACGGACCTGACCAAACTCGGGTTTCCCAAAACTGCTTACGAACGATTCGAAAAGACCATTCACCTGCCCTACGGGATGATTCTGGTAACCGGGCCGACCGGGTCAGGGAAGACTACCACCCTGTACTCGGCCTTGCAGACGCTCAACAAGACTGACGTGAATATTATGACCGCAGAAGACCCGGTCGAGTTTAACTTTGATGGTATTAATCAAGTATTGGTGCGTTCGAATATCGGCTTGTCCTTTGCCTCGGCATTGCGCTCATTTTTGCGGCAGGACCCGGATATTGTGATGGTCGGGGAGATTCGTGATGGCGAAACGGCGGAAATCGCGATTCGGGCCGCCCTGACCGGTCACCTGGTATTCTCGACCTTGCACACCAATGATGCGCCGTCCACCATTAATCGGCTGGTGGATATGGGCGTGCCCGGCTACCTGGTGGCCTCCGCCACCAAATTAATCATGGCGCAGCGTATGGTCCGAAAAGTCTGCGCCTTTTGCAAAGAAGAAGTAAAAATGACCGAGCAACATTTCGCCATGCTCGATCTCGATCCCGCGGACCATCCTGATATGACCATGTTCAAAGGCAAAGGCTGTTCCGAATGCGGCAAAACCGGCATTTCTGGCCGGACCGGCATTTTCGAAGTGATGACCGTCACCTCGGAAATCGAGCGGCTCATCCTCCAAAATGGTTCCACCGATGAAATTCGCCAGGTAGCCGTTGAGCAAGGGCTGAAAACGTTGCGTATGGCAGCCATTGAAAAAATGAAAGAGGGAGTCATCCCGCTGGAACAGGTTCTGGCCCAATCGGTTTGATCGACAAACGAATCTTCAAGTGACCGTTTGTGGCAGTCGATACAAGTATACGGGTAACGATTCGGGGTCACCAGCACTTATCAGGGTAAGGGTACACTGATGACATCATTGCCGATGGTCTCATTGCGAGAGTTGCTTGAACTCATGAGTGAGAAGAAGGCCTCCGATTTGCATTTGACCGTGGGGTCACCCCCGCAGTTGCGGATCGATGGGCGCCTGGTCCGGACTGACCTGGAGCCGCTGACGGGTGAGATGACTAAAAAGCTCGCCTATTCAATAATGAATGAAAGACAACGAAAGAATTTTGAAGAACACTACGAATTGGATTTGTCGTTCGGAATCGAAAACCTCAGCCGGTTCCGGTGCAATGTGTTTATGCAACGGGGTAACGTTGCCGTGGCCATCCGGCAGATTCCATTTCGGATTCCCACCTTCGAAGAACTTGGATTGTCGCGCGCCGTCTCCGAATTGGCCAATTTACCTCGCGGATTAGTGTTGGTGACCGGACCGACCGGTTCGGGAAAATCCACCACCCTGGCCGCGCTGTTGGATAAGATTAATCGCGAACGGCACGACCATATTATCACGGTCGAGGACCCCATCGAATACCTGCACCGGCACGGGAACTCTATTGTCAACCAGCGGGAAGTGTTCACCGATACGAAATCATTCCCGGCGGCGTTGAAATATGCGTTGCGCGAGGATCCGGATGTCGTGATGATCGGCGAGATGCGTGACCTGGACACCGTTGAATCAGCCTTAAATATTTCCGAAACCGGCCACTTGGCCTTCGCCACCTTGCATACCAACTCCTGCGCGGAATCGATCAACCGCATCGTGGACGTATTTCCGGTCAATCAACAGGAACAGGTACGCGTCACGTTGTCTTTCGTGTTGCGTGCCGTGGTCACCCAGCAGCTGATCCCCAAAATCGGTGGCGGACGCGCGCTGGCCGCGGAGATACTCATCGTTACCCCGGCAGTGAGCGCCGTGATTCGTGACGATAAAATCCATCAAATTTATAGTCTGATTCAGGCGGGGTCAAAATACGGGATGAAGACAATGAACCAATCGCTCGCCGAATTGTATTTCGCTCGGAAGATTTCCATCGGCGACGCGGTGGCTCGTTCGTCCAATCCACAAGAAATTAACGAAATCATCTCCCGGCGACAGGCGACTCCTGCATACCAGTAGGCCTGGGAGAGACGCGGAGGATTTCCCGTGCCAGTTTTTGAGTACAAAGGGAAAACGATCGGCGGAGCGGCGGTCAGCGGTCAACTCAAGGCGAGAAACCGCGCAGAATTGGAACGCCAGCTCCGACAGAAGAAAATTCTGGCCAATCAAATCTCACGGCAACCCTCACAAATAAACGTCAAGATCGGCACCGGGATCAAGAAGGTCCATATCTCACGGTTTACCCGGCAGTTTGCGACGATGATTGGCGCCGGCCTGCCCATGATCCAGTGTCTGGAAATCCTGGCCAAACAATCCGATTCCGCGGAAATGCGGAAAATTGTCGGACAGGTAAAAGACTCCGTTGCTGGTGGTTCGACCCTGGCCGATGCCCTGCGCAAACATAAGAAAGTCTTCGATGATCTGTACGTGAATATGGTGGAGGCGGGTGAAATTGGCGGCGCCCTTGATACGATTCTGGTGCGGCTCGCCAATTATCGGGAAAAAGCGGATCAACTTGTCCGGAAGGTCAAGGGCGCGCTGATGTATCCTGCGGTGGTAGTCGTCGTAGCTACCGGCATTACCATTGCCATGCTCACCTGGATTGTGCCGGTCTTTGCCAAGATGTTCTCCGGCCTGGGAGCGGAGTTGCCGGCGCCCACCTTGCTGGTCCTGGACATTTCCGCATTCATGCAGGAACACTTCCTGCAAATCTTCGGCGGGTTAATCGCCCTGGTAATATCGTACCATGTAACCGGACGGACCAACAAAGGCCGATTATACATCGATAAGGCTAAACTATACATTCCCATGATTGGCTCGTTGATCCGCAAGAGTGCAATCTCCCGGTTTACCCGCACGCTGGGAACCCTCTTATCCTCAGGGGTTTCAATTCTGGACGCCCTGGAGATCACGGCCAAGACAGCGGGAAACCGCGTCTTGCATGATGCCATTCGAAAGGCGGTGTTGGCAATCGCCGAAGGGGATACGATTACCGCGCCCTTAAAAGAGACCGGCGTGTTTCCACCGATGGTGACGCAGATGATCTCGGTGGGAGAGAAGACCGGCGGCCTGGATGGGATGTTATCGAAAGTAGCTGATTTCTATGACGAGGAAGTCGACGCCGCCGTTTCAGGGTTGACGTCGATTATTGAGCCGGTGATTATCGTCTTCATGGGTGTGATCATCGGGGGTATTTTGATCGCGATGTATCTGCCGATGTTCGATATCATCGGCCAAATCCACTAATCTGATTCAAGCGGCCGTCCCTTCCCATGTGAGGGGCGGCCCGTATTCATATGTTGGTTTATCGACGACGCAGCGATCAAGACAGTCGCGGCATCTGGCTGTTGAGTGTCCGGGCCCTGGTGTTGACAGTCGTGTTAACCACCGATTGGGGTGTCGTCGGCAATCCGATCCGCTTCGATGTACTGCACTCGCTATACCTCGCCTTTGCGGTGTTGGTCGTCGGGTCGTACGTCCTGTACCGTCGCTCTGGCTTTCGGCGGGTTTTTTACCTCTGCCTGATTGTCGAGTTTGTCCTCGAATTACTCTTGGCCAATACGATCGTGATGACTTCCGGAGGGGTCTATAGCCCCTTCTTCGCGTTGTACCTGCTGACCATCGTCTCCGCGGCGCTGGGATTCCGTCTGGTGGGAACACTGATGATCGCGACTGCCGCCGCCGCGGCGTACATCGCCGCGGTAAACGCGATAACCGATCCGTTGTGGATTCTTCGGGACCCGAACTTCTGGAAGCAAGTCATTCAGAATACCGACGAGCGATCATTTTCCATATTTGTCCGGGTGTGCATGTTCTACCTGCTGGCCTTCATCAGCGGGTTTTTGGCCGAACGGCTGAAACAACGGGACGAGGACCTGGCCTCGACCTCGCGTGCCTTGCGAGATGCGCGATTGGAGACCGGCGATATTCTCAAGCACCTCCATTCCGGACTGCTCACCATCGATATCCACGGCGCGGTCACCTATTTCAATCAGGCCGCACAGGACATACTCCAGGTTGGGATTGAGGAAGTTCGCGGGAAGACAATTCAGCAGGCTTTTGGCTCGCGCTTTCCGCAACTGGCCGAACGCCTGCGCGCCGCCTGCCAGTCCATGCGGGGCAGCACCCGGGGAGAAATTAGCATCGAGCCGCGGCCCGGCCATCACGTGCCCTTAGGGATCTCCACCTCGATCATGGGTAATGAGGGGAACCGCCGCGGCGTCATTGCCATCTTCCAGGATATCACCGACGCCAAACAACTGGAGGAACGGCTGCGCCTGAAAGACCGCATGGCCGCTATTGGCGAACTGGCCGCTGGCATTGCCCACGAAATCCGCAATCCGCTGGCGGCGATCTGTGGATCGGTCGAGGTGCTGCAAAATGAGTTGTCGGTTGAGGGCGAAAACAAAAACCTGCTCGAACTCATTATCAAAGAATCAAGCCGCCTGAACGAAATTATTACCGAGTTTTTGTTTTATTCACGAATCCAACCAACTGCCACCAAACGGGTCCGGCTCGCCCCCGTAATTCAGGAAGTCCTGGAATTAGTCCGGCGGCGACCGGACTATCACCAGGAAATCATCCTGCAAAGTCGGCTCGCGGACTCTGAGGTATTGGTTGAAGCGGACGAAGACTTGCTCAAGCAACTCTTTCTCAATGTAATGATCAATTCAGTAGAGGCTATTGGTGACCAGCGCGGGATGATTACAATCAGCGCCCGCCGGGCCCGCCACGATGAATTACCGGAACGTCTGCCGGATGGCCAAACCAAGAATTCTGAGGATCTCGCAGCCGCCCCCTGGATACGTGTTACCGTCTCCGACAATGGCCCGGGTATCCCCGATGACGTGCGGGATAAAATCTGGCAGCCATTTTTTTCGACCAAGAAAATCGGTACCGGATTGGGACTGGCGATTGTCAGCCGGTTGGTGGAACACCTGGATGGGCAACTCGACCTGCAATCGACGGTTAACCAGGGAACCAATCTTCATGTCTTCCTCAAACGCCATCGCTCAAAAACCGCGCCCATTCGTCTCGTTGATCAGGCCAGTGTGACCTAGCCACAGTAATTGTCAAGCCGCGACAAATGGCCGTTTCCCCTCGTCTTACGCCTGTCAAATTGACGATTTTCTATTGACTCACCCCCATGGTCGGAGTATGGTGCATCGTCTGATAAAGACGGGTCATGGATGCGCGACTTGAGAAATGTTTAGCCCCGGTAGCCGAACCCCTGGCCGAATTTGAACAGGCGTTCCGCGATTCCATTGGGGAAAAATCCGGCCTCGCCGGGGCGATTGCCGATTACCTGGTGGCCCTGCGGGGCAAACGGATTCGCCCGGCCCTGGTGTTACTCTCTCACCGATCCCAACGCGAGGATGGCCCGGCCGCGATGGGTGCTGCGGTCGCGATTGAATTGATTCATACCGCCACCTTGTTGCATGATGATGTCATTGATGTCTCCGATCGCCGGCGCGGAAAGCTCTCGGTCAACGCCCGCTGGAATAATCTGGCCGCGGTATTGATGGGGGATCACCTCTTTGCCCGCGCGTTCGGTATTCTGGTGGCGTTGGACAATCAAAAACTGCTGGAGGTAGTCTCTCATGCCACCAAGCGGGTCGCCAGTGGCGAACTCCGGCAGTTGCAGCAGAACCGGAATTTCAGCATTGACGAGCGGGAATACTCCGAGATTATCGCCGACAAGACCGCATCCCTCTTTGGCGCCTCCTGCCAGGCCGGTATGCTGGAGGCCGGCCGCAACGGTACCGATCCGGAACTCTATCACCGCTTCGGTGAAACGCTGGGGCTGAGCTTCCAAATCGCTGACGATTTGCTGGATTATCTGGGCGACTCCCGGAAAACCGGTAAGGAGACCGGTAACGACATCAAGGAAGGCAAGGTGACGTTGCCCTTGATTCATGCCTTGGAACGCGCCAGTACTGCTGTCCGGAAAGAAATTATCTCCATCGCCGAAAACTACGAACCCGAAAAGTTTGAACGCATCTATGAGTTGATTGCCGAGCATGGTGGTTTTGATTACGCTCGCGCTCGGGCGAATGAGCTCGGCGAGCGAGCCCGTGAATGTTTGGTCCCACTGCCGGAATCACCGTACCGCGAATCTTTGGAAATGCTCACCGATTACACCGTCGTGCGGAATGTCTAATCCTCTCACCGACGGTGCATTCCCGCCAGAAACCTGCCAACTATCCCCGTCTTAGCGGGTATCATTCGACATAGATGGAGATTACATCTGACTTATGATACAGTTTGTTGACCAATACTGGTGGATTGGAGTGCTGGTGGTTATCGGCCTGCTGGTTTTCACCTGGGTCTATTACCGCCGCACCCTGCCGCCGCTGAAACCCGGCTGGCGTATTGGGCTGGGAATCACCCGCGCGCTGGCGATCGTCCTGCTGCTCTTCAGCCTCACCGAGACGCTGGTGTCGCTGACGCCGCAGATGGTTGATCCAGCCACGGTGGTCGGGGTCATTGACGGTTCCGCCAGTATGTTCACCGAAGAGGGCGGCAATCCGCTGATCGACCGCGCTCGCAACCGCTGGCGCGATATCGCCGGGAAATTGCCGGAGGATGTCGAGGCGGTCACCACCTTTGCCGCCGAATCGCTCCTGGTGGCCGATGGTCCGCCAGAGGGCGGAGGCTCTGCCACCGCACTGGGGCGTGCGCTCGAGCAAATCGAGGATCGGTACGCTACGCGCAACATCTCCGCAGTGTGTGTAGTCTCTGACGGTCTCAATAATCTCGGTGTCAGTCCTGCAATCGCCGGTAAAAATCTCGATTGGCCCGTGGTCAGTGTGGGAGTCGGCCAACCCGACACGGGCCTGGGCGCATCAGTTGTATCAGTCGATGTGGGTGAGGTGGTATTCGCCGGGCAGCCGTTTGCGATCCGCGTGCAGACCACCACGCAACGGGCCGGGTCATTTCGGCTGAGCCTGCGCTCCGGCGATGAAATTATCGACGAACAGACCATTAACATCGCCGCCGGGGGACAACGGGCGGACATCGTCTTCACCACCACGGTTCCCGAGGCCGGTATCCATGAATTCCGCATTGAACCTAAAGGTGAACCAGACAGAGGCAAGTCATTCTTTGTCAAAGCACTGAAAGAAAAGACAAGAGTATTGCTTTATAGCGGTTATCTTACCTGGGACTACGCGTTTGTCCGCCGGGCGTTAAATCAGTTTGAACGGGTAGAGTTGATTTCCTCAGCGACCGGTGAACCGAACCAGGAGCTTTTGGATGGTCTTCCGGTTTCGCCGGATGAATGGCTCTCCTACGATGCAGTCATCATGATCGAACCCGACGCCCGCTGGCTGCGCTCCACCTGGAGCAGCATAGCCGAGCAATTCGAAAACGCGGGTAAAGGAGTGATGATTGTCCTGGGGAAACAGTCGTTTTCACGGGCGCCGGATGCTCCGTGGCCGCTGGATTTTATCAGCCGCCCCCCCTTATGGAAACGTGGTGAATATACGCCGACTGTCGATGGCCGCTACTTACGTCATCCGTTGTTGCGGGTGACTGAATCACCGGACGAATCGCGCGAAATCTTTGAATCATTCCCGCCGTTTGTGGGTGTGTGGAATTTTAATAATCTGCCTGAACGCGCAATTGTCCCGCTGACCAGCCGTCGTATCGGCCTGAACACACCCGACAACCAGCCGATTCCGCTTCTGTGGACTGTCAAAGAACGCGGCAGCAAAGCAATTGTGGTCAATGGCGGGCCGCTGTGGCGTTGGGGGTTTAATGCCTCGACCGAACCGGGGCAGGAGAACCACTTCCGCCGGTTTCTGGAGCTGGCGGTGCGCTGGCTGACCGTCACTGAAGACCTTGATAAACAACGTCTCGAAACCGAAAAAGAAATCTACGCCTCGGGGGAACCAATTGCGGTTCGTGGGTTACTATATGACGACAACTACTCATTCCTCTCCCGGGCGTCAGTCGTGGCGCGGGTGTGGCCTGATTCAGGGATGACAGCCGTAGACACCGTCACGGTATTCCTGCCGCCCGGCGGGGGGGATTTTTATGAGGGCCTGGTCACCGGCCTCAAACCGGGCACCTACCAGTATGCCGGGCAGGCGGTCATCGACGATGACACCCTCTCCATGACCGGCGGCAAACTGAAAGTAGAACAGGTCGGGCTGGAACAAACTGCCAGCGGCTTAAACGAACTCCTCCTGCGGCAGATTGCCGAAGAGTCCGGTGGACGCTACTACCACGAATCCGATCCGGTTACTTTCTTCGATTCTCTCACCTTCGTCGCCCGCACGCAAACCTTGCACCGCGAAATCGAAATCTGGAACCAGCCGTGGCTCCTCATCGCGGTCTTAGTCCTCCTCACCGGTGAGTGGTTCTTTCGCAAACGCAAGCAGTTGTTGTAGCTTTCCCCAAGCTCTCCGATCAATTAACTTCTCCGCCGAAATGGAATATTCCGTTGGTGTACTCATCGCCCTCGCCTTCGCCGCCTGGGGCTACTATAAACGTTTCCTCACCCTCGCCGGCGCGATCTGTGCCGCAATGGTCGGCGCCAGTGTCTGGCTCGGTGGGGGACTGGGGCTGGCGCTGCCACTGATCTTTTTCTTTGTCGCGTCCTCGGCAATCACCAAATGGTCAGCGGACAAACGCTACCAAACCAAACAACCCCGCGTTGCCCGACGGGCCCGTCAGGTGCTGGCCAATGGCGCGGTGGCGTCGGTGTGCGCCCTGATCACCTTCGCGACCGGGGAGACCCGCTGGCTGTATGGCTCACTTTGCGCCCTGGCCACCATGACCGGTGATACCTGGTCCTCCGAAATCGGGCAGGTGTACGCACCCCGGCCCTTTGATTTGCGCACCTGGCGCCGTGCTCCCGCCGGTATCTCCGGCGCGATCAGCTGGATTGGTACCTTCGCCGGGTTGCTCGGCGCCGTGTGCACTACGATTATCGGCATCGTCCTCCTGCCGGAGCCTGATATCGGCCACTGGGCGGCATTCGGCCTGATTACCGGTTGGGCGGTCTTCGGCGGCATGGTCGATTCAATTTTGGGAGCCACGGTTCAGATGCGCTTCAAATGCCCCTCTTGCAACGCCTACTGTGATAAACCCTATCACTGCGGTACCCAGGCCAAACAAATCGCCGGCATCCCCGGCATCGGCAATAACGCCGTCAACTTCCTGACCACAGTGTTCGCGGGATTGCTGGTGATCTTTTTTTAAGGATTACCTGAACAACCGGTTACATGGGTAACACCTTAAACCGGGGACATAGGTAACACTTTTTTGTCTTTTTGGTTCATTGTTTTTTTGTTTTTGGTGGAGGTGTGGGGCGAATGACTCGTCCCGTGTTCTCCTGGTAGATCGCCAGGTTCATCTCGTTCCAGCGGATCTGCCACCGGTCACCGTCAAGCGGGAGAAAGGCAACGTCTTCCCCGACGAGCACCTTGGAGAGGAACACCTGCCGTCCTCCAAGAAAAAGGTTGACTGCACGGCCGCCGCGCATAGATTCCCCCCTACGAGAGGGGGCGGAGCACCAGCACTATCACGATTGCGGGAGGAATCATGCCGGCAGTAACATTCTGTCAAGCGCGCGAAATACTCGACTCACGCGGAAATCCAACTGTCGAAGTCGAAGTGGGACTTGAGGATGGAACCATGGGCCGCGCCGCCGTACCCTCCGGCGCCTCCACCGGCGCCCATGAGGCGCTGGAGCTTCGCGACGGAGACAAGGAACGTTTTCTGGGCAAGGGTGTCCTGAAGGCAATCGAGAATGTCAACGATAAAATCGCCCCCGCCCTGATGGACTCATTCCTCGAAAGCATGGATCAGCCGGAGATCGATAAATTCTTAATCGAACTCGACGGTACCGACACCAAGTCCAACCTCGGAGCAAATGCAATCCTCGGCGTATCGCTGGCGGTGGCGCACGCCTCGGCGGAGTTTTTGGGTCTGCCGCTGTTTGCCTATCTCGGCGGCCCCAACGCCAAAGTGATGCCGGTGCCGATGATGAATGTTTTAAACGGCGGCAAGCACGCCGACAACAACGTCGATATTCAAGAATTCATGATTGTCCCTGCCGGCGCACCGACCTTCTCCGAAGGACTCCGCATGGGCGCCGAGGTGTTTCATCACCTCAAAAAAGTCCTCAGCGGCAAAGGCTACAACACGGCGGTCGGCGATGAGGGCGGCTTCGCGCCAAATCTGAAAACCAACGAGGAGGCGATCCAGGTTATCCTGGAGGCAATCGAGAAAGCCGGATACAAAGCCGGCAAAGATATTTTCTTCGCCCTCGATCCCGCCTCCACGGAATTCTACAATGCCGACAAAAAACAGTACGAGCTTGCCGGAGAAGGTAAGGCCCTCTCCGGCAAGGAGATGGTGGAGTTTTACAAAGAATGGGTTGATAAGTATCCAATCCTGTCGATCGAGGATGGTCTCGCCGAGGATGACTGGGAATCGTGGATTGCGATGACCAAAGAACTCGGCAATAGACTCCAAATAGTCGGTGATGATTTATTTGTGACCAATCCCAAACGGTTGCAGCGAGGCATTGACGAACAAGCCGCCAATTCAATCCTGATTAAGTTAAACCAGATCGGTACGCTCACCGAGACGCTGGATACGATTAATCTCGCCGGCCGCGCCGGCTTCACCTCGGTCGTGTCGCACCGATCCGGCGAGACTGAAGATACAACCATTGCCGATGTTGCGGTTGCAACCGGTGCCGGACAGATTAAAACCGGTTCACTATCACGTACCGACCGGATTTGCAAATACAACCAATTGCTCCGCATCGAGGAGATGCTGGGCGACGCAGCAATCTATCCGGGATTAACGGCATTCCCCATGCACTAAGGGGAGAGGGAAGACAGAAGCAGTAGGTCGGGTTCCGACGCCCCGCTGGGCGGGGAGGAGAAACCCGACACCGTCAATAAACGGAAACGGAAATCGTGCTGAACAAGCGTAACCGCAAAATCAAACGCACGGGTAAAGTGATTATCCCCGATTTGCTGGCCAATTTGCCGCGGGCCTATGGCAATGGGGGCCGACCGGTACGCCGGAGATTATTCTTGGCCGTGCGGCTTGGTCTTTTAATTCTGCTGGCGTATGCATTTCTCTCCGGCCCCACCGGCTTTGTGCGCCTGGTAAATCTCTGCGTTGAACAAGATAACCTCCGGGCCGAAGAACGCGTGCTTGACACCGAAATTATCAACCGGCAAACAATCTGCAAGGCCTTGGAATCCGATACCACCTATCTCGAAAAGATCGCCCGCGAGGAATACGGTTTCGCCCGCCCGGGCGAAAAAATCTATCTCGAACTCCCGCCGCCGGAAGGGAAGTAGTTCCCGTACCTACTAGCGGGTGCTTGCCCTATGGCCGGACCGGAAAAGACAGACGCAATTGTACTCAAGACACAGCAATGGAGTGAATCCTCCAAGATCGCCCATCTCTATACGCGGAACTGGGGCCGGATTTCCATTCTCGCCAAAGGCGCGATGCGTCCCAAAGCAAGGTTCTGGGGTCATCTGGAGACCTTCTCCTTGATCGAGGCAATGGTCTATAAGAAGTCCCGTGAACGGCTGCATTTGCTGTCCCAATCTAATTTAAAAGATCCGTTTGGCGGCCTCTATACTGATCCCATGCGCGCCGGCTATGGATTTGCAGTTGTCGAGTTTCTCGAACGGCATACCTTCGAGGAGGCCAATAACGATTTGTTCGAGTGGACTACGGCCAATTTTTCCTTTTGGCAGACAATCACCGGCACCCGGTTGACTTTGGCGTTTTATGAATATTTGCTGGTCGCGCTCAGCCTCCTCGGCTACCAGCCGGTAATGGATGCCTGCCGCTCATGCGGTAGGGTGGCGGAGCCGGGGAAGAAGGCGCTGTTTGACCGGGAGGGGGGCGGCGTGATTTGTCGCCGCTGCGCCAGCGCGAATGGGACGTACATGATGGTATCAGCCCCCGCGTATGAGCGACTGAAAAAACTGCTGAGTGAGGCGATACTTTTCGCCGACGATGAAACGGTCGCGAACGGTCTGGTGGATGAAATCGGTGAACTGACCGAAGCGTTCTATGGGTATCATCTTGGTGGCGGACGATTGAAATCGCTCGACTTTGTCCGCCGCGTCGCAGGACCGGCCCCGGAGTAGATGCGGAGCAAAGGGAGAACACCATGGCGAAGAAAAAAGGACAAGACGATCTGATGGGCCGTCTGGTCTCACTGTGCAAACGTAGAGGATTCATCTTTCAATCGTCCGAGATTTACGGTGGGTTGAATTCGTGCTGGGACATGGGTCCGATGGGCGTCGAACTCAAGCGCAATATCCGCGAGTTCTGGTGGAAGTCGATGACCCACGAGCGCGACGACATCGAAGGGGTCGACGCCGCCATTTTAATGCATCCCGAAGTCTGGGTCACCTCCGGCCACGTCGGCGGATTTACCGATCCCTTGGTCGACTGCAAAAAATGCAAATCCCGGTTCCGCGCCGACCACTTGGAATCCGAGGTCTGCCCGAATTGCGGCGGCGAACTCACCGAGCCTCGCCAATTTAATCTCATGTTCAAGACATTCATGGGGCCGGTGGAAGACGACGCGGCGATAGTCTATCTTCGCCCCGAAACCGCTCAGGGAATTTATGTGAATTTCCTCAACGTCCTCGGACCGTCGCGGCAGAAAATCCCGTTCGGTATCGCCCAGGTTGGCAAGGCGTTCCGCAACGAAATCTCGCCGGGGAATTTTATCTTTCGGTCACGGGAATTCGAACAAATGGAAATGCAGTACTTCGTCGAACCCGCGGAAGATCAAAAGTGGTTCGACTACTGGCGCGAGCAACGCTGGAATTGGTACCTGCGCCTGGGGATTGCCGAGGACAAACTTCGCTGGCATGAGCACGGAGAGGATGAACTCGCCCACTACGCCAAATCCGCCTATGATATCGAATACGAATTCCCCTTCGGCTGGAAAGAACTCGAAGGCGTGCACAACCGCACCGACTTTGATTTGAGCCGACATAAAGAGGCCTCCGGGGTAGACCTCTCCTATTTCAATGATCAGACCAAGGAACGCTATATTCCCTACATCATTGAAACGTCGGCCGGCCTGGACCGCACCCTCCTGACCTGCCTTGCTGATGCGTATAAGGAAGAAATAGTCAGAGATGAGAAGCGCGTAGTGATGAGTTTCGCGCCCCACATCGCCCCCATCAAAGTGGCTGTCCTGCCATTAGTGAAAAAGGGCGGCATGCCGGAAGTGGCGCGGAAAATTTACGCCGAGCTGTTGAAACGATTTAAGTGTTTCTACGATGAGAAATCAGCGATCGGGAAGCGTTACCGCCGCATGGACGAAGTCGGCACCCCGTTCTGCGTGACGATTGATGGTGATACGCTGGAGGATCAAACCGTGACCATCCGGGAGCGGGATTCAATGGAACAATCGCGTGTCGCCAGCGATCAATTGGTAACGGTGTTAACTGATAAACTTGCCGCAGCCGGACCCGTGGTTGCGGAATCGTCATAACCTTCAGCCGTGACGCGTTCAGCTACGATTTTGCCTTCAGCGTTCGCGGACTGAACATATCGGTCAATTCGACATCATCATCCGCGGCATATACCTGGTATTTGTCCGGCGCCAGTGCCAGGTTGCCCTCCAACGCAATCTTAATGCGCAGACGCTTGGCGATCCCGTCGAGGCGTTTCTCTTCCGGGTCCTGCAAATATTCCATGAATGTCGGATGGACGATCAAGCGGAAACGTCGGATGTCGGTGGCGATTTTCGCCCGCTCAAACCAGCGCTCAAGCTTGAGACACAGGGTGTCTTTCGAGAGGACACGACCTCGACCATTACAGACTGGGCACGGATCGGACAGGGATTGCATGAGCGAGAGGCGGATTCGCTGCCGTGTCATTTCAATCAAACCAAACTCCGAGATCGGCGCGATTGAATGTTTGGCGCGGTCCCGCCGTAACGCCTCTTTAAATTCCTGGTACACTTTGCGGCGGTTATCAAAGTGCATCATATCAATGAAGTCGATGACAATCAGCCCGCCCAGATCACGCAGGCGCACCTGGCGGGCGACTTCGTGTACCGCCTCCAGATTGGCCCGTAATATCGTATCTTCCTGAGACTTCTTGCCCACGTACCGCCCGGTGTTGACGTCAATAGTGAACATCGCCTCAGTCTGATCAATAACCAGGAACGACCCCTTTTTCAGCCAGACCCTGCGTTCGTAGAGTTTTTCTATTTCCTGCTCTACATTGTATAAATCAAAAATCGGAACATCCCCGCTGTAGAGTTCGACGAGTGAGCGCAGTTCCGGGTCGACGCGTTTCAAATATCCGGTGATACTGCGAAAGACCTTTTTATCGTCAACGATCAGCTGATTGACGTCCCCGGAAAACACATCCCGCATAAGCGAGCCGGTGATATCCAATTCGTGGTGCAAAAGAGCCGGGGCGGATTTACGTTCGGCGTCCCGGGCAATTTTCCGCCAGGTTTTGCCGAGACTACGGACGTCATTTTTGAAATCTTTCTCCGTTTTGCCTTCCGATTCGGTGCGGGCGATAAGCCCAAAACCTTCCGGACGCAGCTCATTGAGAATTTTCCGCAGTCGCCGTTTTTCAGCCCAATTGTGAATACGCCGCGAGACCCGGACGCAGTTGTCATCAGGCACCAGCACCACAAATCGGCCGGGCAACGAAATCTGCGTCGTCAGACGCGCCCCCTTGCTGCCCAAGGGTTCTTTGATCACCTGGACTAATATTTCTTGGTTTTTTTGGAGGACATCCTGGATATTGCCGCGTTTTTCGCGTTTGACGAGATCGGTTATCGAATCATCGTCAACGTAATCGGCGTCGTACCCTTCACCCTCAGCAAACCGCCCGAGGTCTGAGGAGTGCAGGAAGGCGGTCCGGGCTTCCCCGATCTCCACGAATGCCGCCTGCATACCGGGGAAGACCGAGGTGACAATCCCCTTGTAGATGCCCCCGGCCAGCTTGACCTCGTCCGGGCGCTGGTACCATAATTCGACTAGTTTGCCGTTTTCGAGCATGGCGATCCGCTGCTCGTGCTCGGTGACATTTATGATAATCTGTTTGTTCAAGGCAATGAAACCTCCGTGCATCCAGGCCGCGTACCAGCCGGGTAATGCACTGAAACTGCAAAACGGTGAGTAGTACCAAGTGAAGCCACGGCTGCACCACGACCGTATCCGACCACACGCTCCACGAGTGGAAATCACTACGGTCTCGGTTTACGCCGCAATAGCTGTCATCGATGGTTAACTCCATTGTTCACCTGGCGCGACACGGTATCCGCGTACGAATTCCGCACCGCTCATGGGCCGTTTGCCGGCAGGTTGAACTTCGGTAAGGCGAAGTGCTCCCTGCTGTGTGGCGATAACGACGCCGGATTTGGGATTGGCAGAAAGGGTGACCCCGCTTGCAACCTGGGGATCGTCTGCCGCGTACTCAACGGGCACTGCCCGCAAAATTTTGATTTGCTTGTCGCGGAAGGTGGCCTGGGCACCGGGTTTTGGCGACAGTCCGCGGATGCGGTTGAAAATTATCGTCGCCGGTTGGTTCCACCGCAGGACGCGGTCTTCCGCAGTAATCTTTGGTGCACGTGTTACCTGCTGCGTGTCCTGGGGTTTTGGGGTTACCTCCTTTCTTTCCCACTTATCGAGCGTTTCCACCAGCAATTCTGCCCCCGCAACTGCCATCCGGGCCTCGAGTTCCCCGTGGGTTTCTTCAGGACCAATGTCTACTGTCCGGGTTAATAAAATAGCACCGGTATCGACTTTTTTCTGTATCAAAAATGTAGTTACTCCGGTCTGTGTCTCTCCATTGAACAGCGCCCGCCGAATCGGCGCTGCCCCCCGATACGCGGGCAAAAGCGACGCATGCACATTGATACACCCGTATTGCGGAATCGAAAACACCAGTTGCGGCAGGATACGAAAGGCCACCACCGCAAAGCACTCTGCCTGCCAGGCCCGAAGCGCACTGATAAACTGGGGATTGCGAAGTTTTTCCGGCTGCAACGTGGGAACCTGATGATGGTCTGCCACATCCTTTACCGGCGGCGCAGTGATTTTTCGCCCCCGCCCGGCGGCTTTGTCCGGCGCGGTGACTACCCCGGCGACCTCATGCTGAGGCGCGGCTAATAACCGGCGCAGGGACACCGCCGCAAACTCGGGGGTGCCGAAAAAAGCGACTCTCATGCCGAGGACGAGACAACCCCCTTTTCCTTCAATTCTTCAATGACCCGTTCGCGGTCGGCTTCATTGAGCGTATCGATAAACAACCGACCTTCCAGGTGATCGTATTCATGCAGGATAATGCGAGCCAATACTCCGTCAAATTCGCGCATCTGCTCTCGACCCGCAAGGTCGAGATACCGTACCGTGACCGTGCGGGGGCGGGTCACATCGAAAAAAATACCGGGAAACGAGAGACACCCTTCCTGGTACACTGATTCCCCGCGTTTCTCCAGGATTTCCGGGTTAACGAACGCCAATTGCTCGCCGTGATCATCAATCGGACGATTGTCGGCCACAAACACGCGCCGGCTGATCCCTACCTGCGGCGCCGCCAGACCGATACCCTCATAGCGGGTCTGGGTCGTGAACATGTTGTGCGCCAGTGTGGTTACTGCGTCATCGATCTCAGCCACCGGCGTTGTGGGCGCACGGAGAATGGTGTCTCCGTACAGACGAATCGGAAGTATCGCCATCGTGAATCAAAACCTATACAGTCATTGCCCGGTTTATTGGTCGGCCCGACTGGCGATCGCCGATTTCAAGAATTCGATTTTGGTGTTTTCGCCAAATTTGAGCACCACGATATTTTCCTGTTCGCCAAAGCCCACCACCGTACCAATCATACCACCGGAGGTGATCACCTGATCACCTTTTTTTAGCTGGGCAATCATTTGCTGCTGCTGTTTTTGCCGTTTCTGTTGCGGGCGAATCAGCAGGAAGTACATGACGGCAAACAGCAAGGCCATCATAATCAGAAAGCCATACCCACCGCCGCCCCCTTCTCCCTGGGGAGCGCCCAATGCCAGTATCCAGTAAAACACGTAGCCTCCTTTGCCTAGGTCGGTTCCGCGTCTTCTCCCGAGCGGTACCGCTCCAGGAACGACCGTTTATACTCCGGGAATGTACCGTCCACAATCGCCCGGCGCAAGGATTCCATGAGTTTCAGAAAAAGCCACAAGTTATGATAACTCACCAGCGTACAAGCGGTCATGTGATTAATGTTCAATAAATGACGGATGTACGCGCGGGAGTATTTGCGGCAGACAAAACACTCGCATTCCTCGTCCAGCGGCTCCGCAGCGTCTTTGTAGCGAGCGGCTTTAGCGGTCACGATTCCTCGCGACGTAAAAGCCGTGCCGTTCCGTCCGTTCCGGGTCGGCAGCACGCAGTCAAACATATCGATCCCCTTATCCACCGCCAGAACGAGATCTTCCGGTGTTCCGACCCCCATCAGGTATTTTGGTTTATCTGCCGGAAGAAGGGGTACCACTTCGTCCAATACTTCCCAGAGAGCTTCTTTTGGCTCACCGACTGATAACCCACCAATCGCATACCCGGCGAAATCCATTGGCAACAGACGCTCAACACATTCTCTTCGCAAATCAAGATAGATTGATCCCTGAATGATGCCGAAAAGTGCTGGTGACTCCGGGTAATCCAGCCCCAACTGGGAGTAATAATCGATTGCGCGTTGTGCCCAATTGACAGTCAGGTCCACGCCCCGTTGTGCCCGCTCGCGGTCGGCCGGGTAGGGGGTGCAATCATCCAGGATCATGGCGATATCGGGATCGAGCGCGAGTTGTACGTCGATCACTTTCTCGGCGTCGAAATAATGGGGGGAACCATCCAGATAGGAACGGAAATGAACTCCCTCATCAGTAATTTCCCGCACACCCTGCATACTGAACACCTGGTACCCGCCGGAGTCCACGAGAAACGCTCCCGGCCATTTGGTCAAACCGTGCAACCCACCCAGATTCCTGATGATATCTACACCTGGCCTGAGGTATAGATGATAAGCATTCGCCAGGCAGATCTGGGCGTTCATCTCCAATAGGTGGGGGAATGTAACCGATTTGACCGCAGCGGCCGTTCCCACGGGCATAAACACCGGTGTTTCGAATTCCCGTCCACGAACGGTGACCCGGCCGGTCCGGGCACGAGACTCGGACGATTGTGCGGTAAGAGTATACTCAAGAGGCCAGGAAACTTCGGACATACTTACACGCCTAACTCGTTGTCAATCATTGCCTGAGAGTACTTGCCGGGCTCAGAGGAGTCAAGGTGAAAACGTCAGAATACTGGCATTATCGTGAAGGGTAGAAGAAGCCGTCAAAGGTTCCGTGCGCGGCAGGTCTTCAACCTGCCCGTTGCACAGGATATGGCAGACCCTCTCCCTATGTCATCCCGGACTTGATCCGGGATCCATTTTGGGGCGGGCTGGCAATTGTAGGGTGGGTGCTTTGCACCCACCGTGGACCCCAGCCTCCGCTGGGGTGACAGACTCTTGTCATCCCGGCCTTGAGCCGGGATCCATTTTGGGGGTGGGCTGGCAATTGTAGGGTGGGTGCTTTGCACCCACCGTGGACCCCAGCCTCCGCTGGGGTGACAGACTCCTGTCATCCCGGCCTTGAGCCGGGATCCATCATTGCTACTCTGTCATTCCGGCCTTGATCCGGGATCCATTTTAGGGTGGAGAGGGGAGACGTACGATGGGCGCTCCACGCCCACCCTGGATCCCGGCATGCGCCGGAGTGACAGAACCGTGTTTCCAAATTACCCGAACATCTGCCTCTTAATGTTTGCCCACCCATTCTCACCGGCAAATTCCTCGATCCCGCCAAGTCCGATAATTTTCAATTTCCCTTTCTGGTCAGCCGGGAAAAGTCTTAAATCTTTTAACAGAATGGATGCTTGACTCTTCGGATCATTTATGCTGCCTTCTATGCAATCAATTATGAATAATTGGTTTTGTCCGTCATCGGAAAGCCATTGGAAAATACGATTATTGATCACCTCGTCACCGAATCCGTAACCGATCCCAAGCATTTTGCTTGAGATAATCCGGGAAGACTATGCTGTTATGATAGAGGAATTTATCTGTAGGTCTTGTTCTGAGGTGCGCAAAGGCAGCGACAAACCTGACACTTCCACCAATTAGCGGCACCGCATACCGCCGTCGGAATCGGCATCATACCTCTTCCAAATGATATACCTTCGGCGGCACCTCCTCCCACTCATGCAGCGGGTAGTTTTTAATCATCTCTTGCAGTTCGGGACGGGCGCGGTCCCATTCTTCTCTGGAGTTCCAGATGGCGATGCGGATCAGTTTGCCGGTCGTGGCGTCACGCATCGTATGACAATGTTGAAGACCCGGCTTATCCTTCATCGCGTTCCTGAAGCGGTGCAGTGCATCTATAACGTGTTGCTCTTTGCCCGGCGACGGGTAATGCAGTGACATATGAATAAACATCTGTACCTCCGACCATAAACTCGTTTTTCCGTGGTACGCGAGTAAGCACGTCGGTGTAAGAACGAACTATCTAAGAAATCTGTTCCTGCAATTCCGACAAAAATCGCAGACCCGAAACGTCCAAGCGGCCGGAATACTCCAGCGTCTGTACATTCCCCTGTGGAATAATCGCGCGCGTAAAGCCCAGTTTTTCCGACTCACGGAGACGGGTTTCCAGGAAGGGGACCGCCCGAATTTCACCGGTTAATCCCACCTCGCCGATCGCGACCACATTCGCCGGTAGCGGGGCGTTCGAGAAGGCGGAGATCAGACCGGCAGCCAGCGCGAGGTCCAGCGCCGGTTCGGCCGATTTAAATCCGCCGGCGATATTGGCAAACACGTCCTGGGTCCCCATGGCCAGGCCGCACCGCTTTTCCAGAATTGCCAGCAACAGAACCAACCGTCGATGATCGACACCGGTCGAGACGCGCTGCGGCGAGCCATAATGCGTCGGGGTCACCAGCGCCTGCAATTCCAGCAGAAACGGACGGCGGCCCTCAATGGCACAGCCGATCACCGAGCCGATGGTATCCTCCTGTCGCTCGCCCAAAAACAACCCGGAAGGATCGGCAATCTCCCGCAGACCGTGCTCCGTCATCTCAAACACACCGATATCATTGGTCGGGCCGAACCGGTTCTTGACCGCGCGGATGATGCGGTGAATCTGATGTTGCTCGCCCTCGAAATGCAGCACCGTGTCCACCATATGTTCAAGCACTTTCGGCCCGGCAATTGCCCCCTCCTTGGTTACATGCCCAATGAGCAGTGCGGTAGTGTCGGTTCGCTTGCAATAGTCGATGATCGCCTGCGCACACTCACGAATCTGCCCGACTGTACCCGGTGGCGACGGCCACTCCGGATGCCGGAGCGTTTGGATTGAATCAACGACAATTGCCTGTGGTTTATTCTGTCTTAACGCCGCCTCAATGCGCGGCCAGTCGGTCTCGTTGAGGATAGCCAGTCGCTCGGCGGCCAACCCCAACCGCAGCGCTCGCCGGCGCACTTGGGGCAGCGATTCTTCGCCCGAAATATACACCACGTCAAGCGACCGATTTGCCAGGTGATCAGCCACCTGTAAAAAAATAGTCGATTTGCCGATTCCCGGATCGCCCGCCAACATCAAAACGCCCCCGGGCACAATCCCCCCGCCCAGGACATCATCCAACTCCCGCAGACCGGTCGAAATATGCAACTCACTGCCCGAGGGGATATCAATCAACAGCGTCGGGGATGGGGTATCCCCCGCCTTTACCCGGGATTTGGCCACCGTAGTCGTAGTACGCTCCTCCTGCAACGTATTCCACGCCCCACATTCAGCACACTGACCACTCCACTTGGCGAAGGTCGCTCCACAAGCGGTACAGGCGAAAAATGTCTTGATCTTACCGGACCGAGCCATATTCAAATATAACGGCAGGGGAGCGAGCAGGGTATCATTTCGTGAATCTACTCAGACAGGAAGCGGAGGAAACTTGTGCCGGAGGGTGACGTACTGTAACTGGACCGGCCAGGAGGAGTATCGACACCACGGCAGGGGAGTTAATCATGGGAAAGCATATTGAAATTCTGGGATGGCTCTACATCGTCTTCGGCGCCATCGGCTTAATCGCAGGAATCGCGTTCTTTCTGTTCTTTGCCAGTCTGGCCGTGCTCCCGGATGATCCAACCGGGTCGGGAGTTCTTCTTTTGGTCGGATGGTTCATTGCCGGATTGTTCATCGTCTTTTCTATCCCCGAAATTATCGGCGGTATCGGGTTGCTCAAGCGGCAAAACTGGGCACGGATATTGGTCATTATTCTCGGATTCTTGAGCCTGCTGGAAATTCCGATCGGCACCGCAATCGGCATTTATACGCTTTGGGTATTACTCAAAGAGGAAAGCGCGCGGTACTTTGAGGGAGCGCCTAGCACAGCTAGTGGCTCGACACCCTGAACTGTGAGGGAAGTTGGATGGAAAAACATGTTGAACTGCTGGGGAAGCTCTTCATTGTTTACCATGGGATTTTTGTGGTACTCGGCATCCTGGGATTTGTCTTTCTGGCCGCCCTGGCAATAGTTCCCGACTTGCATTATGAGATGATGGCCGCGCTGAGCCTGATCTGGCTGATTGGCGGCGTGTTTTATCTGATCCTGGTGGGACCAGGCATCATCGCCGGCATCGGCTTGCTCAAACGGAAGACCTGGGCCCGGATTCTGGCGATCATTCTGGCCATCCTGAACTTGCCCGTGTTCCCGTTCGGCACTGCATTAGGCATCTATGCCCTGTATGTGTTACTGAAAGAGGACGTAACGCCGCTTTTCTCCTGACGCAGTCCGCCTCGGCGCTACTGTATCTGAATTGGTTTCTGTGTCTGCTGGCCTTTGGTGCTAATCGACGATTGGACCTGCACCGATTCCCCGGAACAACAGCTCGGTGCCGGCTGCTTTTTCGGCCACCATTTTTTCACCACCTGATACCCGATCAAGCCGAAGAGGATGAGCGCCGACGGGATACCAATCCAGAGCGGGAGTAGATGATGATGCGTGGAAAGCGAAATTGGAATCGTGATTGAATACGCTCCGACGAGGATATTAACCACCGTGGCAATCGCCAGGCTGCAGACAACAATTGATCCCAGGTAGAAGGCCGCCGCTTTCTTGCCCATTTCCTTGGCAACAATTGCAATCGTGGTTACATTCGTTGCCGGGCCCACCATCAACAAAACTAACGCGGCACCGGGAGAAATACCTTTAAGGATCAAAGCCGCAGCCACCGGCGTTGAGGCCGAGGCACAGATATACAACGGAAGGCCGATTACCAGCATTACCAACATGGTCACCCAGCTCGAACCCAAAAAACCCGCAAAAAAGTCCTCCGGCAACAGCGCGAGAATCACGCCTGAGATAACCACACCGATCAACAGCCATTTCCCAATATCGCGCAGCACATCGTTGAACACATACACGACAGAATCTCGCAACCGCGCCAAGAATCCCGGCTTAGCCGCCTTGGTCTCCCCGGAGCAACAGCCACAGGTCGGGGCCGGATTCGCCGGCGTTTCCTCGCTGTCATCAACGCTGTTAACCAATGTGCCGGCGGTGGCAGCCGTGAAAAAGGCGGCGATTGGCCGCACAATGGCCATAAATGGTCCCAGCAGGCCATAAGTGAGCAGAATTGATTCCATCCCCGTTTCCGGTGTCGAGATCAGGAACGAGGCCGTCGCGCCGCGCGAAGCGCCGCGCCGCCGCAACGTTACTGCCGCCGGAATCACGCCACAGGAACAAAGGGGTAAGGGAACACCCAAAACCGAGGCTTTCAAGACCGACCACAGTGATTTCTTGCCCAGCCAACCCTGGATGCGGTTCTCCGGGAAAAATACGTAGAGAAAGGCCGCCACAAGAAAACCAAACAGGATGTAGGGGGCCGATTCCACCGCCACATGATAGGTGTCCGCGATAACCTGTAATACTATATCCATCATCGACTTCTCATGCCTTCGCTTTCTTCATCGGTTCAAAACTGTTAATACAACAATTGAACAACTATTCAAGTGTTTTTACGTCCGGAATCCTGCGGAATTGGCAAAATATCCCGGCGTTTAGTCACTATGTCTCACATGATCCAAGGCCATCTGGAAAAGGCCGGCAATATGGGCATCATCGAGAGCATAAAACACCCGCTTGCCGATTTTATGGTGACGGAGAATTTTGAGGTCTTTTAATCGGCGCAGTTGATGAGATATCGCAGAAACAGAGATATCGAGTTCCTTAGCCAATTGGCTGACACTCTGTTCGCCCTGGAGGAGTGACTCGATAATACGCACCCGGGTCATATCGCCCAGCGCCGCGAAGATTTCTGACATCTCACCAAATTCGTGATCGGCTACGCGCCCGTGCCTCGCGGTGCGCCGTCGCGCACGATGTGCTTTTTTGTCAATCGGCTGCCCTTTTGACACTCCTCACCTCGCATTGGGATTACAATATACGCTGATGGAGGAATCAGTCAATGACACAGACGATAGCACTTCAGCGGGGAATCATGTATGGGCCGGTCAATTCGCGCCGACTGGGCAAATCTCTGGGGATCAACCTCTCGCCGATTCGTGCCAAGCTCTGTCCGTTTGATTGCGTCTATTGTCATTATGGGGCAACAAAAATCAAAACCACCGACGCCGCGAAGCACCGGCGGCAGTTTCCTACCGCATGTGCGGTGACCGCAGCCTTAATTAATGCGCTCAATACCAATGGTGCCGTTTCCTATGTCACGTTTTCTGGTAACGGCGAACCGACCGTACATCCCGATTTTCCGCAAATTGTCGCCGAGGTGCGGCCGATTGTGAAGAAGCTGGCGCCAGACGCCCGGCTGGCCATTCTCTCCAATTCTGCAATGGTCGGCGAACCGGAAATTCGCACGGCACTGAGTGAACTCGATGTGCGCATCATGAAGCTGGACGCTGGCAACGAACGGATGTTCCATATCATGAACCGTCCTGCCGCCGCCCTGGCATTGGCGGGAATTGTCGATGGGCTTTCCCGGCTTGAGGGCGTTACCGTGCAGACACTGTTCGGTACCGGGGCGTACGACAATTCAACCGACACCGAAGTTGCCGACTGGCTTGCCTGCCTCGAAAAAATCAGACCAATGGAAGTGCAGGTATATACCTGCGATCGACAGACTGCCGAGGCGGGATTGACCAAAATCCCGGTTGGACGCTTAAAAGAGATCGCGGCGGCCGCCACGAGCAAGCTGGGTATCCCGGTTAAAGCCTACTACCGGTAAGTGCACGACCCGGCAGCTACGCTATTCGTAACAGAGTATCGTCCAATAATCGTTGAAAATTACCTGGCGCGGCTCGCGGGGAAGCGGGGGAGAGCGAAACGTGGTTTCCCAACCTTGCACTTCCTGCAAGAAGGTCGATTTCTTGTTTTCCCCGAATTCAAAAGTCACCGGCACAAACAAACGGAACGGCTGGGAAACTTCCGACTGCGTGATTGAGCCACTGACGATATATCGGCCATCTCTGGTGGCAGTGATTTCGTGGTCATAGGTCAGTCGCGGAATTTCCGTCCCGTAGACCCACTGATCAAAAAACCAGTCCATGTCACCGTCCACATGATCTTCCACTACGCGTTGGAAATCAGCGGTGGTGGCGCTGCTTCTCCGATGCCGGTCAACAAAATCGCGCATCATTGCCATAAACCGCTCGTCTGAGTTGTTTTGAAAATCGTGAAGCATCATGCGCAGCATATGGACGACGTATGCGCCTTTAAAATACACCAAGTTCAAGTAAGAGGCAGGGGAATCAAATGACGAACACCGGCCGCCCAGCCAGATCGGCGCCACCTCCGGACCCTCATGCCAGGCGCGCCGCCCGCCCTTTTCCAAAATGCCTTCTTTCCAATCATCGAAAATTCGTTTGAGTTGATAATCCCAGCCGTATTTTTGCTCGACGTACCACGCGCCGGAGTACTCGGCGAATCCCTCCGAGAGCCATTGATCATGGTAGGTTTGCCATAAGACAACATGCCCCCACCACTGATGCGATACCTCGTGTGCGCGGAACAACTCGGTCTGACCTTCCTCTTCTTCTTCAAAGGAGTGCCAGGATAGATGCAACATCTGCGGAAATCCCTGGCCGTGGCCGCCCGGAATTTCTGTCGCATATAAGTGATCGAAGGGAAGCGGACCATACGCGTTGGTAAACAGTTCAAGTGCTCCTTTGAGGTCATTGCCGGTTTTCTTTTTGATGTCTTTGTTAAACAAACTGCCGGTGTGATTCTTGCCGCGAAAGACTTCGATATCCGGCTGGTTCTCTTTCGTCTCCAGGGCAAAGTGATCGAAGATTCCATAATTGAAGGAAGTGAACGCAACGGGATAATCCAGGTGCCAGTCGGAGAAAGCCCGGTCATCCGCGGACCATTCCCGCAGTTTTTCTCCCGCGGCAATAATCTCGCGATTGGCCGAGTGTTCGAAATGCAAATCAAAAGTCACCCGGGTACGCCAGTCATGTGTCGGGTACCAGGAGGTCGGTTCGTTGATGTAGAAATCTCCCCAGGGGAATTGGTACAGCAGGTACCGGCCATGATACGCGACGGTTACGGTCGCGGAATCCGGAAGGGGATTTTCCCAGAAAATATCTAGCGTTCCGTATTCGCCCCCACGCCCTACCATGGGGTAGGGATGATTGTAATCCAGCGGGACCCGGGGATTGTTGTAGAAATAATACACCGGCCCGGCGCTGCTCCAGATCGAGTCAATTCCCAGATTTGCCGCCAAATTGAAGCGTACCGCGCGTAAGGAGTCCGAACGTGAGAGGAAATGAAGGCGCGCGGTTACCTCCGTGCGGGAAGGTTCAGTAATCACCGTCGTGAGGTCGTAGTGCCGGGAGTGCAGTTGGTAATTATTAATGTCGGCCGCCACGCCGCGTGTCTCCAATAAGTCCTCATCACGCGGCCAGGCACAAACTAAGTCGATTGCGTGATTGCCGCCGCGCGGTGGGTGACGATAGAGGAGCACACCCTCTTTCTCCTGCGGCTCAATAAACAGGTGATAATGGGAATCGTCCTCCGGGTCTACCCCCAGGTAAAACACCCCGGCTCGGTCGTGATTCCAAAGATCCAGCATCAGGCGCGCCGGGAGAGAATAATATAGTTCCCGTTCAATCCGCCTGAGATAGATATCCGGTATCTCTGCCGGCACTGCCGCCGGAGCCGGGAGCGCAGATTGCAATTGAGCCATCAACCGTTCGTCCGTGGAGTCAGTAAAGCGCAGGTATAGCTCGCTAAACGTCCGCTGCAAAAGCGTATCTCCCGTAAAGCGGGCCAGTTGTGCACGCTCCAGCTGAGTAGGCGGCGCGATCTCAATCAATCCTTCGCCGGTAAAATACGCTCCGGTGATTCGTCCGGCAACCGGTCGAAAAAAACTGAGAATTCCTGCAGTCAATTGAACCCGGATATGTTCGCGTTCGATATGTATCGGTTGGGTAAGTTCCCAAGTGGTTTCAGGGTTCGGTGCAGGGTAGGCGAGCGAATCGAGACGGGTGCGCCAGGCGTCCGGCAAATTATCAAAATCACGAGCCAGGACCGGATTAATGGCAACGATTCCCACCGCGGCAATGAGAACCAACCAAGTCACTTGCATTCTCATCTGGATACTCCGATAACGGTTCACCATGACCTCCCGGCGACTTCCTCCTTAGGTACGGCAATCACCCGTAATAACCATTGGAATTCACAAAATTCCACAAAAAAACGGCGTCCTCGGGGACGCCGTTTCAAAACGCTGCCTTATTCCTACTCACCCCAGCCGAGCGGGGGCGGCATTTGTTTATACACATGGCCCACAAGGTACTGCACATCCGTGGGATCGCACGTGCTGTTGCCATCAATGTACTGCGCACCTTCGACCACCGGCGGTGGACCATCTCGGTAGACATAGTTGACCAGCCACACCACATCCAGCGGGTTAATTTCTCCCTCGCCGCTTAAATCGCCGTACAGCACGGACCCTGTGACTGTCACTTGTTTGACCTCTGACACTGGCCCGGCTTGACCGTCGGTGTCGGTGGCCATGACTGAATAATAATAGTCGCCGACTGCTTGGTCATAAAATGATAGAACGGAGTCTTCATAAGCAGTTTCCAGTTCGGTCTCGTTGTCGAACCAGGCGACCGGGTTGATGAGATCAACGAAGAATCCCTCGTTGTGGACATACGCGTCCGTCTCATACGTGAAGCGAAGGAAGATATCCTGACCCTCATATGCCGACAGGTCAAAAGTCGCCGGAATCCATCCCGCGGACGAGCCGGTGATGCCATTCCCCCGGTTGTTACCGTTCGGATTGGTCATGCGCGTGATATCGCCCGCAATCGGCGTGAAGGGACCGGTGGCGGCGGTAGCAACTTCCACATAGGCGTAGTCCCAGTCTTCCTCTATGTCATACCAGGTGTAAAAGGTCAGCTCGCCACCCACGGGCACGGTTAGGGCGTATTTGGTCGTCATCGTGTGATAGAGGTTGTCCCCCCAGGATGAATGGAAGGCGAATGATCCCTCGTACCGTCTCCCAATCTGTCGCAGGAATCCGTCATTGACCCAGCGGTCCCAACCGGATTCTGCGTCCTCGGTGCCGACTTGGGGGCCGGACAATTCGAAGATGGTGTAGTAATCGATAATGTTACCGTTGCCTGGCTGGCTCCAGCTCAAATCAAAGAAACCGGATGCAAAGGTGTCCACCTTGGTCCATTGCGGTGCCAGTGGCGGTCCTGCTTGTTCCGGGTGGCTGGCCATATCGATTAAGTACAAAATGCAGGGGATATTTTCGTTTACCAGTTCCGGAATACGGTAGGTCGCCGGCCAGAACCCGTCTGAGCTTGAGCCGATTTCGAAAACGAAACTGTAAATCTTGTTCTTGGTCGTCTGCTCGCCGTACATCCAGTCGTCGGTTGTGCCGTTTGCTGGATACAAATGCCAACCGACCGACGGGGTATAACCATTAAACGTGGCCATAGAATCACCCATGAACGTGAATAAATCATGATCCGGGGCATAGATATTATAATCGTAGCCGTACGGCCACAGGATCAGATTTGAGTAGGAATGAACATTGATGTGGGTGACAAAATTCCGACTCTCGACAAAGGCAAGGTAATTCTGCGTTTCCGGTTCGGATGCCGCGGAAATACCACGGAATGTTTCATCACCGGGAGAAGGGGAAGACCCGGAATTGTCATAGCCCCAGGCATACGGGAAATTGCGATTCAGGTCTACGCCATAGGTGCCGTTTCCGTTATCGCGACGATTTTTCCGCCACATGCCCCCGCCGTTCGGCGCGATCACTTCGTTATACGCGTATCCATCAGCATTAAAGCAGGGCAGAAACCACACCTCCCGGGTGTCCACCAGACGTGTCAGGAACGTATCAACGCCATATCCTTCAATCAACGTCCGCATCGTTTCCAGCAGCACGGCGGGCGTGATCACTTCGCGGGCATGGATCGCGGCGTCAAAAAATGACTCCGGTTCATCTTCGTCGACGGCGACATTATCCGAAATCTTGATAACCCACATCTCGCGTCCTTCGATCGTCTGTCCGATCGAAAACTTATCCGAACAAATGGCCGGATTGAGCGCCGTGAGCGTATCCATCGTGGCCACGATTTCATCGAACGTCCGATAGCCACCCATAGAGACCGGCGCAAGACGTGTCCGGTGATGGGCGTAGATATCAGGAATCTCAATAGTGATGTCATATCCCCGCGCCTGCAATTCCCGGAGCCGGGCTTCATCGGTCAGAAAACGAATCGATCGACCGTAGTCGAATTTGAGGATATCCAGGTGTTCGGCGAACGCCTCATGCATCTCGGCTTTCTCGACGAAGTGCCACGTAGCCACGATCTTCCGGGCGCGGATACGATCCAGGTCGTCATCAGCCAGCGCACTACCGCAAAACAAGCCAAACAACGAGGCTGTCAGTACAAGACCAATTACTCTACGGCGATATGACATAATTCCTCCCATTGAAACACATGAGCGAAGTACCTCTGGCGTGAGTACAATTAATGACCACCCGTCCCGGTGCCTTTCGGCGATGCCCCACGGTCCCACCGTTAATCCATCACGTTATAAGATAGCTTAAAGTGCGTGTTTGACAAGGAATTTTCGCGGATGCTATCGCGATACGGCAATGCACGCGGTCAACGCCGCGTCTTAGAACCGAGGTTCTCAAAAGTGGTGAATGTATCAGAATTGACCGTCTCAAAAATCGGAGTAATCGCCTCCGCACCCAACGTCACCAACTGGAGGTGATTATACGGTGGGAAAAACGTGGTATCAATCGCCGGGGGATACACACCGCTGGCGGTGTCCTGCTGTGTAAAGTAGAGCCAGGCTACCGGCCCAATACCGGGACCCAGCGGGGGCTCATTGCCCCCGAGCGCATGGAGAAGGCCGACCTGTACCGCATTGGTCGTATCCAGATTATTGGTGATTCTCAAGGCGAAATCTTTGACCCGTGTCTGCACGTAACTCGCCGAGTCAAATCTGTATTCACCCACAGACGTGCCGTAACGTAAGGGGACCGTGATTGCCGCAAGTTCCTCGTCATTCTGAAGATAGATCCCAACGATCCACTGGCCGCGCTTCGCTAAGGAGGCGATTTTGGCCGTCACGCGGTCGGGATTGCCAAACGCGTCCTCCGGGTCACCGGCCATGGCAGTTCCGGTAAGGCAAAGCACCAACTGCAGTACGAAAAAACCGGTGGCGGCGTACGACTTCATCTACGATCTCCATCCTCTAAGCAGATGTACACTGGCTGGCGGAGCGTGTTCCCGGTAATGCTTAACTCTACGACATGCGGGCGCGGAGTGCATCGATCCGTGCCTCAATATCATCGCGAAATGACAGGGACGGGAACCGTTCGAGTAGAGCCTGGAGCACCTCGATTCCCTGCTCGGGGCGGTCCAGACGATCGGCATAAATCGCCGAGAGTTCAAGGTACGATTCCACCACATTCGGCGCTCCCGGATATGTTTCAATCAAATCGTGATATGCCTCTGCTGCCCGTTTCCACTCGGATAAAATCAACCAGCTCCGGGCCAGGTTCTTTTGTGCAGCCGCAGCAAGTTCGGTCTCTGGATTGCGTTCAATCACCTCGGAAAAATGATCGACTGCTTTGCGTTGCCACTGCTCGGCGATTCTCATGTTGTCTTCCTGTACCATACTGGAAATCACATGAAGATAAATATCGAGTGACTGCCTCATGTCGGGGAAATTCTCAATCAACCACGAGTACTCGTTGAGCGCTCGGTCCCAGGCGCCTTCTGCCTCGTACGTTCTGCCGATGAGCAGTAAAATCCCCGCGACCAATTGGCCGCGCTTTTCATACGCCGCCTTCAGTGGGCGGAGGAGGTCGCGGGCTTCCTCGTATTGGCCGCGCTCGATTAAAATTGCCGCAATCTTCGTCTGGGCCACCGTCGCGGGTTCCGTATTCGGCCGTTGGACCACCAGTCGTTTGAACACATTCAACGCGCTGTCCGGACGGTTTAAGTTCTCATAAAGGATATTGCCAATTTCCAATTGCGCCTGAGGAATCGTTCGTCCGGCACTGTCGACTATCGACCGATACCGGTCGATCGCTTCGTCGTATTCGCCCAGCAGGCGGTGGGTCGATGCCGCGTGGGTTCTGGCCAGGGTGGCCGCGGTGCCGGTTTGATATTCGGCAATCACACGGTCGTAAAAAATCAAGGCGCTATCCAGCCAGGCCCGGGCTGCCGTCGTGTCGTTTCGCAGACGATACGAACGCACGATTTGTAGCGGGAGTTCCAACCAGCGGACATCATACCGGGAGATGGTATCGGCGGGAGCCTGATGCTCATACATCAGCGTGTGATATACCTCCAGGGCCTCTTCCCATTGACCACTGCGCGTGTATGAGCTCGCCAGCTCAAAGGCGGCAACGGAATGATAATCGACCATTCCCGGATATACTGTCGGGATACTGCGATAGGTCTCTATCGCTTCGGCGAATTTATCCGTACCGGCCAGGAGTGCTGCCTTGCGCAAGCTGCTGCGTATCGCCAGGGTGGCCGCCACATAGCGGACAGACAACTCGTCCGGCGGTGGGACCTCCGTGAACAAGGTGTCAGCGGCTGTTGCCTCCACCGACCCCGGTGTTGTGCTGAACTTATCTTTGTACTCCTGGTAGTAAAGGATCACCGCATCGTAGAGTCCGGCCAGACGCAGCAGTTCAGATTCCTGAATCTGGCTCGATTCGATACTAAGCAGTGATGCTCCCCGCTCAGCTTGGTAGTAGAGTTTCTCCAGTTGGTACAGATACGCAGCGCTGGGATTCCCTCCGCACCCGACACCAAGCAACAAGCAGCAGCCGAGGACACAAACGAAACCGCAGGAGATTACGGTTTTATGATAATGTCTCCACCTATTCATTTTGCTGCGGTAATCTACCGGCCGGTGGAGAGCACGTCAAGCGGGAATCGGACAGCAATTCTCAGGGCAGCATTGCCGCCAGCGAAACCCTAGCGCTCGCCATTATCTCCAGACGAGTCATCGGATTGGGTGATTTGCTGCGCGCGTTTGATCTCCAGTTGAAACAAAGCGGCCAGCACCGTCGCTTCACGCGGATTCACTGCCAGGGCCCGTTTGTATACTTCCCGCGCGCGGGTCAGCAATCCCCAGCGCTCATAGAATAAGCCGGCGCGATACAAGTTCTGAATATAGACGCCTTGCCCGTCCATATCCTTTTTCAAGATCTCTGTTGCGGAATAGAAGCGAGACGCCTCCTCAAAATATTCCTGTTGCCGCAGAATGGAGTCGGCAATGGCCGAATCCGGCATGGCCAGTCGATAGAGATGCCCTTCCGGCCGGAACCGCCGAAAATGAGGGAGATCCCGTTCAGTGAACTGCCAATATACTTTCCACCCTGCATTCTGCACACGGTCGGCCCACTGCAAAAGTTGAGCAGGGGCAGTAGTGTCCGGTAATTCAACTGCCTCAACTAGCTCCGGGTAGCGACGGTGACACTGGTGCCGGTACCACGGGGCAGGCAGAAGCCCACGATTGACGATGGCCACATCCGGCCGGACCTCCGCGGCCAATTGCAAGCCACGGAGAACGAAATTCCAATTGGTGTTATCGATCATGATGACTGATTTGTGTGGCACATTCACCAGGGTTTCCTGCCCCAAATCACGAGCAAGAAAATTGTCCGAGAGATCACAGAGCGGCCAGGCCAGCATCGTCGGAGTAACGGCAAATGTAACCGCAATCGCCGCCAAACCCGTTTTGGCCGCCGTACGGATATACGAACCACGCATGACCCGGTCGAGTAATCCCGTTCCGCGGTGGAGGAAGAAATGCAAGCCGAAGAGGATACCAATTGTAAAGGCTAAAATACTTGGCAGGAGATACCCATGCAAATCAGCATTCCATTCAATAAACTCAGTAGCGAGAATTCCGACACACAGGAGATTGCCGAGAATCAAAAGCAGAGAAAAGACAACCCAGCGCCAGGCGCGACCGAAATTTATCGCAAAACCAACCAGAGCCAAAACAATCACGGGCCAGCCTAAGGTTACGCCAATGAGCTGCATCGATTGCCGCATCTTCGAAAAAACTACCGGAAGGGAAATGTTGGCCAAATAGGAGAATGCATCGAACGCCAGCACTGTCTCTGCGCCGGGTCCTAGTGAACTGTCTGACCATCCCCAGGCCAGCGTCGGGGAAAGAGCTGCACGTAGCGGCAAATACAGGTAAATCGATAGTCCCAGGAATATCATTGAAGTGAAAATCAACAAAAATCCCGGTCGCCAGAACCGCCGCCCCAGCAGGGACCAAATCAAAATCACAAAGGCAGGGGCAGTCGAGAGCAATGTCGCATGATGCCCACCGAGACCAAGCCCAAATAGAAATGCCGCAGCGTAAATATTGCGTGTACGAATGCCGCCGGATTTCGCATCCGAGACGGATGCAGTAACCAGGAGCGTGTATAACACGCAGACAATCAACAGGTTAAGCGCGTAGACCTCCGCCCGAACCGCCTGAATCCACACGCTATAGGTTGTTAAGATTGCCACCGCACCCAAAAATCCAACACTGAGTACTGGCCACTGCTGCTTGACCGAGCGTGACAATAGCCTGATCGAGGCAAAGGCGAACAATCCCAGTGCGGCGGCCCCACAGATGGCCGAGAAAAAGTTTATCCGCGTGAAGACATCCCCCAACGGCGACAAGCTGAAAATGCGCGCCAGGAGAATATATAACGGAAAACCCGGTCGATGCGGAATGCCCAGGATATGTGCGTTGGCAATCAGTTCACCGGAATCCCACCACCCCACACTGCGCGCCATTGTTATGGTATAGAGAACCAGCGCACCGATGAAAACGATAGTCCCAATTGTCCAACTGGTAACTGTCGCCGGCGGCTTCCCCGCTGGTTCGGTCACTTTCGGGGCATTTGACCAGCTATAGGGTTCAGGGTTCACGCTGTATCCCGACGTTGACGGTGTATGATGATGTACCCACTTGCGTTTGGATTGGAGGATAATGCCCGCGGTATGCGGGCGCCACCCCTTCTTCTAAGTGTATCGGAAATACAGGGCTGAGAGTGAAGCGGCTCTTCCCGTGAGGTACCCGATGGGAGAATATGTTGACGGCGACCCACGTACGCGATTACCTACCGCAATGGCCTCGGTAACCAACAAGACCGCCCCACCTGCCAATTCCCCGGCCCCGCGATTCCGGATTCCGGTGACGCCCTGGCATTTGGTGCTTTTAGGCGTCGCGGTGGCAATCATGTTCGGCGTCTGGGCCTACATGGGCTACCGGGCTTTTCGCTCATCTCTCCTGGATGCTACCGATCGCCAGGGTCGGGCCCTGCTGGAATCACTGATGCAATCTGCGGAGATCACCGCGCAAGCGAATCAGTTCATGCGACTCCAGCAGATTCAAAATCTTGCCGATGAGGCGCGACTGGCCTCGATTTCCATTTCATTTTCCTCGGCGACGAAATCTGATTTACAAGAGATTATCTGGGAGCATGATCTTGATGGCGTGTTGTTGGTCTCGCCGACCGATGAAATCCTGGCCGAGCCGGATTTCCTGGCCGGATTCATTGGAGCACAACAAGAAGAAATCACCGCGGCATACGAAAATATCCGTCGCGGGTTTACCCCCTGGGAAACCTTGTACCATACTGATGAGGCAACCGGGGAAGAGTGGATTGGCGCCTTTGTCCAGGGAAACGCGTCGGGAGAAATCTGCTCCGTCTGGCGCAAGACCACGCGAATTGAAGAGGTGCTCAACGAAATCGGCATTGGCCACCTGATTCAGCAGGTGGGTCAGAAAGCCGGTATCGATTATATCCTGCTGCAAACCCCGGATGGCATCCTCTTCGCCTCCCGCCCGGTGAAACCGGTGCTGCGAATCGCCAACGATCCGTTTCTGATAGAGACCATTGCCGAAAACACCACCCGCACCCGCGAATTGACGTTTGAAGGTCAACAAGTTTGGGAGGCTGCGCGACCGTTTCTCTCCGCCCATGTACCGAACGGTATTCTCCGGGTGGGGCTGAGTCTCCGAGCCTTGCGTGAAGCCACCTCGCAATTTGGCAATCAGTTGCTGGTTTCCACGGTTTTCCTCGGACTTCTGACCGTAGTGATCGCCGGTCTGGTGTTGGCCCGACAGAGTTTGCAAACAGTCCGGCGCTCTTATGCTCAGATCCAAACGCTGACCGGCCAGGTCCTGGATGCGATGGACAGCGCCGTGGTAGCCATCGATGCAAGCAACCGTATTACGCATTTCAATCCGGCGGCGGAGCAACTGTTCACCATCCCTGCCGCCGCTGCACTGGGTTCAGCGGTCGAAAAAATATTCCCCGATGACGAGGTTCATCTCAAGCAGGTAGCAACTGGACAGGAACAGTCGTTCAACAGCGATTGGACTCGGCAGGCCGGTGAGGTTGAGCAGCAGTTGTCTGTGAGTACTGCGCCGATCAAGACCGCCGAGGAGACCACCAGCGGCGCCGTCGCAGTGATTGTGGACCAAACGGAATCACGCCGGTTGGCGGAGCGAATCCGGCGGGCTGAGCGGTTGTCGGAAATGGGCAACATGGCCGCGGGAGTGGCCCACGAAATTCGCAATCCACTCAACGCCATCGCCTTGGCGGCGCAACGCCTCGCCATGGAGTTCACCGTCGCCGAAGACGCCGAGGAATTCAACCGCATGACAACCTCCATTGTCAAAGAGACCCGACGGCTCGACACGATCATCAATGAATTTCTCGATCTCGCCCACCCGCCACGGGAACAACCCCAATCCTTTACCCTGGGTCGGGTCGTAGAAGAAGTTGCCGCACTCTTAGTCCACGAGGCACAAAGCAAGGACATTCAGCTTGACGTGCAGAGTGCGGATGATATCCACGTGTATGGTGTCCCGGCGGAGTTAAAGAAGGCGTTGATTAATATTCTCGGCAACGCCATCGCCTTCACACCCCCGCAGGGAAAAGTAACCCTGAACGCGCAGCTGGATTACGATTCCCAAACCGTGCTGATCGCTATCACCGACACCGGTCCCGGGATTTCACCGGATGAACAAAAAAAGATATTTCAGCCGTATTACACCACGCGGGAGCATGGCACCGGCTTGGGGCTGGCAATTACGGCGCGGATTGTGGCAGACTTTGCCGGGAGCATTGATGTCCAGTCAACACCAGATGCCGGAACCACATTTCTCATCCGGTTGCCGCTGCATCACGGGAAAGAATCCCAGACCGGATAATCTCCGCGCTACTGTTCTGATTCGCGGGTCGCGGTCCCAAGAATTTTATATAAACCACAGAACCCGACCGATGCGGTCCCCAAGGGTATTATGCCGATCAATCCCCACCAACTCTTGAAAATCACACCGGCGCCAATAATGGCAACACCAATCCCCGCTCGGATTATTCGATCGATAGTGCCGATATTTTTGGTAAACATGGTTCGCCCCCAGGGAATGACGATTTATTTCTCTGCGCCTTCAATCAGTGATACCATCTTCTGCGGATCAGTCGTCGGAAGTGCACATGCGAAATTCTGACACACGTACGCCGTAGCCTGCCCGTCAATTGCTTCCTGGGTCTTGGTGAATTCTGCGAAATCACCCAATTTCGTTCCCGTGTCGGACGGGCCTTTGAGCAGAACGACTTTCCTCGGCAGAAACCGTTCACGCAACGATTGCAACATCGCTTGCGTGTCTGATCGCTCGGGCGAACCGACGATAACAACTTCATGGGATGGACCAAGAACAAAATCCACCGCCTGCAGTAAGACAGTATGGTTGGCAGGACCTTGGGCAACTTGACCCGAAAACGCCTGCATCAGTTGAGCGGCGTGATCTTCCCATCGGGTTTCACCGGTCAAGCGGGCCAGCCGAATCATATTTGATGCGGCTACCGAATTTCCCGACGGCACCGCGCCATCGTATATTTCCTTCTGGCGCACGATCAAATCGTCTTGACTCTCCGCGGCCAGGTAGAACCCCCCATCGTCGGCATCCCAGAAGTGCTCCATCATTTGCCTGGTAAGCTCCACCGCCCGCCGCAGATACTGAAGATCGAACGTCGCCTCATACAAGTCGATCAGTCCCCAGACAAAGAACGCATAGTCATCGCAATTCCCTTGAATGCCGGCGGATCCGTTGCGGTACCGATGCAACAGATTGCCGTTCTGGTCGCGCAGCTCTTCGGTAATAAATTTCTCCGCCTGCCGGGCAGCGCTGATATACTTCTCCTCAGCGAATGCCTGTCCCGCCTTGGCCAGCGCGGCAATCATCAATCCATTCCAATTGGTAAGGATTTTGTCATCTTTGTAAGGATGAACGCGTTGCTCGCGAATTGTAAACAGCTTTTGTCGCGCCGTCTCAAGGTCAGTCCGTAGTTCCGCGACGGGACGGTTATGTTGCGCGGCCAAATCCTCCCAGCTTTTCGTCAGGTGAGGAATATTGGCCCCGGTTCGTTCGCCGGTGGCCTCTTCGCGGAAGTTCCCTTCATCCCGCAAGTTGTAAACATCGATGAAGAGGTCCGCTAGTTCCTCGCCCAAAACGTCGCGAATCTCGGCGGTTTTCCATACGTAAAATTTCCCCTCGACACCCTCCGAATCAGCATCCTCCGCTGAATAAAATCCACCCTCGGAGGATGTCATATCCCGCAAAACATAGGAGATAACTTCCCGCGCGGTCTGGGCGTATTCCTCGTGTCCCGTTGCAAGGTATGCCTCGGTGTAGGCCATAATCAGCAATGCCTGGTCATACAACATCTTCTCGAAGTGAGGCAGTAGCCACACCGCATCGGTCGCATAACGATGAAAACCGTACCCGATGTGATCGTATATCCCACCAGTCCGCATCGCCTGCAATGTCGTTTCCACCATTTCTAAGGCCCGGGGGCCGTCAGTGCGGTCGGCATAGCGCAACAGAAACATCAAGTTATGGGGCATCGGGAATTTCATCCCGGTCCCGAATCCACCGTGGACTCGGTCAAATTGTCCGGCTAATTGCTGGTAGGCTGTTTCCAGGGTCTGCTTGGTCAGTTCCTCTCCGGGGACTGTAGCTGAGGCCCGGCCGATTACATTGGTAACTTCCTCCGCGGCCGCATAAATCTTCTCCCGGTTTTCTTGCCAGGTTTCGGTGATCCGCGGAATCAAGTCCATCATCCCTAACCGCCCATACCGAGATTCTTTGGGAATGTAAGTCCCGGCGAAAAACGGCTTCTTTTCCGGTGTCATGATAATGGTCAACGGCCACCCCCCACGTTGCTGCATTACCTGGCAGGCAGTCATGTAAATATTGTCGATATCCGGCCGTTCTTCCCGATCGACTTTGATGCTGATGAACGCGTTGTTCATCAACGCGGCAACCTCATCATCCTCAAATGACTCATGTTCCATCACATGGCACCAGTGACAGGTCGAATATCCGATGGAGAGGAAAATCGGTTTGTCCTCCCGGCGTGCCGCGGCGAACGCTTCGTCACCCCACTCATACCAGTCAACCGGATTATCGGCATGCTGGAGTAAGTAAGGACTTTGGGCGTATTGTAGGCGATTTTTGATCGTATCACCATTGATAGCGGAAGTATGCTCCTGCATGGTCCGATCCTTCGGTTCTGACGATGACTGGCAGCCAGAAATCGTAACAACCACCAAACAAATCAGCAATAGTGCGAGAATATGACGAGATGTGGGAATGGTTCCGACTTGATACATCGATGTTCATCCAAGTGACTTCCCCGATTTCGGTTGATAAACCATCAGTTTGAATCATAAACGTCCGAAAGGCGGTGTCTCGTTGATAATAATCCCGTTTGGCCCTTCATCTTTCCGGCAATTTCCCATCCACCTTATCACCATTGTAACGTATATTAACCCCGCAGGAGGCTCGAAGATTTATGAGATTGCCCACGGTAGCGATAATTGGCCGACCGAACGTCGGGAAGTCGACTTTATTCAATCGCATTCTACGCCGCCGTCTCGCGGTGACAGACCCAGCCCCCGGCGTGACCCGCGACCGCAACTACGCAGTTGCCGACTGGGGTGGTCGCAATTTTCTGTTGGTTGATACAGGCGGGTTGATTCCGCAAAGTGATGACGACCTGCAACGCCGAATTACCGCGCAATCTGAATTAGCCATCAATGAAGCAGACAAAATCATCTTTATGGTGGACTGCAAAAGTGGGGTACAACCGGTCGATGAAGATCTGGCAAATCGACTGCATCGAACCACTCGGCCCGTCTGTCTGGTGGTGAACAAAGCCGACAAAGACGCCGATGAACTGGACGCGGCGGAATTCGCGAATCTGGGCTTGGGTGTAGTGCTGCCAATCTCGGCGATCAATGGACGTAATGTCGGTGACCTCCTCGATTGGGTGGTCACGGATTTGCCGTCAGGAGAAGAAATTAAGGAAGATGAAATCGCCGTCGCCGTGGTCGGTCGGCCCAATGTCGGCAAATCCTCATTCGTGAATCGGCTGTTGAAAAGCGAGCGGCATATTGTGTCAGAAATCCCCGGAACCACCCGAGATTCAGTCGATTCGCGGTTCAAAGCATTCGGCAAGACACTCGTCTTCATTGATACAGCCGGCTTGCGACGTAAAGCGAAAATCCGCGAAAATCTCGAATTTTATACCGCCTTGCGCACGGCGAAATCGATTCACCGCGCTGAAGTCGTGTGTCTGCTGTTCGATGCAACTCTGCCGCCGGCCGCCCAGGATTTTAAAATCGCCGAATATGCCGCCGAAGCGGGAAAAGGCCTGCTCTTTGTTGTCAACAAGTGGGACTTGCTGGAGAAGGACGAACATACCGCAGGGGGGTATATACATCACCTGGAAAAGAAGGTCAAAACCTTCGCGTACGTGCCACTGCACTTTATCTCATCGCTCACCGGACAGCGGGTTCAGAAAACCCTGGAACTGATCCTGACCGTCGCTGCAGAACGCCGTAAATGGATCCGCACACAGGAGTTGACTGAAACGATTTTAATGGATATTCGGCAGCATCCCCCGCCCGCGGTCAAAGGGAAATATATCAAAATCAAGTATGTTGCCCAGGCGGAGAATCCACCACCCACGTTTGTGTTCTTCTGCAACTACCCGCAGTTGATCCGCGAACCGTATCAACGATTCCTGGTCAACCGGCTGCGGGAACGCTTTGGATTTTCCGGGGTACCCATCAGGATACGGTTTCGCCGGAAAACCGTTTAAAGAGCTAATTCCTAGCACTTTACTGTTTCTTCTCGTAGTAAAAACGGTATGGTACTGACTTACAATGTGGTGATGCAAAATAAAATTGAGGAGGACGGATGAGGAAAGCAGTAGCGATTCTCGGCGTGCTGGCGTTGGCTATTGTCGGCTTTGGTTGTTCCCAACAGAAGGCTGCCCAGCGGGCAGAGGCGACGTATGATCTCCCCACCATGTATGATTCACTCACCATCGTACAGTATGGCGCGCTCGGAGATTCCGCCTACCAGCTACTTGAAGAGGGGGACACCGACGCGGCCGTTGCTGTGTTTGAGCGGCAGATTGAATTAATCCCGAATGGTCCTTGGGGTTATTATAATACGGCGTGTGCGTATGGCCGGACCGAACAACTTGAGCTGGCTTTCGAATGGCTGACTAGGGCGGTCGACCACGGTTGGTGCAACGCAGCGCATATGCGGGTCGATCCCGATATGGAGGCATTGCGCGAGGATCCGCGCTTCGAGACGCTGGCGTTGCGAGCCGATTCCATTCGAGTCGCTCAGGAAGAAGCGTTCGCACAGGGGCTACCGACGAACGTCTCTGCGCCCGAGGGGGTCAACACCGCAGAGGAGCTGAATACCTTTTACGAAAATCAACGGAGATTGCTGGGACAGCAGCGCCGTATCTGGATGGACTGGGAATACGACGCCGCGCGGATGACTCTGGAAGCTCAGCGCATCGCCGGTATAAAAGCCTTGCCGCCGGCGGAGCGTCCGGAGGACTATATGGGTGAAAACATCGAACGCATCCGGGCCTTGACACGCTTCAAATCCCTGTATGATTCCTGGGGTGCCCTGGCAGAGGGTGTCACGACTGAAGTACAACATTTCCTGGCCAATGAGCCCGCTCCCGAACTCGCTGCGGAGGCCAATTATCGAGCGGCACTGGCCTCATTCTGTCAGAATCGCCCCTTTTCGTGTGAAGATTCTTCCTGGGAATCGGCCACGGTGGATGCGAAAGAGTATTTGGCGCGAATTCCGGAAACCAGTGAGTGGGCCGGAATGGCCGAAGCCTGGGAAGTCTACTTTGCCTGTGAAGATACCTTGACCACTGAGCAGGCACTTAAACCTCGAATTCAAGAGTTTGTCGAAGATCGCAGTGATAATGAGGCAGCAATGAAAGTTGCTGCAATGAATTTCCATGATCGGCTGGTCAAGGCAGTGTGGCCAATCCCGCTGGAAGGCACTGATCGGCAGGGAAGACCAGTATCGCTGGCTGAATACAAAGGTAAACCCGTCCTGGTTGATTTCTGGGCTACCTGGTGCGGACCCTGCCGGGGAGAACTGCCCTATTTGAAAAAGGCCTATGAAAAATACCATGATGAGGGTCTTGAAATTTTATCTGTCAGCCTGGACTATCCGGAACAGACAACCCCCGAAGATTATGATGCCTGGATTGAGGAGCACGGCATGGACTGGCGGCACATCTATGACCAGGAACACTGGGATTCTGAGATTGTGAAGTCATTTCGGGTGTACAGTATTCCTTCGCCGTTCCTGATCGATCAGACTGGCGAAATGGTTGCCGCCGGATCGGCACTTCGTCAGGAGCAACTCGATTCCACCCTGGCCACATTGTTTTAAGGAGATTTCAATGGCATGTGAAAAGCCGGGCACCCGTAACTGATGCCCGGGTTTTTTGGCTGAATATTGAGAGTAAATCTTTAAGTAATGAGTTCATTTCTCTGTTATGCCGGTTCTTACCAACCGCTGTAATGGTAACGTGTTACTTAAAATAATTCCATTAAGCCATTGACGGAACGTCAGTTTTCGTTAACTTATACATGTGGGTTGTCATGTCAAGCATGATGACTTCCACAACACCAGGACGCCCGGCTCAAAATAGTTTGAGCCGGGTTAATTTTTTGGTGCATTTTTTCCGTCATCGTGCCACATTGGGCTTATGCGCTATGAACCCGAACATATGCGCCCGGTATGGGAATATATCGGAGAGGCCATCGAAGTCGAGACCGCTGGTGATGTGGCTGAACCGGTGTCGTTTCGGTGGCGGGGCCATAGTTACGATATCGATGAGGTCGTGCTCGACTGGTTTGATTGGGGATTTTCCGCCGGTGCGCAACAACGAGATTGGAAATCACGCCGCCATCGACGCTATTACCGCCTGCGCACCCGTACCGATGAGGTTTTTGAAATCTACCGGGACCGTCAATCCCTTGAAGCGGGTGGTGAGTGGGTGTGTTTTCAGCGCCAACGGGCACAGGGCGAATCGACACACTAATCCATTGGTGACGGGCCGCGATTCCAGATTCCGAGACACTTTATCCGTGTATCTTCTTCACAATCCTCTCTATATTGTCTCCATGGTCAGATGATGATCCGTAGCGGTATCCTAAGATGAGAACGTACACATGATTGACCGGGGTCGACAGATTCGCCTGGGAACGCGCGGCAGCAAATTGGCGCTGGCGCAGACCGAGACTGTTCGCCGGCTGCTCGCCGGTGCCGGGATCACCGATACCAGAGTCATTGTTGTGGAGACAACCGGCGATCGCGAGAAATCCTTACCCTTAGCCGAGATCCCCAGTCAAGGCGTGTTCACCCGGGAGATCGAACGTGCGCTACTGCATGAAGAAATCGATCTGGCGGTGCATTCCTATAAGGACTTGGAAACCACCCAACCGGACGGATTACACGTCGCCGCAGTTCCCGAACGTAACGTTTCCCACGAAACGTTACTGATCCGTCCGAACGCCCTTGATTTAAGTGCCGTATGCCACCTGAAGCAAGGTGCCGTAGTCGGTACCTCCTCGCTTCGTCGTGAAGCGCAACTGCGTTTCCATCGGCCGGATTTAACGATCAAAGATTTACGTGGCAACCTGCCCACGCGCCTGAAAAAACTGAGAGCCGGGAAGTATGATGCCATCATGCTGGCCGCAGCCGGGATTGACCGGCTTGGGCTGAATCTGGACGATATTTATCGCTACGACTTACCGGAGACGCTCCTCCTCCCGGCACCGGCCCAGGGGGCCCTCGCAGTTGAGTGCCGCAGTGAAGATCGGGAAATCAACGAGGTCTTGAAGACGGTAAATGCTCCTGATATCCAGCGACTGGTCGAGGCTGAACGGTCCCTGCTGCGCCAAATTGGGGGAGGATGTTCCGTGCCGTTAGGCGTGCACATTGAACCCGTTGGTGACAAATTTCGGGTTTGTGCCTTTCTCGGCCATCAAGACGGGGATAGTTGGGAGGCATCTCGCCGGATGATTCTCGTTGTCACTGATCTTCAGCCTGCGATACCTGGGATTGCCCGCAGCCTGACCCGGAAATTCAATAGAAAATTCCTGGCCGGCAAAAGGGTTGCAATTACTCGTGAGAAATCGAGCGTGCCCGAACTTCAGCAGCGTGTTGAGCAGCGAGGCGGGACACTCATTCCGATACCGGTTATGCAGGTAGCTCCCGCCGGTGATCCGGATTCTCAACAGGAACTTATCTCTCGGCTTGCAGAGTTCTCCTGGATATTGTTCACTTCCAGCAACGGCGTGAAGGCGTTTCGGGCGCTTGTTAACCGATTTAAGGCTGACGTGCCCGATACCATCAAATTCGGTGTCATCGGGTCGGGCACAGCTCATTCTCTGGAACGCGAGTTTGGCCGACAACCCGATTTTATCCCCGCAATAAGTACCGGACAAACAATGGCCGAGGAATTCAGAGGAGCATATCCACCGGATACAAACCGGATTCTCATGCCGGTGGCGCAGGAGCGACACGAAAACGCGGAACGTTTGCTTCGTGACGCCGGCTATCATGTTGAAACGCTGGTTGTCTATCGCACAATTCCACGGCCACTTTCACCCAACAGCGTGATTCCGGAAGACCTCGATTCAATTGTGTTCACCAGCCCCAAAAATGTCCGCTATTTTTTGGAACAGGCGGATGTTCCGCCGGGATGTCGAGTGGTTGCCATCGGGCCGTCGACAGCGGCGTATGCGGCCGAACGAGGAATCGTCCCGGTTTTCCAGTCGTATGCTCCTGACAGTGCCGGAATTATGGAGGTATTACATGTCATCGATACGAAGACGTCCCAGACGTAACCGCGCCAGCGCTCTGGTACGGGATATGGTTGCCGAAACCCACTGGAACGCTGACTCCCTCATTCAACCCTATTTTGTTTCGGACTCGGATTCGCGCATCCAAATTCCCGGCATGCCGGGGATTTATCGGACCGGGGTGGAAGAGTTCCTTGCCGATATTGAAGATGATATGAAAATGGGGCTGCAGCGCATTATGCTGTTTGGGGTGACAGACCACAAGAACGATACGGCGGACTGGGCATACGCTGATAACAATCCAGTCATCATTGCCACCCAAAAGCTTAAGGAGCGCTACGGTGACGATATCCTGATCTTCGCGGACGTGTGCCTGTGTGCTTATACCGATCATGGCCATTGTGGATTGGTTCTTGACGGGGCCATCGACAATGACCAGACGCTGCCAATATTGGGTCGAATGGCGGTCGCGTTAGCGGACGCCGGCGTTGACTGGGTGGCCCCCTCAGATATGATGGACGGCCGCGTCGGCTATCTTCGGGAGACCCTGGATCGAGCCGGCCATATTGATGTCGGCATTCTGGCGTATACTGCCAAGTACGCCTCCGCCTACTACGGTCCCTTCCGTGAGGCAGCAGGCTCCGCGCCACAATTCGGGGATCGCCGCAGCTACCAGATGGATTGCCGCAATCGACTGGAAGCCCACATTGAGCTGGAAACCGATGAGCTGGAACACGCCGATTGGGTCATGGTGAAGCCGGCATTGCCCTACTTGGATATCATCGCAGATTTCGCCGAACAGACATCCCTCCCGATTGCTGCCTACAATGTCTCCGGCGAGTACGCGGCCGCCAAGCTGCTGGTACAGACCGGATTTGCCGAAGAACGCGTGTTGGTGCAGGAAAACCTAACCGCCATCTTTCGCGCAGGAGCACGGGTGGTTATTTCATACCACACGCGAGACGTTATTAGGCACGGCTGGGCCTGAACCAAACCGGCTCACCGGTACCTCGCGCGGCAGCCCAAACGGTGCGTGGCAGATCTTTAACCTGCCCGTTGACTGGCAATTAGCAGCCCCATCCCCCGTGTCACCCCGGCGCAGGCCGGGGTCCATTTTCCCTAGCGCAGCAAGGGAGAGAGAATGATCGGATGTAAACCGTAGGGTGTGTGCTTCGCACGCACCATTGCTTGAATCCGGCAGACATTCACCATATCCGCCAAAGGGTGCGTGGAAACCACGCACCCTATGGAATTACGGGATTTGAAGTAGGGCGAAACCCTTGAGTCCCGAGTCCCCGACAGCGAAGACGGAACGGGGTTTCGACATTATCCTCTTTCAACACGCCCCGTAGTGTGGGAATAATCCCATAGGTGCTTGCTCCTGCCTGCGGGAAACACCCGGTGGTATCCAATCCGGCAAAGGCACGGCGCGAGTAGACCACCCGCAACACGATGACAGACAACGGGTTATCTGACGGCATGGAGGTGCTGCATTAACAGGCAGCATTCTTGCATGATGGATATTGAACGATGTCATCAACGCGGGAAATCAGGCGTTGTGGCCAAAGGAGTTGAATATGCACCAGATCAAAAATACGCGCGGCCTCACACTCATGGAACTGACGATCGTGGTGGTTATGATCGGCATTTTGGCAGCAATGGCGGCCCCTCGGTATCTAGATTATATCCCTCGGCTCAAAACCAAATCGGAAGTCAAGAAAATCGTGTCGCAGCTGCGCCTTGCCCGCTCAGCAGCGATCGCTGATAAAAACCCCGTCGGAATTTACTTCGATCATTATGACGGAGAGTATGTCGTGTTCCGCGACTCGGTCTCACTCGGTACAAATACTTATGACGTCGGCGATCCGGCCGTCCGAACCATACAATTGCCCCCGGAAATCAATCTGAGCTATATGACCATCACAGACGATGTTATTGTCTTTGCCAGTGATGGCTCTGCTTCTACCTCCGGTCACATATCATTGGTTACAGAGGAAACGTCTCAGATGTACCAGATTTCCGTCATCGGTGGGACCGGCAAAATCCGGATGGAAGAGGTCGGTGATACTGGCTAAGCCAAAAAGGAATTGCCTTGGACTCAGCCCGGGAGTTCCGGGCTTTTTTTTATGCCTTTTTGCGTAACTTGGTCGAATTAATAGATAGACACTCTGGATGCCGTGCATGAATCTGGGTATAAAGATATGGATCAATCGGGGCCGGTATTATATGTTGGGGTACTGGAATTAGCCTGCTTTGGCAGGCATTTGGATGTGTGATAATGAATTCTCGCGAACACCGGATTACGCAGGATTTACCCCATGGCGATGCCGCGCTGGCACTGGAGATCATCCAGACTGCCGACGCGCTCATCTGTTGTACGGAACCGGATGGCACGATTACACTGTTCAATCCTCAGTGTGAACGCGTGACCGGCTGGGAAGCTTCCGAGGTGATTGGCCGACCACTGTGGGAGATGCTGATCCCGCAGCGGTTTGTCAATCGCTTCCGCCGGATTTTTGCCGACCTGCGCGAGGGCCGGGCCGGGAGGATGCGTTCCACCCATCCCTGGTTGACCAAAAACGGTGATGAACGGCTCATCTCCTGGCACAACAGCTACCTGCACGCAGCAAACGGCGCGATTGAACGGATTGTCTCGGTGGGAATCGATGTCACCGATCAGGTCCGTATCGAACAGCGGCTGCGCGAATCCGAGGAAAATTACCGGTCAGTCACCGAGAACGCCTTGACCGGAATTTTTATTTACCGTGATGATTGCTTCGTGTATTGCAACGCACGCCTGGAGGAGTTATTGGGACTGCATCGGAACCATATCATCGGTCAACCCGTGTGGAGCGTCGTGCATCCCGATGATCGCGAAATGATCCGTGATCGGGCGATTCGCCGGCAACGTGGCGAGAAGAATTTACCCTCGCACTATGAATTCCGGATCGTTAACAGCAGCGGAGAAACGATCTGGCTGGAGATGACGGTCACCTCAATGGAATACCAGGGCCGGAAAGCGTTTCTGGGGCACGTGGTAGATATCACCGAACGCAAGGAAGCCGAATCGGAACGAGACGCGTTGCGAAAACGCCTGGTGCGCTCCCAAAAAATGGAGGCGCTGACCACCCTGGTCGGCGGCATTGCGCATGATTTTAATAACCTCTTGACCGGAATCATGGCCGGAACGTCGGACGTCTTTTCGCAGACTGAACCGGACGATCCCCGGTTTCGCTCGCTGGGTGAAATCCTGCAAACATCCCGCCGGGCTAAGGATCTAATTTCTCAATTGTTGATGGCGGGTCGGAAAGGCGGCGGCGCCAAGACGGAGATTGATGTGCATGAGGTCATCCGCGAAGCGGTACGCTTTATCTCGTCAACCATGCCAAAATCCATCAACGTGAAATTAGATTTGTATCCGGAGCCTCTACCGGTCATCGGTGACCGCAGTCAACTCTGGCAGGCGCTGAGCAACCTCTGTTTAAATGCTCGGGACGCCATGAAAGATGGCGGAACCCTCACTATTTCCACGAAACCGGAGGAGCATGAGGGGATACAGTCGGTGGTCATCCTCATTGCCGACACCGGGAGCGGGGTACCGCCGGAACTAAGAGACCGGATCTTCGAGCCGTTCTTCACCACCAAAGAGCGGGGAGTCGGCATCGGTCTCGGGCTGGCGGTCGTCTATGGGGCAATTAAGAACCATGGCGGTACTATCGACGTTTTGGATAATCCCGAAGGCGGCACGATTTTCAGAGTTGATCTGCCGCGTGCGGCCTCCGAGAAACCACAATCCGCGCCGGAGACGCCGGCCGAACAACTGCGAGCTGAAGGCCACCACATTCTCATCGTGGATGACGAAACCGACCTCCGGCAAATCGTGGGGCGAATTCTCAGCCGGGAGGGACATATTGTCCAATCGGCGAACGATTCCGAAGAGGCAATGAATAAAGTCCGGCAATACGGGGACAAAATCGACCTCGTCATTCTCGACCTCGAACTGCCGGGCAAAAGCGGCACGGATATGTATGATGAGATTATCAACGAACAACCGGATATGAAAGTCCTGCTATCCTCCGGTCAAACCCTGGGCGCGGCCGCGGAAAAGCTGCTTAGTGACGGGGCGGTCGGCTTCCTCCAGAAACCCTACGACTTGTGGGAACTGCGCCGGGCAGTCCGTGAAGCCATCCCTTCCCCAGAGTAGAAAAAGCGCGGCAATCGACATTGAGGCGACAAAAAGACGCGGGAGAACCATCGCAGATTCTCCCGCTTGCCTGGAAACCACCTGTTACAGAGAGGAGGAACGTATTTTTAGCGTTACTTTAACCTTTCCCCACAACTAATTGTCGTATAGGCCAATGCAATTCCCCTACCGGAATGACCTACAAATTACAGATTATGACTGCCCCCGCCCTGGATGGTAAGTAGTTGCCGCGGAAAAACAACCGGCACAACCCCGCCGGCCTCGTCATGGAGTACCCGCCGGGCGGGGAAATACGATTCCGGAATTATGGGATTATAGCCATGGAGTGCCGGAAGGATCCGCTTCCGGTCATGGACTTTGCCGACGCCGGCTGTTCGCAGCCGGCTTGAAACCCCAGTTCAACTTGTCCCGCAGGACGCGGTAAAAGGAATTCTCGGGGAACCGAATAAAGCGGCCTTCGATGCCACTCTTGGCGATCGTGACTGAATCGTTATTATGCAACGAGCAGGCGACCTGACCGTCAATGGTCAATGAGGCTTCCCGCCGCGGAGATGCAACGACAATACGCAGGGAATCATCTTCAGAGAACACCATTGGACGCTGCGCCAGCGTATGAGGCGCTATTGGCGCCACAATAATCGCTTTGATCCGTGGGTGGATGATCGGTCCGCCACTGGCCAGCGCATACGCCGTGGAACCGGTAGGAGTGGCGACAATCAACCCGTCGGCAGAATAGGAAGAGATAAATTCATCATTCACGTAGAGATCAAGATGGATGAGGCGCGCGACCCCTCCTTTGTCAATGACTACATCATTTAGGGCTATCGGCGGCACCCCGCAATCTCCACTGACCTGCGAATCGAGCAGCATTCGCGTTTCAATTACATAATCGCCCTGGCTAATGCGGTCCAGTGTGCGATCGAGGTCGGCCGGGGTTAGCTCGGTGAGGAATCCCAGCGAACCGAGGTTAATGCCGAGGACCGGAATTGTCAGTGGCGCGGCGGAGCGTGTGGCGGAGAGCATGGTGCCGTCTCCGCCGAGAGCGATCACTAGATCCACCGTGTCGCGGAGCTTTTCGGCAGGGATCGTAATTGCGCCGGAGTTCGGGTCGGTGGCCAGGCCCTCTTCCAGCGTCACCGTCCAACCATGATCGTTCGCCCAGCGGTGGATGCGCTCGATAGTTTCAGCCGCATCGGGGCGACGGCGGTTGGCGATGATACCGAATCTATTCACGTAGTTCGTGCCTCCTCAACGGTTTCAGCGAGTGCGCAGGATCAAATAATCGGCCAGGGCCACAAATAACGATTCATGATGCGGGATCCCGTAGATTGCGGTCTTGGTCGATTCAGTGAGTTCCTCAGCGCGCGCCCGAGCTTGTTCCATCCCTACGGCAGCGGGATAAGTCGCCTTCTGGTGCTCCCGGTCAGAACCCACCGGCTTACCAAGTTCCTCGGTCGTGCCGATTTCATCAAGAATATCATCGATAATCTGAAACGCCAGTCCAATATCCCGGCCATACGCGGTCAATTGCTGCATCGTCTCCGGGGAGGCCTGACCGAGTAGTCCGCCAATCCGAACACTGGCGGTGATCAAAACGGCGGTCTTGCGTAAGTGGATTGAACTGACGGTCTTTTCGGTGGGTGCGCTGCCCTCGGCCAGTAGATCATCCATTTGACCACCGAGGATACCCTCGGTGCCAATGGCCCTGGCAACTTCGCGGATAATTTCGATATCGCCGCATTCGCTCAGAATCTCAAAGGCCAGCGCGTGCAAAGCATCACCCGCCAGCACTGCAGTTGCTTCGTCAAACTGTCGATGTACCGTGGGTCGTCCCCGCCGGTAATCATCATCATCCATACAGGGGAGATCGTCATGAATTAATGAATAGGTGTGGATACACTCAATCGCGGCCGCCGCCGGAATTGCCTTGGCGCGCGCACCGCCCGCGGCTTCACAGCCGAGGATTACCAAACTGGGGCGCAGCCGCTTGCCCCCGGCCATGACCGCATACTTCATCGCCTGGAGCAGCCGCTCGGGCTGATCGTCCTCACCCAGGCGAGTTTCGAGCTCCCGATTGACTGCCGTGCGGCACTCTTCCAGGAACGTGCCCAGTTGCGAAAGTTCAGCCTCAGTCGTTGTCCGGCTCATCAAAAGGTACCGTGCGGAATGTTTCGTCCGCGTCCTTCATTAACAGTTCAATTCGCTTTTCCACTGCCGTGAGTTTGGTGGAACACACCTTCGCCAGCTTAATTCCCTCTTCAAACAATGTCGCCGCTTCTTCAAGGGGGACTTCCTCTTCCTCGAGTCGCTGAACGATTTCCTCTAACCGCTCAATCGCCTCAGCGAATGGCGGTGTTTTTTCTTCGGGCATACAGCGTCCCTTTTACCTGCTGCCGGAGTGAGACTCATCATCCGCCGGCCTCTCCTCCGTAGCGGTAACATCCGAAATGATTGTGCCACGCGCAACAACGGTCTCCAGGGTTGTCCCAGGCGCAACCTGGGCAATATTGCGAATGATCGACCGATCTGGCAAGGTGCGCGTGATCGAATACCCCCGGTTCAATACCGCTTGTGGAGAGACCGCCATCAGGGTGCGGTGTAGCTGGTTTAAGGTATTCCGCCTGCGTTCCAACACCAGTTGGGCGGCGGTGGATAAATTCTGGGTCAAATCGTCCAGTAATTGCCCGTGCTGGTAAATCAAATCCCGTACCCGGCGGATACCGTACCGGCTGCCAAAGCCAACAATTATTTCCCGATAACGCTGGGCCTGGCTGCGCACGCGAAAGACCAGTGATTGCACCATATTGGCCAGTCGTCGGCGATATTCCTCCGCATCGGGGACGATAATTTCCGCTGCCGCCGTGGGAGTCGGTGCCCGCACATCGGCGACAAAATCGCTGATTGTGAAATCAACCTCATGACCAACCGCTGAGACAATCGGAATGCGGGAGGCGAAAATGGCCCGGGCCACGACCTCTTCATTGAATGCCCACAAATCTTCCAGTGATCCGCCGCCGCGGCCGACAATTATCACGTCCGCTTCGCCCCACTGGTTGCAATCGTCAATCGCCTGCGCGATTTGTTCCCCGGCAGTGGAACCCTGCACCAGCGTGGGGAGAACTACAATCCGGACCGGCGGCCAGCGCCGCCGCAGACGGACAATGATATCCCGCACCGCCGCGCCGGTGGGGGAGGTGATTACCGCCACAGTCTGCGGTATCTCGGGGAGTTCCTGCTTATGTTCAGGATCAAATAATCCTTCCGCGTACAGCTTCTCTTTCAGCTGCTGAAAGGCAATCTCCAGTTCACCGATCCCGAGGGGGAGGAGCTGCTGAGTACGAAGTTGGTAGGCGCCCTGTGGCTCGTAGACCGTGATATCCCCGAAGGCCCGCACTTTCATCCCGTCCTCCGGTTCGAATTTCAACCGCGCGGCGGTATTCCGCCACATCACACACCGCAGGCTGGCCTTCGCATCTTTTAGGGAGTAATAGAGATGTCCCGATCGCGCCCTGGTGAAATTCGAGATCTCACCCTCGACCCACAAGCCAGAGAAATTGTCCTCCAGCGATTCTTTGATCTCGCGGGTGATCTCGGTGATTGCGTATACTTTATCCTCAACCAACATCATGCGCAACCTGTCGTCTGATTGTATGGCTGAGATGGGGGAGAATCAAATCATTTTCTGGGATGCGTAGTGTGCGCGGCCCCGCCGACGGGGCCCGAGCCATAGAATTGCAGTGTAGGGTGTGTGCTTCGCACGCACCATCAAAAGTTTGGCAGATCCTCGTACGCCAGCGTCGGGTGGCAACCTCAAACTTAGTGCGCTTTTGGCGGACGCGTTTGGGGTTGAAAAAGTAAAAAAGGCAACCCACCTGATCATGTTCTGCGAAGCCATGAAGCACGCTTCGCCCAATCGCGAAGCAGAAAGGGCGGGCCAACCGGCGTTGCCGGAAATGCGATTAACAATAAATGGTGTCGAAACCGCGTCAATCCCCTCCCGCTATCGCGGAATGGGATTGATTCAAGGGTTTCGACCTACGAAAGACATGTAACCAGGTCTTTTAACAAGTCCTTTGAATCGGGGGGATACTTACCATGGCACAAACCGACCCAATCACCGCCGACGAGCAGGTTGAGGATTTAGTCGAACGAATTCCGGAGGCTGTCGGCCTGCTGATGCGCAAGGGGATCGTCTGCATCACCTGCGGCGAACCTTACTGGGGCACCCTGGGCAAGCTGATTGCCGGCAAAGGCCTTCCGGTGGAACAGACTATCGCCGAACTAAGCCGGGAATTGTCTGCGGATTAAACCTGACGATTGAACGTGCGTGGCCCTGATCTGAGGGAGCGCGACGCGCACCCGGAGATCAGGGTTTCCAGGAGCGATGGGATTTTGCCGGGTGTTCACTGGTGTGCGCGGCAGGCCTTTAGCCTGCCCGTTCCACCCCGTCATTCCGGCCTTGAGCCGGAATCCATTTTTGGGGTGAGGAGGGGAAAGTTTCAACAGGATGGTGTCGGGTTTCTCCGTGAGCTGACGCTCCGGTCGGAACGCCGACCTACTCCAAATCACGTGGATCTGGCTTTTTCAACAAGCCCCAGAGCTATGGGCCACCCGAATACTAGGCCGGTGCAGGAGGACCTACACCGGCCACAGTAGCCCGCCCGGTCATCCCGGACTTGATCCGGGATCCATTTTGGGGCGGGGTGATACAATTCTAGGGTGGATGGTTAGCACCCACCAAATGCGTCAGCCCGGGGGGCTGATCGCGATCAAAAACTGATGATCCGGACCATCTGCTGTGTGCGGCCTGCGGTTTCGCAGGGCCGGATAAAACAAGCACCATGGTGCTGTCCGCGTGAGCGGTGGATCCGGCGAACGATGTTTTTTTGCGCGCGCTTGCATCATTTGCCTCACCCTACCCGGTGAGGCGGGAGTTGCACCAGTTTGCACGCAGGGGTTGAGAGGAGATGGGATTATGCCGGATGCTGTGCGGAATCTAATCCCAGGGCCCCGATTCCGGGATCTTCGACAAGCCCCGGGGTACCCGGGGGGATATATTAAGTGAAATGAATCAACGCTGGTCAAGTCCATTTTTTCCTGTAAAAAGGGATTGGTGTTTCCCTCCTGACTTA